>NZ_SRTD01000016.1:0-73569 GCF_004792105.1 Mesorhizobium sp. M8A.F.Ca.ET.161.01.1.1 | reverse complement strand
TGCAGATAGAATGCTGAGACCCGTCGAAATTGGCCACTCCATCTTGAATCAGTCTCAATGTCTGGGAGGCACTCTGAAGTGTGTAATGAACTAGGCCCGATTAAACCGCCAACGCCGCGATACGAAGTGGTTTTGCAGACCGGCTTGCGCGTTCCAATGCGGGACGGCGTTGAGCTCGCCACGGACCTGTATCGGCCTATTGGTTACACTGGGGAACTCGGGTCAATCCTTATCCGAACTCCATACGGTAAGACGCCCTATCGCTGTCCGGTTGAGCCTCGCCACAAAGTGGCAAGAATGTTTGCTAGACAAGGCTTCGCCGTACTTGTGCAGGAGCTTCGTGGAGTCTTCGATTCCGGCGGCGTATTCACCCTCATGGAGAATGAAAGGGACGACGGTTATGACACGCTGTCCTGGATTTCGCAGCAGCCATGGTCGAATGGACGCGTGGGCACATATGGGTGCTCGGCGCTTGGTATCGCGCAGGTTTTGCTGGCGCAGTTGTGCCATCCAGCCCACCGATGCGCAATTGCGCAGGGATCGGGCGGCGCGAACGGCTCTGCCGGAGGGCGATATCGCAACGGGGATCTCCGTCTCGGCGGTGCGGTGGAGGTTGCCGCGTTTGTCCCCTGGTTCCACCAAACCGCAGCGAAGGACCGGTCCCGAGTGCAACCGAAAAGCGATGAGGAGTATCAGCGGGCTTTCGCGTCGCTGCCGCTCGTCAACATGCTTAAGAGCCTTGGGGGACCGCCGACTGACTGGGAGGACTGGGTCTCGCGTGACCCAGGCGATCCCTGGGGGGATCGGAATGGGATGCTTAGCGAGGACTCGACCATCGACGTCCCAGCCCTGTTCGTGAACTCGTGGTACGACGTGGGGGCTGCCGACGCGCTTCACCAGCAGCGCGTTTTTAGTGCTCGCGGATTGAGCCCGGCGGCACGCGATCACCAACATATCATTCTGTCGCCAGCCACGCATTGTGGCACCGAGAGTCTCAAAGCCCCGACGGTTATCGGCGAGCGCGAGCTGGGCGACGCGCGCCTGGATTGCTGGCAGATCTACCTGGACTGGTTCGACTGCTGGCTGAACGACAAGCCCGACCGGATCGAGGGAATGCCCCGCGTCCAGTACTACGTGATGGGTCGCAACGAGTGGCGTGCCGCGTCAGAATGGCCCCCTCTTGGTGTGGAACTGCAGCACTGGTTCCTCCGCAGCGGCGGGAATGCCGCGACCCGTCTAGGCGACGGGACTCTTGATGTAGAGCCTCCGAGTGCCGACGAGCCGGCTGACACGTTTACCTACGACCCTGGGGATCCGGCGCCGTTCTTGGGGATGGACGGCGGGAAGTCAAGTGGAACTACTATAGGACCCCGCGATTACCAGGACGTCCAGCTTCGTCCAGACGTCCTCTGCTTCACTTCACCGCCCCTCACAGAGGGCATGGAGGTTACCGGATTTGTCCGGGCGGTCCTCTTCGTCTCTTCTTCGGCCCCGGACACGGACTTCGTGGCCAGACTGTTGGACGTACATCCCGATGGCCGTGCGATTGACGTGGTGGACGGGATACTGCGCGTCCGCTATCGCGAGGGCTTTGATCGGGCTGTTTTCATGGAACCGAGCGTTATATGCAAAATCGAGATTGATCTCGACGCCACAAGTAATTGGTTTCCGGCCGGCCATCAAATTCGCCTGGAAATCACTAGTTCGGCCTTCCCGCGGTTCGACCGCAACCTGAATACGGGAGGTAACAACTGGGACGAAACTGAATGGGTAGTGGCTCGGAACACGATTCATCACTGCGAGCAGTTCCCCTCCCACGTACTGCTTCCTGTGATGACAGCGATGGGGTCCCATGCCGGCAAGGCGAATTTGAACAGCTTGCCGCCTGGCTAGCCTACCTCCACTATTTCAAACAAACGGTGATAACAAGCTGCGATCGGTCGGGGAGCCCGTCGCTTCTCACATCAAGCAGCTTGCCCCATCGGCCCGCGTCAATCAGCATGGAATGGGGGTCCATGGATCGGCACATAATGGCGGTGAGACTCACAATTGATGTTTTGCACAGCGGCGTAGGCGCGCTGTCACATTGATTTAAGCAATAGGGAAATTGGGGTGGCAACGCGCCATCATTGAGTGCCGGACCTGCTAGAGAAGCACGGTTGAGTTTCTTTTCAAACAACTTAGCAACGGCACAGAGTTCATCGTTGTACTGTGAATGCGACGAACACACCACCGTGCAGATAGAATGCTGAGACCCGTCGAAATTGGCCACTCCATCTTGAATCAGTCTCAATGTCTGGGAGGCACTCTGAAGTGTGTAATGAACTAGGCCCGATTAAACCGCCAACGCCGCGATACGAAGTGGTTTTGCAGACCGGCTTGCGCGTTCCAATGCGGGACGGCGTTGAGCTCGCCACGGACCTGTATCGGCCTATTGGTTACACTGGGGAACTCGGGTCAATCCTTATCCGAACTCAATACGGTAAGACGCCCTATCGCTGTCCGGTTGAGCCTCGCCACAAAGTGGCAAGAATGTTTGCTGGACAAGGCTTCGCCGTACTTGTGCAGGAGCTTCGTGGAGTCTTCGATTCCGGCGGCGTATTCACCCTCATGGAGAATGAAAGGGACGACGGTTATGACACGCTGTCCTGGATTTCGCAGCAGCCATGGTCGAATGGACGCGTGGGCACATATGGGTGCTCGGCGCTTGGTATCGCGCAGGTTTTGCTGGCGCAGTTGTGCCATCCAGCCCACCGATGCGCAATTGCGCAGGGATCGGGCGGCGCGAACGGCTCTGCCGGAGGGCGATATCGCAACGGGGATCTCCGTCTCGGCGGTGCGGTGGAGGTTGCCGCGTTTGTCCCCTGGTTCCACCAAACCGCAGCGAAGGACCGGTCCCGAGTGCAACCGAAAAGCGATGAGGAGTATCAGCGGGCTTTCGCGTCGCTGCCGCTCGTCAACATGCTTAAGAGCCTTGGGGGACCGCCGACTGACTGGGAGGACTGGGTCTCGCGTGACCCAGGCGATCCCTGGGGGGATCGGAATGGGATGCTTAGCGAGGACTCGACCATCGACGTCCCAGCCCTGTTCGTGAACTCGTGGTACGACGTGGGGGCTGCCGACGCGCTTCACCAGCAGCGCGTTTTTAGTGCTCGCGGATTGAGCCCGGCGGCACGCGATCACCAACATATCATTCTGTCGCCAGCCACGCATTGTGGCACCGAGAGTCTCAAAGCCCCGACGGTTATCGGCGAGCGCGAGCTGGGCGACGCGCGCCTGGATTGCTGGCAGATCTACCTGGACTGGTTCGACTGCTGGCTGAACGACAAGCCCGACCGGATCGAGGGAATGCCCCGCGTCCAGTACTACGTGATGGGTCGCAACGAGTGGCGTGCCGCGTCAGAATGGCCCCCTCTTGGTGTGGAACTGCAGCACTGGTTCCTCCGCAGCGGCGGGAATGCCGCGACCCGTCTAGGCGACGGGACTCTTGATGTAGAGCCTCCGAGTGCCGACGAGCCGGCTGACACGTTTACCTACGACCCTGGGGATCCGGCGCCGTTCTTGGGGATGGACGGCGGGAAGTCAAGTGGAACTACTATAGGACCCCGCGATTACCAGGACGTCCAGCTTCGTCCAGACGTCCTCTGCTTCACTTCACCGCCCCTCACAGAGGGCATGGAGGTTACCGGATTTGTCCGGGCGGTCCTCTTCGTCTCTTCTTCGGCCCCGGACACGGACTTCGTGGCCAGACTGTTGGACGTACATCCCGATGGCCGTGCGATTGACGTGGTGGACGGGATACTGCGCGTCCGCTATCGCGAGGGCTTTGATCGGGCTGTTTTCATGGAACCGAGCGTTATATGCAAAATCGAGATTGATCTCGACGCCACAAGTAATTGGTTTCCGGCCGGCCATCAAATTCGCCTGGAAATCACTAGTTCGGCCTTCCCGCGGTTCGACCGCAACCTGAATACGGGAGGTAACAACTGGGACGAAACTGAATGGGTAGTGGCTCGGAACACGATTCATCACTGCGAGCAGTTCCCCTCCCACGTACTGCTTCCTGTGATGACAGCGATGGGGTCCCATGCCGGCAAGGCGAATTTGAACAGCATCGCTAGGTGTTTAGATTGTGGTATTCGGCTTTGCCCCCCGCCTTGAACGGGTTGTTTTGAAGTGCTGCGCTTCGAGATGATGACAAAACGTGGTCTGTGTGAACAGCCACAAGCATCAGGAAAGGAAGCGCAGCATGAAAAATTATGCCGGACTGGACGTCTCCGTGAAAGAGACCACCGTTTGCATCGTGAGAAGGGCGCCGAATTTGCCGAGAGATGAAGGTTGCTAGTCATCCGGACGATCTTGCTGACGCATTGAAGAACCCCGCATGGAATCTCGCCCGGATCAGGCTTGAAGCCGGCCCCTTATCCCAATGGTTGGTCTGGCGGCAGCCGGACTACGTGACCTGTATCGAGCCCCGTCATTCCAAGGCGTTCTCAAGGCACAGGTCAACAAGACCGACCGCAACCATGCTCGCGGCATCGCGCAGATATGCGGGTTAACCTGTTCCGGCCCGTGCATGTCAAGAGTAAGCGGTATTCTCGGGCCACGGCCTTGAGCTCGAGCTTGTTGATGTAGACCCAAGGCAGGAGATCGTCGATCTGGCTGTTGGGGTGGCCGTTGACGATCCTGGTGAGGACATCGGCGAGATAAGCCGAGCGGTTCGACACCATTGAGCTTGCAGGTTTCGATCAGCGAGGCGATGACTGCCCAGTGTTCGGCGCCGCCGTCAGAGCCTGCGAAGAGCGCGTTCTTGCGGTTGAGCGCGAAGACTGATTCATTATGCACCCCCTCTTCAAATGGCGGGAAACAGCGATTTCTGATTATCGTCGTTGATGATACGCGGAGATTTGCGCGCCAAATCGGCCTTGATCCGTTCATCTTCAAGGTCGCTGGCGCGGATCTGGTAGGGCGCGCCGCGCATGACCTGCTCGGCTGGTAATATGCCGTCCCTGACGAACCGGCGGATTTTGACGTGCGACACGCCAAGCTTCGCGGCCGCGTCCGACATGGTAAGCCACTCGCCGTTCTTGTCGGAAGACCGATAGCCGCTGATCTTGTGCACCGTGCGCAGGGATTGGACGCGTCGCGCCGTCCAGGTCTTTCCCTGACCCGTCTTCATGCCCATGCGGTTGAGTGTGGCGGCGATTTCGGCATCCGACCATCGCGTTGCCATGGATCGCATGACCGCCAGAGCCTCCTCAGGCGTACTCTGGCCATGCTCTCCGGATTTGGACTTGCGAACCCTTACCTGGGAATGCTGGCCCCCATGCCAATGGATGGTCAGGATCACATCGCGCGCGTCGTCATCGACGTCCGCCACAATGTCCTTGATGAGCGCGCGCAGCAGTTGCTGACGGAACCGCATATCGACACCCGGCGCATTCCAGGCGGCTTCGAGATCCTGGGCGAGGCCGGTGAAGTCAGGGATCGCGTCGACAGGCTCCATACGCTGGACTTCACTGAGCCGGGCCTCGCAGGTCTCCACGCGCCTGAGCCTAGCTTCCCAGTTCCTCTCGAGCTGGGCCGCTATAAGCCGGTTCTCCGGGTCGCAGGCGGCGTAGCGGCGCTCGGCGAGCGATGCCTCATAGCGTGCCTGCTGCAGGTCCATCTCGATCATCTGCCGCCGCCTGGCTTCGCTCTCCAGCTGCATCTGTTCAGCCTCCAACGCCGCCTCGATCGCCATCGGCGCAACCGCCTCCAAGGCTTCGCGGGCCACCGCCGCATCGGTGCGAAAGCCGTTGAACGACATGCATCGCGCCTGCGCCATCATGGTGTTCTCGCAACGATAGACCGGGTAACCTTGGCCACGTCCGGCATACGTGACAACCAGTCTTCGCCCGCATCGACCACAGGAGAGAAGACCCGGGAGCAACGCGCGACCGCCGCGGCCCGACTTGACGCCGCCGGCTTTGCCATAGGCGTTGGCGGCGAGAAGTTCCTGGTTCCGTTCGTACTCGCTCCATCCGATATAGCCTTCGTGATGCTCCTTGAGCACCACCGCCCAATCGCTGGCCGGCTTGTAATGACCATAGCTCTTGCGGACGCGGCCATCCACGATCTCGGTGCGCTTCTCGCTCTTACCATAGACATAAGCGCCGGCGTAGAACGGGTTCTTCAGGACGGAGATCACGTTGCGGTAGCGGACCGGAACCCAGGCGAAGGACACCATCTTCTTGCCGTCGGAGGGTCTGGGGAAATGCACGCCATCGTCGATCATCGAGATCAGGACCTGGCGGGCACTGCCGAGTTCGCGGAAACGCGCGAATATCAGGCGAATGGTCTCCTGCAGGCGTATATCGGGATCGAACCCGAGACCGTAATCCCGGTGCCAGACGTAGCCGAAGGGCACAGAGATGCGCAGTTCGCCGCGCTGTGCCTTGGCGCGGTCAGCTTCGTACATGCGAGCACGCAGCACCCCGAGTTCGAACTCGCTTATGCTCCCCTTCATGCCGAGCAGCAGGCGATCGTTCGGCAGTCCCGGATCGTAGACTCCGTCCAGATCGATCACCCGTGCATCGACTTCGCCGCACAACTCGAGCAGCCGATGCCAGTCCGGTCCGTTGCGAGACAGGCGGGACGCCTCCAGGCAAAGCACAGCGCCCACATGACCGGTGCACAGATCGTCGACCAGGCGTTCGAAACCGGGACGTTCCACAGCTCCACTTGCGGTGCGTCCCAAGTCCTCGTCGATCACCTCAACCTTGCGGAATCCCCAGCGCCGCGCGACGTCGACCAGCTCATATTGCCGACGCTGGCTCTCAAGATTGAGCTGCACTTGCGCCTGCGTGGACTGACGTACATAGACAACGGCCTTGCGCTTGAGGATGGTGGCCGGAATCAGATTACGGCTCGTCATCGCGGCTCTCCTCCGTCACGATACCGGCGGCGGCCATCAGCACATTGGCGAGCCGGGCGATCACGATCGTTCGTTGCGCTGCGCTCAGCCCGACTAGCTTGTGCGAGTCGAGCGCATGCTGAGCTGGCGAACGATCACGAGAGATCGTGTCGGTGGCGGCAAGGTTCTCATTTTGAGTCTCCCCGATGATGAAACCATCCGGAGAGCCTCGCCGGAAACGGCGCTGGATCAAGAGCTTGTTCAGTTCAAGCAGTGCAGCAAGCGACGCGCGCGGGGAGCCCAGATCCATTGCTGCGCACGGGACTTCGACCTCCTGCCCAACATGGGCAGAATGACCCCGAGATTGCGATCGGACGGATCGAGCGTTCGACGGTGTTGCTGTCGATCTCGATGCGGCCGTCGTCAAGGAAGTGCGAGAGGCCTTCCCAGCGTGAGAGCGTGTAGCGGATTGCCTCTGCGAGCTTGGTCTTCTGACTGATCAGGCCGAGCTTCTCACGCAGCCAGGGTTCGAGATCGGCGACGATGGCGCGGCTTTTGTCCTGACGCATCGCGCGGCGCTCGTTGGCCGATCGGCCACGGATGTCATCCTCGATCTTGTAGAGTTCGGCGATCCGTCTCAGCGCGTCACTGGCGATCGGCGCGGGACCGGCTGCTGCCAGTTCATAAAAGCGCCGACGGACATGCGCCCAGCAGAAGGCGAGCGTGACGCCGCTTTTGTCGGCCAGCACGCGATAGCCGCCATAGCCGTCGACCTGCAAGATTCCGGTGAAGCCTGCGAGATGAGCGATCGGACGCTCGGCCTTTCGGTCCGGCGCATAGACATAGGCGACGCCCGGCGGGTCGCTCCCCTCCCATCGTCGGTCATCGCGGGCATAGGCCCAGAGTTGACCTGTCTTAGTCTTGCCGCGGCCGGGATCGAGCACCGGCGCGGTCGTCTCGTCGGCGAAGAGTTTTGCCGAGGACTTCAGCTTGCCAAGCAGCCGCTCATGCACCGGACGCAGGTGCCAGGCGGCGCGGCCGACCCAGTCGGCGAGCGTAGAGCGATCGAGATTGATACCCTGCCGGGCGTAGATTTGCGCCTGACGATAGAGCGGAAGGTGATCGGCATATTTTGAGACCAGCACCTGGGCGACCGTTGCCTCGGTCGGAAGACCACCCTCGATCAGCCGGGCCGGCGCCGGAAGCCTGAACCACGACGTCCTCGCAGGCGCGGCAGGCATATTTGGGCCGGCGCACGACGATTACACGCAGCTGCGCCGGAACGATGTCGAGCCGCTCGCTCACGTCCTCGCCGATCCGATGCAAGCCATTGCGGCAGCATGGGCAGGCATGGTCCTCGATGTCGACGACCATCTCCACGCGCGGCAGATGGGGTGGCAGCGCGCCCCGGTTGGCCCGGCGCCTCGTGGCCTTTGCTTGCCGCTCGGCGGGAGCAGATTGCTCCTTCTCTTCCTCACCGGCGGCCTCGATCTGCTCCGCCTCTTCGAGCCCCAGCAGCAATTGATCCTCGGGGAGCGTCTCGGCACGCCGGCCGAAGCGGTGACGCTGCAATTCCTTGATGATCTGAATCAGACGGGCATTCTCGACGTCGTGCGCCAGGACCATCGCCTTCAGCGCGTCCGGATCGTCGGGAAGCTGGTCAGCCGTCATCGCCATGAACGGATCAGACCATATTCGCCGACAGCCCGCGACAGCGGAATCTAGGCTGATTCACTTCGTCGCGGGTCAGCCCGCCTGGGCTGGCACGCGGGTCCGGCGCGCCTCATGGACTCGCCGCCAGTCGAGACCTTCGAGTAGCGCCGAGAGCTGCGCGGCCGTCAGCCGCATCATGCCGTCATGCACTTTCGGCCAGCGGAACTCCCCATCCTCCAAACGCTTAGCAGGCAAACCCCGGTGCCATCCCAGAAGATCAGCTTGATCCGGTCAGTCCGCTTCGCCCGGAAGACGTAGACGGCCCCGCTGAACGGATCGGCCCCCATTGTCTCTCGCACCAGCGCCGCCAATCCCTCCGCACCCTTGCGGAAGTCGACGGGCTTCGTCGCCACCATGACCTTGACCGCACCCGTCGGCCCGATCACGACGTCGCCTTCAGCGCGCGGATCACTGCGGCCACCGTCTTGGTATCGGCGCCCCGGCCGACGCGCATCGCGATGCCGTCGATCTCAAGCTCGATCATGCCGGCATCTCGGGTGGCTTGCCGTTTCCGCTGCTTCGGTGAACGGCTGGCTGCAGGTTCCGCCGCCGCCACAACCGCCGGCACAAAGGCAGGAGAATCTTGCTGCACCGAAGCGGCCTGTTTGCGCGCTTCGCGGCGCCAGGCGAAGACCTGCTGCGGCCTGAGACCATAACGGCGGGCGACCTCGGAAATGATCGCATTCGGCTCCAGCGTCTCTGCGATGATCCGCGCCTTGTCATCCACCGACCAGTGACGCCGACCGCCGGCACCGTTGATCACCTCGAAACGCCGAAGCTGCCGCTCCGGGTCAAGCGTAAGGTCAAGTCCAGACACAAGCCGATCTCCGATCCCAATACAGGATCGGCAACCTCACAGATCGCGACCACTCCCGAAAGGTGGTCCGGAAACACCGCTCTGATGTCCGCTGTCAAGGTTTGGAACGCATGAGGTCGCCCGATCCGAGGAACGGCTGCTCATTCTGATGATCGCGCATGGGTGGGGAGGCGGAACTGAAGGACGTCGGTGATCAAGCTCTGATGCGCGGGTTGGCTACCGCATTCCCGATTGTGCGTCCGGGGCTGTTCCTATCTTACTGCGGGCGTCGGTCGATTTGCCGGCCACAAAGCGTCTGACGGGCATTCCCCTGCCGTGGTCCCGCCTCCGCCCATGCGCGATATGTGCGCCATCGCGGCGAGCGATCAGGTGACGCGCGCCTCCCTTGCGACTGCCCACATAAAGCCGACCAGTTCACGGGCGATCGCGGTGCAGACGACCGTTGTCCGTTTGCCCCGAGCGCTCAGCATGCGGTAGCGGGCTGTCAGGCGGGACTGCGCCTTCCAGGCGATCTCACGCACCTTCGGTGACGCCTGCTCCAACCGGTATAGCTTCGCCTTCCCGACCTTGGGCGGATGTCGATAGGTCCAGGCGCTCTCGACCAACATGTGGCGAACCCGACCGTTGCCTGCCTTTGTGATGCCGCCGCGCCGGACTGTCTCCCCGGTTGAGCGCTCGCCGGGGACCCGACCGAGATATCCCATGAGCTGGCGTGGGCTTTCGAACCGGCTGGCGTCGCCGACTTCGGTGACGAACGTCACGGCGACAATTAGGTCTACCCCACGCAATGTCTGAAGCGCCCACACGATCGGTGCCAGCGACCAGGCCGGGACGAACTCTTCGATCACACGCTCCAGCCGCTCGACCCGCTCTTTCGAGACGCGCACCGCCTCGACCATCTCCTGGAGTGCGATCTGATGCGCGGGATGATCGAACCTTGTTCCTGAAGCCAGCGTAGATAGCGCATCGTCCAGCTCTTCTTTCGCGGATAGCTACGGCCGTGCTTGAGCATGAATGCGCTCACCTGCTGGCGATGGACCCGCAGCGTCTCGACCGCGCCCGCCCGCGCGCGAACAAGATCCCGTATGGACTCGTGCCCTTCATCGGGAACCCACACCGCGGTCAGCTCGCCGGCGCGCAATAGTCGGGCAAGGGAAATGGCGTCTCGACGGTTCGTCTTCACCCGATCGCCGGGCTTCCTTGGTATCAATGATGGTGCAACCACGGTGCACTCGTGCCCGAGCGACCGGATCAGGCGATAAAGGCCGTACCCGGTCGGCCCAGCCTCATAGCAGAAATGCACGTAATCAAAGCGGCTGGCGATCCGGCCTATGACCCGCCGCATGCTGGTCGCCGACGCGTCGACCTCACCGAAGAACCGAACCTCTCCTTCCCGGCCTGCCTCCGCAATCGCAATAGCGTTCTTAAGCTTCGCAACATCGATTCCGACAAATGCTTCTCTATAATCCGCCACGGCTCGTCCTCCTGTGGTGAGGATCGGCTCGGCCCGTCCGAGCAACCCTCGGACGCGCAGTGTAGGGCGAGCCACCTCATCGGCAGAGGCGGACATACGGTCTTACTGTCAAGACGCTGACGACCCAGAATCGCCGGGCGCTGCTGACGGCCCTCAAGTCGCTTCAGGAAAAGGCCATCGCCATCGAGAACGACATCCGTGGCCTGTTTCGTAACTTCGGTCTCAAAGTTGGCATTGTCGACGGCCGGCAAATTCGCGGATCGCATCCGGGACCCTTCCGGTGACATTCCGGAACTCGAGACATCATGGAGACGTTGCTCACCGCCCGTCGGAAACTTTGCGAGCAGTTCACGGTGCTACACGAAAGACTGTTGTCGATCGTGAGGGGTGACACGGTTTGCAGGCGGTTGATGACCGTGCTGGGCGTCGGCCCTATCGTTGCACTGGGTTTCAACGCCACGGTCGATATTCCTGCCCCCTTCAGGAATTCGAAGGACGTGGGGCCGTATCTCGGTTTGACGCCGCGGTTACATCAATCAGGCTAGGATAATCGCGTCGGCAGGTCAGCCTAGGAAGCTTGAATGGGATTGACTTCAACACGCCGAATAGACAAGTCCAGGCATTTGGTGGAGCGGATTGAGAGTGAAGCGCTCGGGCTGGGAAGCCCATGCCTTGCAGATGAACTCGTAGGGTGAGACCTTTGAGGGCCTTCAGCCTGCGGCCGAAATTTGTAGGCCGCAACAAAGTCGGCAAGATGCCGACGCAGTTGGTCATGATCGTCGTAGTGGAAACGCTTGCCCGTCGCGTCCTTGATGGTGCGGTTCATTCGCTCGACCTAGCCGGTGGTCCAAGTATGCTTTGGCTTCGTGGTTCGAAGCACAGCGCGACGATGCGGCCCCCGAACGTGCTTGCGGGCTTCCTGGCGCCGCGACGAGCGCTTGCAGGCGCTGACGGTCGCTGGCCAAAACGGTGAAGGGGGATGCTATTGCGCATGCATCTAACTCGCACGCCAAACCGCAAAACGGAATCCCGAAATCGGACTCTTTTGATCCGATCAATCCACTATGAGACGCCGATTCCGAAATAGCGGGTGTGGGCGACATTGAGGATGCGATTGATCAAGCTTACGAAGCTGTGTCCGCCGGCCGTTGCAGCTGTGCCATAACTGGAGTGTATACCAAGGGCCGGCACCGAGTTCATCTCTAGGACAAACGGTTGGCCTGAGCGATCGATCCGGAAATCGACGCGGGCATAGTCCCGGCAGTGGCAGGCACGGAAGGTCGCAACCGAAATATCCCGTAACATCGTCTCAAGCCCGCTCTCGATTTTCGCCGGGCAAATCTTGGGCACCGCTGCGGCCGCCACGTACTTCGCATCCCAATTCATAACACGCGTTTCGCGGTCACCGAAGTCCTGCTCCACTAGAGGCAAAACTTCGGGCTCCCCGTTTCCGAGCAACGCAACGCAGATTTCCCGCCCCTCGATGTATTCCTCCACTAGCGCATCCTGAGCATGCTGCGTGACGATCACTTCGACGGCCTGCCGCAACTTAGAGTGTTCATGTATGATCTGCAATCCGAAGCTGCAGTCCTCCTCCCGCGGCTTCACTACCACTGGGAATCTCAGGTCGCCGGTGTTCTCGGTGCCGCGACGCATCACGCGAAAGTTCGGAGTCGGCACGCCCTGATCGCGGATGAGCATTTTGGTAATGACTTTGTCTCCCGTCAGCCCAATCCCGAAGGGGCTACATCCAGTGTATGGAACACCGGCCATCTCAAGCATGGCAGGAACATGAGTGTAACGCTTTTCGCCCTGAATTCCCTCCGCCAAGTTGAAGACCATTCCCGAGGGGCGACCTTGCGGATCAGGTGGCATGAACCGCTCGAGACTGGCGAGCAGTCCTTTATCGCCTTCACACACTACCGTCTCGTGGCCGCCCTCTTGAAGTGCCGCCACCACATCTTCCAACGTGCCGCTATGCGGCCAAGGCTGCGGCGGCTGCGGACAAGGCTGACCGAACCGGTTAATCACACCGTTGAAATCACTGTTCGTTACGATGGCTACTCGCATGAGCTATCTCCTTTGACGTTTGTCTGCTGTCACGAAACCAATGAAAACTGGATGGAGGCCAACCGCTATATCAACATTGACGACCTGCACGAGTACAAGAGGCTCGAAGCACCATGGCTGACCCTTTTCACAACCCCCTCCACAAACATAGGTCCACCACCCGGTTCCCTCTCCGGTTCCCGACCCTTTCCGCTGGCGGTGCTCTTTTTGCCCAAGTAGCTCGAAAGACGGCGAGTTGGGTTGCGGTACCATCAATAAAGCCTTATGCAGGGTTTATGCCAAAACAGATGATAACCGGCGGATGAGAGCGCTCCGACGCGAAATGATCGCTTCAAAAACCGTGCCAACCTCGCAAAATGCACGTCGGCCAGTGCTTTGAGTTTGATATCAAACTTACGGTCATATCAGGTACTAAACTGGCCCGCACAACCACTATGTCGCAGGCGCGACAAAATCCGACAGAGATCGTATCCCAGGGGACGAGCGGCGACCCATCCGCAGTCTTTTGACGCTCGCCGGTCCCTTACATCGAGCCCTGGCGTCCAGAATTGAAGTTGGGCGAAGGCGATCCGCATAATCGTATGCCCGGCCTGGCCGGCTTCAACGTGCGAGCGCTGCAGCAGTTTCAACAATGATGGCGAGTCGGCATAAATCTTCTTGAGAGGCTGGCGCTTAATCCCGGAACAAACGCGGCAATCAGCACTTCGCCTTGCTCATTTCGATGACGGCCATAGTGTTATTGCGCGCTTCAAAAGCTGGACAGCGATTCCGCTAATTCCCGGACAGCGTTTTCACAAAAGTCCGACAGTTCGTCGAGGTTGGTCCTCGGCAGCCTGGTTGCTGTAGGGCTGATTGATTTCGGTGTTCTCGGAGTCGGTCAAGAGGGGCGAGGCTTTTTTCTTCGGATGCTCTCGCCCTGAAGGGCGATGCGGTGTGCATTGTGCACGAGCGGTCGTGTATAGCGTCGGCGACCGTGCTGTCGTTAATAAGGTCGTGCCAGCTTGCCACGGGGACCTGGGCGGTGATCAGGGTGGATTTTCTCTGATAGCGCTCCTCGACGATTTTCGAAGAGGTGGAAGCGCTGCTGATCGGAGAGAGCATGGTTGCCGAAGTCGTCGTGGATGAGCCAAGTGGACACGGGTGAGCTTGTCGATGAGGCGGGGAAAGGAACCATCGATGCGTCGCTCTCGAACAGGATAACAGTGCGGCTTCGGAAAAGTCCGGACAGGCTTTCCGGTAATCTCAATGATGAGATCCGCGCCCGCCGTTCCAAAAAAAGGTTCGGCACGAAGCCCGCATTTTTTGCACTGGGCTTACGGCGTGCTGATCCACTGTTTCGTCATTACTATTCCCGAGCCTTGCAACCGAGCCGGAAGCGTCAGGCGAATGCAGGATTCCTGCGCTCGTAGAGCGTCCCAGCTTGGTCAGCACAACCTGACGATACGCGCCATCTTGGCGGCAAAGGCATTTGACGCAGCTGAATTGTCACGATCAGACGGCAGTTGGATCCTCATTGGATGGCCAGTGTTGCAAAAATCACAGGCTGGAGATCGGACTTGCGCCCTGGTGAATTTCCGCCACCGCATCGGGGTCGGTCTTCAACCCGGCAACTTCGACTTCCCAATTATAATAGAGACCGCGGCCGGGGCTTTGGCGGAGAGGGTCAGTCCTGGCGATGCCTCTCTCGAGCCGGCCTACATTGCAGCTGCCAGGCGGTTGGTTGAGCGCGGAGCCGTCGCGATAACCAGGGACTGCGGCTTCAGTATCTGGTGCCAGGCTGCACTGGCCACGTCTGTCAAACTTCCCGTGGCCATGTCGAGCCTGCTACTGGCGCCCACGCTCCTCCGGCAGCTTCCGGCCGGCGCAAAGCTCGCCGTCTGGCCGCAGACTCAAGACACTGCGGCGAAGAGCTGCTGGGCATGGATTCATCCGCAGGGGCAAGAGTAGCCATCGGCGGCATCGAAGGTAATACGCGGCCGGCTAGTGTTACCGAAATGGAGTCCCCGGGTTGCAGTCTGTGTCGCGACTTCGCGCCGCACATCCCAAGATTGACGCACTCCTATTTGAATGTACATTGTCCCCGATGGTGACGTCAGCAATCCGTCGTAGGACAGGACTGCCCATCTATGACGCCGCGCCCCTTTATCGAATGACATTCGCGTCCGTGGCTTGACCGCTTGGAGGCCGTCAGGTGCTTGAGCGCGGCAGTCTCAAGTTTTAAGGGGTGGCAGCGTGGAATCTGCTCCTCGCGAAAGAAGGAAGCCCCAGGCGACTTTCGATCGTATATGCCGCGGCTAGGACGGAGGTGTCGGAATAGCGCGCGCCGACCAGTTGTAGCCCGACGGGCAGCCCTTGATCATCCAGGCCCGATGGAATCGATGCTGCTGGTTGCTGGGTCAAGTTGAAAGGGTAGGTGAAGGGCGTCCAGTCCACCCACCCCTTGTAACTATCATCCGGCACATTTCGCCCGACGGGGAACGGCGCGATAGGCATCGTCGGTGTGACCAAGAGATCGTAATTTTCGTGGAACTTCGCCATCAGAGCGGAGAGCTCGAACCGCATCGCCTCAGCTTCCTGAAATTCGGTAAGGGTGATCTTCAGCCCGCGTTCGGCACCTTCCAGAAAGCCAGGATCTAGTAATTGTCTTTGCTGTTTGTTCATTCGTGACACAATACGGGCGGCGCCAGCGAACCAGAATGTAGAAAACACCTCCACCGGATCCGCAAATCCCGGATTGACTTCGGCCACCTCGGCCCCAAGAGCTCGAAGCTGGTCGATCGCATTATCGGTAACGTTTTGGATATCTCGCGCCACCTTGACATAGCCGAGGTTCCGACTGTAGCCGATCCGCAGGCCCCTGATGGTGGTCTTTGCTGGATCGGGGTCGAGACCTAGGTACGCCGGACCCGCATAGCCATCGCGAGCGTCCTTTCGTGCAATCACATTCATCATCAGGATCGCATCCGCAACGGTGCGGGTCACCGGCCCCAAATGAGACAGCGTTGTCATGGCGCTAGCTGGCCATTGCGGAACGATGCCGAAGGTTGGCTTGAAGCCGAAGGTCCCCGTGAAGCTCGCCGGTATCCGGATTGATCCCCCGCCGTCGCTACCCTGATGAAGAAAGCCAAGGTTGAGCGCAGCCGCAACTGCCGCCCCTCCCGACGACCCGCCTGGTGTCAGGTCAGGATTCCAGGGATTGCGGGTGATCCCGTAGACCGGGCTGTCTGTTACCCCTTTCCAGCCAAATTCTGGAGTGGTTGTCTTGCCCAGGATAACGCCACCGGTCTCACGGATACGGGCTGGAACAGGGGCGTCTTCAGTCCAGGGTCCCTCGGTGCTGCCGGACAATGAGCCACGTCTTGTCGGCCAGCCTCGTGTCAAGGTGAGGTCTTTGATGGTGGCCGGAATGCCATCTAGTACTCCGGCTGGTTCCCCCTTCATCCATCGACCCTCCGAGGCCCGGGCAGCAGACCTGGCCCCTTCGTGGTCGACGAGGCAAAATGCGTTCAGCGCCGGGTTGTTGGCGTCGATGCGGCTGAGACAGTCATCGACGACTTCAACAGGCGAGAGCTGCCGCCTTCGGTAGAGTTCCAGGCATTCGCACGCCGACAGACCCTCAAGAGATGTTGGCACGGATGAACGAGTTTTCATTTTACGAGGTCCGCTACATTCAAGCCTGGCATAAGACGGCAGTTATTCATTCGTTCTGCGGCCCTTGTCAGACCGATCATCAAGACGTCGGACGGGATCCCAACGTGTTCTCTACGAGCTTGATCCAGTACGATGTTCCATAAGGAATCGCCTCGTCGTTGAAATTGTAGGCAGGGTGATGCAGGCCGGCGCTGTCACCGTTCCCGCACCAGACGAAAGCACCCGGCCGCGCCTGCGCCAGGAAGGAGAAATCTTCCCCCCCCATTACCGGTGGCGTCTCGAGCACATTGTTTTCACCGGCCACGCCCTTGGCCGCGCTTCTCGCAAGGTCGGTCTGCTGGACCTCATTGAAGAGAATTGCGTCGAAGCTCTGAAATTTAATATCTATCTTCGCGCCGGTTATCTGGGCGATGCCGGCGACCACTTCGCCCACCCGCTCCTTCACGAACTTGCGCACCTCCGGCTTTAGCGTCCGCATGGTGCCCACCAACTCCGCTGTTTGCGGAACGACGGGGACTAGTCTCTGCCCGGACTGGAACTGGTGGAACGAAATTCCTGCCGAGTCGACAGGGTCAATGTTCTGAGCCAGGATATGCTGCAGGGCCGTCACAAGCTGAGCGCCGACCAGAATCGGATCGATGCATTCATGAGGCCTTCCAGGGTGCCCCCCTCGCCCTTCAATGCTAATTTCTATGCTATCAGTTGCCGCCATCACTGGACCTTGCCGGATTCCGAAGACACCTACCGGCAAGCCCGGACGATTGTGCATTCCGTAGATGTGCTCGATGCCGAACCGCTCCATCAAACCGTCATCTAGCATGGCAACGGCGCCGGTACCGATCTCCTCGGCAGGTTGGAAGATCATGACCGCCGTTCCAGCGAAATTCCGAGTATCGGCAAGATAGCGCGCGGCACCCAACAGCATCGCGGTGTGGCCGTCATGCCCACACGCATGCATCAAGCCCTTGTTCTTGGACGCATAGGGCAGATCGGTCGCTTCGTTGATCGGCAGCGCATCCATGTCAGCGCGCAATCCGATAACCTTTGGGTTACCGTCGCTCACGACGCCGTTGCCCTTGATGACGCCAACGACGCCGGTTTTGCCGATGCCGGTCGCGACGGCGTCGCAGCCGAATTCGCGCAGGCGCTCGGCGACAAATGCCGAAGTACGGGGGATGTCGAAGCCCAGTTCGGGATGTGCATGGATGTCCCGGCGCCAAGCCACTATCTCGGGGAGAAACTCTGCGACGCTATTGAGAATTGCCACGGGGACTTTCCTTTCTTGCCGGTTGCAGGCGAATTTCACGCTTTGTCCTTGCGAGAGCCGGGAGACCCGTTTCCGCGCTGCCGGGAGCACAGCATCCTCTGTGCGACGTAGGCACCCCAGCTATTCCGCCGACTGAAGCCGCTCCAATTAGCCGGGGACCGACAATCCTGAATTCCGCTCCGCCCAGAATGTAGCAAGTGCCAAAGAGCTTGGTTGCGCGAAGGGCGCCTTGGTCCCGCAGAATATCATCGTTTTTTGGTCATTGGCGCATAACACCTGCAGGCTGAGAGGAGGTGCCCTGGTATATATGCGGGACCATTCAAAATAGGACAGCCGACATTCAGAAGTGCGGGACAACTGCGACCCGCGGAAGGCGCGTGGTGGTTGCCTGGGCGGGCTCTTTTGAAGGCTACTCTTCAGCAATTGGCAGAGCAAACGACGCCTTGATCCGATCCATTACAACGATTGTCTTGAACCCCTTTACTTCAAGATGTTCGTAAAAAAAACGACGGGTAAACGCCTCGTACTCGGCCATGTCCTGAGCAGAGACCGTAATAATAAAATCCGCTTCACCCGTAACGTAGTAAGCGTTCATGATCTCAGGCGTCCGCCGAATTGCCTGCTTGAAACGATCGATGATATCGGCGCGATCGCGCTCGAGAGTGATGGATACCAGCAGGAGCAGGGGCCGACCGACGGCTTCCGGTGAAACTATGGCAACGTCCGCTTCGATGACGCCAGCGTCTCGAAGTCGCTTTAATCTCCGCTGACAAGCGGTAGCCGATAGTCCGGCAAGTTCGCCCAATTCCTCTGTCGTAAGGCGATTGTTGCGCTGCACGACGTTGAGAATCTTCCGGTCAATTCGATCCAGATCCATTCACAATCTCTGCTCATGATGATATCGGCCAATGCCAAGGCCGCCAGTCCGTACGTCCAAAATGTAGCAAGTGCCAAACGCCCTCTCGGCGCTAAAGTCGGTCCAAGTCGCAGAAAATCGGCGTTTCTTTCGCCATCTGCGCACAATACCGGCATAGTATAACTATCTGAGGGGTGCCGCTGAATCGATGGGCGTTGCTGGTGAGCAGTTGCGGGCCAGCGCAAGAACGGCAGATTCGATCGGGTGGGGGCGATCCCCGGTCGAAAAGATCCTACCGATCTCGTTGCTCAGGCGCAGAAAACATGAGTTGCAGCACGCTCGCATCAGTTCGAGGCAAGCGTGTTAGGGAGCGACATCACCAAGGGTGTCGGCGTTGCAGCATAAATCGGAGACCATGAGAGTCAGGCTATGAACCGGCCCCGGCTTTCGGATGCCTTACGGCCCTCGCGCGTCGGCCGCGAGTGAACTATGATCCGCATGGGTGTGGGGCTGGAGGAGAAGGTCGTCGGCTCAGTCAGGCTAACGTCGCTCCAAGCACTGGTAAGAAGCCCTATCCGCGGTCTGAGAATTACCCAAATTGATCTCTCGTGAGGCAGTTGTTGCAGCTGCATTCCGTCGAGACGCTTCAGTGATCCGCGAGAATGGCTCGCGATCTCTGCGTGAATCGCGGTTTGGCGCAGGAATGCGGCGTGGGAGACCGAATGTTAGACCAAAGTCGGCACGAGCACCGTGTAAAATGGGCAGGTCAGCGCAGACCAGTCTGGCGGCATTCTTACCCTTGCCGGAACGATCGCCTGAACAAGGTAGCTCAACCGCCGTCCGCACTCCCAGGAGAGAAAGCCATATGCTTCCCTTGGACATCCTCCGAAAGGAGTTTCCAGCCACAGCAAACGCCATCTACATGGATGTCGCGAACCAGGGCCTCATATCAAGCACAACATTGGCTTCAATCGAGCCTCATTTGAACAATCGGCTGCATGGCCTAAACGACGAAGAAAGGATGCTCGAACACGTCGAGCGTACTCGCGCTAGGTTCGCACAATTTATCAATTCAGATCACGATGAAATTGCAATTACCAAGAATGCATCGGAAGGCATCAACATCATCGCTAATGCGATCGATTGGAGAGATGGAGACAACGTCGTTCTATGCCCAAAATTGGAACACGCAAATAATATCTTGCCATGGATTCAGATCAGAGACCGCTACAATGTCGAGTTGCGAGTCGTAGAGCCGGATAACGGCTCAATTCCCCCTGATGCATTCGTAAAGGCGATTGATTCTCATACCCGCGTTGTTGCCTTGGCGACGGTGACGATGGTTCCGGGGTTTCGGACCGTCATGGAGCAGATATCCGAAGCCTGTAGGCACTACGGTGCATTTCTTTTGGCGGACGCGACGCAATCTGTTGGGATACTCCACACCGACGTCAATCGACTTGGCGTAGACGGTGTAGCAGTGTCCACTGTGAAGGGTTTGATGGGTCTTTATGGATCGGGTTTTTTATATTGCCGTAAAGAATGGGCCGATCGGCTGAGCCCGGCCTATCTTGCGCGCTTCAGCGTAGATTTCGGAAACGCGCCAGAATCAGCTCCGGTACCTAGTTTTGTAAAGTTGCGCTCTGGCGCGCCCCGCTTTGATATCGGGCATTACAACTTCCCCGGCATGTTGGCTGCATATGCATCAATGGGCCAGCTACTTGATATCGGAACCGAGGCGATCGACCAGAGCGTTACCTCACTCGCAAAACGTATGGCCACTGGTCTCTTAGATATCGGGCTTCCGGTCTGCGGCGGGCCACCAGGCGCTCACACTGGAAGTATCGTAGCCGTTGGCGATTCCAGCGATCTTGTTGAAGGGCGCCCAGTCGACGCCCGCATTCGGTCGCTTCACGAGCATTTCACGAAGAACGGGGTAATCGTCTCAATACGCAGAGGCATGCTCCGGTTTTCCCTGCATCTTTACAACACCGCCGATGAAGTCGATCGCGTAATCAATCTGGCCAAGAGCTGGTCGAAGTAAGAGCGACACGGCTAGTTCATGCACACAGGAGAGTACATGTCGACCCAGAGCGCCGAGACTATCGGACTTCTCCAAGATCTTATAAAGATCGAGAGCATCAATCCATCGCTGTCGCCAAAAGGTAGTGGAGAGCAAGGTGTAGCCAAGTTCCTCGAGGGTTTTTGCAAGGAGCGGAAGCTGGCTTACGGGATACAGGAGGTGGCCGATGGTCGCTCGAATTTCCTGACCTGGGTACCTGGGAAAGAACCCGATAGGCGTATTCTATTCATTGCTCATATGGATACCGTTCCTATCGATAGGTGGGAATCAGATCCATTCTCGGGTGAGCAACGGGACGGGCGAATATATGGGCGAGGTAGCTGCGACACAAAAGGCTCACTTGCAGCTATGTTGATTGCGCTTAGCTCACTTGGTGAACGGCAGCCCCGGGCCACGGTTGTTGTGGCAGCCAGCATTGACGAAGAGTACCGCAAACTTGGCGCCCGCGCTATAGCCGATTCCGGTGTCGCTTATGAGGGTGCGGTAGTCGGTGAACCCACCGAATTAGAGCTCGTTGTAGCTCACATGGGTTCTGTCCGCTGGCAAATCGAGGTTCAGGGTGTACCGGCTCATACGTCGAAGCCTCATCTCGGAGTGAACGCGATCACGGGCATGGCCAAGGTGGTATTGGCACTTGATGAGCACCATCGATCCCTTGTGTCTCGGGCGCAGCACCCATTGGTAGGGTCATCACAGCTGACCGTGAGCCTCATCGAAGGAGGTTTGGAACTTACCACTGTACCGCCGGTATGCCGTATCTGGGTCGATCGGCGTCTCATACCCGGGGAGCGGCCGCAGGACGCGTTGGCGGAGGTAGAAAGCATACTGGAAGGCCTTCGCCAGGGCGAAGACAAGATCAATGTTCGGTCATTGCTTCCCGCATTGGAAGACCCGCCTCCAATCAGTTCCGGGTCGAGCAAAATTGCAGCAGTCGCAGGAGCGGCTTGTGCCCACGTCGCGGGGACCGGAGAGCAGAAGGGAGCCACCGGCGGCTCGGATGCAAATCAGCTGTCATTGGCTGGGATCCCGTGTGTGATTATCGGACCCGGGCGTACTGCCCAAGCCCATACGAACAACGAGTTCGTTGAAATCGATCAACTGACCAAGGCTGCTGATTTGTACCAGAGAATCATGCTCACATATTAGGAGTGGCCGGCCTGATGGGGGTGCTCAAACCCCGTCCATTGGGCCGCGGACGCCCCGGATGCTGCATGAGCGTGGCGGCCGCAACGTCCCGATCTTCGCTGGTCTCGTCGGCGCTTCCCACGTAGATCTTGCCGCCCGTGCTTGAAATTCTGTTGCGACAGGCAGAGTGCGTCTTCACCATAGGGAGGGCATGATCTTCCACCGGAGACGCAGAGCCACCGAAAATTTGGCGCTCATATGCGGATAACGTACGGCAAGTGCCTAGGAAATGCAGATTTTCCGCGACAAGAAGAAATCCTCGGGGAAAACAGCCTCTTGTGACGTGATACGAAGAGAAAGTATGCGGACAGGACGAATGCCTGATCCGTTCGAGGAATGCCTGTTTTGAAGGACTCGACGAGATGAAATATGAGAAGCCATTTCCGCCCGAGGAGTTTCGGCGTCGTGTTCATGACGTGAAGCAGCGGATGGAGCGAGCGGGGCTGGACTTGCTGATCTGCCAGGATCCCGCGAATATGTATTGGCTTACCGGCTTTGACGGCTATTCGTTCTACGTGCCTCAGGTGGTCTTAGTGCATCTCCAGTCGGACATGCCCCTCTGGTTCGGACGTTTCGTCGATGTAAATTCCGCTTATATAACGACGGATCTGCCTAGAGAAAATATAAGCTCATTTTCCGATCATAGACTTCAACATCCAGAATTACATCCATTTGACGATCTTTGCGAGCTTATCAATTCGCGCGGCTGGGGATCTGATCGAATCGGTGTCGAGCTTAACGCCCACTTCTATACTGCCCGAGCACATCAACATCTCGTCAAAGGCCTTCCGAATGCAAAATTCTCTGATAGCCGCGAATTAGTCAATTGGGCACGGCTTATAAAATCTGACCTTGAACTAGTCTACATGAGAGAAGCGGGCCACCTTGCAACGCATACGATGCAGACGGCAATCGCTAACCTAAGGCCTGGAGTGCCGCAACATGAGGTCGTCGCGGAGGTGTACCGGGCCCAGACACGAGGGGTGGACGGTAAATATGGCGACTCTAGCGGTCCTCCTCTTATCCAGACTAGCGAACAAACGAACGCTCCGCACCTCAGTTGGACCGAGGAGCCCTTGCCGACCTCTGGCCTGGTTCTCATGGAGTTCGGCGCCACCCGACGCCGCTACTGTGCGCCGCTGTGCCGCACCGTCCACATCGGAAAGCCACCCGCAGAGGTCTCGCGTCTTGCTGAGGTTATAGTG
The DNA here is from genome assembly GCF_004792105.1 of Mesorhizobium sp. M8A.F.Ca.ET.161.01.1.1. Classification (NCBI taxonomy): domain Bacteria; kingdom Pseudomonadati; phylum Pseudomonadota; class Alphaproteobacteria; order Hyphomicrobiales; family Phyllobacteriaceae; genus Mesorhizobium; species Mesorhizobium sp. M8A.F.Ca.ET.161.01.1.1. Next base: position 50,353 of record NZ_SRTD01000016.1, on the reverse strand, counting down.
GAAGGCGGGGATGCTGTGCTCGAGATGGCAAAGCCTGGTACCGTCGTTGAGGAGCTTAATGCGGTGTGGCAAGATATCCTCAAGCGGAACGGGTATATCAAGATAGGCCGCTCCGGCTATTCAATCGGACTCAACTTCCCGCCGGAATGGGGCGAACGCACGGTTAGTATTCGCGCGGGCGACAAGACCATCCTACAACCAGGAATGTGCTTCCATTTTCAGTCGGGGGTTAGGCTCGAAGGGTTCGGCGCCGCCATCTCTGAATCATTTATTGTAACCGAAAGGGGCGGTGAGCGATTGGCAGATGTTGATCGCCGCTTGATCGTCGTGGACTAGGTGATTTGGATGTGACCCAAATCGTTTTGCGATCTCACTGGGTCCGTTCGAAGCCGGTTGAAATTTGTTTCTGCGGCGAGCGGATGAACGGATCTAGCTTAAGGACGGCGCTGTCTGAGAGGTGCGGCATGCCCAACCTCTGGGACAGGAGAATCTCGCCTAGCACATGAGTTCTCTGCATCAGCGGAGATTAAGATCCGTAGGCCGAAATGAGCCACCTGTGACGCGAGCGCGGCGTGAACGTTGCCCCATTCTACAAATGCGCGGATGACGCAAGAGGACTTAGCTTTTGAGGAGCATTGAGGACGAGTTTACGCGCGCCTGAAGCGGGCTCTTGCCAACCCTGCGCGCCGGTGGGAACGCGAGTATGGTCCGCCCCGTCCGTGCAACACGTCGCGACATCAGCACACGTTGTTCCCGATAGATGGCTCGGCAGCGAAGCTCGCCTTTTGCCCGGGGCTCGCTTCATCCTTTTCTGCTGTTTCGTGCGACTTCACCACTTCACCAAGTGAATGTCTGGGTTATCGCGGGGACCTCAATTTCGGGACCCCAAGACCTCCTTCCGAATGAAGTCGTCCGCGATGCCATCGTGTCTGAAGCGGTCGCGGTCACCCTGCACAGTGCCGGACGAAAGTAGCCTTGCGGCGAGTTCCGTCTAAGATTCGAGGCGGTTGCGCCTGCGTCAGTGCGCCTGATCGGTGTCGGTCGAGAACTTAATGCCACGAGGCCAGATCGGGAACTCGGGATCGGGAGATCGGCGCTGGAACCAACTACTTTCCGCGCCGCCGGCGACCAGCGCGACCTTCGCTCGCGGTCGCTAAGCCTCCTGGCAAGTGAAGTTGTGAGCCGTGTCCAATTCTACGCGAATTGGCTGCTGTTTGCAGGAATGCAGCTAAAGGGGCATCAACTGCGCTGCCGATCGGCGCTGTGGCAGCAATAACCTAAAGGCATCAGCATACCATTGGAGTCTTAGATGAGGGGTACGTCAATCACGGCATTACGCAGGCTCAAACGGCCAGACCTTTTGCGTGGTGATGCGTATCTGAACGGCGCCTGGCTCTCCAAATCAGATACTCTTGCCGTGTTTGATCCTGCCAGCGGTGACGAGATCGCTCAAGTTGCGGCTTGCGCAGACGCCGACGTTGACGACGCGGTCCATTGCGCAAGAGCAGCGTTCCTCAAGTGGCGCGACATGCTTCCGTTACAGCGTGGTGCATATCTGCGGAAATGGGCGGCAGGCATGCGGGAGAGCGCCGAAGACCTGGCTGTCATCATAACGGCCGAGCAAGGAAAACCGATTGCTGAAGCCCGCGGCGAAGTTTCATACGCTGCCGGCTTTTTAGATTGGTTTGCAGGGGAAGGGGAGCGGGCTTACGGCGAAACGATTCCCAGCCATCTCCCCGCAAGCAGGCTGGCCGTGCATTTGCAGCCGATCGGGGTGACTGTCGCCATTACGCCATGGAACTTCCCAGCGGCAATGATCACCAGAAAGGCTGGAGCTGCACTGGCCGCTGGCTGCACAATGATTGTAAAGCCGGCACCCGAAACGCCACTGTCGGCCCTCGCGCTTGCCCGCCTTGCCGGGGATGCTGGCATTCCGCCCGGCGTGTTTCAGGTGATCACGGGCGAAGCTCCGCCACTTGCCAAACGGCTGTTGTTGCATACCCACGTGCGTGCGTTCTCTTTTACGGGCTCCACCGAGGTCGGCAGAATCCTTCTCGAGCAATCCGCGAAGACAGTGAAGAAAGTCTCGCTCGAACTTGGCGGCAATGCTCCTTTCATCCTTTTCGGCGATGCGCCGATCAACGCTGCGGTCGCCGGTTGCATGGCAGCCAAGTTCGCGACATCCGGTCAGGACTGTCTCGCGGCAAACCGGATTTATGTGCAGCGAGAGATTTACGAGCATTTTACGGAAAAATTTGCCGAGGCCACCAGTAAACTAAAGGTCGGGCACGGATTGGAGCCAGGTGTCGACATCGGTCCGATGACAAAGACGTCTGGTGCTGACAAATGCAGGCACCAGGTTTCTGAGGCTCTAGCAGCCGGGGCTCGAATGGTAGCAGGCGCACAGCACAATTCGCTTGGCGGGAACTTCGTCACGCCGGCCGTGCTTGCTAATGTGACCGATGACATGGTGATTGCGAAGGACGAAACGTTTGGACCTGTCGCTGCAATCCTGCCCTTCGACGACGAACGGGAGGTGGTCGCGCGAGCCAACAATTCCGAGATGGGACTTGCGGCCTACGTCTATACCCAAGATCTCAACCGAGCCATGCGGCTCTCCGACCGGCTCGAATATGGCATGGTTGCCGTGAATACTCCAAAATTTACGGGGCCGGGCATTCCGTTCGGCGGCTGGAAACAATCCGGCCTTGGTCGCGAGGGCTCAAGGCACGGTCTTATCGAATATCTCGAACCCAAATACCTCTGCATCGGCAACATCGCGGCCTGAAAGGAAGCATCCAATGACCATCAACATCAAAGAGATCACCGAAAAGGACCGCAACTCGGTCTTGCATCCTTTCACTCAGCTTAAAGATTTCGCCACTGGCAAGCTCGGCGACCCAACGATCGTGGTGACAGGGAAGGGGATCCGCATCCAGGACGCGCATGGCAACCAATTTATCGATGGCTTTGCCGGCCTATACTGCGTCAATGTCGGGTATGGCCGCACGGAAGTCGCCGATGCGATCTCGCGTCAGGCCTATCGCTTGGCGTATTACCACTCCTATGCGGCGCACACGACCGACGAGCTTGCGATCCTCTCCGATCGCCTTGTGAAGATGGCGCCGGGCAAGATGAGCAAGGTGTTCTATGGCATGTCCGGCTCGGATGCGAACGAGACCCAGGCCAAGCTTGTTTGGTACTACAACAACCTGCGTGGCAAGCCGACCAAAAAGAAGATCATCTCCCGTGAACGCGGCTATCACGGCTGCAGCGTCGTGTCGGGCTCGATGACGGGCATGAGCTTTTATCACGACCACATGGACCTGCCACTTCCGCAGATTGTTCACACGGGTGTTCCACATCATTACTGGGGCGCAACCCCGGGCGAAACCGAGCGCGAATTCTCCGCTCGCCGCGCCGCCGAGCTTGATCAGTTGATCGAGCGGCTCGGCCCGGACAACGTCGGCGCCTTCATTGGCGAGCCCGTCCTCGGCACAGGTGGTATCACGCCTCCGCCGGAAGGCTATTGGGAAGCGGTACAGACGGTCCTCAAAAAACATGATGTGCTGCTGATTGCCGATGAAGTGATCACAGGGTTCGGCCGCACCGGTTCCATGTTCGGCTCACAGCACTATGGCATCGAGCCAGACCTCATCACGATCGCTAAAGGTTTGACGTCGGCCTACTTCCCGCTTTCAGCGGCAATCGTCGGTGAGAAGGTGTATAAAGTCCTGGAGGATGGAGCCGACAAGGTCGGGGCATTCTCGCACGGCTACACCTACTCTGGTCATCCGATCGGCGCCGCCGCGGCCAACGCGGTCCTCGATATTGTCGAGAAAGAAGACCTCCCCGGCAATGCGCGTGACGTCGGCGCGTTTTTCCAGGCGCAGTTGCAGGAGAGGTTCGCGCAGTTGCCGATCGTCGGCGAAGTGCGGGGCGTCGGTCTTATGGGCGCAATCGAGTTCGTTGCCGATCGCGACAATCGGAAGCGTTTCGATCCGGCGCTCAAGGTAGGTGCGCGAATCTCGAAGGCCGCCCGTGACCGTGGTCTTATCGCTCGGGCCATGCCGCACGGGGACATTTTGGGCTTTGCTCCGCCGCTGGTTACAACCAAAGCTGAGGCGGAGGAGATTGTTGCAATCGCAGAAAGCGCCGTGCGCTCGGTTATGGATGAGCTTGTTCGCGAGAGTGAGAAAATCTGAATGAGTTGGGCCATCTTGTCGTAATCAAGGCGCAAACTCAAGCGACGGCCTGATCGGCTTGCGGGGCTGCCAGCTGAGCTGGTGCCGCGTTCCGCTCATTGAGTTTTCGGCGGAATTCAATGCAGACACTGCTCAGGAGGAACTGGTGGCCAATTCGACCGCACTCAATCCCTGGGAATGGCCTGAAAGCCATTGGCGGCGGCGCATCAACAAAGTCAGAGCGGGCAAGGCACTAAGACCAATGTGGCCCGGCGGTAAACGCTGTGCCTTCGCCATCTCGTTCGACGTCGATCATGAGTCGAACGAATTGCGCAGGGGAGGGCGATCGCTAAGCAGATTATCCTGGGGTCAGTACGGGAGCCGACGAGGGATGCCTCGGGCTTTGGAACTCTTGAGAAAGTACGACGTTCCGGCGAGTTTTTTCGTTCCCGCTGTGATCGCTCAGTTGTATCCAGACGAGCAACGCGCAGTTGTCGATGAAGGCCATGAAATTGGCATGCACGGCTGGATACACGAGCTAAACTCGGAACTGAGCGCAGAGAGCGAGCGCTCTTTAATGATGAGGAGTGCCGACACTCTTGAAAAAATCACTTCCAAACGCCCGACGGGAATTCGAACGCCTTCCTGGGATTTTTCCGACGCAACTCTACGGATCATACGTGAAACCGGATTGACATACGACTCATCCCTTATGGCCGATGATAGTTGCTATGAGCTGCTGGAAGACGAGGAACCCACGGGAGTGATTGAAATACCGGTCGAATGGATTCGAGACGATGCCACTTATCTTTGGATGAGTCCCGATGGGTCTTCACGGCCAGATTTATCAGTCGACGACGTGCTTTCTGTATTTATTCGGGAGTTCGAAGGGGCCTATCAAGATGCCGATTTATTTCAGCTGACTCTGCATCCACACGTCATTGGATATCGCTCACGGATCTGGATCGTAGAAGAATTAATTCGACGCGCCAAAGCAAAGGGTGACGTTTGGTTCGCCACACATCATCAGGTCGCCGAGCGTGCGTCCTCATGTCTCTGAAAACTCTCAGACAGGAACGCCGGTAGAGTGCGGTGTTCTTGGGGCGGCGCAAGCCGTCCTGCGCCTCGACCGTTGCGGCGGTCACCAATGGATTTGGAATGACGCGGATCATCCGCTGTCCGGTATTCGCTTTCAGAGCGGGTACAGTGGGAGTTCTTATCTTGGAGGAGGACTACAATCTTGATTGACACGACCTTTGCCGGAAAAACGGTGCTGATTACCGGCGGGTGGCGCGCTTGGCCCGGCCAGTGCCAAACTGCTGGCGGCGGGTGGAGCGGATTTGGTGTTGGCTGACCTGTCGCAAGAGGCTCTGGACCAAACTCTGGCCGCCTGTCCTGGTGCCCGTTGAGTTGTCTGCGACGTGACCGATCCGGCGATGCTGGAAGGGCTGGTCGACCTCGCCCGCGAGAGCTTTGGCCGGCCGGTTGAGGGCTTGGTCGCGGCCGCTGGCATTACGGTGCGATGAAGCGGCTGATAGACGTGAAGGGTACGAAGCCATGTTCAGCTTCAACGTCGGGGCCATTTGGCGAATCTGCAAGCTGCATCCCGCAGATGCGCGAGCTTGGCCGCGGATCGGTGGTGCTCTTCAGCTCGACTGCTGGTCTGCAGGCCTCGAAGGACGTGCCGATCTATTCGGTGACCAAGGCGGCGGTTGTGATGATGACTCGCACGCTGGCGCTGAACCACGCGGCAGAAATATCCGCGCAAACTGTGTCTGCCCCGGAACCATCGCCAGCCGTTGGCCGAGGCCGGCGTCGCCTTCGCCCGGGGAGAAGCGGCACAGGTCGAGCGCCGGACGAAGATCATCGCTGCGCATCCGATGGGCCGAATGGGGTTGCCGTCCGAGGTGGCGACAGCTGTCGGCTATCTGCTGGACGATGCGGCGGGCTTCACCATCGGCGCCGCGCTTACGGTCGACGGAGGCAGCCTTGCCTAAGCTCCGGTCAGAAACACTGTCGTCGTCACCGGCGCGGCGCGCGGGATCGGTGCCGCAACAGCGGCGTGGCTTGGCTCGGAAGAGGCGTGGGTGTTGCTAGTGGATGTTCTGGATAAAGTGCACGACACAGCTGCGGGCCTTGGCCAGACGGCGCTCGTCTGCGATCTGGCCATGCCCGACGCCGCAGGGCGGGTTCTGGCCGCCTTGGATGCCGCAAGGATCGAGACGCTCGACGTCCTCGTGAACAATGCCGGCATTGGCGGTTCGAAGTCGCTCGCCGATACTGACGATGCCTTTTGTTCCCGCTGATCGATATCAACTTGCGTGCAGTCATCAGCCTGACCCGCGAGTTGCGGCCGCGGATGCGCCAGCCGGGCGGGCGGATCATTAATGTCAGCTCGATCCTCGGGCTTACGGGCTATCCCGGAACGGTAGGCTATTCGGTGGCCAAGGCCGGGATCGCGTATCTCACGCTCCAGCAGGCCGGCGAGCAGGGCCTGTAGGGTATAACCGTGAATGCGGTGGCGCCCGGCGTGGTCCCCACCGACATGACTCGAGCGCTGCACGTACGCAGCTACCAACGCCTGATGGTCGCGCCAATCCGCTCGAGCGCGTCTCCTCGCCGGAGGAGCAGGCGGCGGTGATCGCCTTCCTGCTTCGGACGACGCGTTCTACGTCTCGGGCGCAGTGATCCCCGTCGACGGCGGCTCCCGCCTGTCACAGTAGAGAAGAATAGCGCAATTTAAGCCTATACACAGGATGGCCCTGCAATTCCCGGATGCAGACCGACTCTGCCGGTAACCGGTTCCGGTGGTCGATCCTGTTAGCGGCGCCATTACCCGGCGCACATTTGATCGCGGTGGTGGGCAAGTTGAATTTACCCTTCGCGCGCTTCCCAGCGATCAATATGGCAGTGTCGTACTGCTCGGTCATTGTCGCAACGGTCGCGTTCAGCGTCGGCGCGAACCACAGCGCCTTGGCCACACCAGGTTGTAGCAGACGGATCGCCTCAGTGACCCGCCGAAGAAGCTGAGGCCGTCAATCCAGTCGGGCAGCTTTTGAGTCAGAGTTGGCAAAGGCTGCTCGAACTGAACGACTGTTGAGGAAAGCCTTTGCAGGCGCGGCGGGCGCGAGCACCGCGGGGAGCCGCAAAAAGGCACGCGGAGAGCTCTGCTGAGGCTGCAGTCAACTCAGCGTCCTTGGGAGCATATTGAAGTAGTATTTGCCCATCTCTCCCTGTTATGGCGATTTGAGAAGCAAAAAGCCCGTTCAGCGTTTAGCTTGGAGAATGTGCCCACTGCACTGCTCGCCCGCGAATCACCGATATTATGCAGATTTAGGAGCTCGACGCCGATCTCCTGCATTTGTTGGCGAGGATTGCTGGAAGAGTACCCATTCAATGCACTAAAATCCTGGAGTGGTCTGATCCTCATATTGTAAGTGTAGGCTGGCCTGATGCGGCTGGTTCCAAGTCTTCACAAAGGTTCCAACTACGCCTCCTCCCAAGGCGCATCGGCCCGGCAGCGAGTTCAATCTCCTGCCGGGCGTTGTAACTATTTGCGCACATTGGCCGATTCGGACCTTCAACGGGTTGGGCGGCTGCTGGCTGTCGGAGCAATGTAAAACTGGCTCATAGGCAAGAGTTAGATTGATGAGCAGTCTTGCGGACCAAGTCGCCGATCCAAATTCGCCAGGAGCATTTGCGCCCCTCAGAAATCCGAGCTTTCGTTCAATCTGGTTCGCCACGCAGGTCAGCTCGCTCGGCTGGTTGATGCAGACTGTTGCCATCAGCTGGCTGATGGCTACGATTTCGACTTCCGATCTGATGGTCGCGCTGGTTCAGGCTTCTTCAAACCTGCCAGCGTTCATCTTATCCGTCTTCGCCGGGGCCTTGGCTGATAATTTCAGCCGGCGCCGGGTCATGTTCGCCGGCCGGTGCCTTATGGTATTGGCATCTGCGATGCTGACGGCTTTTGTGGTGCTGGGCTTTGTCGATCCGTGGATGATCCTCGGCTTCAGCTTCTTGATCGCATGCGGCGGCGCTCTCCACGATCCAGCCTGGCAGGCCTCGGTTGGCGATATGGTGAACCGACGCGACGTTCCCGCCGCCGTCACGCTCCTCTCCGTTGGCTTCAACACTGTTCGGACCGTAGGCCCGGCGCTCGGTGGCATAGTAGTTGCCTCTTTTGGGCTGATGACGGCTTTCGCCGTAACCAGTCTTACCTATCTGGTCCCTTTGGTAACCATATGGCGCTGCAAGTGGATGGTTCGCTCATCACCTCTCCCACGTGAGTCGATGAGGACGGCGATCTATGACGGGCTACGCTTCACGGCGATGTCGTCGGAGATTAAGACGGCGATCACTCGCGGAACCCTCTTTGGTCTGGCGAGCATCGCCATTCTCGCGCTGCTGCCGCTGGTTGTCCGCGACCAGCTGGGAGGCGGACCGCTCGCCTATGGCACGCTCATGGCCGGATTCGGGACAGGCGCCGTCTTCGCCGGCATCTCGAACAGCGTGTTCAGACGGAGCTTGTCACAAGAGCGGCTGATGACGCTCGCATGCGTCGCCTGCGCGGCATGCTCCCTTTCGCTTGCGCTGACTTCTTCGATTGCAGTGGCGGCAATTGCACTCGCCATGGGTGGCGCGGGCTGGGTCACCGCCTGGTCCGGGGTCGGCGTGACCGTGCAACTGGCAAGCCCGCGCTGGGTCGTGGGGCGCACCATCTCGATTTACTATGCATTGATCGATGGCGGCATCGCAGCGGGCAGTTGGGTGTGGGGCACGGTGGCCCAGAACCATTCACTGACCTTGGCACTGGAGGGCTCCGCTGGAGCCCTTCTGCTGGTCGCCGCCACGGGCCTCCTGTTTCCCCTTCGCGAGCGCCGCGAATCCGATCCAGATGCTTTGGAGGACTTCGACGCACCGGCAGTCGCCCTCAATCTCAAGCCAAGAAGCGGTCCCATCGTGGTCAAAGTCGAGTACCTAGTGCCCGAGGAAAATCGCGAAGCATTCCTGGAACTCATGCGGGCGCGCCGGCATGTGCACAGTCGCGTCGGCGCTCGTCATTGGACTCTCCAGCGCAACCTTCAGGAGCCTATGCAATGGATAGAGACATTCCGCACGCCGACCTGGACCGACTACCTTCGCCTGAACCATCGTCTCACGGAAGCAGACAAGGAATTGGGTAAACAAGTGCTGAAATTGCATGCAGGACAGCTTCCGCCTAAAATCATGCTTTTTATCGAGCGACCAACAAGCTCGGCCCTAAAGTCCGATGAATCAGCACGTTATTTTCTCCGACACTGACTCTTCGAGGTTAACCCCTTGTATCTGCACGCAGAGGACTTTGTGCGATGGAAGCGACTGAGCCTCGAACCGGATGGCCATCCGGTTCGAAGCAAGGCGAAGTCGCCCGACACCCCTCCGGCCACAACCGTGGGTGAGCCTGGGATCTTCGCCTTCGTCACGTACGACCGAATAGTCGCTTGGCTCCAATCGCACGCACAAGGCAGGTTACCGTGAACAAGACTATCTGTGGAGTGGATGTTTCGAAAGACTGGCTCGATACCCATGTCGTGCCGAGCGGAGCGGCGGGCCGCTTTCGCAACGATGCGGCAGGCATAGCCGAGCTTGCTGCCTGGTGTTAGGTCAATGGTGTCGAGCTCGTCGTCATGGAGGCCAGTGGCGGCTACGAACGGCTTCCCTTCCTGCTGTCGTGGGAGTTGGGAGTAGCCTGCGGCATGGCCAATGCGAGGAGCGTACGCTGATTCGCCGAGGCGATGGGCTTCCTGGAGAAGACCGACAGGATCGACGCCGCCGTCATCGCCCGCTATAGCGAGGTCAAACGGCTGCAGCCGACGCTGCCGCCGAGCGCGGCCCAGCAGCGGCTCAAGGCGCTGGTCGCCCGGCTTTCCCAGGTAACCGCCGATCTCACCGTCCAGAAGCAGCGCAAGAGCGCTGCCACTGATGCCGATACCATTGCCTGCGTATTCCGATGAAGCCGGCCACCGATTCCGATTTGAAGCCGGCCAGTCATTCCGATTTCATTCCGGCCAGCATTCCGATTTGAAGGCGGCCATTTTTCGGTCTGATCCTGGGTCTCGTTGATGTTTGGGTTGGGTTTTGTTTCAGGTCAAGCTGACGGATAAGCCCGAAAGCGGCACCATGCAAGAATACAATAGGTCCACCGGTTCCATTCTCGCAATACAAAGTCGCGACGGCCCCAATCAATATGCAATGTTCGGTGATCATTGTTTCCTCAGCAAAAGCGAGCCAGATCGGTCTGCATTATGCATATGGGAAGCGAGGCTTCTGGTATTTACTTCATAAGCGTAGCAGCGTCTACAGGCCTTTTGCGCCAATTGCCCCCTAGCCGAACGCAGGAATTCGGCGTAGGCGCCCCAGTTCTTCAACCGCGAATTTGCAGGAAATTCCTAAACAAGCGCGGTGACCGTCTAGTGCATCAAGTTACGCGCGGAGCATCCTCCCCAATGCCTGCATCTGCGGCCTTCTAATCCGATCAATGTGGTCGCAAGCGGGGTGCGACCCGAAGCGCGCAATCACCATCTCCGCCTTTGGCGCTATGTACAGGTTCTGGCCGTAAAGGCCCCGACCTTCAATAGCATCAAGCTCGTCGTGTGATACCCACCATTGGCTTCGGTATGTATAGCCGAATGGGAGGTCCGGCTTGGCGGGGTGGTCGAGATCTTGAAGGTCGTAGACAACACTCGCGGGAACCAGTTGCTTGCCATTACACGAGCCTTCACATCGCATCAGCTCGCCGAAACGCGCCAAGTCGCGCAACGTCACATTGAGTCCGCTATGCGCCCTCGGCATACCGTTTGTCGGGTCGATCTCGACATAGGCGTCTTCTTCGCAGCCCAGTGGCAACCATAAGCGCTCCTCCAACAGTTGTGCGAACGACCGGCCCGTTGCGCGCGACATAACCCAAGCCATAACATTGGTATCGACGCCTTTGTAGACAAATTTGCCGTGCGCCCCTTCCTTTCGTATGGTACGCAGGTATTCGCATCTATATGACTTGTCTACACTTGTGTAATCTTCAGTAAAAGCAACGTTAGTTTGCATGTCCATGACTTGGCGGAGCGTTGCATCTTCCCACCCTGTACCTCGTAATTCCGGCACAAACTGCGATATTGTCTTCCTGTCGTCGAGAATGCCCTCATGCACCAACGCCGCGGCTAGGGTGCCCGCATACGATTTGGTGATTGACTGACACGAATGTTGTACGTGCGGCGCGAGTGCGCCGAAGTATCGTTCGTATATGATCCGCCCCCGATGCAGGACCAAAATGCCGTCGGTGTAGGTGTCGAATAGCGCCTCCTCGAACCGGTTGGTGCGGTCGTCCATGTCGACGAACGTGAGCCCATCGATTTCGGTAGACCTGTTGCTGCACTCAAGCTGCGACGGTCCGCCCCGCCCTCGCCACACTTGGACTGTGGGCCGCAGCTCACGCATATGCGATAGCGACCAGCGAAGCTGAGGAAAGGTCCAAACAGTTTCATTCTCGAATGTTACACGCTTGTCTGGCGGCGGCGGCGCACCGCGCATCCAGCCAAATTCGCGAGGATCCGATGCACGGCCGTCCAGGTATTGCTGTCCGTCGAATTCGAGTACGCTCTCCGACGCGTTACCGACGGTTTGCCGTTGTTTGAATTCTGTCATACATGGGATCCAATTTCATGCCTAGGCGCCCCCGGCGCCAGCTGGCTATCGAGAGTTGCGACCCAACCTCGGGAGTTCGGACTGGACTAAATCACAACATGTTATGATCATAGCAGCGGCAGGCGCGCATTCTATGCGAAATGTCCTCGACAACGCAGCAAATCAGCGTTGTATTGCGGCCGGCGCATACTTGCGGCCCCGCTCTCGCGTGGCAAGTAGGACCTAACTTGCCGAACGCTTCCAGCTACAAGAGGCATGAGCCATCATGCGCAGTATGCCGAGTACATCTCGATTAAACCGGGTCCGAACGGGTTGACAATTGTAACGCGTCTCCGCTGTCCGAGCTACGATGAGTCAAAAATTCTCTGGTCTATCAACGATGTTGACCCAGAGGGATACGTGCGAACTCGCAAGGCAAGAAATCGCGAAATGGCATGGGCGACTCTGCATGTTGGCGACGCGATAGTGGATAACGCCGTCGCCTTCGTAGGTGGGCTCGGCTTGAGTCGTCGCATGCGACGTCTCGAAGCAACCGCCCTGGTCAATAGCGACGTCGACCAGCTCCGAGCCCTTCTTCATGCCGGACATCATTTCGCGGGTGACGAGCTTTGGCGCGGCAGCACCGGCGATCAGCACGGCCCCGACCACGATGTCGGCAGAGAAGCATTCTTCCTCGAGCGCCCCGACGGTTGAGTAGCGGGTGCGCACACGGCCGGCGAAGAGGTCGTCGAGATTAGGGAGGTCGAGATTAGGGAGGTCGAGATTAGGGAGAGAGAGGGGCTTGGACCGCAGTTCCCACGTGACCAGAGTCAGCCCTGCAAGTTGTAATTCAACGCGCCAGTCCAGTTTAGATCCTTCCAAACAAGACGTCTTGTGGCGATGCAATCTGCAGCCTTCGGAGTCCAGCGAGTTGGCGAGTTCGCCGACCTCTCTGAGGCCAGGGTATCCGTGCTTTGTGAAATCGCCAGAGCGATCCGGCGAAAGCCAAGGGTAGTTCGCAGGAAACCTGCATCATCGAACTCGATTTCGCTGAATGCCAACAATGCAGAGCGATAAGGTGTCGTTCGTTAAATGACGGACCGGGATGGGTCCAATCAGCAGGGAGCAATGGCGCACCGCTAAGACACTCCTCTCGGTGGCGACGAAGGTAGCTTTCAAGAAAATAAGAACGAGAAAAAAGGGAACTATAGATGAACAATCATGTAACGACGGTCGTAGTTGCAGTCTCCATGGCGGTTGCGTCGATGTCTTTGTCAGCCAAGGCTTGCGCCGGCGAAGTCCTTGATCGTGTGCTCGCGGCACAGACATTGACGGTAGCGGTCGGGTCCGACTGGGGAGCCTTGTCTCACTTGAACGACCAACATGAACTCGACGGTGATGATGTAGAGGTCGCGAAGGGCATTGCGGACTACTTGGGCGTGAAGATCAAATTCGTGACCCCGGGCTGGGATATCATTCAGGCAGGCCAGTGGGGGGGGCGTTGGGACATGGCCATGGGTCAAATGACGCCGACCAACGATCGCGCCAAAAAATTCGCCTTCCCGGCCATGTACTTCTACGAAGGCGAAGTCGCTGTCGTTCACAAGGATAGCAAAGCGACGAAGCCTTCCGACCTGGAGGGCAAGATCGTCGGCGTCCGAGCGGGAACTCTTGGCGATTTGTATGCCAATCACAAGCTCACACCGGCATGGATCGGCGCTAAGCCAATACAATATCAATTTACAGCGGGCCAAGTGAAGGCTTATCCAAGTGCTAACTCTCTTACGCTTGACGACCTGCGCCTCGGCGATGGTGTTCGTCTCGATGGCGTCATTACTGAAGGAACGACGGCGGCTGCGGCAATCAAATCTGGCTATCCATTGAAGGTTATTGGCGATCCCTTATTCTACGCCCCGGGCGCTGTCACAATCGAGCGTGGCGATAAGGAGTTTATCGACAAGGTCGCTGCCGCGGTCAAGAAGATGAAGGATGACGGCACTCTTGCTAAACTCTCGGTCAAGTGGTTCGGGGGGGATTTCAGCGTCGATAAATAACATGACACAATCGTGGGCGTCCCCTTCCCGGGGGCGCCTCTTCTTAGGAAGAAAATGCTTATGCTTTACCACGATACAGTTGAATCTGAGGTGCTCGTCCACAAGCCATGGTTTATCGGCTGCATATTTGCAATTGTGCTCGCGGTTTTTCTTATCTTCAACGTAGCGGGCACCACGATGGGCGAACTCCTACGGCCCGTGATTGGCGATCACGCACAAGTGAAGTTTTACAGTCGCATTGCGATCGCTTTTGTAATTGCCGCAATGTTCTGCCTCAACCTCGTGCTGATTGGTTTTGTCCCGCTCAAAATCCAAATCGGGATCGTATGGTTTGAGTTGGTGCTACTGTTCCTTTCGCTCTTCGCGGCATTTGACTTAAGCATGCCATTTATTTGGGCAAACCTGCCATTTCTAATTACGCAGGGGGTAGTTACTACAGTTTACGTATCAGCGATGTCACTGCTATTTGCGTCGGCTATCGCAATAATCGGCGCGATTGCGAAACTGTCAAGCAACGGCATGGCTTACGCGATAGTCAGCTTCTACACTTCATGCTTCCGGGGTCTGCCGCTTCTCATGCAGGTTTATCTGATCTACATGGGCTTGCCCCAGGTAGGTTACGTTATTAATGCCGTGCCTGCAGGCGTGTTGGCGCTTTCGCTATGCAGTGGTGCCTACATGACGGAGATCTTCCGTTCGGGCATAGCCAGCATCGATCGCGGCCAGTGGGAGGCATCCCGGTCATTAGGTTTCGGCTTTGCGCTCACAATGCGCAGAATCATTCTGCCGCAAGCGCTTCCGGTTATCATTCCCCCGATGGGAAACACGTTCATCTCAATGCTCAAAGACAGCTCTCTCGTTTCGGTTCTTGGCGTTTGGGAGCTGACGTATCTAGCTCACTCACTCGGCCAGCCAACCTTCCATACTATGGAGATGCTAGTAACAGCGGCAATGATTTATTGGATTTTATCCGCCTGCCTGGAACTGGTCCAATCCCGGATCGAGGACCATTTTGCCAGAAGTAAGAAGCGATGATCGTGAATTCATTGGTCAAGCTAAAAAAGACGTCTAAGTTGGTTCGGCCATTTTCAAGGCACTTACAGATGCGCCAATGAACAAGAGAGATGCAATGTTGAGCGACGAAGTCATCGAAGCTAAGAATGTATCCAAATGGTATGGTGCCTTCAGAGCACTAACTGACATCAACCTAACCGTCCGCAAGGGCGAACGTATCGTCATCTGTGGGCCCTCAGGCTCGGGAAAGTCGACGCTGATCCGTTGCGTCAATCGGCTCGAAGCGCACCAGGATGGCGAGATTACCGTCACTGGGATTAGGTTACATAACAAAATGCGCAACGTAGCTGAAGTTCGCAAAAGCGTCGGCATGGTTTTTCAGCACTTTAATCTTTTCCCGCACATGACCGTGCTGATGAACTGTATGGCGGCGCCGATGTGGATAAAGGGCGTTCCAGAGGGTGAGGCTAGAAAGATCGCGCTTAAATTCCTAGAGCGCGTGCGCATTCCCGAACAGGCGAACAAATATCCGGCTCAGCTCTCCGGGGGACAGCAGCAGCGCGTCGCAATTGCCCGGTCCCTCTGTATGGAGCCTGCAGTCATGCTCTTCGATGAGCCGACCTCCTCGCTCGATCCAGAGATGGTCGCTGAAGTGCTCGAGACTGTGACCGGACTCGCACGCGACGGCATGACCATGGTATGCGTCACCCACGAGATGGGCTTTGCGCGCGCCGTGGCCGATCGAGTAATCTTCATGGATCGAGGTGAGATCGTCGAAGAGGGTACACCGCACGACTTCTTCAGAAACCCGCAGCACGAAAGAACGAAATTGTTTCTCAGCCAGATCTTGTCGCATTGAGGGAGCCATCCTTCAACGAGGCCGTTCGACCGAGTTACTGTGTATCGAATGCGTTGCCTCAGGCCAGCGAGACAACATGTGCGGATATTGTATTCGTACGTATTGGCTGACATACATCAGAGCGTTCTCGGCAAGCGCCTCGTTCCCGGAAGCGCGAGAGTAGGATCCCGCTGAGCTTGTGCGCAGCCCACCGTGCCAGTTCGCGTCCAGGCGCGCTGAGGATTGGCTCGCCACACATGATCAGGTTGCAAGAGTGCGGCCTCAACCCTCTGCCCGCAACCGACCACAATCTGCAGACGTCGTCCTCTGGCAGATTCCCGACCATCTTTGGGTGAACCAAACGGATCAACACATGTTAAAGAACATAACCTTCGACCGCCACAGCTCCGACAAGCTTAAGAGTGAGGTCACGATCGACATTGATAAATGGGGGGTTCCTCATATCAAGGCTCAGAACTTGCACGACCTATTTTTCGCGCAGGGTTGGAATGCAGCTCGAGACCGCCTCTGGCAAATTGATATTGCGCGCAAACGAGGTCTCGGTCTCCTGTCACGAGACTTTGGCCCCGGATATTTGGAGCAGGATCGGGCGGCGCGTCTCTTTTTATTTCGCGGAGCCATGAGTGCAGAATGGCAGGCGTACGGCCCGGATTCCGAAGAGATATGCTCAGCGTTTGCCGAGGGGATCAATTCCTACGTAGACAGTTGCCATGACGGTTTGATTGCCTTGCCACCCGAGTTTGGCCTCCTCGGTCACACTCCCGACTATTGGAAACCCGAAGACGTCGTTCGCGTGCGAACGCACTCACTAACCCGAAATGCGATTTCGGAGCTTCTGCGCTGCAGGGTGATGGCATTGGCAGGTGTGGAACGAGGTACCCGCCTCGACAGGTTGAGACAAGAATTGTCACCTCCGATAGCGCCACGACCAGCGGAGGGCCTTGACCTCGCCTTTATGACAGATCGAGTACTGCAGGATTTTCGCTTGGCAATCTGTCCCGTCTCATTCTCGAGGGAAAGACTTGCAGCAAGTCTTCAGGAAGCTGACCGTTGGACCCGCGTAACACCGAGTGATGAGATCATGCAGACGGTGTTCCAAGAGGGCTCAAACAACTGGGCCATATCCGCAACAAAAACCACAACGGAGCGACCAATCCTTGCTCTAGACCCGCATCGCAAGCACGTCCTTCCGTCCATCAGGTATCTTGTACACCTGAGTATGCCCGGGCTCGATGTAATTGGCGCTGGAGAGCCTATGATCCCAGGAATCTCCATGGGTCACAACGGGACAGCCGCCTTTGGTCTGACTATTTTCGGCGCTGACCAAGAAGATATTTATGTTTACGAAACCAAGAGTGAGGGAAATAAATACTTATATAAAGGGGCCTGGGAGCAGGTGAAGACTATACACGAGAAAATTCCAGTTCGCGCCCACACCGACCAGGAGGTAAAGCTTCAGTTCACACGCCATGGACCCATTTTAAACCAAAATGCTGAAAAAGACCGCGCCTTCGCACTGAGAACCGTATGGATGGATCCCGGCATGGCACCTTACATGGCCAGCTTGGCCGTAATGCGCTCTAAGACATTTTCAGAATACACCTCCAGTCTAGCAAACTGGGGTTGTCCTTCAGTTAATCACATCTATGCGGACACGTCGAATGTAATTGCGTGGAAACCGTCAGGTGCGGCTCCGGTCCGAAGAAATTGGGACGGCCTGCTTCCGGTTCCAGGAGACGGTCGGTTCGAATGGGAAGGGTATTTGTCACCGGACGATGGGCCGTTCGAGATGAACCCCGCCAAAGGTTTTGTCGCCACTGCCAACGCAATGAATGTTCCGGAGGAATGGAGTAGATCGCATCCTGCTTTTGGCTACGAGTGGTCTGACAGCAGCAGACATGATACCCTTCATACAACTCTCTCACGATCAGAGAAGATCTCGTTGCGGGACTGCATGTCGCTGCAATGTTCGGTGTATTCGCCGATAGCAGTTCGTATTCTTGCGAAACTAGACACTCTTCTCGGTTCGGTTGCAAACATGCCTGCGTTGCACTTATTTTCTAACTGGGACCGGCATTTGGATGCGAGTTCGCCAGCCGCCGCGTTCTTTGAGATTTGGCTTAGCAAACACCTTGGCCCGACAGTAGCTCGCTTAGAAAGCGCTGACGATGAAGTGTTGGCACTGCTCGTGCCTTTACAGCCTTCGGCCATAGCCTCTTGGCTCGAACAGGCAGAGCCTAGTGAAAAGTTGAAGCATTCCATAATGGAATCCCTAACTTCTGCCTGGAGTGAATGCATATGTCGATTTGGCGACGATTCTGCCTCATGGGCATGGGGCAGTATACATAAGCTTGATTTGCGCCACCCTCTGCAGGCACTGACGTCTGAACAATGGTCGTTGGGCGCCATAGCCCTCGGCGGAAGTAGCTCAACGCTCAATTTTTCGAGTTACCGAAGCGGCCAATTCTCTGTTTCAGAAGGACCGTCAGTGCGGATAATCATGGACGTTGGGTCATGGGATGACAGTCTCTTTATTAACAATCCAGGTCAGTCGGGTGTTCCGATCTCAAGTCATTATCGTGACCTCAATCACGATTGGCAACGGGGCGAATACAAGCCCTTGTTATATTCAGAGGAGTCCATACGGAGGGAGCTCGAACATAGGGTCGTCCTGTCTCCCGCTGACTGTTGAGGATGCGACAGTATAGGCCGCTTACCATTGTAGCAGGAACATATCGGTCGAACTCACCTGGCGGCAAGGTGAGGATCGACACTTTAGCGCCCGCCGGCCGACTTTGATATTGACAGCGGAACGCCCGGCCGGAATCTGGATGCGCTTGTGGGGCAATGATCCCGCTGGTGTGCGGCGACCACCCCTGATCGTCACGAGCAGGGCCGTCGCGGCCTCCAATAATGTTGCAGGAGACTTAGAAGCGGGATGTCCCGCATTGGCAATTGCTCTGCCTTGGGGCCATAGGGAAGAGGGGTAAGGTGCTGGCCCGACCACCGGAGAGCGCGTCTGTTACTACAAGGCTCGATCGCGGCCGCATCACGGCCCTCGGCGGCTGCCGATAACGCGCGCTTCGGGCGCTACCAGTACGCATTGGCGATAATCGCATCTGCTGTAGGAGAGCACTTGATTCGAGACTGACAGTGCGACGGTCAACAGGGTTCGCTATCATTGTCGAGCCGAGTTCAAGAATGGACACATACCTCAGGGAGGACCTTTCAGGGGGCAGACCATTGTCTGTCTCCTCATCCGAGAAACAAGCTAACCTCGCAGAGAGTGGCATCAGGGCAACACGTCATTGTCCTTCGATGCGACTGAATATCGACGACTTCAACGCGGCTTGCCGCCTTCGCGTATAGCCGCAGGACCTTGAATGCCGGGAACCAGCCGAGAAATGTTGGCGGTGGGTGAGCGCCTTTCATTTTTCAAGTCCGCTACATTCTGTCTGTCATATACCCGAAGGCGGCGATGCTTGTTGCCCGCCCGATGTGGTTAGCAGTTGACGTGCCTTCTTATGTATCTTCATTCAGCCTGCGGTGGCACGCTGGCCGTTTCGTTGAATGGCGGGGGAAAAAAGGCGTTGATGACTCAGGCTTGCGTGGAGCACTCGTGGGGCGCTCGATTGACAATGTTATTCGTGGAGAATGCTTTCCTTTGTGGAGGAGGATGATTCTCTCGTCCAGTTCCTTGTCGGCCTCGGTAAGGCGATGATTCAGGCGAAGGTAGTCGGTCCAGGTCGGCGTACGGAATGTCTCCGTCCATAGCACAGGCTCCTGAAGGTTGCGCTGGAGAGTCCAGTGCCGAGCACCAACGCGACTCTGTACATGCCGGCACCCGCGCATGGCGAGGAATTCTTCTAGATTTTCCACGAGTATGAGGTACTCGACTTTGACCACGATGGGGCCGCTTCTCGGCTTGAGACTGAGGGCGACTGCCGGCGCGTCGAATTCCTCCAAAGGGTCGGGCTCGGCCTCGCGACCCTCGCGAAGGGGAAACAGGACGCCGCTCGCAATGGAAGAGGCAGTGCCAGAAAAAGGGAGCACGCCGCACAGGCGACGCATGCCAGCGTCATTAGTTGCTCTTCTGACAAGCTCCGTCTTAATAGGCTGTTGGCGACGCCAGCCATGACGGCGCCTGTGCCGAAGCCGGCGATGATGGTGCCATAGGCGAGCGGTCCTTCGCCCAGCTGATCGCGGACAACCAATGGCAGCAGTGCGAGTATGGCGATGCCCGACAGGCCAAAGAAGGTTCCGCGGGCGATCGCCGTCTTGATTTCCGATGACATCGCTGTGAAGCGCAGCCTGTCATAGATGGCCGTCCTCATTGACTCACGTGGGAGAAGTGAGGAGCGAACCTTCCATTTGCATCGCCATATGGTGACCAAAGGGATCATATAGGTGAGTGTAAACATAGCGAAAGCCGTCATAAGTCCGAACGACGCAATCATGATGCCGCGAGCGCCGGTCCCACGGTCCGTGCAGTGTTGAAGCCAATGGAGAGGAGGGTGACGGCAGCGGGAACTTCGCGTCGGTCCACAATATCGCCAACAGAAGCCTGCCAGGCGGTATCGTTGAGCGCGGCACCACTTGCGATCAAGAAGCTGAAGCCGAAGATCATCCACGGGGCGATAAAGCCCAGCACCACTGAAGCCGTAGCATCGCGGATGCTATTACCATTAGGCATCGGCCGGCGAACATGACTCTTCGACGGCTGAAGTTGTCGGCGAGAACCCCTAGCGAAAATGGACAAAATGAAAGCGGGCAGGTTAGACGAAGCCTGCTCGAGCGCAACCATCAGATCGGAGGTCGGAACCGTTGCCATTAGCCAGCTGATAGCAACGGTCTGCATCAGCCAGCCAAGGGAAGAGACTTGAGAGGCTAAACCAGATTGAGCGAAATGTCGTATTCCTGAGCGGCGCAAACGTCTTCGGCGAAACTACATCCGCATCTGCGCCCGCCGCTTTGCTCATTGCTCCGACCGATTCGGTTCCGCCAAGCTTAACCACTTCGCGCGACACGATCCTCTTACACGTCGGATGCGCCAAATGCAGTCTTTGTATTAGTGTCATCTGGTAGCGAGATGCGGAGGTGGCGGCGGAGAGCCGTCGCTGGTGTCGCAGCGGCCTTACATCAGTGCAAACATGCTGTTGCGTGGCGCCGGCACAGTTCCCCCGGCGTCGGCGGCTTCGCCGGCAAGAATGCGAAGGCGCGCCGACTCGCTGCCAAGCTCAAGGTCGTCAGCATGGTTCTTCTGGCCGAGGCTGACGAGCTTGCCGAGCAACTCGGCGCCTTTGTCGGCGATCCTCTGGCGAGAACAAAGCTGTCGGAGACCAGCGTTGCCTGCATTGAGCGGCCGATGAAGGCACTATGCGCATCTCGCTGCGAGATGCAGCCGATATAAAAACAGCATTTGACGCTAGCCGCCAGGAAAGGGGATTGTCACCCCGCATGAGCCGGCGAAGCTTTTGTTCAATTTCGAACATGGACGCGATCGCGCGTTTTGCGCAACCAAACCACGACACACTGATTGAGGTGAGATATGGCGACGACACGCTCCGCAATTCCTCTGACTGGTGTACAGTTTCCGATATCAGAGTATGAGCGCCGGCAAAACAATGTGCTGGATGCGGTTGCTACGGCAGGCTTGGACGCAATCGTAGTAACGGCGCACGGCCACTTGAAGTATCTCAGCGGCTACGATGGGAGCGGTGGATATTTCGCGCCTTTCCCTCTTATTCTGATGCCGGGTCGGGTCCCGATATTTGTTGTCCGAGAATATGACGAGCAGGCAGTACGTTCATATAGCTGCATCGAGGAAATTGAAACCTATACACATCAGCCTGATTTTGGCAGGGTCTGCGCCGATGTATTGCGTCGACTCGGACTGGACAATAAGCGAGTCGGTTTCGAGCTTGGCTGCTGGAATCTCGCGCCCGCCGACGTGCGCGCAGTCCAAGACCAGCTCCCGGATCTGAAGATTACTGACGTCACCCGACTGGTCTCGTCAGTGTCAGCAGTGAAAGGAGAACTTGAGTTGGCGTGTATGCGCGATGCTGTTCGACTCACTGACGTGGCAATTCGAACCTTTCAGCAATCGCTTCGTCCCGGCATTACGGAGATCGAAATGGCAGCGGCCCTAGCTGCGGCGGTAACAAACGACCCCAGCAACGCCGCTGGGGATATCGGGCTTGCGCCGGGTACCATTTTGTTTGGAGAGCGAGTGAAGTTGCCCCATGCGCCAGCGACCCATCATCCTCTCAGCAACAACGAACCTGCCTTTCTGGAGATAGGGGCTTCGAAACACGGGTATACAGTGGGAATGGTTCGATGCGCAGTCCTTGGCAAACATCCCGAAACCGAATCTTTGCACGGCTTGGCTGAAGAGGTCATTGCGGCCCTTGTCTCCTCGATTCGACCAGGTGCTACGCCGGCGGACGTTCACGCTGCTGGGGGCGAGGTGTTGAAGCGATCTGGACGCAAGGGCGTCTTCCGCCAACGAACAGGATACCAAACTGGCATCAATTGGACTGAGCGCGGCGACCTAAGCCTGGAGCCCGATGTAAATGAACCACTCCGAGCTGGCATGACCCTGCACATGCCAAACATTTTGTGCAGCGAAAGTGGCTACCTATTTGGTGCCGGCGCACACGTGCTCGTGACAGAGCGCGGCGCGGAACTCCTGAGCGAAATCCCGCCAACACTTTATCGGGCGTGATGCTAGGCGGCGTGGACAAATTTGAGCCAGTATCTGGCGGTGGCTAGGTAGACCATTCCGAGGAAGCTATTGGCCAATTGATCGTAGCGGGTGGCAATGGCCCGGTTGATTTTGAGGTGGCCGAACATGCGCTCGATTCGGTTCCGCTGCTTGTAGAGCGCCCGGTCATACTCGATCTTCACGCGGCGGTTTGATCGGCCGGGTATGACGGGTTTAATCTTCCGCTCGGCGAGATCGGCGCGAATGGTATCGGCATCGTAGCCCTTGTCCGCAAGGAAGGCGTCCGGTGCACGAGTCCCCCTTTTCCGCCCGCTGCCGAGACATGGGCGCGAACTGTGGTGCTGTCGATGCTGTAGTGGCCGCTGTCCGCCATGACCTCGGCGAGCATTACCGCCACGGTCTCCCAGACCCCGGCCTCGCTCCAGCGTCGGAACCGACGATAGATGGTGTTCCAACTGCCGTATTTGGGCGGGACATCCCGCCATGGAGCGCCGCAGCGGAGCCGCCAGAGAATGCCGTTGATGATCGAACGATTCTGCTTGGGAGGTCTACCTCGGCCGCGTTTGTCAGGGTCGATGGGCAGCAAGCCCTTGAGAACACGCCATTCTGCTTCGGTGAGATCGCCCCTGCTCAAACCTGCCTCCAAAAAGCAGCCTTGAATCAATCCTCTTGGGCTACGTCAATCGCATCGACGTCCGAAATTCCGTAAGGCGGATATACTATTCCGCCAAGGTGATGGACAGTTCGAGAGGGCTGTCGCTATCCGCGAAAAATCGGCTGCCATCCTCAAACTCGATCACCACCTCTCCATCGCGGTGGCGCATGACACGGCGAACAACCTTGCCAATCAGCATCGACGTAGCTCGTTCGCTCTCTTCTTCCAGTGTCATTCCCAATGCTAACAACCCGATCGCAGGAAAGCGACCCTGCTAACATCGAATTTGTCCACGCCGCCTAGGGTCTGCGGTTTGCGGATTGAGTGGCAAAGCGCATGCAGTCCTGGAAAGTAGGTCGTGGGAGGGGGAGGAGTGTCGCGATGGTGACAGCTCTTCCTACTCAGACCTTTGCCATTGGCCGTTGCCAGCAGAGCCAGAGTTTATGATTGCCAGCACTTCGCAGCTGGTCCTCTAAGGCCGAAGCTTATCCATTTGAGGGCAAACGGCTTGTTATCGGGTCGCAGTCGCCGGCGCCAACACCGAGGCCTGAACGCGGGGCTATCTCGGTTCTAGATGGTTACGATATCCAAACTGCATTTGACGAAAACACCGGTGGCATCGATCATTAATTACGCACCGGCGCCTGATCCAAATTACTCAAATGCGGGAACGTGCCTATGGTTGGCGTTGACAGGTTCAAGGAGATCGAGATCGAAGCGATGACTTGGCGCCGGTACCTGCACGAGAATCCGGAGCTTGACTATCGGGTGAATGACACAGCGGCATTTGTGGCGGAAAAGCTGGCTTCCTTCGGGATTAACCACATCGAGTGCAGGATAGCTGAAACCGGCGTGGTTGCGTTGATCCAAGGTCAACTCGGAGATGGGCCCACTATCGGGTTGCGGGCCGACATGGACGCTCTGCCTATACTCGAAGCTTCAGGCAAACCTTGGACGTCGAAAAGGTCCGGACAGATGCACGCGTGTGGTCACGACGGGCATACTGCAATGCTCCTTGGCGCCGCGAAATACCTCGCCGCGACCCGGAACTTCAAAGGGTCCGTTGCCCTGATCTTCCAACCTGCCGAGGAAGATGGCCGCGGCGGCCAAAGAATGGTCCAGGAGGGGATCATGGACCGTTTCGGGATATCTCAGGTCTTTGGCATGCACAATTGGCCAGGCATGGAGGTTGGTGCGTTCGGCATTTGCGAAGGTTCGATTTTTGCCGCGCTCGACGAGTTCGATATTGTGGTCAAAGGCAGAGGGGGTCACGCGGCCGCTCCCCATCTGACAATTGACCCCGTCGTTGTTGCAGCTCAGATCATTTTAGGCTTGCAGACACTAGTCTCACGCAACACGGACCCCACCGAGTCCCTGGTGATCTCCGTCACAAAGCTGAACGCCGGACAAGCTTACAACATCATTCCCGAACGCGCGGAGATTGCCGGAACAGTCAGGACACTGTCACCGATTTTGCGCGACTTCGCTGAAAAACAGATTGAGGCGTGCGCGGAAAATATTGCACGCGCTTCCGGGGCGAAGGTCGAGTTTCAGCATCGCCGCCTGGAGCCCCTCACTGTCAATCATCCCGATCAAACGCGTCGGGCAACAGAGGTGGCGCGTGCTCTGGTCGGCCATTCATCGGTGAACCCCAAAGTCAAACCTAGTTTGGGGTCAGAGGACTTCGCGTACATGCTAGAGGCGCGGCCGGGGGCATGTATACTGCTTGGAAATGGATCGACTGCTGCTCTCCATAATCCAACCTACGACTTTAACGATGAAGCACTGCCATACGGCATTGGATACTGGGTCAACTTGGCCGAGGCTGCTCTAGCACCATGACATTGTCCAAGCAAAACAACCTTGGCTAATCAAGGCTGAGATCACAAGAAGAGGGTAACGACATGAAATACGAAATAAATCGCCGACGATTGCTGCAGGCGACATCGACCGCCATGGCGGCTGGCGCTCTGTCTTCAATTGCGGGCCGCGTTGCGGCCCAAACACCCAACCAGATCAACGTAGTGCTAGGCGGCGGCGATTGGGGAAAGGCTAACATTGAGGCTTACGCTAAGCCATTTGAAGCTGAGACCGGTATCAAGGTCAACCCAATCACCGACGACATGGGTATGGGACAGGTCGAGTTGATGGTAAAATCGGGCAATGTCACGGTAGATGTCGGGGCGCTTACGCAAGGGTCCGGCTTGGTCGCAGCTAAGAAAGGAATTCTTGAAGAAATTGATTACTCCTTGTTCAGGAAAGAAGAGCTAGACGGAATTTATGAATTTGCCAAGCAACCGTTTGGCGTGGCAAATTTGATTTACTCATATAATATGGTATATAGCACAGACGTATTCCCAGCTGATAAACCCCGGCCGACAAACTGGGCTGAATTCTGGGATGCTGATAAGTTTCCCGGCGTTCGCACCTTGGTGTCCGGCCAGTTTGGTTCAGAAGGACCCTGGGAAGAGGCCCTGTTAGCGGACGGTGTATCTCCCGATAAGCTCTACCCGATGGATATCGACCGGGTGTTTGCCAGTTTGGACAAAATAAAGCCGCACATCCGTAAGTGGTGGAGCAGCGGATCAGAGATTCAACAGATGTTGCATGATAAGGTCGTTGACATCGCTCAATC
Source organism: Mesorhizobium sp. M8A.F.Ca.ET.161.01.1.1 (assembly GCF_004792105.1). Lineage (NCBI taxonomy): Bacteria > Pseudomonadati > Pseudomonadota > Alphaproteobacteria > Hyphomicrobiales > Phyllobacteriaceae > Mesorhizobium > Mesorhizobium sp. M8A.F.Ca.ET.161.01.1.1. The sequence goes on along the minus strand of NZ_SRTD01000016.1, from coordinate 24,566 downwards.
GTATGACGGAAGAGCTCTACTGTTGATCGATCAGGGCGCCGCGACGGAGATCAATCGAAACCAGGCGAAGCTGCAGTGGGATTATTGGGTCATTCCAAAGGGTTCACCCAACGCGAAGGCTGCGCAGAAGTTTATCGAATTCGCCACTCGCGCGGAACGTCAGGCAGCATTTTGCCAATTGTTTCCTGAGGGACCAAGCAACGGCAATGCGTTCAAACTTCTTCCCGAGAAAGTTGCGCGCAAGCTCCCTACCCACCCAGATTACATCAAGAGCAGCGTTTCCATCAACGGCAAATGGTACAATGAGGTAGGCCCCAGCGGTGTTTCCAACACTGAGATGCTTATCCAGCGGTGGAATGAGTGGATCCTGCAGTAGGGTTGGTTGAAGTGCGAAAGTCCGGTCGGGGTAACTCCATACCGGGCTAAAGTCGAAACTGATGCTGAAAATGTGACGGGGAGCGGGGTAGCCCACTAGCCTCTCCGCTCACGGCATCGGGTACGACGGCAGAAGGTACGGCAAATGCCTGCTAATGCACGCCAGCGATGGTGGAGGAGCCACAGTGAACATGCACGCAATGAATACCGCCCCCCGTTCGGAAGTTGACGCTGCAGATGTGAACCAATCGGTGCCACAAATTCAGTTCAGCAGTGTTACCAAGATGTACGGGAGTGTTCCGGCGGTCAGGGATCTGTCGCTGACCGTGCGTCGCGGCGAGTTCTTGACGATTCTCGGCCCGAGCGGCTCGGGTAAGACCACTACCCTGATGCTCTTGGCCGGCTTTGAGGCCCCGAGTTCGGGTGATATTATGATCGCCGGCCATTCAGTGGCTTCGGTCCCGTCCTACCGGCGCGATCAAGGAATTGTGTTCCAGAGCTATGCGCTGTTCCCGCATCTCACAGTGGCTCGAAACCTGGAATTCCCTCTCGAAATGCGGGGCATGGCTCCCGATCAGAGGAAGGTTCGGGTAGCCCGTATGCTTGAGCGCGTGCATCTAGGGGAATTCGGCGGTCGCATGCCATCCCAATTGAGTGGCGGTCAGCAGCAGCGCGTGGCGCTAGCCCGCGCGCTGATTGCCGATCCACCCTTCCTATTACTTGATGAACCGCTTGGCGCACTCGACCGTAACCTGCGTGAGCAGATGCAGATCGAGATGAAGAGCTTGCACAAGGAGTTCGGTATCACGACGGTGTGCGTTACGCATGACCAGGAGGAGGCGCTTACTCTGTCAGACCGGATTGTTGTAATGCGCGCAGGACGTGTCGAGCAAATCGATACACCAGAGGCCCTCTATGATCGGCCATCATCGTGCTTTGTCGCTAAATTTCTGGGTGAGGCGAACATTCTCGAGGATGCCTTGTTGCTGGCCAGAGGGGGCAACGCGCCGCAAATCGGCACCGTTGCGATGATAAGGCCAGAGCGCATCAGTGTACTTCCGAAGACTGCGGAGTGGGCTCAAACGGACCAGCGGCAATATGTTGCCGGTGCGGTCGACGATATGATTTTTGCCGGCCCTCTGCGAAAATACCATGTTCGCGTTGGCAACAATGTTCTCATCGTCCGGGAACATGTCGCGGCAGACCAACCTGTTTTCCAGCCAGGCGAGGAGGTTTGCCTCACGTGGCTGCGGTCAGACATTCGCTTCGTTTCGCCATAAGCGATTGATAAGGGATATCCATGAAGCTTTTGCGCAGAATGGCCAAGGTGCCACTTGGGTTAACCGCGCCCGCGTTCGCGCTTTTGCTTGTGGTTTTCGGTGCCCCTATAACCTTGCTTTTCCTAAGCAGTGTCAATGCCCCCGATTTCTCGTTCCAATACTACGGAGCGTTTTTCGCCCAGCCAGCTAATGTGCGGGTGCTCTTTCAAACGATAGAAATAAGTCTGGTCGCAACTGCCATCTGCTTAATCGTAGGCTATCCAACCGCGTATCTGATCGTCACGGCATCCAAGACTCTGCGCATGACGCTCATCGCTCTCGTGATCATCCCCTATTTGACCAGTGGGCTGGCGCGTACCTACGCATGGATTGTTATTCTTGGGGATCGCGGGGTCATCAACAACATCTTGCTGGACGTCGGATTGATCGATCGACCTCTGCAACTCATCTATAACCGAACCGCGGTCTATATTGGCATGGTCCACATCATGCTGCCGATGATGATACTTCCCTTGGTTAGTGCGATGATGGGGATCGATCGGTCCTTGATGGCTGCTGCACGCAGTATGGGAGCGGGACCTTTCACCGCTTTCAGGCGTGTATTTCTCCCCCTTAGCATTCCAGGCGCACGGAGTGGCTCGCTCCTAGTTTTTGTGTTCTGCCTAGGATTCTATATCACGCCGGCGGCACTTGGGGGATTGCGCGATGCCATGCTTTCAACCTTCATTGCGGCCGAGGTGAATAGCTCGTTCGATATTCCGCGCATTGCCGCTGCGTCCTTCATCCTTCTCGGGTTTGCCATTGTGGTGCTTTCCATGGTCGGGCTTGACCTCTCCGGCAAACAAGAGCAAAGCCAAACTCGAGCTCCGAAGGGCTCGATGTCCCGACTACCCATTGTTCTTGTTATCAAACGAAACTTCAGCGAAATTCTGCGTCCCTATCGTGTCAAACGGTGGACGGGACGGCGCTACGTGCCTGGGGCGGAAAGGCGATGGCCTAAAGTCGTCGCGATCGTTTTTATCGTTTTGGTGATGGCCTTTCTTTTATTCCCAGGGATAATCGTTGTCATCATGTCGTTCAGTTCCGGGGCATTTTTGCAATTTCCGCCTTCGGGCCTGTCGCTTCAATGGTATCGCTCGTTTTTCGGCGATGCATCTTGGAGCGGAGCAGCTTGGACCAGCGTCGAGATTGGTGTCGAGGTAGCTGTTATTTCTACTCTATTGGGAACACTTGCTGCTTTCGGATTGAGCCGAATAAGCGCAAGACTTCGCGGCGTGCTGACAATGATCATAATCACGCCTATCACCTTTCCAGTTATCGTGGTCGGTATCGCGACTTATCTGGGTCTCATCCAGATTGGTCTAATCGGCACAAAGGGTGGTATCGCCCTCGCTCACAGTATCGGCGCTGTTGGAATTGTGGTGGTGATCGTTTCTGCGACGTTGGCCAACTTCGATCGGACGTTAGAGCAGGCGGCCAAGAGTATGCGTGCCGGACCACTGCAAACGTTTTTTCGCGTAACACTGCCGTTAATCAGGCCGGGAGTGATCGGCGGCGCCATGTTCGCATTCCTCCAGTCATTCGATGAAGCGGTCATAACGTCTTTGGTCGGCGGTCTGTCGGTGCGGACGTTGCCCTTGAAGATGCTGGAGAATATCCGCCACCAAATCGACCCGACGATTGCTGCAGTCGCTTCTCTTTTGATGCTTCTGCCTTTAATCTGGATGCTTGTCCTCTATGCCGTCTGGTGGCGTTCTCGACCGAGCATGCAGCGAACATTACAGGAAGCCGCTGCCTAACTGGCGTGGCAGATCCACTTCCTGATGATGCGTCCGACCTATTCCTACGGACTGGCGACAAGCATCTGTTCGGGGCTTCAACGGGCGGATAAAATGGCCACCTGGTCCAAAACGGAAACCAGTAAAGCTCTTGCAATTATCATCTGGCACATGCGGATCAAGGATTCGGACTATGTCTGGGATCGGCCGGCCTTGCTCGCCAGCAAGCTCAGACCTGCCGATCCTCTTGCTGCGCGCCAGGATGGAATTCGAGGTCAACGGCGCTGACCGGATCGCACAGATCCTTCGCCCGTCTGAACAACGAACAGCTAGCCAACGTCAACCGGCTGATCGCGCGATTTCTGAAATCGGCTACCCACCGCGACTTTGACCTTCCTCCTCCCTTAGTGCACCGGGATCAAGGTGACGAACCAAGGGACAGGTCAGCAGAGCGAGCCCTGGTCATCTGAAAACGCGATGGTGCCGTCCCGGACATTATATTGGCGAAGTGGTGACCGCGTGTGCATAGTTCCAGGCGAAAAAAATAGCCGTGTACAAGACCATATGCCCGGTCAAAGTCGCCAGATCACCCGCAATAGGTTAAGCAATGAACGAAGCACCACATCTTACGTTTGATCTCGATGCGCATGGCGTGAGCAGAGGACACCTCGTTGTGCCGGGAGGCGCCGACCATGAAGAGTTCTCGCTTCCGGTTTTTAGTCTTAATAAGGGCGATGGACCGCGCCTTCTTATCACCGGTGGGAATCATGGCAATGAAATGGAGGGGCCATTAGTCGCGCGGCGGCTTATCGAGTGGCTGCCACAAGCGCAAACCAGTGGTAGGATCATCGTGCTGCCAGTGCTTAATCCATTGGCAGTTCAAGCATGGAGCCGCAATACTCCGCTTGATGGTTTGAATCTGAACCGCGTGTTTCCGGGCCGTGCCGACGGGTCTGTTACGGAACGAATCGCGGATGCGGTTTCACGCGTATTGTTGCCAAATGCCGACATCGTTTTCGATCTGCACAGCTTCGGCCCAACGTGGGATTTTCCCCCGGCGGTCATCACGCATCCAATTGCTGATGCGGATCTCATGGCTAAGACGCTCGCAATGGCAGCGGCATTTAAGCTGCCCGTAACATTGCTCTGGCAACATGACGACACGGCTGGGATGTTCGACAGTTGGGCACATAGCCTAGGGAAGGTATTCGTTTGCGCGGAATTCGGCGGTGGTACGGTTAGCGCAGAAGCTCTAGCGATTTATGAAGCTGGAGTTCGCAACGCGCTCGTTATGCTTGGACTCGTCGAAGGAAAAGTCGAGGACGTGTCTTTCCGTAACAAAAGGTCCAGTCAGACCCTTGAGACGCTGATATCAGACGAGTTGAAATCGCCCGCGCAGGGTATCTTCGAACCTCGCTGCTCTGTGTTGGATGAAGTGAGGTCGGGAGATCTTATAGGTATCCTACACTCTATGGATTCTGTTTCCGCTCCGTCCATTGACATCCGAGCGCCTGGGCCATCAATCGTCCTAGCCATAGGATCGGGCGCGCATGTCGACCGCAATGAAGGGGTAGCCATCCTTGCGCGGCCGCTGCATAACTAGAGGTACAGATTAGCCGCGCCTTGGCCAGCTGTAGTAACTCCGGTATGAAGGCACTGGCCTCGACTGGAGCTTATAGGCCAGCTCCTCGGATCGATCAGCGGCTGATCCTGTCTTCCAAAATCATGCCAAAAAGATTGCTTGATCCTTGATCGCTTGGTTTATACTAACCATGGTTGAAAGTGGCGGTCCGAGATGGGAGCTGGCCGGACGGATTGATCGCCTAGCTTCTGTTATGGAAGCAGGGGCGACGATCCGGCGCACCGCGACCAAGAGGGGAGGCGGACGGTGCCGTCCCCGCTGACGCCCGTAAAACAACTTTATCGTATCTTAAAACGAGATGGGCACGTTCGGGGCTTTATATTGGCAAAACCGATTCCGAACGGGGCATAACTTAGGACAGAGCGCGCAAATCCGGCCGCAGCTCATAGCTTGGCCAAACTCGAGTATAATTCAGTGCAGATCAAAGACGTCATTCTCACGCCCGGCAACGGCGCCTTCTTTTATGACGATCAAGCTGCCATTAGGGCAGGGGTTGGCCAGGACGGTTTTGTTTACGTCGGCGAGCCATTGACGCCCGGCTTCCGTGATATCCGTGTTCCGGCAGCTTGCTTAAGCGTCGGGCTTGTCCTGGAAGACGATATGGTCGCCTGGGGCGATATGATGGGAGTGCAATACTCAGGGGCTGGCGGGCGTGACCCCCTGTTTGACGTCGGAGCCATCATGGATCTCACGTCACGTGTTGTTGTCCCGCGGCTCTTAAACATTGATGCGTCCAGCTTTTTGACAGCCTGCTCCAGTGTCTTCGATCTCCATACTGGGAAACGACTCCCACTATGCATCGAATATGGGGTCAGCCAAGCCCTTTTAAGCGCTGCTGCCCATGCTGCGCGTCGTACCATGGCGGAGGTGGTTTGTTCGGAATTTTGCCTATCCATGCCGCATCGTCGTGTCCCAATTTATTGCCAGAGCGGTGATGCGCGCGAAATCAATGTCGATAAAATGATCCTGAAGGGGGTGGATGTGATCCCGCATGGCCTCATCAACTCGCGTAGCAAATTCGGCGTTGGGGGAGAAACCTTTCTGGATTTCGTCAAATGGGTGGCGCACCGCGTCAAGCAAATCGGCCAACCAGACTATTCTCCGGTGCTGCATTTCGATGTGTACGGCTGGATCGGTATGGAGATCGGGCTCGACGTCCAGCGCATCGCCGACTTCATCAGTAAGGTTGCTGACGCGGTTCCGGAGTTCACGGTGAATATCGAATCGCCAGCCGACTTCGGGTCTACGCCGGCGCAGGTCGAAAATTACGGGCAGATCGTCGGCATTCTGAATGCGCGCGCGTCACGTGCGCGCATCGTTGTCGATGAACGCTGCAACACCTTAGAGGATGTGCGTCTGTTTGCGGAGGCTAAGGCGACCCATCTCGTGCAGATCAAGACGCCGGACGTGGGCTCGATCGCCGACAGCGCCCGTGCGGTGCTTCTGTGCAAAGAGAACAACGTGGACGCCTATGTGGGAGGCAGCTGCAGCGAGACGGATCTCTCCGCGCGAGCGACGGTTCACATTTCGGTGGCAACACAGGCGGACATGATGCTCGCGAAGCCTGGCATGGGCATCGACGAAGGTCTTTCCATTGTAGGCAACGAACAAAATCGGTTGCTCGCCATGCTTGATCGGCGTCGGGCACAAAACCTGAAAGCCGCGTAGGAAGCGCCCTGATGCTAAACAGTCTCAAGGACATCACGGTTGTGGCGGTCGAACAGGCCGTTGCAGCTCCCTACGCATCGTCTCGCCTTGCTGACGCAGGCGCCCGGGTGATCAAGGTCGAAAGGCCCGAAGGGGACTTTGCCCGAAACTACGACAAGCTGGTGCGGGGGCAGAGCGCGTACTTCGTCTGGCTCAACCGGGGTAAGGAGTCGGTCTGTCTAGACCTGAGGTTGGAGGCGGATCGCGCCGTCCTCGACACGCTCATTGCCAGTGCTGATGTCTTCATCCAGAATCTAAAGCCGGGCAGCATAGAAAAACTGGGGTTCGCGTCCGCTGATCTGCGTCGACGATATCCGCGGCTGATCACCTGCGACATTTCTGGTTTCGGGGAGTCAGGGCCGTATTCCCATTTGAAGGCCTACGATCTGATCGTCCAGGCCGAAACAGGTCTATGCGCTATCACCGGCAACCAACAGGGGCCTGCGCGTGTAGGGGTCTCGGTTTGCGATATCTCGGCGGGCATGACAGCGCACAGCGCCATTCTTCAGGCACTGTACCACCGCGAGGTCACCGGCGAAGGGACCAGCATCCAGGTGTCACTGTTTGATGCCGTCGCCGACTGGATGAACGTGCCGGTTTTGCAAAATGATTACAGCGGCTACCAGACGGTACGCGCAGGCGTGAAACACCCGTCGCTCGCGCCGTATGGTGCCTATCGCTGTGCCGACGGCAAAGAGGTCATCTTTTCGGTTCAGAATGACCGCGAATGGGTGAATTTCTGCGAGAAATTCCTGAAGCAGTCCGGGCTCACACGCGCACCTGGTTTTGCTGACAATATGGAGCGCCTCGCTCATCGTGCGCAACTTGATGAGATCATTGAACAGCGGTTTTTTGAACTATCCTGCCACGATGCGATGCAGGAGCTCGAGGCGGCCGGCCTGGCATATGGCCGACTGAACGAAGTGGTGGATGTTTCAAAGCATCCACACATTCGCAGGGTGCAGGTTGGAACACCCGATGGAGCCGTCGAGACGATAGCGCCGGCGGCGATTTTCAACTCGGAGCTCCCCTCGCTTCGCCCAGTCCCGGCTCTTGGCTCTCATACCGAGGCTGTCCGCGAGGAGGTGCGGGCGCTTTTGCGCGAAAGAGCCGCGTCAGCGTGAGCGCGCGTTTCAGTAAGGTGAGACTGCTCGCGGTTTACAAAATGCCTGTGTACCTCGGATCATTTCAGCGCACCGGCCGCCTAGAAAGCTCACTGGCAGCGCCCGCGCTAAAATCGGCCGCAAAGGCGTCTCCATGATCAAGGACACCTTTGCGGCCGTTGAAGGCGCGATGTCTGTACCGCGCTGGAGATCCCTGCTCTTCGTTCCTGTTCACGTTCCGCGCTTTGTAGAGACGGCCCATGAGCGGGGCGCAGATGGCGTCATTCTCGACCTGGAGGATTCCGTGCCCCAGGATCGGAAAGGAGAGTCACGGCAGCAGCTTCCTGAATGCGTGGCAGAGGTGGGCCGGAAAGGCGCATCTGTTTTGGTCCGCGTGAATCATGGTCTGCGCGCCTTGGCGGCCGATCTCGATGCAGCCGTGATGGCGGGTGTTGACGCACTGGTTCTTCCGAAGACGGATTCGGCAGAGTGGGTTATAGAGATCGCGAATGCGGTTTCGGAACTAGAACGTGAAAGAAATCTTCCGCAGGGAGGCATCCGGTTCCTTGCCCAGATTGAGACCCCGGGCGCCTTGCAAAGGCTTGCGGCCATTGCGTCGGCGCATCCAAGGATGGTCGCAATGGCGCTTGGCCCTGAAGACTTCAGCGCCGCTGTTGGCGGCGCCCCAGGATTCGACCTTCTTTTGACGCCGAACCTTTCTGTTCTGTTTGCCGCCCGCGCGGCCGGCTTGCTCCCGCTGGGCTTCATAGGAAGCATCGGCGAGTTCTCGGACACGCATAAACTTCGTGAGGCCGCGGTGCGGGCGCGGCGGCTTGGCTTTGCCGGAGCTTTGGCGATCCATCCGACACAGGTGGCCATATTCAATGAGGCTTTCTCGCCAAGCGCCCAGGAGCTCGAGTGGGCCCATAAAGTTGTCGCGGCGGCAAATGATGCCGCCACGCGTGGACTGTCCGCATTCTCGTTGAATGGCAAAATGATAGATCCGCCAGTGGTGCGGCGCGCCCACGAGATCCTGATTCTTGTGGGCAACAACTGACTGGCCTGTTATCAGCGGCTGAACAGGAGCGAATGGCACTACACCGCGCCGGGCAAGCCGATGCAAAATGGCTACGCGATTCCCTCAACGGCCGAATGCGAGACGAGCTGTTGAACGATGGCCTGTTCTTCGGCCTCGACCACGCCCGCAGTGCCACTGCCGAATGGAGGCAGGACCTAAATCCTGTTCATAACACTCATCTGTCTATGTCATTTGAGTGAATAGGTTTTGCTGATCTGGATGCGATCCCATGGGGTATTTTGGGTTTTGCCGCGCGCGATGAACGATGCGCTGAGCCGCCGGTTCGTCAAGCGTTGATCGGCTGAAGACCCATGGACCGTCCGGCAGAGGATGAACGCCTTCGATCGACGCGAGTCCACCGAAGGCGATGCAACGCGGCTCGCCATTGTCAAGCAGACCACGCCAGCAGGAATAGCGCGGAATGTTGTGCTTGGTTCCCGTGTAGCGGACCGTCAGCTCGCGGCCGCAGCGCCGGCAGCGGACAAGGTCGGCGAGCAGAGCGTCGCCATGCTTGGGCGCCCCGTGATGCCGGCTCGTGGGCACGTGGTCGCTCACCATCTTGCGGATCGCTTCCGCCTTTCCCAGCCGACGTAGCCTTCGTGTGCACCCGGAATCAGCGCCAGCATCTCGCGCCTTACGGCGGCTGCGCGAGCGAATGGCGGCATCTGCGCGGTCTGCGCGTCGTGCGGGTTGGAGAAGATCGAACTGATATGTCGTAGGCTGGCGCGGTATGGACCTCTCCCCGGTTCGCTTCGTGAGGACCCGATGCTGCGCCCGAATCCTCCAATTGCGATGGGGTGTGGGAATTGGCCGTCGGGTCCTGCAGCAGTGTCACCAAGACGCCAAGCGTTCTGGGATCGATATGTGGGGCAGGGCAATGCGCCACGCGGTGCAGACCGCGATCAAACATCCAGGCCGGAACTTCCAGCCACCGATCGGAGGCGTGGCGGGAGAGACTGCAGCGGAAAACCTCCCGGTCGGCGTTCTCGATCACCTCATGAACGTGAACACAACGCCCGGCCCAAGGATGCCACGGATAAAGAAACTTGCGTTCCTCGGTCCTGTGGGTGTTCTTTCCTGGTGTTGTTCAACACCGTGAGGCCGCATTCCTCGCTCGCTATTTGACCCCGGCGGTCTTCGCCGGAACCCTCGCCGCAACCGGCTCCGACGCTGCACTCAATGAAGGCTTCGCGCCTCCGCCCGTTGCTCAAACCGCGCCATAACAGAAACGGCCGAGGCTAATCGCCACTGGTTGAAAGTTCAGTGGCAGGTCAGAGGGTCTGGCTCGACGGCCTTAGCTTCAGGCTATCCGGCCAATCCCGGCGATCACCCAGCGACACGATGACTGACCAGTGCTCAGCGCCACCGCCGGAGCTGCAAAAAGAGTTGCGTATGATTGAGCGTTCGACCACGTTGCTGTCGATCTTGATATGGCCTCGTCCAGGATGCGCGAGAGGCGCTTCCCAGCGCGAGAGCGTGTAGGGGATCGCCGCTGTGAGCTTGGTCTTCTGACTGATTTGGCCGAGCTTCTCTAGCCGCCCTGGGTCCAGTGCCGTGATGGTTGAGCACTTTTTGCCTGCGTGCAGCAAGGCCTCGTTGGCCTCGGCTACGGATGTCATCCTCGATCTTTTAGAGTTCGCGGATCCTTCTTAGCGCCTCGATCGGGCGCGGCATGGCAGAAGGCGAGCGTGAAGCCGCTTTTCGTCGGCCAGCAAGCGATGGCCCGCTATAGCCGTCGACCTGCAAGTTCCGGTAGAGAGCCTGCGAGATGAGCGATCGCACGCTGGGCCTTTTCGGTCCGGCGCATAGACATAAGACGCCCGGCGGTCCGCTCCCTCCCTAATCAGTCATCGCGGGCATAAATCCAGAGTAGGCCTGTCTTCGTCTTGCCGACCCCGGAACGAGCACCGGCGCGGTCGTCGCACGTCGGCGAAGAGTTTTGGCGAGGACTTCGGTTTTGCTAAAGCAACCGTTCATGGACCAGACGTAGGTGCCAGTCCGGCGCGGCCGACTACCGGCGCTGCCAGCAGCCTGGGCAAGCGAACCAAATTGTAGCCCGCCAAGTTATGCCGCGCCCGCGGTGGCACATCCTCGCAGCTTGACCTTGGCCATGCCGTCTGAGGTCTTGACTGACCGAACCCTCCTCTGACCCCTTAGGGCAGTGCTGACTGAGATCATAGCCCGGATGGCGCTTCGTGCGGTCATCGATCGCTATACGCGAGGCTTGTTGCTTTCTGCTCAAATGGGCGTTGAAGGCAACGCGCGGCGTGATCTTGCTCTTTGCAGGTCCTTGACTGGCGCGTCCTAGGCTTCGCCAGCGCCAGTCGATGCGCCGTCGCGGCGTCTGCGGTCCAACATAGCGAGAGCGGCATCACGCTCGCCTGTGCCAGGCCTGGGTATGAAACTTTCCAGTCAAGCCGGATTGGCCAGCACCTGGGTGCATAACCAACCTGTTGTCGCGGCTTCATTAGCATGAGGTGCCCGGAAACGAAGATACGTATGGACCCCGCCCCGCTTTCCAATTGAGCCTAGGGGCTGCTGATTCCTTCTTCGCCAAGGGTCGTGAACGGCGTGATCGACCAATGGATTAGGTTGATGGGACGATGAGTGTCGCCTCGGTCGAGCAATGGTGGATGAAACTGCGATGACATGTCCGATAGGATCTCTGTAATCGCCCTGCCTGACGCCCTGCCTTCAGGTTTTCGACATAAAATTTCACCTCGGTCACACCTGATCTTAATGTCGCCAGCGATCTAATCCAGTGTGCCAGGAATGAGGTACCGTACGGCCGCACTGCGAGAATGCCTTCTTCGCAAATCCCAGTCCTCGCCGTGACTGCTAGGTGCAATACTGCAAGCCAGCTGAACCAATTGAGGATCTGTCCCCTCATCGAGGCGCGGATTGACTTGGATGACGACGGGTCCAGGCTTCGTCCACGGAGTTCAATGTTCGTTGGCCCAGCTGAGGCCGTGAGCTTGCAAGCAATTCTGTGACACGTTGACGATACGATCATGCTCGTCATTAGTCAGCAGGGTTGGTTGGACAATTCACCTCTCGGAAGAGGAAATGGGGTGGCCGGCCGAAGTCCGCCAGCGGCAATAGCAATGACCTCCTTTCCCATCTTGTTAGCGCCGCTGGTTGCAATGGCGCTTGGTACTGAAGACTTCAGTGCAGCTGTTGGCGGTGCCCCAGAACTCGACCTGCTTTTGACGCCGAACCTTTCCGTTCTGTTCCCCATGCGGCAGTCTCGGCTCGATAGGAAGCATCGGCGATTCTTAGACAATGATAACTTCGTGGGGCCGCAGGCGATCCATTTAAACATCGATGGGGCTTTTCACCAAGCGCACAAGAACTCGAGGGACCCGTCGTGTCCTCGCGGCGAAAAAGATGCGACGGCGCAAGGCAAAGGCGCGTTCACATTGGACGGGAAGATGGTCGATCTACCGGTTATTCGAAGGGTCCGAGAAATCATCTCCATGGATCAGGGCGCCGAGTTGGCCGGTTGAAGCCTCGGCGGGTTGGGTCCATTCTGGACACATAGGTTACGGTTTTGGTCAAACCACACTGAGATGACACGACAGTTAGGCGTCATGTCGCTCTGCAATTATTGCTGTCGCGCCATCACATTTCGAGATAGATTACATCATTGCAGTCCGCCCTCGGAAGAGTACCCGTGGAAATCAGGCAGTTAAGATACTTTGTTGGCGTGGTCGAAGCAGGCAGTTTCACGAAGGCCGCTGGCTTTCTGAATGTCGCCCAGAGTGCGCTGAGTCTGCATGTGCGCCAATTGGAGGAAGGCTTCGGCACTCAGCTGCTGATACGCGACAGGACCGGCGTGAGCGTGACGGCGTCAGGAGCCAAACTCCTGGAGCGGGCGCGGGCGATTCTCAAAGAAATTCGAATTACCGAGGTGGAATTGACCAACACAGCCGCTTCCCCCGCCGGGGAGGTGACTATTGGCATTCCGTCTGGAGCTGCTCGCGTCCTGAGCGGTCCGCTGCTTGAGACGGTAAGACACGAACTGCCCAAGGTGTCCCTCAAGATGGTCGAGGGTATGACGGGACCGCTAGAGGAATGGATGGCGGCTGGACGCTTCAATCTGGCGGTTCTGTACCGCACTGCGGACAGTGTGGGGCGAATGACTGTGCTAGCGCGCGAAGACCTTTGTCTGGTGGTTCCGTCCGGCGAGCCACCGTTTGAAGATGCGATATCTCTGGCCGACCTGCATGCATTCCCCCTGGCGGTTCCCATGCGCAACAACAATGTCAGGCGTTCGGTGGCTGATGTCGTCGCACAACACGGTTGCGCGATGGACGTCAAGTTTGAAGTGGACTCGCTCTCAACGATCATCAACATGGTCGTAGAGGGAAAAGCGCATTCTATTCTCGCCCCGTCTGCCGTTCAGAAAGAAGCCTCTCAAGGGCTGGTCCGGACGGTCAAGATAGTCGATCCGGTAATTACCCGCTCCGTGGTGCTTGCTGTAAATCCCAAAGATGAGCGTTCTGCGGCCGTTTCTGCGGTCCGCAAGCTCATTCCGAAGGTCGCCAGAGAATTGATTGAGAGCCGGGGCTGGGTAGCATCGGCTCCTGACGCGACCTGAGAACCATCGATCTGTAAACAACGGCATGACTTCCTTCCTGTCGGAACAGATCGATCTGGATTCCAGATGGATTTAGGCACTAATCGATATTTGACCCGCTGCGACCATCGCGATGAAACTGGCTCAAGCGAGCTCAGCGGCTTCGAAAATTGAAACGGCGCTCGCATGGCCAGAATCACAAGTGGAGCCCGCGATGTCCCACGCCAGGAGCTACGAGCTCTTCATTAATGGCAAATGGCGAGCCGGTGGTAGCCGAGCCACTTTGCCGGTGATCAACCCGGCGACGGAGAAGGTATTTGCCTCAGTGGCCTCGGCTACGGTTCCAGACTTGGATGAAGCTCTTGCTTCGGCAGAACGCAGCCGCAAGGCGTGGTCCTCACGCCCCGCCAAAGAGCGTGGCGAGATCCTCGTCTCTGCCGCCAGCAATCTGGCTGAGAAAGCTGGCGCCGCAGCCAGGGACCTGTCGTCCGAACAGGGAAAGACGATTGCCGAAGCAACAGGAGAGTACGCGCGCGCAGTCGAAACGCTGGAATGGAATGGCCGGCATGCCGATGAGTTGTCGACCCCGATTCCGTTGGGTCCGAACAGGATGATCGTCCCGGAGGCCCTCGGTGTCGTCGCTGCCTTTACGCCGTGGAACTATCCAGCCGTTCTCATCGCCCGCAAGCTCGCCCCCGCGCTGGCGGCAGGCTGCCCGGTGATCCTCAAAGGGGCCGAAGAGACGCCAAGCGTGGCTGTCCATGTCGTGGAATCTTTGCGTCAAGCAGGGATACCGGAAGGCGTGGTCAACCTGGTGTTCGGTGTTCCTGTGCATATATCACGGCATCTGCTCAGTTCGCCAATTGTCAAAGTCTTGACGTTCACGGGGTCGACCGCTGTTGGGAAACAGCTGGCCACACTGGCCGCGAATAATCTGCAGCGCTGCATCCTTGAGCTCGGTGGACATTCCCCGGTTATTGTGTGCGAAGATGCCGACCTGGCAACGGCGATACCGGCTATTTCGGAATACAAATTCGAGTGCGCGGGCCAGAGTTGTAATGCGCCCAGCAGGATTCTTGTCGCCCGATCCCGCTATGAGGAATTCCTGTTCCGGATGACGGAGGCGGTCCGAAAAATCAGGATCGGTCCACCGGATGACCCTGCAACGCAGATGGGTCCCATGGCAAACGCGCGGCGAATCGAGGCCATGCAACGCCTGACCAAAGATGCGGTAGAGGGCGGCGCCCAAATCGAGACCGGTGGCATCCCCCTTGACCGACCGGGGTTTTACTGGCCGCCAACCATCCTGACTGGCGTACCGAAGGAAGCGAGAGTGCTTCATGAAGAGCCGTTCGGACCAATTCTCACCGTGGCTCCTTTCGATACGATCGAAGAGGCGATCGATGAAGCCAACGCCACGGAGTACGGTCTGGCCGCCTACTTGTTTACTGGCGCGGCCGATACGCAACAGAGGCTTGTGGGCGGTCTTTCTGCGGGCGCTGTTAGTGTGAATTACCTGAAAGGGGTTTCCGCTGATGCCCCTTATGGAGGAGTCAAACAAAGCGGCTATGGATATGAAGGCGGCGAGCAGGGGGTGCGAAGCTTCCAGATTCTGAAAATGGTCAATGGCCTCGGTTCATTTGGATAAAATCCGGTGGGAAACAGAACACGGACCATGGCCGGTAGCGACATCACAAGGAGCGTCGCCGACGCCCTTCAGTACATCTCGTACTATCATCCTCCAGATTATATCCGGTCTCTTTCTCACGCATACACGCGAGAACAGAGCCCGTCGGCGAAGAATGCCATAGGTCAGATTCTGCTGAACTCCCGCATGGCGGCCTTTGGGCGGCGCCCGATTTGTCAGGACACCGGACTTGTGGTTGTCTTCGCAAAGGTCGGCATGGATGCCCGCATTAAGTCAACAGCCAGTTTCGCGGATCTTGTGAATGAGGGCGTACGTCAAGCCTATCTCGATCCGGACAATCCCCTTCGGGCATCGATCGTTGCGGATCCCCTCGCTAGACGGGTCAACACCCGCGACAACACACCGGCAGTTGTCCATGTCGACCTGGTGCAAGGTAACCAGATTGAGATCACCATCGCCGCGAAAGGCGGCGGGTCGGAGAACAAGGCACGTTTTACCACCCTCAATCCCACCGCCTCCGTTTCCGACTGGGTGGTCAATACCGTTTCGACCCTTGGCAGCGGGTGGTGTCCACCTGGACTGATCTCTGTCGGCATCGGTGGTAGCGCTGAAAAGGCGATGCTGCTGGCCAAGGAGGCCATGAACGAGCCCATAGATATGGCGGAACTGATCGCAAGGGGGGCGTCAAGCGCAGAAGAGGGGCTGCGGATTGAGCTTTATGAGCGGATCAACGCGCTTGGTATCGGCGCCCAAGGCCTTGGTGGTCTGACGACAGTCGTTGACGTCAAGGTTGCGACCTATCCTACTCATGCAGCGTCCAAGCCTGTGGCGCTCATCCCGCAATGCGCCGCCAACCGGCACCTGAAGTTTACTTTGGACGGCTCTGGACCCATCAGCCTCCAGCCGCCCGATTTGCGCGAATGGCCCGACATCGGAGCCGACGAATTGAACCCAGCCGGCGTCCGGCGGGTCAATTTAGATACGCTTACGAAGGAAGAGACGGCATCGTGGCGCTGCGGTGAAACGCTCCTGCTTTCTGGAAAGATGCTGACGGGCCGTGACGCTGCCCACAAACGAATGGTCGAACTGATTGATGCCGGCAAGCCGCTCCCAGTCGATCTGAGGGGCCGCGTGATCTACTACGTCGGTCCCGTCCGGGCAGTGAGGAATGAAGTCGTTGGACCCGCCGGTCCAACAACCTCCAGCCGCTTGGACGATTTTACGGACAAGGTGCTCGCCGAAACCGGCCTTTTCGCGATGGTGGGCAAAGCGGAGAGGGGACCGGCGGCCATCGCGTCGATTGTAAGACACAGAACGCCATACCTTGCTGCAGTGGGTGGCGCTGCGTACCTGATTTCAAAGTCGATTAAGGCGGCGCGGATTGTCGCCTTTGAAGACCTGGGCATGGAAGCCATCTATGAATTCGATGTGCAGGACATGCCCGTCGTCATGGCTGTCGATGTTGAGGGAAACTCCATTCACAATTCCGGGCCTCTTGAGTGGCGTAAGCGTATGGCAGCCGACAGCATCGCACGCAACATCGGTGTTTGAGTCTTTCCGGTTGGGCGATTTCGGCCAGACCCGAGCGCCAAATTATCGGGCAAGCCATAAGACGAGCGGCATTTGCGGTGCCCTGCGCCTCGGCGAGCCGGCCAAGCAAGGCCTTCAATTCACCCTAATAGTTGAATGTGCGAGTGAATACTGCATTGAGTATGCCGTCCATGCGATCGAGGGTCGAATGCAGTCGCGCGTCTATCAAGTACGGCAGCGAGATTGCTTGCAAAACGAGTTCATCTTTCGGCGTCCGCCTGTTCGGAGCGGCTCCGAGCACTCAAGGCCGCGGGGATTATTGAGGGATTTTATGCGCGGCTGAGTCCTGCCCTCATCGGCGGCATGATCTTTGTGATGGTGGAGGTCGTGCTGGATCGTCATCGTCTTGAGGACCAACGACACTTCGAAACTGCTATCCAAGACATTCCGGAAATCCTGGACTGCTGGGCAATTGGGGGGCGCGTGGATTATCTGATGCGGGTCGCATCTCGTTCTATGGCCGCCTATCAGGATTTCATGGAGGGACTGCTGCAGGCAGGCTTGGGGATTGATCAATACTATAGCCTTGTCGTCACGAAACCAGTGAAGTCCAATTCACCGATACCTTTGTCCGCCCTGAGGCAACGGTAACCCAAAAGCTAAGTTTCAACGGCGTTTGGCACGGATCCCGTAGATTCGTCGGCAAAAGGCACCCATTCCGACGAAACTCAAGGGACATTTGCGGTATACTAATTGCTGGAAAAAGGTGGCCGAGCGCTATCCGCCAGTTGATCGCGAGCAAGGACGATGCGCTTGAGCAATCTGGAACCGATCTATTCCAGGAGAGGATCGAAGCAGCCATCGGACGCACTTGCCCAGCACGGTTACGGCGAGAAGCCAAACCGGATCGTGCCTGGTTGAGGAGGCGTCCATATCTAAGATGCGAAGTGCCGAAAAATGCCTCTACCGCTACTTCAAGGGGGGAACTTTCGCCCTGGATTGGCGATCAGTGGCGATTGAGCTTAGTCGCGGTCAGCGCATCCGTGTAGGGGGCGAAATCTACAGCGAGGGTTTGGCAAGCCGACGGGTAGCGGGAGTGCAAGCTGGCCCGCTCGGCCTTGGCGACCAACCCGGCCCTCGACGCCTGCGGACATTCGGAGATCGCGTTTTTACGTCCTAAGTTCGTTGCTGTTCGAGATTAGGAGATCGTCTGTCCTGTTTGACATTGCTGGTCTCCGCAGCCTTCTAAGCGAGGAGCATGGCTGTGCCGGGATCGCGTAGGTGGGTGACAAGGCCGGTCACTCCTGCCACCCGACGTGGTCTTTGAGAAGGTGGAGGTTGCGCTACCGGCTGGAGAGCATGGTGCCAGTTTTCACAAGACAAGGGTCGCTTAATCGAATGGGCGTCAAGTTCATAGATTGCGAACAGATCATGGGGGGATTTGAATAGTGCTACTGACCGAGGCAGAGCTGAAAAGAGTTGCGAATGCCAGTCGAGGACATAGAGCCGCATCGATCGTTCTAAAGGAAGAGACGGCCGCAGCTACAGCCAGATCGTCATTCGACGTTTTTCTGTCACATTCTTTCAAGGACGCAGAGATCGTTCTCGGTGTGAAGCGAATTTTCGAGGAGCTTGGGTTCACTGCTTACGTAGATTGGGTCGAAGATTCACAACTGGACCGCACAAAAGTCTCCTCGGCCACCGCCGAGTTGCTGCGGACCCGTATGAGGCAGTCAAAGACGCTAATCTATGTGCATTCAAACAATTCTCCAGGATCCAGATGGATGCCTTGGGAGCTTGGCTTTTTCGATGGGTTTCGGACCGCGGTAGCGGTTCTGCCCGTGGCAAAAAATTCTTCGGAAACATTCTCCGGGCAAGAATTTTTGGGCCTATACCCTTACATTGATGGGACAGGACCTGCATTCCTGTTTATGAACAGAGGGACCGCGCCTCGCTCAAGAATAGGCTCTGTAAGCTCGACTGCTAACCTCACGTTTGCCAAATCCTGGCTTAAAGAATTTACCGCCACAAAATAGACTGGTGTGCTTCAAAAATGAAATATCCTGGACTCTATAATAGCGCCGACGTGGCATCCAACGAGCAGCAGGCGACGTTTCTGCGCCTGATCCGGGCAGAGTACGTTCTTCTTTTTTTAGCGTCGGTGCTCTCTTTGGACTTGTCGCCATCAAAAGCCTATTTCGGTGTCTATGCTGCGGTATTTCTTTGCTCAATGGGAGTCCTCATTTTCCGGTCGGTCACAAAGCCCGAGCAGGTCTGGTATCAGGCGCGAGCTCTGGCAGAGTCGGTGAAGACATTGACTTGGCGCTTCGCGATGCGAGCACAGCCGTTCGATGACGCGCGCGCCGCTGACGCCAGAGCTGATTTTCGAAAGCTCATGGAAGGTATCCTTGATAGCAATCGTCACCTTGGTAGCGCGTTGAGCGGCACCGATTCAGCATCCCCCCAAACAACCGACCAGATGATGTCGATAAGGGACTCCCCGCTAAAAGAAAGAAAAGACCTATATCTGCAGAGACGAATCTGCGACCAACGGAAGTGGTACGAGAAGAAGGCGCGCTCGAACAAGAGGTCCGCGAAAGTCTGGATGGGCCTTGGTATTTTTGCATACGCTCTGGGATTCTCGTTCATCGTAGTACGCATCGCTGACCCCGCGATGCCAGGCTGGCCGACCGAGCCGCTAATTGTCATCGCCGCCTCCCTTATTGGGTGGACCCAGATCAAGAAATTTAACGAATTGGCATCGGCTTACACGTTGACAGCTCACGAGATCGGCTTGACTGCCGACCTTATTACGGACGCCAACTCGGATGAGGCATTCTCCGCCGCGGTGAACGAAGCCGAACTGGCTTTCTCACGGGAGCACACCCAGTGGGTTGCTCGTCAAAACAACTAAGAGACAACAATGGCATACAGCGATCCGACCTATGTAATATTTGACGGCGATGAAGACGCTTGGGCATACCGCTTTATGAAAGGGTGGAACGCCAGCGAGAATGTGAGTTTTGAATTCGCGAACGCTCACGATCTGGACAATATGACGAGCCGAGCACAGGACGAAGATTATGTTAAACGCAATCTTCGCAACAGAATGAATGGATCGAGCCAGGTACTTGTCCTGATCGGTGAGAAGACGAAAAACCTTTTTCGCTTCGTGCGCTGGGAAATGGAATTGGCTCTTGATCTAGGTCTGCCGATAATCGCAGCAAACCTTAACGGCTCGCGGCAACAAGATGTGAGCTGTCCGCCTATCATCAGGGACAAATGTGTTGTGCACGTGCCGTTCAAGATGAAGGCCATCAAGCACGCGCTAGCCAATTGGCCGAGCGAATTTCATCGGCTTTCAAACGCTCAGCGTGGCGATGGCGCCAGGAGCTATGGCGAAAGCACCTATCGCGATCTCGGCTTATAATCGCCACCTAAAAGCACTTAGCCGCCCAAACATCCTCGCCATCCGCTGGCGGCGACTAGCCTTAGCAACGTCCGCCAGCGTGTTCCGAGCTTGCCGAGCGATGATAAGAAGAGCACGACGTCCGATTTGCTGAGTTTGGCTGAAAGCTGCAGGTCATGTGCAACCTATTAGAGGAGCCCCGCTCGAAGCGTCGGATCGTCAGACAAGATCATGTCGCGCGAGGGCGCTGGTTTCGCGAGGAAAAGGAGCGGCTGTTCGATGTTTGAGGCTTGATCCAGCGTTTCGAGACTGCACGAGCGGCCAGCATTGATGGAGGCAGCTTTTCAGGCCGCGCAATTCTGTCGGCTCGCCCCCTCCTGCGAGCCGCAGCTCGGCTCGCCCTGCGCAGCAACCACGAATTTGCGATCGCAAGAAAGGCAACACGCTGACGATAGAACTTGGCGGCGCTGGTCGGCTGCGAATCAAGATGTCAATGGCAAGGAGCTCTCGCCGCGCGTCTTTGCCGGGCCGAACCTTCTGGCTATGCTCCTTCGAGAAGTCTGCCGAGCACCAGCCGCCGCACCGCCAAAGCTATCAATATGCGCGAGGGCACGACCTCAGCCTCTCAGCGCTGGCCAACCAGGTTGGAGCCTGTGCCGCGGCACGGAACCCGCTGCCTGCTGATCGAGGCGAATGTGCTTTGCCCCTGATCACCTCATTACCACCCTTGGGAAGGGCAAGACCGATCCGGACCGTCAGAATGTAAGGGATGACCGGCAGTTCGGCGGAACATGGCCGCCGGCGCTCTATCGTGCCTCGCGCGGCCGGCGGGAACAGCGTCCCGAGCGCTATTCATCCGTCAATATCGCCCGCTAATCGGGCACTATGCTGGGCGCATGCGCGTCGTAAGCTGTTCGTGTTTGCAGGACGCGCCCCCGACCCTCGGCTAAGGCGAAGGTGACGCCTTAGTTTTCACGGCAATTCGGGCCGATCCCGCGAATTTCACGGCGAATAACCTGCATTCCCGAGAAACTCAAGGGACGTTTCCGGTATGCTATTTGCTAAACAGGTGGCTGGCCGAGTGCCCTCCGCCAATTTATCGCGAGGAGAGGGACATGCGCTTGAGCAATCTGGGAACCGAGCAACTCCGGGAGAAGGATAGAAGCTTCGTCTTCCATCCTTCTACGCATCTGGCCAAGCACAGCCGAGGCGAAACGCCAAATAGGATTATGGCCGGTGCGGAAGGCGTCTATATCTGGGACACCGAAGGCCGAAGGAGCCTCGACGGTTTCGGAGGACTCTACTGCGTCAACATGGGATATGGATGCACGGAGATCGCCGAGGCCATTGCCAGGCAAGCACACGAATTGCCGTTCGCGCACGTCTATGCCAGCCAAGGTACGGAGCCGGTCGCCCTGTTGGCAGAGGCCGTGGTCGAGTATTTCGGTCAGAACATGCGAAGGGTCTATTTCGGCCTCTCCGGTTCCGATGCCAACGAAACCAACATCAAGCTGGTCTGGTACTATAATAACATTCTTGGCCGGCCCGAAAAGAAAAAGATCATCTCGCGAAATCGCGGCTATCACGGGTCTGGATTGGTCACGGGTAGCCTAACTGGCCTTCCCTTCTTTCACAATTTCTTCGACCTGCCTCTGGATTTGGTGCGCCATACAACCACGCCGCACTATTACCGCCAGGCGCGTGTCGAGGAGAGCGAGGAAGCGTTCTCCCGGCGCTGTGCCGATGAGCTTGAAGCCTTGATCCTGGCCGAACGACCGGAAACGGTTGCAGCTTTTATCGGAGAGCCGGTACTTGGGACAGGAGGTATTGTGCCGCCCCCCAAAGGGTACTGGACGTCCATTCAAGCGGTGCTCGACAAATACGATATCCTTCTAATCGCGGATGAAGTGGTCTGTGGCTTCGCGCGAACCGGCGAGAAGTTCGGTTCCCACCTGTATAACATGCGTCCGGATTTCGTGACCATCGCAAAGGGTTTGAGTTCCGCCTACCTCCCCATCTCCGGGTCAATCATTGGCGACCGTGTCTGGTCGGTTTTGGAACAAGGAACTGAGAAGCACGGCGCACTCGGCCACGGCTGGACATATTCGGGGCACACGCTTTGTGCCGCAGCCGCGCTCGCCAATATTCGACTGCTTAAAGAAAAAAATATTCTGGAGCATGTCCGCGATGTTGGACCGTATTGGCAAGACCGGATGAAGGCCGAGCTGGCGGGACATCCCATCGTTGGTGAAGTTCGCGGAGTGGGTATCCTGTCGGCCGTAGAGATGATGCGGGACCCAAAACAAAGGATACCATTCGAACCCGACCTTCAGGTCGGGGTGCGCACTGCAGCTGCTCTGTTTGAGAATGGTGTCATCGGACGGGCCATGCCGCATGGCGACATCCTCGGTTATGCCCCCCCCCTGATCATTACCCGAAAAGAGATCGACATCATTGTCGACGCGACGGTAAAGTCGGTCGATACCACCTATCGCGCGCTGAAGGCCGAGGGTGCCGTATGATTTTGCGATCGCGAAGGAGCGAGTCCGGAGGCAGGCATGTCCCTGCGCGCTACTGCGCCGAGCAGACCCAAAACTGTTGAATTCCAGATATCTGATCTTGAGCATGCTCCGGGCTATTTCAGTCACGATTTGTAACCGAATCAGTTCTGCCGCCGCTGTCCTGTTGCCCAACGACCAGGACCTCTGTGCGGCGCGCCCTGCGGGTGTACCTCCCCGCCGGCAGGGCGCCCTTTTTGACCCACGTAATCAGTATCATTATGGCCCGTGCGGGATCGAGGGTCTGGTAAAGGTCATCTGCACGTTCCGATGCAGATTGAGCTTAGACGTGCCCTTTACATCATTGCAGCGGGCCATAATCATTGCGGTGAATTTTATCACGTCAGGTATATAGAAGGACGATACTCACACGCCACCCCGTTCACAAGGAAAGGCATTTTAATATTGTTGAGACGATTTGCCTATCAAAGAAAAGAAAGCATCGCAACACTTCTTTGCGGATCACGGCGCCCCGGGTGGGGGATGAGCGGCTATCCGAATTGTTATGCTAATGCCGACCCAAATTCCTGCAAAAGCTGGGGTCAATGATGGCTTTTGGTCAGCGCAGGATGATTTCTCCTGATTTGGTCGGTGCAGGGGCGGTCATGATTTAATGCATGGAGATTCTCTGATTGAGCTGTTGAGATCATGAGGCGTCTGCCAGACGCCCATCGGGTGAGCCCAGCATGATTGGGATGACCGACGAAGATCGAAAGTGTGGCAGCATTCTGGAGCCCGGTCAGCCCAGCGACGCCCGCGAATTCAATCACGTTTGTCGGGACATACACGACGCAGCCGGAAGGCGTGCAGAAAGAGGAAGAATCGAGCGCGACGATGACGAGGCACATGCCACTTGTTTTCGAGACATTCCTTGAAAGACTGTCACAGAGTATCGATGAGGCAGATTTCCGGGATGCCATGGCTGAGGCGGCCGGACGACTTGACCTAATCTTCTTTGCCTACCTCTCCTTGCCAGCACGGCCTTCCGGCAAACCGAGGTTAATTTCAAACTATCCACCCCGCTGGACCAGACAGTATCTGGAAAATCAGTATGAGAAACTCGATCCTGTGGTCTTGCGTGCTCGAAATGGCGGCTGCCCGTTTCACTGGGGATCGAATTTGGGAGGCGATAAAATGTCGCCGGCTCAACAGCAGCTATTCGATGAGGCGGCTCA
Organism: Mesorhizobium sp. M8A.F.Ca.ET.161.01.1.1; assembly: GCF_004792105.1. Lineage (NCBI taxonomy): Bacteria > Pseudomonadati > Pseudomonadota > Alphaproteobacteria > Hyphomicrobiales > Phyllobacteriaceae > Mesorhizobium > Mesorhizobium sp. M8A.F.Ca.ET.161.01.1.1. The sequence goes on along the minus strand of NZ_SRTD01000016.1, from coordinate 704 downwards.
ATTCAGCATCTGCTGCGGTTTGACGATCCCAATTGTCGATCTCCGCGGCCGCATCGCTGCGGTTACTTTTGCCGCCGATGAGCCTCGTCCAGTATTTCTTCGGGTCGCTGAGCGGTACGAACAAGCTCTTCAACTGATGGCGGCCTGCTTTCATCGTTGCGTTCGCCGCAAATTGCCGAGCGATCGAACAGTGGATGGGGTTTCGCTGACATCCCGCGAATATGAGTGCCTGAGGTGGGCAGCGCGGGGTAATTCAGCCTGGGTGACCGGCCGCATCTTGGGTATCAAGCCACGCACGATCGCTTTTCATTTGGACAATGCCAAGAAGAAGCTAGGCGTGCGAACCCAAAATCAGGCTATAGCCCTTTTGGGGTCCGAAGGGTCCTCAATTGTCTGAGAAGCTTTTTGATCCCCTTGTGCTCGGGCCATTCGATCGCGCGCTTTGTATCGAGCGTTGACTGGATGCCGAGATCTTCTGTTCCGCCGGCTCGGGCGATGCAGCCGTATTCTTCCAGTCCGCGCCGGTGATCATAGTCTATGGGTGCTCGAGCGGGTGTGTCGTCGCTGACGAGCTAGTTGTGGAGCCTCAACAGGTTGTCCTCGGTTAGAGCGAGGCGACTGATAGGTGTTTTGGACTTTAGGCTCCCGTGGGGACGGTGCCAATTGTATCTGTGCAGCCAGACCGGCAACTCTGCGGCGCGGTG
>NZ_SRTD01000168.1:0-368 GCF_004792105.1 Mesorhizobium sp. M8A.F.Ca.ET.161.01.1.1 | reverse complement strand
CCGCCGGCGCGTCGATGACCATCTATACGTCAGGTTATCTCGCGGAAATCTGGCGCGGCTGCATCCAGGCGGTGCCGAAGCAGCAATGGGAAGCGTCGGAATCGCTCGCTCTCACCCGCGCCCAGCAATATCGCTACGTCATCCTGCCGCAGGCGATCCGAATTTCGCTACCGCCGACCGTCGGTTTTGCCGTCCAGGTCGTCAAGAACACGTCCATCGCATCGATCATCGGTTTCGTCGAACTGGCAAGAGCGGGGCAGCTCATCAACAATGCCACGTTCCAGCCGTTAAGCGTCTTCGTCGCGGTGGCCATTCTTTATTTGATCGTATGCTACACGTTATCCCCGCTTTCGCGTTGGCGGGAAGGG
>NZ_SRTD01000167.1:0-369 GCF_004792105.1 Mesorhizobium sp. M8A.F.Ca.ET.161.01.1.1 | reverse complement strand
AAACGGAAGTGACCCATGACCTGATGGATGTGCGCGAAGCGGCCGGCCTCTCGACCATCTACGATGCATCTGATGTCGAGCCGCATGATTTCGATGGCGTAAGCCCTTATGTAACCTATCAGAAAGATGGCATAACCCACCGGATCGATTGCGATTTCATTGCCGGCTGTGATGGTTTCCACGGGGTTAGCCGAAAATCCGTGCCGCAAGGCGCGATCAGGGAATTCGAGAAGGTCTACCCCTTCGGCTGGCTCGGCATTCTGGCCGAAGTGCCGCCGGTCAACCACGAACTCATCTACGCCAATCATCCGCGCGGTTTTGCCCTCTGCTCCATGCGCTCGCACACGCGCAGCCGTTATTACATTCAAT
>NZ_SRTD01000166.1:0-369 GCF_004792105.1 Mesorhizobium sp. M8A.F.Ca.ET.161.01.1.1 | reverse complement strand
GCTTCCGCGCGGGCGAGACGCGCAATCGGTGGCCACGCCGTCAGCGAGATCGCGATGATCGCTGTTCCGAGACCGGCTCCCATCGCTGCCGCAAAGGCAAGTGCGAGCACGAGCGAGGGGAAGGAGAGGACGATATCGGTCGCGCGCATTAAGATGGCATCGGTGCGCACGCCGAAGAAACCGGCCATGACGCCAATCGCAAGGCCGATCGGACCGACGATGACCGAGACCGACAGGACGGTCTGGATGGTGATGCGGGTGCCGTAGACGAGCCGGCTGAAAATATCGCGGCCAAACTCGTCGGTTCCGGCCAGATGCGCCCAGCTTGGCGGCTGAAGCGCGTTTTCGAGCGCCTGGCGGGCAGGATCG
>NZ_SRTD01000165.1:0-370 GCF_004792105.1 Mesorhizobium sp. M8A.F.Ca.ET.161.01.1.1 | reverse complement strand
GTTGTACTGGCCCAGCAGGAACGCCGGGTGCAGCACCGGGAACGAATACGGCTTCTGCCACTGCCAGTTCGGTTCGCGGTACACCTTGTTGCCACCGAACCAGTTGCTGGAGAACAGCAGGTGGCCCTGCGGGTTGCGCAGGATGATGCGCTCGGACAATGTGAAGGAAGGGACTGCGCGGGAAGACCCGTGGGGCACGGTGATCAGGACCGTTCCCGGCAAGGCCTGATCGGGATGGTCAATCTTCAAAATGAAAAGGCTCGCCAATGGCGAGCCTTTTCATTTGGGACGGTTGCTTAGGCCTCTCCAAACACCCGCTTGAAGATCGTGTCGACATGCTTGGTGTGATAGCCGAGATCGAATTTCTCGC
>NZ_SRTD01000164.1:0-371 GCF_004792105.1 Mesorhizobium sp. M8A.F.Ca.ET.161.01.1.1 | reverse complement strand
CCATGCCGAAGCCGAACCAGAGGACGAGGATGGGCGCCAGCACGAAGACCGGAAAGGCCTGCAAAACCAGAACCATCGGCCAGACGAGGCGACCGAGAAGGGGGATTGCCGCGATGGTGAAAGCCACGAGAATACCGACTAGGACGCCGGCCGTCAGTCCAACGGCCATTTCGAGAAATGTAACCATGGCCTGCCCCAACAGGAAACCGGGCTGGCGCAGGAAGGCCGCGGCGACATCGGCCGGCGCCGGCAGGATATAACGGGGTGGCGAGCACAGCCATGTGCCTGACTGCCAGAGAACAAGCAGGAGACCGACACCGTCCAACGCATGGGCGGCACGCACGAGCCGAACCTCAGACCCAGACGCCACG
>NZ_SRTD01000163.1:0-371 GCF_004792105.1 Mesorhizobium sp. M8A.F.Ca.ET.161.01.1.1 | reverse complement strand
CCATCGATCAGGTTGGTCGTCTGAAGCTGCGCGGCGTTGTTCAGGACAAAGATATCCTGGTTGGCATCGGCCCCGTGCAGGGCATAGCTGCCATCGGCGAGATAATAGTAGTTGTAGCCGCCGTCGTCGTTGGGATTGAACACTCCTCCCGCATGGATTGTCGCAGTCCCGCTCGACAGATAATAGCGGTTGAAGGCGGCGTTGCCATTGGAGATGGTGGCCTCGCCGGTCGAGAAATAATAGGATGAATCGTCGGCGCCACCATCCGCTCCATCAATGATCGCAGTCCCGCTCGACAAATGATAAAAGCCGCCATTGATGCCGTCCAGGTCGAGCGACACATTGCCCGAAGACAGATAGATCGACGTCTC
>NZ_SRTD01000162.1:0-371 GCF_004792105.1 Mesorhizobium sp. M8A.F.Ca.ET.161.01.1.1 | reverse complement strand
AGGCTCGGTCCCGCGCTGTGCCAGATCTCGGTGCGTTCCGTGTCGGTTGCCCCGGGCGGGAACGCCCAGGCCAGCTGGATGCCGAACACCACCGACGCGGCCGTCAGCGAGGTCAGCGCCGGCGGCGGCTCCGTCTTGCCCTGAATGTCGGTGAGGACGCTGAGGGCCGGCTGCGAAACGGCGTTGAGGGCATTCACCGCACGCACCCGGGCCAGGTACTTGCCCGCGTAGATCCCCCGCACCTCCGCGCTGGCCGTGCCCACGCGCCCGACACGCACCCAATTCAGGTCGTCCCTGCGCCATTCCACGTCGTAGGCAATCGCCTTGTCGGCGGCGTCCCACTCGATGGTCAGCACCGGCGTGGCGATGCC
>NZ_SRTD01000161.1:0-371 GCF_004792105.1 Mesorhizobium sp. M8A.F.Ca.ET.161.01.1.1 | reverse complement strand
CGCGCTCAGCGCTGCGTCCTCCAGCATGGCGATGTGGAATTCGAGGATATCAGCGGCGTCGCCGTCGGCGGCGTCGACCATGGCGGTGAGCCGGCTCACAGCCTTGCCGATCGCGGCCGCGAGCGCGACCTTCTCTTCCGCTGCGCTTGCTTGGCTTGCATAGACGGCCGACGGCCGGTCGAGGTCGAACAGCGGCCCCTCGGCATAGCCGGCGGAGGCGCAAATGCCTTGCAGCCTAAGCGGTGCGGGCATGGTCCGCGCCTTCGTCGAAGTCGCGCCGCACCAGGTCGACCAGCGCTTCGACGGCATCTTTGGCGCCGTCGCCGCTGGCCCTGATGTGCAGAACCGTGCCTTTCGGCGCCTTGGCCGCC
>NZ_SRTD01000160.1:0-372 GCF_004792105.1 Mesorhizobium sp. M8A.F.Ca.ET.161.01.1.1 | reverse complement strand
ACCGCGTATCGCCGAAATGGCGGAACGTTTCGATCTTGTCGCGGTCATGGACACGCTGGCGGACGACCTGCCGCTTGGCATCCGGCAGAGGCTGTCGCTGGCGGTGGCGATGATCCATTCGCCCGATATTCTCATCCTAGATGAGCCGACCTCTGGTGTCGACCCGGTGGCGCGTGACGGCTTCTGGCAAATCCTCGCCGATCTCTCGCGCAACGATAATGTCACCATCTTCATCTCCACCCATTTCATGAATGAGGCGGAGCGCTGCGACCGGATTTCGCTGATGCATGCTGGCAAGGTGTTGATCAGCGATACGCCCGATGCGATCACCAGAAGCCGTAATGCCGCAACACTTGAAGAGGCTTTCGTCGC
>NZ_SRTD01000159.1:0-372 GCF_004792105.1 Mesorhizobium sp. M8A.F.Ca.ET.161.01.1.1 | reverse complement strand
CGGAATTTTAGACAATGGCCATCGAACGTTACAATCCTCGCGACGCCGAGCCGCGCTGGCAGCAAAAATGGAACGAAGACAAGGTCTTCGTGACAGACAACAGCGATCCGCGTGAGAAATATTACGTTCTGGAAATGTTTCCCTATCCGTCGTGTCGCATCCACATGGGCCATGTCCGCAACTATGCCATGGGCGACGTCGTCGCCCGCTACAAGCGCGCCCGCGGTTTCAACGTCCTGCACCCGATGGGTTGGGACGCCTTCGGCATGCCGGCCGAAAATGCGGCCATGCAGAACAAGGTTCATCCCAAGGACTGGACCTACCAGAACATCGCCACCATGCGCGGTCAGCTGAAATCCATGGGCCTGTCCC
>NZ_SRTD01000015.1:0-131168 GCF_004792105.1 Mesorhizobium sp. M8A.F.Ca.ET.161.01.1.1 | reverse complement strand
CGTAACCCCTGAGGGCCAGCGGTCATCGAAATCGATCGCATTAAAGGCCGAATACATGACCGCTCCAGACTTGCGCCGGCGCCGCTATTTTGCCTCTTGCCCAAGAGGGGCCGTCCATACATGACGAAGCGTGAATGTCGTCGCTAATCTCAGACGCTTCCAACAGAACTGGCTGCGACGCCTGCTCAGCATGCTGCTTTGACCATACGGTCAAAAACCTGCTGCCTTGGCAGCCTTTTTCCGTTATGACCCTTTGAAAGACTCGTGAAGCATCGCTTCGCGGGCTATCTTCGTGACTGTCGCCCATCGACACGCATGAAGAGAAAATGAAAGGGCAGGAGATGAGCACGATCCGCGAGGCAGGCGCTGGCGCGCCCAAAATTATGCCGCTGCCGGCACGCGCCGCCGCCAACACGCCGGTGCCGCTGGATCATCACATCGCGCGCAATCCCGGCCTGAAACTCGATCTCGGTTTTCTGGAATCGGTGCGCAGCGTCAACCGCTCGGCGCTGGAGCGCCGCGTCGCCAGCCTGACCAAGCGGCGCTCGATCAAGGCCGACAACCAGGCCGCCTGGCTGCTGCGGGCGATCGCCTGCATGGACCTGACGACACTGAACTCCAACGACACCGAGGAACGCGTGCGCCGGCTCTGCGCCAAGGCGATCAACCCGCTGCGCCGCGACATCATGGAAGGCCTCGGCATTGCGGGCGAAACCATCCGGCCGGCCGCCGTCTGCGTCTATCATCCCTTCGTTGCCACGGCCGTTGACGCCGTGCGCGGCACCGGCATCCATGTCGCCGCCGTCTCCACCGCCTTCCCGCACGGCCTGGCGCCGCTATCGACCCGCCTGCAGGAAATCGAGGCCTCGGTGAAGGACGGCGCCGACGAGATCGACGTCGTCATTCCGCGCGGCCTGGTGTTCGGCGCCAAGTGGCGGGAGCTCTACAACGAAATCGTCTCGATGCGTGCCGCCTGCGGGGACGCGCATCTGAAGGTCATTTTGGGCACCGGCGACCTCGCCACGCTGCGCAATGTCATGCTGGCCTCAATGGTGGCGATGATGGCGGGCGCCGATTTCATCAAGACCTCGACCGGCAAGGAAAGCGTCAACGCCACGCTGCCCGTCGGGCTTGCCATGGTGCGCGCCATCAGGGCCTATTTCGAGGAAACCGGCTATCTCATCGGTTTCAAGCCGGCCGGCGGCATTTCCACCGCGAAAGTGTCGCTCGACTGGCTGGTGCTGATGAAGGAAGAGCTCGGCCGGCCCTGGCTGGAGCCGGAGCTGTTCCGCTTCGGCGCGTCGAGCCTGCTCACCGACATCGAGCGCCAGCTCGAGCATCATCTGACCGGGCATTATTCGGCCAATCACCGCCACGCGATGGCGTAAGGCGAGCGAGGCCTTGAACGTGGAGCCCTACGGCGCCCCCCTGACAATTATCTGGAGCCCCGCCTGATGAACATTCTCGAACGCTATCACGCCATGGAATACGGCCCGGCGCCGGAGGCGCGCAACGAAGCTGATGCCTGGCTCGCGGCGCGCGATTTCGGCAAGGCGCTGTTCATCGGCGGCGATTGGAAGGCGGCGAGCGGCGGCAAGACTTTCGAGACCAGCGAACCGTCCTCCGGCAAGTTGTTGGCCAAGATTTCGGACGCCAACGCCGCCGACATCGACGCGGCCGTCGCGGCGGCCACGAAAGCGCTGCCGAAATGGAGCGCCAGTTCAGGCTATCAGCGCGCGAAAGTGCTCTACGCCATCGGCCGCGCCATGCAGCGCCACCAGCGCCTGTTCGCGGTGCTTGAGACAATCGACAATGGCAAGCCGATCCGCGAGAGCCGCGATATCGACGTGCCGCTGGCCATCCGCCATTTCATCCATCACGCCGGCTGGGCACAGGCGCTGGACAGGGATTTCCCTGGCCACAAGGGTGTCGGCGTCGTCGGCCAGATCATCCCGTGGAATTTCCCGCTGCTGATGCTGGCCTGGAAGATCGCGCCCGCACTCGCGGCGGGCTGCACGGTGGTGCTGAAGCCGGCCGAATTCACGCCGCTCACATCAATCCTGTTCGCCGAGATCTGCGAACGCGCCGGTGTGCCGAAGGGCGTCGTCAACATCGTCCAGGGCGGCCCGGAAGCAGGAGCGGCGATCGTCAACCATCCCGGCATCCAGAAGATCGCCTTCACCGGCTCGTCCGAGGTCGGCAAGATCATCCGCAAGGCCACCGCCGGCTCGGGCAAGAAACTGTCGCTGGAACTTGGCGGCAAATCGGCCTTCATCGTTTTCGAGGACGCCGATCTCGACAGCGCCGTCGAAGGCCTCGTCGACGGCATCTGGTTCAACCAGGGCCAGGTCTGCTGCGCCGGTTCGCGCCTCTTGGTACAGGAAGGCATCGCCGACGCCTTGATCGCCAAGGTCAAGACGCGGATGAGCCGGTTGCGAGTCGGCAGCCCGCTCGACAAGAACACCGATATCGGCCCGCTGATCGACCTGACCCAGCTCGACCGCGTCAAGGGACTGATCGCCGAGGGTGCCCGGCAGGGCGCCGTCTGCTGGCAGCCGGATGCAGCGCTGCCGTCTTCCGGCTACTATCATCTGCCGACGCTGGCAACGAGTGTTTCGCCGGCTAATATCCTTGCCCAGGAGGAGGTGTTCGGGCCTGTGCTTGCCACCATGACCTTCCGCAACACCGAGGAAGCGATCGAGCTTGCCAACAACACACGCTACGGGCTCGCCGCCTCGGTGTGGAGCGAGAACGTCAATCTCGCGCTCCATGTGGCGCCTCAGCTGAAGGCCGGCGTGGTGTGGGTTAACGGCACCAACATGTTCGACGCCGCCTGCGGCTTCGGCGGCTACCGCGAGAGCGGCTTCGGCCGCGAGGGCGGGCGCGAGGGCATGTTCGAATATCTATCGGCAAAATTGCCGCTCGGTTCGGTCATCAAGCCGGCGACGTCGTCCGCTCAGCCCGTCGAACAGGCGGATGGCTCAGCCATCGATCGCACGGCCAAGCTGTTCATCGGCGGCAAGCAGGTGCGGGCGGACGGCAATTATTCGATTGCCGTCGCCACCGCCAAGGGCAAGCTTGCCGGCGAAGTCGGGCTCGGCAACCGCAAGGATATCCGTGACGCCGTTTCAGCCGCGCGCGCCTGCAAGGCCTGGCCGGAGGCAACCGCCTATAACAGGTCCCAGGTGCTCTATTACCTGGCCGAGAACCTTTCCGGCCGTGCCAGCGAGTTTGCCGCCCGCCTCACCGAACTGACCGGGGCCAACGCCAAGGCGGCGCGGGACGAGGTCGAACAGTCGATTGAGCGGCTGTTCCTCTACGCCGGCCTCGCCGACAAGTTCGAGGGCCGGGTGCACCAGCCGCCGGCGCGTGCCGTGACGCTGGCGTTGCATGAGCCGGTCGGCGTCGTCGGCATCGTCGCGCCCGACAATCAGCCCTTGCTCGGCTTCATCTCGCTGGTCGCGCCGGCGCTGGCCATGGGCAACACGGTGGTGGCCGTGCCGTCGGAACGCCACCCGCTGCTGGCCACCGATCTCTATCAGGTCATCGAATATTCCGACGTGCCCGCCGGCGCCATCAACATCGTTACCGGCCGCACAGCGGAGCTTGCAGGCGTGCTGGCCAAGCATGATGACGTCGACGGGCTCTGGCTGTTCGCCGACGCCGACACCTGCGCCAAGGCGGAAGCCGACTCCGTCGGCAACCTCAAGCGCGTCTGGAGCGGCAATGGCCGCAGCCTCGACTGGGCCTCGGAAGAAGCCGCCGGTGACGCCTTGCTGCGCCGCGCCATCGAGGTGAAGAATGTCTGGGTGCCCTACGGCGACTGATGTTCGCACTTGGTGATCGCGTTCGGGCTTGACGCCCGGACGCATGTTCTTTAACGAGAAAAAACATCTTTATCAGTGAACTGGCACAGGCCGCACGATCGCGCCTGACTGGCACATGACGCCTTCGCCGGCCGCCGATAAAGGCAGTTGACCCAAGCAGGCGAGGAAAAGATATGGCGGATCTGGCAGGCAAGGTCGTTGTCATCACGGCAGCGGCGCAAGGCATCGGCAAGGCAAGCGCGCTGGCCTTCGCCAAGGCTGGCGCCACCGTCCATGCCACCGACATCAACGAGACGCTGCTGGCGGAACTCGCCAAGACCTCCGGCATCAAGACGCGCAGGGTCGACGTCCTCAATGACGAGGCGGTCAACTCGGCCTTCGCCGAGATCGGCCGTGTCGACGTGCTGTTCAACTGCGCCGGTTTCGTCCATTCCGGCTCGATCCTCGAGATGAAGGATGGCGACCTCGATTTCGCGCTCAACCTCAACGTTCGCGCCATGGTCCGCACCATCCGCGCCGTGTTGCCGGGCATGCTGGAGCGCGGCGACGGATCGATCATCAACATGGCCTCACTGGCGAGCTCGACCAAGGGTGTACCGAACCGCTTCGTCTATGGCCTGAGCAAAGCCGCGGTCATCGGCCTGACCAAGGCGGTCGCGGCCGACTATGTCGGCAAGGGCATACGCTGCAACGCCATCTGCCCCGGCACGGTCGAGAGCCCTTCGCTGGAGGACCGCATGCACGCGCAGGGCGACTACGAAGCCGCGCGTGCCGCCTTCATCGCCCGCCAGCCGATGGGCCGGCTCGGCACGCCGGAAGAGATTGCCGATCTCGCCGTCTACCTGGGCGGCGCCACCTACACATCGGGGCAGGCCTACAATATCGACGGCGGCTGGTCGATCTGAGCGCTGCCCGGAGACAATCGCGGGCACCGGGCGATCGGGTTTGGCGAAGGATCGGGAAGTCTGAAAATCCCGCTCGCCGGCTGTCAAAACAGGCTGCCTGCGCTTGTCGTGAAGCAGGCCGGTGGCTAGGGTCCGCCCGGTTCCGAAAGGGCTGATGCCTCGGCGGAGAGTTTGTAGAACGGCCGCGAGGCCGCAATCAGGAGAAGATGCATGAAACTGCTGCGCTATGGCGAGGTGGGAAGCGAACGTCCCGGCCTGCTCGATGCGGATGGAACGATCCGCGATCTCTCCGCCCATGTCGCCGATATCGCCGGCACCACGCTTCATCCGGCCTCGCTCGACATGCTGTCGAAGCTCGATGCAAAGTCGCTGCCGGCGGTTTCCGGCAAGCCTCGGCTCGGCGCCTGCGTGGCCGGCACCGGCAAGTTCATCTGCATCGGCCTCAACTATTCCGACCACGCCGCCGAAACCGGCGCCACCGTGCCGCCGGAGCCGATCATCTTCATGAAGGCAAGCTCGGCCATTGTCGGCCCCGACGATGACGTGCTGATCCCGCGCGGCTCGGAGAAGACCGACTGGGAAGTCGAGCTCGGCGTGGTCATCGGCAAGACCGCGAAGTATGTCAGCGAAGCCGATGCGCTCGACTACGTCGCCGGTTACTGCGTCTCCCATGACGTGTCCGAACGCGCTTTCCAGGCCGAGCGCCAGGGCCAGTGGACCAAGGGCAAGAGCTGCGACACGTTCGGTCCGACCGGCCCGTGGCTGGTGACCAAGGACGAAGTATCCGACCCGCAGAACCTCAAAATGTGGCTGACCGTCAACGGCAAGACGATGCAGAACGGTTCGACCAAGACCATGGTCTACGGCGTCGCCTATCTCGTCTCCTACCTCAGCCAGTTCATGTCGCTGCACCCCGGCGACATTATTTCGACGGGCACCCCGCCCGGCGTCGGCCTGGGCATGAAGCCGCCGGTGTTTCTCAAGGCTGGCGATGTGGTGGAGCTGGGCATCGAAGGCTTGGGGCAGCAGAAGCAGACGTTTAGGGCTGACGTTTAAGTCAGCGATCCTTGCGAAGCTTGCGCCGCCCCTCATCCGCCTGCCGGCACCTTCTCCCCGTATAGTAACGGGGAGAAGGGAAGCGCTCCAGCGTTGGCGACCCCCTCTCCCAGTTTTTCACGGGGAGAGGATAAGGGTGAGGGGCAGCGCCGACCTACGCTGAAACACTACTTCAGCACCTTCCCATCAGCGCCAAACCGATAGGTCCTCCCCGGATCGGGCGTCGCATAAAGCGTGGCGCCGGGTTCCGCGTCGTAGACGCCGAAAATCCGCACGGTGATCAGCCCGGCCTTCTCGCAGTCGAGATAGAGATTGGTGTCGGCGCCGAGATGCTCGGCATGGACGACCGTGCCCTTCCAGGCGCCGGATTTCGGATCGACGGTCAGATGCTCCGGCCGCACGCCGATGCTCTTGGCTGTCTCGCCGAGGCGGGCGCCGTCGACGAAATTCATCTTGGGCGAGCCGATGAAGCCGGCGACGAACTCGTTTGCCGGCGAATTGTAGAGCTCCATCGGGCCGCCGATCTGCTCGATTTTTCCCGCGTTGAGCACGACGATCTTGTCAGCCAGCGTCATCGCCTCGACCTGGTCGTGGGTGACGTAGATCATCGTCGCCTTGAGGCGGCGGTGCAACTGCGCGATTTCCAGCCGCGTGTTGACGCGCAACGCGGCATCGAGGTTCGACAGCGGCTCGTCGAACAGGAACAGTTTCGGCTCGCGCACCACGGCGCGGCCGATGGCGACGCGCTGGCGCTGGCCGCCGGAGAGCTCCGCCGGCCGCCTTTCCAGGTACGGTTCCAGCGACAGCATGGACGAGGCGATGCCGATGCGGCGGTCGATCTCCGCCGCAGGGGTGTTCGCCTGCTTGAGGCCGAGGCCCATATTGTTTTTCACCGTCAGATGCGGATAGAGCGCATAGGTCTGGAACACCATGGCGATGCCGCGTTTCGCCGGCGGCGTGACGGAGACGTCCTCGCCATCGATCAGCACCCGGCCCGAGGTCGAATCCTCCAGCCCGGCGATGACCCGGAGCAAGGTCGACTTGCCGCAACCCGAAGGGCCGACAAAGACGACGAACTCGCCATCCGTCACTTCGAGGTCGATGCCCTTCAGCACCTCGACCGGCCCAAAGGCCTTTTTTACATTCTCGATTTTTAGCGAGCCCACGGCTTCTTCCTGTCGTTAGAGTTTGACGGCTGCGCCGCTGCGAACGCTCTCGTCGGCCGCAAGGCAGACGGCGAGCGACCGCACCGCATCGTCCATGTGGCGGGTCAGGTCCAGGTCCTCGCGAATTGCCTTGAGGACAAAAGCCTGTTCGAGATCACACAAGTCCTGATGGCCGGGTTCGCCTTCCATCGACAGCATCTCGTCCGGCTTTAGGAACTTGCCGTCCGTGCCGGTCGCCGCACTGTGCAGGCGGATGGTCGAGGTTTTGGTGTGGGTGTCGATGTCGTCGGACTTCACGCCCTCCTTCATGACGATCGACACGCAGCCCTTGGGCGACATGACATCCTTCACAAAGAAGGCCGTCTCGGAAATCATCGGACCCCAGCCGGCCTCGTACCAGCCGACCGAACCGTCATCGAACAGCACCTGCAGATGGCCGTAATTGTACATGGAGGGCGCGACCTCGTCGGTCAGCCGCACGCCCATGCCGCGCACCTCGACCGGCTTGGCGTCGGTGATCTGCAGCATGACGTCGAGATAGTGCACGCCGCAATCGACGATCGGCGAGGTCGTCTGCATCAACTGCTTGTGCGTCTCCCAGGTCGGCCCTGAGGATTGCTGGTTGAGGTTCATGCGGAACACGTAGGGGCCGCCGAGCTTGCGCGCCTCGGCGATCAGCCTGATCCAGGACGGGTGATGGCGCAGGATATAGCCGATCACCAGTTTTTTGCCGTTGGCCTTGGCGGCGGCAACGACGCGCTTGGCGTCGGCCACCGTCGTTGCCAGCGGCTTCTCGACGAAGACATGGCAGCCGGCCTCGAACGCCTTCACCGCATAGTCGGCATGGCTGTCGGAATAGGTGGCGATGCAGGCGACATCCGGTTTTTCCTCGCGCAACGCGTCGTCGAACGAGCGTCTGATGCCATAGCCGGACAGCCCCTCCGGCAACGGCACGTCGGAACGGTTGATCAGGGCGGCGATCTCAAAGCCTGGATTGGTGTGATAGGCCAGCGCGTGACTGCGCCCCATATTGCCGAGCCCGGCGACGACGACACGAAGGGGTCTTTCTGAACTCACTTGACGGCTCCGGAAGTAATGCCGCGGATCAGCTGCCGCGAGAAAATGACGTAGAGGATCAGCACCGGCAGGATCGCCAGCGAGAGTGCCGCCAGGATGGCGTTCCAGTTGGTGACGAACTGGCCGAGGAAAAGCTGGGCGCCGAGCGTCACCGTCTTGGTCTCTTCGGACGGCGCCAGGATCAGTGGGAACCAGAGGTCGTTCCAGATCGGGATCATGGTGAAGACGGCGACGGTCGCCATGGACGGCCGCACCAGCGGCACCACCAGGCGGAAGAAGATGGTGTACTCCGACAGGCCGTCGATGCGGCCGGCATTCTTCAGATCGTCGGACACCTGCTTCATGAATTCGGACAGGATGAAGACGGCCAGCGGCAGGCCCTGCGCGGTGTAGACCAGGATCAGCGCCGTCAGCGTGTTGACCAGCCCGCTCGCCACCATCAGCTGCAGGATGGCGACAGTGGCGAGCCGGATCGGGATCATGATGCCGAGCGCCAGGTAAAGCCCCATCAGCGTGTTGCCGCGAAAGCGGTATTCCGACAGCGCGAACGCCGCCATGGCGCCGAACAGCAGCACGAAGAACAGCGAGCCGACGGTGACGACGAGACTGTTCTGGAAATAATGGATGAAATCGCCCTGGCCGATCACCGTGGTGTAGCCGATCATATCGAAGGTTTTCGGCGTCGGCGGCGTCAGCGGCGCGCCGAAGATGCCGGCGCGCGACTTGAACGAATTCATGATGACCAGAACCACCGGGAAAAGCGCGATCACCGTGTAGGTCAAGAGGATCGCGTGGGCGCCGATGGTGCGGGGGAGTGAACGGGTGGCGATGCTCATCTCTTGCCCCTCAGAACTGGTAGCGACGCAGGCGCGTCTGGATGAGGAAGAGGTAGACGCAGACACCGCCGAGGATGATCAGGAACATGATCGTGGCGATGGTCGCGCCCATGTTGGGATCGCCGACCTGCAGCTGGAAGCCGAAGAAGGCGCGGTAGAGGAAGGTGCCGAGAATATCGGTCGAATAGTTCGGCCCGGCGAGCGCGCCTTGCGCCGTGTAGATCAGGTCGAAGGCGTTGAAATTGCCGACGAAGGTGAGGATCGAGATGATGCCGATCGACGGCAGGATCAGCGGCAGCTTGATCTTCCAGAACTGCGAGAGGCCGGTGATGCCATCGCATTCGGCCGCCTCGATCACCTCTTCGGGGATCGACAGCAGGGCGGCATAGATCAGCATCATCGGGATGCCGATGAACTGCCACACCGAGACCAGGCTGAGCGCGGTCAGCGCGTATTCCTCCTTGCCGAGCCAGGGCGTGAACAGGCTTTTCAGGCCGACGAAGTCGAGCAGATGCGGAGCCACGCCCCACAGCGGCGACAAGATCAGCTTCCAGGCGAAGCCGACGATGACGAAAGACAGAATGGTCGGCACGAAGATCGCGGTGCGGTAGAAGGCCGAGAACCGGAGTTTTGGGCTGGACAGGAGTGCGGCCAGAAGCACGCCGACCGGGTTCTGCACCAGCATGTGGATGATGAAGAACCAGACATTGTTCCTCAGCGCATTCCAGAAATTGACCGACCAGTTGGGGTCGCCGAACAGGGTGCGGAAATTGTCCAGTCCAACGAAGATCTGGGACTGGTCGACGTTGCGGAACAGCGAGAGCTGCAGCGTGCCGGCCAGCGGCAGGATCATGATCGCCGTGTAGACGAGCACCGCCGGCGCCAGGAAGACGGCGATATGCCAGCGGAATGGTCTTTTCGGTCGTGTTTGTGCGGCCATGAGTTCGGTCCCCGCCGTCTCTCGGTTCCAGACGATGTGATGCTAGATGATGCCTCGATGCATGGCCCAGACATCCTTGCCCTGTGCGGCAAGAACAAAGGCCTGCGACTGATCAGCCAGCCTTCCCCATAGCAGCAAGGGTAAGGCCGCGAGGCGGTGCCGACAATCGCAATCTGAATGAGCTCTGTCTAAAGAACCAGGTAATCCGGAACCGGCCGGGCATGCGCCCAGCCGGCTCCGTTGCCTGAGCTCTTATTTCGCTGGCTTATACCAGCTGTCGAGGCCGGTCTGCAGCTTCTTGGCCGCGGCTTCGGGCGTATCGGTGCCGTTGATGACGTTGGCCGATTCAACCCAGGTCTCGTTTTCGAGGTTCGGCGTGCCGCGCGACAGGATCTGGTAGGTCGAGCGGATCGTCGACTTGCACTTGCCGCGCCAGGAGACGAATTCCTGCGCCAGCGGGTCCGCCATCTTCACCGGTGCGGAGTTCAGGCTGAAGAAGCCCGGCAGCGCGTTGGCGTAGATGGTGGCGAAATCAGGCGAAGCCACCCAGGACAGGAACGTCTTGGCCGCGTCCGCATGCTTGGAGGCTGCGTTCAGGCCCATGCCGATATCGGTATGGTCCGAGATGTAGCAGGTGTCGCCGGCCTTCTCGACCGGGGGCGGGAAGGCGCCCATCTTGAACTGGGCCTGCGTGTTGAACAGGCCGATTTCCCACGAGCCGGCCGGGTAGATGGCGGCGCGGCCGAGCGTGAACAGGTTCTGGCTGTCCGGATAGGTCTGAGCCTCGAAGCCGTCGCCGAGATACGGCTTCCACTTGGCCAGTTCCTCATAGGGAGCGACCCAGTCCTTGTCGGTCAGCTTCTGATCGCCCTTGATCAGCGCCGCGCGGCCGTCCTCGCCCTTCCAGTAGTTGGGGCCGATGTTCTGGTAGCCCATGGTCGCGGCTTCCCAGAGATCCTTGGTGCCCATCGCCATCGGGATATAGGTACCGTCGGCCTTGATCTTGTCGAGCGCGGCGAAGAATTCGTCGCGGGTCTGCGGCACCTTGATGCCGAGCTTGTCAAAGGCGTCCTTGTTGTAGATGAAGCCGTGGATGACCGAGGCCATCGGCACGCAGAAGCTCGCCTTGCCGTCATCGGTCTGCCAGGCGGACTTGGCCACCGGCGAGAAGTTCTCCATGCCGGGCAGTGCCGAGAGATCGGCAAGGTTGCCCTTCTTGAACAGTTCGAGCGACTTGTCGAACGGGCGGCAGGTGATCAGGTCGCCCGCCGAACCGGCGGCGAGCTTGGCGCCGAGCGCGGCGTCATATTCCGTCGGAGCCGATGGCGCGAACACCACCTTGATGCCGGGGTTCTTGGCTTCGAAGGCCGGGATAAGCTTGTCCTTCCAGATGGCGAGATCGTCGCCGCGCCAGCTTTCGATGTTGAGCGTTACGTCATCGGCATGAGCCAACCCGGCGGAGCCGAGAATGCTTGTGCCCAGAAGCAGTGCCGTCAGTAGTTTCGTTGTCATGCTCAGTCTCCCTGTTGACCTTTTTCAGGTTCCGTTTTGATGAGAACAGAGGCGTTGCGCCCCTTGCTCCCCTCGATTGCTGAAAGCGCCGGCCGCAGCTTCTGGCCGGTCCCTTCCAACAGTTTCTCGGCCGCGTCGGCGCTGTCGGCGCCGGCGGCAAGCAGAATGGCTGTCTTGACCGCGCCGCCGCTCTTTTCGAGCAGGCTGGCGGCCTCTTCCTGGCCGCGGCCGCTGACGGCGGCGACGATGCGCGCCGCCCGGTCGCGCAGCTTCATGTTGTCGGCCATGAGGTTGACCATGTAGCCGTCATGAACATGACCAAGATGAATGGCGGTCAGCGTCGACAGCATGTTGAGAGCGATCTTCTGCGCCGTGCCGGCGCCCATGCGGGTCGAGCCGGCAATGACTTCCGGCGGCGTTTCGAGCAAGATGGCGGTGTCGGCCTGCCTGAGCAGAGCCGAACCCCTGTTGTTGGCAATGCCGATTGTGGCGGCACCCCGGCGCCGCGCGTCCTCGATGGCGCGCACCGCGTAGGGGGTCGTGCCGCTGGCGGAAAGCGCGATCAGGCAATCGCCCGCGCCGATGCCGGCATTGGCGACAGCGGTCGAGGCCTCCTCCGTATCATCCTCGGGCCCGCCGGCCAGTGTCTTGAAAGCTTCGTCGCCGCCGGCGATCAGGATGGCAATGCGGTCGCGCTGGATGCCGAACGTGCCCGGCAGTTCCAGCGCGTCGGCCAGCGCCATCAGGCCGGAGCTGCCGGCCGCGGCGTAGGCAAGCTTGCCGCCGCTGCTCAGGCAGCCGGCAATGATCTCGGCTGCCCTGGCGATGGAAGGAATGGCGTTGCGGACCGCTTTCGCGGCCTCGACCTGCGCATCGGCCAGCGAGCCGAGGATCGCTTCGGGCGCCTGGATATCCAGCCCCTCGGCATTCCCATGCAGCGCTTCGGTGCGCATTTCGGCCATCCCAGTTCCTCCAATCCACAAAACAATACCAAAAAAATACCACTTGTCCACACGCATTAACGAATTCGCGGACAGGGAATCGCTGAGCCGACGAATTACGCAAGTTTTTCAATAAAATACGGCTTAATCTTTTTGAAACGGAAATTAACTCTTGGCTATTGGTATTTTATTGGTATTATCCGCCCGGAGGAGAAATCGCGTGAAATTCGTGCTCGGTATCGATGGCGGCGGCACCAGCTGCAGGGCCGCCCTGGCAACAGTCGACGGCGCCGTCATCGGCCGCGCCAAAAGCGGCGCCGCCAACATCCGCACCGACCTCACCGGCGCCCGCTCGAACATCGTCGATGCGGCGCGGCAGGCCTTCATCACCGCCGGTCAGGATCCGGACCTGATCCCGCAAACACCCGCCATTCTCGGCCTTGCCGGCGCCAATGTCGGAACCTACCGGCAGCAGCTCGAAGCGATCCTGCCGTTCAGCACCAGCCGCGTCGAGACCGATGCCGAGATCGCGCTCGAAGGCGCGGTCGGTTCTGGTGACGGCGCGATGGCGATCCTGGGCACCGGCACTGCCTATATGGCACGCAAGAATGGCAAATCGCGCGCCATCGGTGGCTGGGGGTTCCAGGTCGGCGACCAGGGCAGCGGCGCCCGCATCGGCCGCGACCTGCTTGAACAGACATTGCTCGCGCATGATGGCGTGCGCCAGGCATCGCCGCTGACCGACAGCATGATGGCCGTTTTTCGCAACAACCCCGAGGACGTGGTCGAGTTCACCACCAACGCCAAACCAGGCGATTTCGGCGGCTTCGCGCCGAAAGTGTTCGAGCACGCGAAAAATGGCGACATCGTCGCCAACTGGATCCTCGACAAGGCGGTCGCCGATGTCGAGGCATCGCTCGGCGCGCTCGACCTCGCGGCCGGCGCGCCGCTTTGCCTGCTCGGCGGGCTGGCGCCGCTCTATGCGCCGCGCCTGTCGGCGCGCTACCGCGCCCTGCTGAAGGAACCGCTTGACGATGCGCTAGGCGGTGCCGTTCAGATGGCGGCGCGTCTGTTCGCCAGGACGGAGGCCGCACGATGAGCGATGCCGCCGACCAGATCTTCGCCGCGCTCAAACAATCCTCGCAAAGCGGTGCGCCACTTTACCTGCAGCTCAGGAAGAGCATCGAGGACGCCGTCAATCGCGGCCTGATCGGCCCGGGCGACGCGCTGCCGTCCGAGCGCGACATCGCCACCAAGGCCGACATTTCGCGCGTCACCGTGCGCAAGGCGGTGCAGGACCTGGTCAAGGGCGGCATATTGGTGCAGCGCCATGGCTCCGGCACTTTCGTGGCGCCGCGCATGGAACGTGTCGAGCAGTCGCTGTCGCGGCTCACCTCCTTCACCGAGGACATGGCGCGGCGCGGCATGGCGGTGCGCTCCGCCTGGCTTGATCGGGGGCTCTACGCGCCCTCGCCCGACGAGATGATGGTGCTCGGCCTGTCGTCGAACGAGCTGGTGGCGCGCGTCGCGCGCCTGCGCATCGCCAACGACACGCCGCTGGCGATCGAACGCGCCTCGCTGTCGGCCAGCGTGCTGCCCGATCCGGCCGGCATCGGTTCCTCGCTCTACGCGGCACTGGAACTGACCGGCAACCGGCCGGTGCGCGCCGTGCAGCGTATCTCCGCCGCCAATCTCGGCGAGGGCGATGCGCGCCTGCTCGAAGTGCCGCCGGGTATTGCCGGCCTGCACATCGAGCGTATTTCCTATCTGGCGAGCGGCAAGGTGATCGAATTCACTCGCTCCATCTACCGGGGCGATGCCTATGATTTCGTCGCCGAACTGCGGCTGACAGGGCCGAGCGAAGAGGGCCGACCATGATCTCCAACACCACCCATATGCAGCGCGAGATCGAGGAAATCCCGCAAGCCGTCGCCCGCCTGCTCGACGGCTCGGGCGCGGTGCTGGCCGAAGCCGGGCGCGGCATCAGGGAACGCGACCCGCATTTCGTCGTCACCGTGGCGCGTGGCTCGTCCGACCATGCCGCCACCTTCATGAAATATGCCGTCGAACTGACCGCGGGCCTTGCCGTCGCCTCGGTCGGCCCCTCCATCGCCTCGATCTATGGCCGCAAGTTGCGGCTTGACGGCTCGGCGTGTCTCGCGATCTCGCAGTCGGGCAAGAGCCCCGACATCGTCGCCATGGCCGAAACCGCACGGGCCGGCGGCGCGCTGACCATCGCCGTCACCAACACCGCCGATTCGCCGCTCGCGCGCGCCTCGGACTATGCGATCGACATCCTCGCCGGCCCCGAGCGCAGCGTCGCGGCTACCAAGACCTTCATCAACTCCGCCGTTGCCGGTCTTGCCTTGATGGCGCATTCGACCGGCGACGAAGCGCTCCTCGCGGCACTTGCCCGCCTGCCCGAGCATTTCGGCAAGGCGATCGCCTGCGACTGGATGAGCGTGCTCTCCGAAACGATCGAGAAGCAGAAGTCGTTGTTCATTCTCGGCCGCGGCCCGTCGGCGGCGATGGCCAACGAGGCAGCGCTGAAGTTCAAGGAGACCTGCGGCATGCATGCCGAGGCCTATAGCGCGGCCGAAGTCATGCATGGCCCGCTGGCGCTGATCGGCCCCGACTTTCCGGTGCTGGCGCTGGCCGCGCGCGACGCGTCCGAGCCCTCCGTCGCCGAAGCCGCCGACAGCCTGGCGGCCAAGGGCGCGCCGGTGTTCGTCACCTCGGCACTCGCCAATCGCGCCACGCGCCTGCCGCATGTCGCCACCGGTCATCCGCTGACCGATCCGCTGACGCTGATCGTCTCCTTCTACATGTTCGTCGAGGCCTTTGCCCGCCATCGCGGCCTCGACCCGGACGCGCCCCGCAACCTTCGCAAGGTGACGGAGACCGTATGAGCGACCGTTTTGCCCTGACCGGCGCCCGCATTTTCGACGGCGACGACTGGCATGAAGGTGCCGCCCTTGTCGTGCGCGACGGCCTTGTCGAGGCCATGCTGCCGCAAGGCGCACTTCCCGGGGATATCCGCGCCATCGACACCGGCGGCGGCATGCTGGTGCCGGGCTTCGTCGATATCCAGGTCAATGGCGGCGGCGGGGTGATGCTCAACGACCATCCCGATGTCGCCTCGATCGAAACCATCTGCCGCGCGCATGCGCCGTTCGGCACGACGGCACTGCTGCCGACGCTGATCACCGACACGCCCGCGATCACCGCTGCAGCCATCGCCGCCGGCGAAGCCGCAGCGCTGCAAAAGGTGCCGGGCTTTCTAGGCCTGCATCTGGAAGGGCCGCATCTCTCGATCGCCCGCAAGGGCGCGCATGATCCGGCGCTGATCCGGCCGATGACGGACGCCGACCAGGCCATGCTGATGGCGGCGCGCCGGAAGCTGCCGGTGCTGCTCACCACGATCGCGCCGGAATCGGTCGACCCGGCCCGCGTCACGGCATTGGCGAAGGCCGGGATCGTCGTCAGCCTCGGCCATTCGGACACGGGCCACGCCACGGCAAAAGCCTTCGCCGAGGCCGGCGCCAGTGTCGTCACCCATCTGTTCAACGCGATGAGCCAGATCGGCAATCGCGAGCCCGGGCTGGCGGGGGCCGCCATCGACATCGGCACCTTGTCCGCCGGCCTGATCGCCGACGGCATTCATGTCCATCCGGCGACGATCAGGATCGCTCTCGATGCCAAGCAGGGGCCGGGCAGGATCGTGCTGGTCACCGACGCGATGGCGACGATCGGCACCGACATGACGTCGTTCACCCTCAATGGCCGCACCATCTACCGCAAGGATGGGAGCCTGCGGCTTGCCGACGGCACGCTGGCCGGCGCCGACCTCGACATGATCTCGGCTATCCGGTTCATGCACCGCACCGTCGGACTCGAGCTATCCGAAGCCTTGCGCATGGCTTCGCTCTATCCGGCGCAGGCGATCGGCCAGTCGCACCGGCTTGGCCGCTTTGCCAATGGCACGGCGGCGGACATCGTTGCGCTGTCGGACGATCTTGGCATAGGAAGCGTCTGGATCGGCGGCGACAAGGTGTTCGAGGCTGCCGCTTCGCGCTGAGCGAGAGGGCATGCAGACAATCGATTGTGTCGTCGCCGGAGCAGGCGTCGTCGGGCTTGCCATTGCCAGGGCGCTTGCCTTGTCGGGCCGCGAAGTGGTGGTGATCGAAAAGGCCGACGCGATCGGCACCGTCACCAGTTCACGCAATTCGGAAGTGATCCATGCCGGGCTCTATTATGCGCCCGGCAGCCTGAAGGCCCGGCTCTGCGTCGAAGGCCGCCGGCTTCTCTACGCCTACTGCGCCGAACACAATATCGGCCATCGCCGCGCCGGCAAGCTGATCGTCGCCAGCGAGCCAGGCCAGGCGGACGGGCTGCGGGCGATCGAAGCCAATGCGAAGCGCTGCGGGGTCGACGATCTCGAGTTTTTGACGCGCGGCGCGGCCGAGCGCCTGGAACCGGCGCTGAGCTGCGCCTCCGCGTTGCTGTCGCCGTCGACCGGCATCATAGACAGCCATGCGCTGATGCTGTCGCTGCGCGGCGACGCCGAGGCATCAGGCGCATCCCTGGCTTTCCTCACTTGCGTTGCCGGCGCGACGACCGAAGCCGGCCGGATCCGGATCGACACGCGCGATGCCAATGGCGAGACCTTCGCTCTGGAAGCAGACGCTTTCGTCAATGCGACGGGCCTCGATGCGCAGGCGGTGGCCGGCCGGATCGAGGGTTTTCCAAGGGACCTCATCCCCCGGCAGTGGCTGGCGCGCGGCAATTATTTCGCGCTTCCCGGGCAGTCGCCCTTTTCGCGGCTGATCTATCCGGTCCCGGTCGAGGGCGGTCTCGGCGTCCATCTGACGCTCGACCTTGCCGGCAATGCGCGCTTTGGTCCCGACGTCGAATGGACCGACAGCGTGGATTACACGGTCGACCCCGGCCGAAGCGCTGTCTTCTACGAGGCGATCCGCAGCTATTGGCCCGACCTTGCCGATCATGCCCTGCAGCCGGCCTATGCTGGCATCAGGCCGAAGCTGTCCGGCCCGGGCCAGGCTTCAGCCGATTTCATGATCCAGGGTCCAGCCGATCATGGCGCGGGCCGGATCGTCAATCTGTTCGGCATCGAGAGCCCCGGCCTGACGGCGAGCCTGGCGATCGCCGACCATGTCGTCGAACTCTTGTACACAAGCTGAACCGGCGTCCTCGCCGGGGCGGGGTTTCTGCCTAGCCGGCCTCGGCGGAGGCATAGAGATCCTTGTAGCTGTCGCGAAGCAAGTTCTTCTGTACCTTGCCCATCGTGTTGCGCGGCAGTTCGTCGACGAAGATCACCCGTTTCGGGTGCTTGTACTTCGCCATGCGGCCGGCGATGGCGTCGAGGATTTCGGCCGCGGTGATACGCGAAGCGGGCGAGCGCACGATGACAGCGGTGACGCCTTCGCCGAAGTCCGGATGGGCAAGGCCGATGACGGCGCTTTCCAGGACGCCGTCGAGCGCGTCTATCTCGCTTTCGAGCTCCTTCGGATAGACGTTGTAACCGCCTGAGATGATCAGGTCCTTGCCGCGACCGACAATATGGACATAGCCGTCGGCATCGATCGTGCCGAGATCGCCAGTGATGAAGAAGCCGTCGGCGCGAAATTCCGCCCTGGTCTTTTCCGGCATGCGCCAGTAGCCGCCGAACACGTTCGGCCCCTTGACCTCGATCATGCCGACCTCGCCCTGGGCAAGCGGCTTGCCGGTGTCGGGATCGGCGATGCGCAGCGACACGCCGGGCAAGGGGAAGCCGACCGTGCCGGCGCGCCGCTCGCCCTCATAGGGATTGGAGGTGTTCATGTTGGTCTCGGTCATGCCGTAGCGCTCGAGGATGGCGTGGCCGGTACGCTCGCGCCATGCCTTGTGCGTTTCGGCCAGCAACGGCGCAGAACCGGATACGAACAGGCGGATGGTCTTCGCAGCCTCGCGATCCAGCCCCTCCTGCTGCAACAGCCTGGTATAGAAGGTCGGCACGCCCATCAGGGCGGTGGCGCGCGGCAGCAGCGAGACGACGCGGCCGGCGTCGAATTTCTGCTCGAACAGCATCGCGGCGCCGGCCATCAGGACGACATTGGTGGCGACGAACAGGCCGTGCGTATGGAAGATCGGCAGCGCGTGGATCAGCACGTCATCCCCGGTGAAGCGCCATTGCTCGACCAGGACCCGGGCATTCGAGGCGAGATTCTCGTGGCTGAGCATGGCGCCTTTCGAGCGGCCGGTCGTTCCCGACGTGTAGAGGATCGCCGCAAGGTCGTCCGCGCCGCGCTCGACATCATGGAAATCGGAGGACTGGCGCGATGCCTGGTCCGCAAGGGATCCCTCGCCATTGCGGTCGAGCGTGACCACGACGGCACCGGACGGCTCGACCATCCCACGGATATCCGCCGACCGCGCCGGATCGCAGACAATCACCCGGGGTGCCGCATCGTCGAAGAAATAGCCGAGCTCGGCCAGCGTATAGGCGGTGTTGAGTGGCAGGAAGACGGCGCCAGCGCGCGCGCAGGCGAGATAGAGCAAAACCATCTCCGGGCTCTTCTCGACCTGCACGGCAACCCGGTCGCCGGGCGCGACATCCATTTGCAGCAGCGCATGCGCGAGCTGCGCCGATCGCGCCAGCATGTCGCCATAGGTGAGCGTGCGGCCATCATCGGTTTCCATCAACGGATGCCCAGGCGAGGGCATCCGGGACCGGAATGCATCGAACAGATGATTGCTCATGAAATCTTTCTGGGGTGACGCAATTGTGGGTGACGGCAATGTCGACGCCGGCCGCGGGTCGGCACGCGGCGAAGCGTTCGCGTTTCCCGGCCCGGCCGTCAAGGCCGCAAACGGCTGCCCGGCGTCTACCGAAAAGATTCGAGAGATGGGACAGCGGAGCGCGACGGTCAGACAGCCGTCAACGCTGGGCGCGCTGACCCGGACGGGCGGCGGCCTTTGGCGTCTCGCCTTGCTTGAAGCGTTCCATGCACATGGCGGCGGTCAGCTGGTAGTGATCGATCAGGGCCTGGACGGCGCCGTCCGCATTTCCGTCCAGCGCATTTTCAGCAATGAGCCGGTGTTCGGCGAAATCGTCGCGCTGGACGCTCTCGCCGTCATTGGCCATCTGGCGATAGCGGTAGGCGTGATCGGAAAGCTGGTCGCAGAAGCCCACCAGCCAGTGCGACCGGCAGGCCGAGATCAGCACCCGGTGGAAGGTGCGGTGCAATTTCTCCCAGTCCGGATTGAGCGACGAGCTGCTTTGCGGCAAAAGACGTGAGGCACGCCCCAGGCGATGCAGCGCCAGCACCAATTGTTCTTCCCATTCGGCGGTGCGGTGGGCAATGGATTCGCGCAGCGCCCGCTCCTCGAGCCAGCAACGGGTGCGAGTCAGCTCCTCGAGTTCGGCCGCAGTGACCGGCATGATGAAGAAGCCGCGCTGGTCATGGCGGCCGAGGAGACCTTCGGAGGCAAGGCGATTGAGGGCTTCACGAACCGGAGAGGCGCCGGCGCCATACTTGGAAACGACCCACTCGACGCGCAGCTTGCTTTCGGTTTCCAGGGCGCCGGCGAGAAGATCATCACGCAATTGATGATAGACCGTGCTGGCAAGCGTACTCTTGGCTCCGGGCCCGTCGTCGTTCAGATTGGCAACTCCGTATGTCAAAAGCGACTCCTTGTCCCCAACTGTCGTCTTGGGCAATTCGAGTCCGAAAATTCCCCTTCTGTACCAGTACCATACAGCGCCACGCTCCAGCCGCTCAAGCAGAAGATCGCGCTATTGTACTTTAGAACAAAGAAATATACCCAATCCGCACGCCGATCGCGGGAATTCGAATATCTCTACAACCAGCGGAAACTTAACGTGTTTTGTATGCACGCAGAAACATCTGTTTCTCCTGTGCCCGTGCGAGCATCTTTTCTGTCGCGCGCAAAGACAAGGAACAACGCGCCGAATCAGGCCTCCCGGGCGGCCTGATTCGGGCGTGCCTACGCTGAAGGGTGGTGATCGCACAAAGCCGGCGTGTTGGAATTGAAACCGGATGACCGCGCTGTGTTAGCCGGCAGCCTTGTCGGCCGCGGTCCTGATCGCTTCGATATTGGCGCGGTAAGCCTCGACGCTGCCGCCCTTGAAGATGGCAGCTCCCGCCACCAGCACGTCGGCGCCGGCCGATGTGACCAACGGGGCTGTTTCCGGCGAGACCCCGCCGTCGATCTCGATGCGGATCGGTCGGTCGCCGATCAGTGCCTTGACCCTTCTCACCTTGTCGACGATCCCCGGGATGAAGGCCTGGCCGCCGAAGCCCGGATTGACGGTCATGATCAGGATCAGATCGAGCCGGTCGAGCACATATTCGATCATTGTTTCGGGCGTCGCCGGATTGAGCGAGACGCCGGCCTTCTTGCCGAGGTTCCTGATGGTCTGCAGCGAGCGGTCGAGATGCGGCCCGGCCTCGGCATGCACCGTCATGCCGTCGCAGCCGGCCTCGGCGAAGGCGGCGAGGTAGGGATCGGCGGGCGCGATCATCAGGTGGCAGTCGAAAAAGGCCTTGGTGCGGTTGCGGATCGCCTTGATGACAGGCGGGCCGAAGGTGATGTTGGGCACGAAATGTCCGTCCATCACGTCGAGATGGATCCAGTCGGCACCTGCCGCCGCCACCGCCTCGACCTCGTCGCCGAGCTTCGAGAAATCCGATGCCAGCACCGACGGTGCGATCAAGGTTTTTTTGCTCATCTCGCGGCCTTTCCGGGCGCCCTTTTCATACGGGCGCTCCGAACCGACTGCCTAAAGCGCTCCTGGCGACTTGTCGAGGGCGCAAGTACGGCGGTTCCACAGGCAGGGGTAACGTGGCGGCGCGCGTTGGTCCTGGGCCGCCAATCGCCGCCCGCGCGGGTCGTGAAGAAAAACCCGCCGGATTGCTCCGGCGGGTTCTCGTTTGGCGTCGCGCAGATGGCTATTGCTGCTGGAGTTTCAGGACCCTGTTTGGAACCGGATCCTGTTGCTGGTCGATCTGCTGCCTGCGCTGCGGCAGCAATTGCAGCAGTTGGCCCGGATCGAGCTCCAGCGACGGCTGCCCGCGTATCGGCCGGCAGTTCGGATACCGCCCGATCGTACCTTCCGGACAGTGTCGCCTGAAGATCGGCTGGCACTGGCCGTTGACCATCTGCGAGCCCGGCGCGCATTCGCTCTCTTGCCTGGGCTTGCGGCATGCGCCGTCGATCACCTCGGTCCCACGCGGACAGACGCATTCGCCGCGCTTGTTGTGGACTTGGCCGCGTATGTCGCACTGCTGGAGCACTGGACCTGGTCGACGACATGCGTTGCCCTGCACCTCGGTCCCCCTCGGGCAGACGCAATTGCCGTTGGCGTCGTGGACCTGGCCACGGATGGTGCACTGGTCAGGCTGCGGCCGGACCGGGCGGCAGGCTCCGTCGCGCACCTCGGTGCCTTGCGGGCAGACGCAGTCCCCGTCCGCATTGTGGACCTGGCCACGGATGGTGCACTGCTCGGGCTTCGGCCGGACCGGGCGGCAGGCGCCGTTGCGCACCTCGGTGCCTTGCGGGCAGACACAGTCGCCATCGGCATTGCGGAACTGGCCAGGGATGCGGCACTGCTGCGGTTTTGGCCGGATCTGACGGCAGGCGCCGTCCCGCAGCTCGGTGCCGCGCGGGCAGACGCAGTAGCCGTCGGCGTCGTGGACCTGACCACGGATGGTGCACTGCTCGGGCCTGTCGGTCCTGACGCATTTTCCGTTCTCCAGCTTCGTGCCGCGCGGACAGACGCAGCGTCCGTCCTCGGTGCGGATCTGGCCTTCGAGCAGCACGCAGCGCGGTGGCGGTGGCAACGGAAGAACGTTGGTGCCGCCGCCCGTGCACTGGCCGTTGCGGAAGGTGGTGCCTTCCGGGCAGACACAGCGGCCGGCGTCGTTCATGACAAAGCCCGGCGAGCACTCGTTCTTCACCTCATGCGTGATGATGAAGGGATGGCACGCATAGGCCTTGCCGCGATCGCCCTGGACGTTGGTCGCATCCTTGGACAGCACATCGCCGCCGCCCTGCACACGTGTGTCGGGAGAGAGCACGCCAACGCAGTTCTGGCCATTGACGTTGCCCTGCAGGTTGGCAAGACGCCCATCGTCGGGGATGACCACCGTCACACGGTGCGACTGGCTTTCGCCGGCGCCGAGCGTCAGGTTGGCGATGCAGGAGGCCGGCAAGGTCGTCGGCTCCGGCGAGCAGCCGAAAGGCGGGTCGATCGAGGTGATCGCAACACCTTCCAGCCGGCCAAGCCCTTCCACGCCGATCGCATCGCCGATGCGGACCGGACCCGAGAAGGGGCTCGTCCCGTCATTTGTGATGGTGATGTCGAACGAGCAGGGCTTGCCGACGCGGCATTCGCGGTCGCCGGTCTTTTCGACACGGATCGTCGAAGGACCGCCGCCCTTGGCGCAGGCCTGGCCGATCGGATAGACGACATCGTCGCCCTGCGCCGGCCCGTAGGAGCCGCGCGCGCAGTTCTCGAACTCGCCATTGGCCGAGACCGTCACGTCGAAGTGCCTGGAGGTTCCGGGCGTCATGACGGCGCCTGGTATCTGGCACGACAACGCGTTGGCCGGAACCGGCCCGCACGCCCATTCCGTGCCGTCGGGGGTGACGGTCTGGATCTGCACGGGCGCTCCGCCCGACACCAGCGTGGTGGCATCGTTGACCCGCACCGGACCGGTGGGGGCAGCGGTGCCGACGCTGCTGACGGTGATGCGGCAGGAAACCGCGGCCGCACCGGCGAGCGAGCCGCTGCACACCTTGGTGATGCGCAAGGTCGGCTGGCCGCCGTTGGGATGGCGGATGCGTTCCTTGGCGCAGGCCTTGTTGTTGGTGAGGTCGACCTCACCGGGGATGGCCTTGACCTCGGCGCAGTTCTCGACCGTGTCGGACCGGTAGCCGGCCGGCACGACCGCCTTGACGAAGATCGGCGTCGAGGCGCCCGCCGGCAGCGATATGCCGGCATTGTCGCAGCGGAACTGGCCGGGGCCGTTCGGGCCGCATGTCCAGGGTGGGCTCGGCCCGAAGGTCGAGGATGTCGGCGCGCCGCTTGGGTAGTTGTCGATCACCATCAGCGGCCCGTTATAGGTCGATGCGCCGTTGTTGATGATGTCGATGATGAAGGTGCAGACGCCATCGGCGGTGCAGACTTCGGTGCGGGCACGCTTCTTGAGGATCAGGTCGACCTTCTTGTCGACCGGCGGCTGGCACTCCGGGTTGCGGTCGCCGCGGCGGCAGATCGGGATCGAGGCACAGCCACGGTCATTGGCCTGGCTGCCGAACAGCGGCTTGCCGCTGGCGCCGTAATTGTAGGTGGCGCAGTTGCGCAGCACGCTGCCTTGCCAGCCTCCGGCCGGCTTGAAGCCGAGCTTGAGGTCGACAAAGGCCCCCGGATTGAGCGTGGTCACCGGATAGGTGCACGTCATCGGGGTGGTACCCGGCGCGCAGACCCAGGGCGGATTGGGCCCTGAATCGAGCGTCGAGCCGGCCGGCAGCGTCACCTCGTCGAGCACGATCTTGCCGTTGTAGGGCGCGGTGCCGACATTGGTAACCCGGATGGTGAAGACGCAGCCGCCACCCATCGTGCAACGTGTGACATCTGCATGCTTTTCAACCTTGAGGTCCGGTTCCTTGTCCTTGGGCGGGCACCTCTGGTCGCGCGGGATGATGATGTCGATGGTTTGCGTGCAGCACAGGCCCCAACCTTCCTTTGGTCCGGCATAGGTCTCGATGCCGGTGACGATGAGATGGATGACGTCACCGGGTGAAGCGCCGACGATCTTCCAGTCGAGCACCCCGCCGCCCACCGGCACCTTCTGGGTGTCGGGGATGATGGCGATGCCTGGTGAGGTCGTCGAAACCTGCACCCACTTGCCGCCCATCTCCGGGCCGACAGGCATGTGATAGATGAAGGCGCCGCCGCCGGGCACGCAGTCGACCGTGCCGCGCTCGACCTTGAAGCATTCGTGGTCGGTTGGAGGCGGAGGTTGCCTGTCGCATTTGGTGAGGTCGATCCGGATCGAGGTCTTTTCGCCGGTCGCGATGTTGCCGTCATCCGGCTTGCCCGGATCCTGCGACGGGATGAAGGTACCCGTGCCGGGGCCCGAGGTAACCTTGATAAGGCCCTGGTTGTCGACATTGACCGGCGCCGGAAACGCGGCGTGGTCGATCTTGGCCGTAATGCGGAAAGTGATGACGCGTTCGTTCGGTGCGCCCGAGCCATCGAGATCGCTGGCGGAAATCCGGAAATCGGAAACCGTTGCGGTGTCGTTGGGGCCGGCCGAATTGCTGATGACAGCACTCGGCAAGGCCCCGCCCGATGCATCGGTGCCGTCGCCGGAGACCGTCACGTTGACGATCGAAAGACCGTGCGGAAGCTGGTCCTTGAAGTCGAGCTTGGCTTTCTTCAGCGCCGCCTCGAGGCCCGGATTGGCAAAACCTTGCGGATTGCCGCGCAGCCCGAAGGTCAAGGTGTAGAAGACATAGTCGCAGCTGCGCTGGCCACCGGTCTTGGTGAAGAACGGCACGACACGTCCGGGTTCCGGGTTGATGATGCGCGGATTGTCGAGCTGCAGCGGCTGCACATCCAGGCTGGTGACTGCCTGGACGGTCTGGGCGGCGGATGCCGGCAATGCGGGCGCAAGGGCGACCGCGATACCGGCCGCCATCAGCCAGCGCGCACCGCGCCTGGCATATGACAGGGGTTTCATGATCGTCTCCATGACGGTTTTTTGCGTTTTGGTCGCGAGCGGGGATGGGGCAAGAATGGTCATCTTTGCCTCCTCAACGTTCGCAGCTGACGGCTGGGGTGCGGAGCGGCAAGGTCATCTTGCAGCAAGGGTAGTAGCCACCCTTGTCCTTGTCGGACTTCCTGTAGAAGCACAGCCCGACATCCACTCTGTCGCCCGGATAGTGGCCGGTGATGTCGATCGTGTACGGCTTGCCTGGCGCATGCGACATGGGTGATGTCACCCCGACGCCTGGCGTCCTGGACTGGACCTTGATCGAATCGCCGCCGAAGCCGGCATGGTCATGGAGATAGAGATCGGCCTCGAGGCCGCGCGGCGTGCAGTAGAATTGCACGTCCTCGACATCGAGACACGGAGGCAGATTGCCGGGCGGTGGGAAGTCCGGCGGGTAGAAGGGAGGCTCATAGCCGCCCGGTATTTCCTCGTAATAGCCGGCACGGCCCTCGCAGGGATGCCAGACGGCGACGTCGCCGACATGGCCTTCCACTTCGGGATCCTCGAAATAGCCGTCGAAATCGACGAACCAGGAGCCGAAGGGCGGCACGTTGGCCGGCTTGACCAGGTCCTTGGGCGTGATCTGCACGCCATGGACCGCAAGCGGCCCGCCAGCCGCGAGTTTTTCGGCAAGCTCGGGGTTGTCGCGCAATTTGTCGCCGGTGTTGACCAAGGTCTGGGTGCAGACCGAGGTGTCGAGATTGCCGTCGGCATCGTAGCCATATTGCAGGTCGAGACCGCCGGCCGACTGCCGGTTCCCCTGCGGGAAGCCGACAGCATATTCCTGCGGCGCTTCCACCCAGACCGATTCCGTCGAGGGATCGTCGGGATTCTCTCTGAAGTAGCGGATCACCTCGCCCTTGCCGGAATCGGCGAAGCGGCTGTAGTCGTAGCGGTTTTCGACCGGGCCACGCTGGGCGAGGTACATGAAGCCGCTGTTGTCGAAGGCGATGTCGGTGACGGCGTAGTCCTTGTCGGCCTTGACCGTCAGTTCCCAGCGCGGATCGCCGGCGAAGGTGCCGTCGCGGGCGATGCCCACCGACCAGATTTCCGACTTTTCGCCAACCGAATAATAGAGCCGGCCGCCATGATAGGAGACGGCCCAGACGCGGCGCTCATCCTGGGTGTAGCCCCAGCTGTCGGGGTCTTCGGTGTCGAAGGCCGCGCCCTGTATGTCCATTATAGCGCCATCGTCGGCGACCGGGGCCAGCCCATGCGCCGGGCGGCCGGCGACACCATGGTCGAAAGTGTCGATCAGTCTGCCGTTGGCGTCGATGCGATGGATCAGGCCGGTGTCGAGATTGGAGGCGAAGAACTGGCGGTGGACGGGATCGAAGGTGAGATTGCCGATGCCGGGGCCGCTGTTGGTGTCGATGTCGGCGAATTTGGCGACCTGGCCGGTAATGCCGTCGATCTTCCAGATGGTGCCCGGTCCGCCGCCGTTTTCGGTGCCGAACTGGCCATTCATGAAGGTGGCGCCCGCCGTGCCGCGGCGCTGCCGCTCCGGCCTGCCGTCCTTGTCGGCGTCCGGCGTGACGATCTCGACGCCATGCAGCGAGGTGGCGGCGGCATAGAGGTTGGGAATGCCGGACGGCACACCGTCGCGCACGCCGTCATCGTAGGTGAGGCCGAACACCTCACCGATCTGGCCTGCCGTCACCTCGAAAGGCGGCGGCGTGAAGACGAGCTGGCCGGAGGCCGGACCGCCCAGATGCGAAACGTCGAACACGCGCAAGGTGGCGCGCGAGGTGTCTATGAAGGTCTCGTCGACCGGATCGACGCCGGGCGGCAGTCCCTCGTCGAAATTGGGGATGATGGTGCCGGGAAAGCCGGTGACCGCCATCGAGCCGGGATAAATGATCTGGGTTTCCTGCGCCCTGGCCGCGCCGCCCAGCCACAGGCTGGAGGCAAGCGCGAGAGCCAGCAAGCCTGTGGCCTGCAAGGCACCGCGCAAGCGGCCGTCTAACTCTGAAGAAGGCACGAACGAGCCGCGGATGCGAGACATGACACTACCCCCGTAGTCCAGGGGAGAGACGTCCGGACTTGCCGCACAAATCAGGGCAAGTCGCGGCGGTCCGGCTCGTTCTTCCCTGATTGAATTGTCTGCTTTCCTCATAGTGACGATACGCCTGCTCCTGCGCAGGGTCAACGGAATCAGCGGAAAGCCCAGCGCATCGACCCCGTCCCGAAGGCGGTGGTCGCGCCGAGCTCCTGTTGGTCCCGGAGACCGCGGAGTCTCTGGGTTGCTGGTCATGGGGGCTTCCTTTCCGGGGCCGCACCATGCGGCACCTGGACATCAGTCGCTGGCCGGCGTGGAAAGGTTCATGGAAGCCTTGCGCAGAATGCTTGCGCGCGATGCCGCCTGTTCTTATATACGCGCCAAGCCGTGCGGCGCCGGACAACCGGTGGCCGGACGGGATTTCTTGTGAACAGGGGCTTTCATCGGAACGCCTTTACCGGGTCCTGAGAGCCTGCTTAGCGGAGAGACTAGAAAAATGGCAAAAGTAATCGGTATCGATCTCGGCACCACCAACTCCTGCATCGCCATCATGGATGGCAAGGAACCGAAGGTGATCGAGAATGCGGAAGGCGCGCGCACGACGCCTTCCATCGTCGCCATCTCGGGCGACGGCGAACGTCTCGTCGGCCAGCCGGCCAAGCGCCAGGCGGTCACCAATCCTGAAAACACCATCTTCGCGGTCAAGCGCCTGATCGGCCGCCGCTATGACGATCCGGTGACGGAGAAGGACAAGAAGCTTGTCCCCTACAAGATCGTCAAGGGCGACAATGGCGATGCCTGGGTCGAGGCCGGCGGCAAGAAGCAGTCGCCCAGCCAGATCTCGGCCATGATCCTGCAGAAGATGAAGGAAACGGCGGAAGCCTATCTCGGCGAGAAGGTCGAGAAGGCGGTCATCACCGTTCCGGCCTATTTCAACGACGCCCAGCGCCAGGCCACCAAGGACGCCGGCAAGATCGCCGGCCTCGAAGTGCTGCGCATCATCAATGAGCCGACGGCCGCGGCACTCGCCTACGGCCTTGACAAGAAGGAAGGCAAGACCATCGCCGTCTATGACCTTGGCGGCGGCACGTTCGACATTTCGGTGCTGGAAATCGGCGACGGCGTGTTCGAGGTGAAGTCGACCAATGGCGACACCTTCCTCGGCGGCGAGGATTTCGACATGCGCCTGGTCGAGTATCTGGCGGCCGAGTTCAAGAAGGAACAGGGCATCGACCTCAAGGCCGACAAGCTTGCCCTGCAGCGCCTCAAGGAGGCGGCCGAGAAGGCCAAGATCGAGCTGTCGTCGACGACGCAGACCGAGATCAACCTGCCCTTCATCACCGCCGACGCGACCGGCCCGAAGCACCTGACGCTGAAGCTGACCCGCGCCAAGTTCGAAAGCCTGGTCGAGGATCTCGTCCAGCGCACCATCGAACCGTGCAAGGCGGCGCTGAAGGATGCCGGCCTGAAGGCTGGCGAGATCGACGAAGTGGTCCTGGTCGGCGGCATGACCCGCATGCCCAAGATCCAGGAGATCGTGAAGCAGTTCTTCGGCAAGGAGCCGCACAAGGGCGTCAACCCGGATGAGGTCGTCGCACTCGGCGCCGCCATCCAGGCCGGCGTGCTGCAGGGCGACGTCAAGGACGTGCTTTTGCTCGACGTGACGCCGTTGTCGCTCGGCATCGAGACGCTGGGCGGCGTGTTCACCAGGCTGATCGAGCGCAACACGACGATCCCGACCAAGAAGAGCCAGGTGTTCTCGACGGCCGAGGATTCGCAGTCGGCCGTGACCATCCGCGTCTTCCAGGGCGAGCGTGAAATGGCCGCCGACAACAAGGCGCTCGGCCAGTTCGACCTGGTCGGCATTCCGCCGGCGCCGCGCGGCGTGCCGCAGATCGAAGTCACGTTCGACATCGACGCCAACGGCATCGTCAACGTCTCGGCCAAGGACAAGGGCACCGGCAAGGAGCACCAGATCCGCATCCAGGCCTCGGGTGGTCTTTCGGACGCCGACATCGAGAAGATGGTCAAGGACGCCGAGGCCAATGCCGACACCGACAAGAAGCGTCGCGCCGTTGTCGAGGCCCGCAACCAGGCCGAAGCGCTGGTGCATTCCTCGGAGAAGTCGCTGAAGGAATATGGCGATAAGGTCTCCGAGGCCGAGCGCACGGCGATTTCGGAAGCGATCGCGGCGCTCAAGACCGCTGCGGAGGGCGACGACCCGGCCGACATCGAGGCCAAGAGCCAGACGCTCGCCGAAGCTTCCATGAAGCTTGGCCAGGCCATGTACGAGGCCTCGCAGAAGGAAGCGGCGGAAGCCGACGCCAAGGCGGATGCGGCCAAGGACTCCGACGTGGTCGATGCCGATTTCGAGGAAATCGACGAGGACGACGACAAGAAGAAGTCGGCCTGAACGGCCTGACGGCAAGATAATGCGAAAAGCCCGGCGCAGGCCGGGCTTTTTTGCAACCCTCGCGGAAAAAATAACAGAAAAACCCGGACAGGCACACACCGGCACTGGCATCCGGGCGGCACCGATCCTAAATCGAGACAACATGCCGGCAAACGACGCAACAATGCATCAAGACGTTGATCCGGACTGCGGGAAAAAATGAAAGCTGATTTCTACGAAACGCTGGGCGTGCAAAAGGGCGCCGACGAGAAGGCGCTCAAGAGCGCTTTTCGCAAGCTCGCCATGCAGTTCCATCCCGATCGCAACCCCGGCGATC
Organism: Mesorhizobium sp. M8A.F.Ca.ET.161.01.1.1; assembly: GCF_004792105.1. Lineage (NCBI taxonomy): Bacteria > Pseudomonadati > Pseudomonadota > Alphaproteobacteria > Hyphomicrobiales > Phyllobacteriaceae > Mesorhizobium > Mesorhizobium sp. M8A.F.Ca.ET.161.01.1.1. Next base: position 101,377 of record NZ_SRTD01000015.1, on the reverse strand, counting down.
ATTCCTGCGAGCACAAGTTCAAGGAAATCAACGAAGCCTATGAGACGCTGAAGGACCCGCAGAAGCGCGCGGCCTATGACCGTTTCGGTCACGCCGCCTTCGAGCAGGGCGGCATGAATGGCGGCGCGCAAGGCTTTGGCGCCGGCGGCTTCGCCGACATCTTCGAGGATATTTTCGGCGACATGATGGGCGGCCGCCAGCGCCGCTCTTCCGGTGGCCGCGAGCGCGGCGCCGACCTGCGCTACAACATGGAAATCTCGCTGGAGGAAGCCTTCGCGGGCAAGACCGCGCAAATCCGCGTGCCGGCTTCGATATCCTGCACGGAATGCTCCGGCAGCGGCGCCAAGCCCGGCACCCAGCCGGTTACCTGCTCGATGTGCAACGGCCACGGCAAGGTGCGCGCCACGCAAGGCTTCTTCTCGATCGAGCGGACCTGCCCGCAATGCCAGGGCCGCGGCCAGACGATCAAGGACCCGTGCCCGAAATGCGCCGGCCAGGGCCGCGTCACCGAGGAGCGCTCGCTCTCGGTCAACATCCCGGCCGGCATCGAGGACGGCACCCGCATCCGGCTGGCCAATGAAGGCGAGGCCGGCCTGCGCGGCGGGCCGTCGGGCGACCTCTATATTTTCCTGGCGGTCAAGCCGCACGAATTCTTCCAGCGCGACGGTGCCGACCTCTATTGCAAGGTGCCGATCTCGATGACGACGGCGGCCCTTGGCGGCTCCTTCGAGGTGACGACGCTCGACGGCACACAGACCAAGGTGAAGGTCACCGAAGGCACGCAGAACGGACGTCAGTTCCGCCTCAAGGGCAAGGGCATGCCGGTGTTGCGCCAGCCCAATGTCGGCGACCTCTACATCCAGACCGCGGTCGAGACGCCACAGAACCTGTCGCGCCGCCAGCGCGAGCTGCTGGAGGAGTTCGAACAACTCTCCTCGCAGGACAATTCGCCCCAATCGAGCGGCTTTTTCGCTCGCATGAAGGACTTTTTCGAGTCTTTCGGCGAACGTTGAGACGCGACCAAAGCTATCTTATCCACGACATAGGCATGGCCGTGCCTTGCCTTGCGTCACCCAGATGTTAAGTAGCTTCCAAGGGGCGCGCTGAGGAGAGCTTGCATGGTACGTGGTCACGGACTGCGGAAGGCGTTTGCCGAGAAGTTCGACGACGAACTCAAATTCTTCAAGGGCTGGATCGACAAGCCGAAGACTGTCGGCTCCATCGTTCCGACCAGTTCGATCACCGCGCGCAAGATGGCCTCGATCGTCAACCCGAAGTCCGGCCTGCCGGTGCTCGAGGTCGGTCCCGGCACCGGCGTCATCACCCGCGCCATCCTCGCCCAGGGCGTGCGGCCCGAAAACCTCTACGCGGTCGAATATTCCACCGATTTCGTGCGCCATCTGCGCCAGCTCTATCCCGGCGTCAACGTCATCGAGGGCGATGCCTTCAACCTCAACGCCACGCTTGGCGAGAGGCGCGGGATGATCTTCGATAGCGTCGTTTCCGGGGTGCCGCTGCTCAACTTCCCGGTCGCCCAGCGTATCGCCTATATCGAAAGCCTGCTCGATCGCATCCCGGCCGGACGGCCGATCGTCCAGCTGACCTATGGTCCGATGTCGCCGATCCCGGCGGGCCGCGGCGACTACACGGTCAAGCATTTCGACTTCATCTTCCGCAACATCCCGCCGACGCAGCTGTGGATCTACCGGCGCGAAGCGCATTAGCGGACGCGCTGAGCCGTTCGCGGTTCCTGATGCTGGCTGCATAGCTTGGCGATTGGCCGAAACATCCCTCATTTCGTCATCCACGGGCGGAGCAAGGAGCGCAGCGACGCGGCGCAGACCCCTGGAGTTGCTTCGCAGCCCAAGGGATCCATGCCGCGACCTCGACGTGCCGCGGCGAAGAAGAATTCTGCTCCGCTGCACTCTACGTCCAAGGTCACGGAATGGATCCCAGGGTCTCCGCGACGGAGCTTCGCTCCTGCTTCGCCCAGGGATGACGAAGTCGGGGGCTTCGGCCAATACCGAGCGTTTTATGGCGCCGATGCGTTGATTTGATCGAACCTTGGCTGTACGTGTCCCAGAACAAGGTTGGCCAATGGCAGTGATCCCGAAAATCCTCGTCTTCGCCGGCTCGGTGCGCACAGGCGCTTATAGCGGCAGGACCGCCGACGTGGCGCAGAAGGAACTTGCGGTGCAGGGCGCCGAGGTCACCCGCGTTTCGCTCGCCGACTATCCCTTGCCGATCCTCGACGAAGACCTGGAAATGGAAAGAGGCGTCCCCGAAAACGCCCAGAAGCTGGCGCGGCTGATCGCCGCTCATGACGGGCTGCTGATCGCGACGCCCGAATATAACGGCTCGATCCCGCCGTTGCTCAAGAACACGATCGACTGGGTGAGCCGGGTGCGACGGGATGGCGGCCGATCGGTCAGGCCGCTAGCCGGCAAGGTCGCGGGCCTCTGCTCGTCCTCCAACGGACACTTCGCCGGCATACGCTGCATCAACCATCTGCGCGCCGTGCTGGTGCGCTGCCAGATGGAGGTGGTGACGCCCGAATGCTCGGTGCCGGAGGGTGGCGACGCCTTCGACGGGGACGGCCATTTCCGTGACGAAAGACTGCACAAATCGATGGAGCACCTATGCCGCACGCTGATCGAGACCTCGCGCATGCTGTCGATCAGGGTCGAGGTGTGACCGCCGCAACCATGCAGGCCCATTCCATGCAGGCCCAATCCATGCAAGAGCGACTGATCGTCGGCCTCGACGTGCCGACCGTCAAGGAGGCCGAGCAGGCGGTGCGCGAGCTCGACGGCGTCGTCTCCTTCTACAAGATCGGCTATCAGCTGGCCTTTGCTGGCGGGCTCGACTTTGCCAGGGAGCTGGCCAGCGGCGGAACGAAAATCTTCCTCGACATGAAGCTGCTCGACATCGACCACACGGTGGCCAAGGGCGTCGAGAACATCGTCAAGATGGGCATGACCATGCTGACCATCCATGCCTATCCCAAGGCGATGCAGGCGGCGGTGGAGGCAGCGCGCGGCAGCGAGCTTTGCCTGCTCGCCGTCAGCGTGCTGACCTCGATGGATGAGCAGGACATGATCGATGTCGGCTATGAATATGACCCGCACACGCTGGTGCTGAGGCGCTCGGAACAGGCGCTGCATGCCGGCATGGGAGGTATCGTCTGCTCGGCCGCGGAAGCCGAAGCGGTGCGCCGCATCGTCGGCCCGGACATGGCGGTGGTGACGCCCGGCATCCGGCCGGCCGGCAGCGACCATGGCGACCAGAAGCGCGTTGTGACGCCGGCGCAGGCGGTCCGCAACGGCGCCAGCCATCTGGTCGTCGGACGGCCGATCGTCGCGGCAAGCGACCGGCGCGCGGCGGCCGAGGCCATTCTGGAAGAAATGCGCTCGGCCTGACGAGCCAGCACGATAGGAGAAAAGAGAATGCCCAAGGGATACTGGATCGCACGTGTCGATGTGCGCGACGCCGAAGGCTACAAGGACTATGTCGCGGCCGCCAAGCCGGCCTTCGAGCGCTTCGGCGCGACATTTCTCGCCCGCGGCGGTGAACACGAAAAAGCCGAGGGTCCGGGCCGCGCGCGCAATGTCATCATCGAATTTCCATCACTCGCCGCCGCGCACGACTGCTATCACTCGCCGGAGTATCAGCGCGCGGTCGCCATCCGCCAGAAGGTCGCCGACGGCGAGATCGTGCTGGTCGAAGGCATTTAGGTCCGGGGGCGGCCGAGCGGAATTCCGCACCGTCGCAACGTGTCGAAGTCACGGCATGTCCGCGCCGCGTCGCTCCTTGCTTAGCCGTCGGATGCCGATTGCGAGGGGGTGTCGCGCCGCCATCCCTGACGTCATGGGCGCAACCGGCTTGCGGCGGTTTCCGCCATCGCGTCCGCCAGGCCCAGCGCCCATTGCTGGCGGCAGTAGGCGCGGAAATCGAAGCACGGCAGGCCGGGGCAGACCTCGAACTCGATGAGATGAACCGTGTCATCTGCCTCGACGCGCAGGTCGATGGAAAACACGTCGCGCAGGCCGAGCCCGCTGATCAGCCGTTCGGCGATCACCCTGATCCTCGCATCGGCCACCGGCTGGCTGTCCGCGACTGGAGCGAGTTCGGGTTCGGCATAGTGCCCGGCAGTCTTCGCCGCCTCACCGGTGTCACCATAAAGCGCCAGGCTGTCCGCCATGGTCTGGAAGTCCGCGCCTGACTCGACAAAGGCGACGCCAAGCGCCTCGACGCCGGTTTCCGGCGTCAGGCCGAGGAAGCTGGCGCGCACATTGCGGCCGGCGACATAGGGCTGGACGACGACATCGTCGCGATAGGCCGCGAAAACACGGCGGCTGAGCTCCAGCGCGTGGCCGAGATCGGCTACGCGCGAATCCGGCCAGATGCCGATCTTGGCGCCGAGCCTGTTGGGCTTGACGAACCAGCCGGCAGCGGAGGCCGGCGGCTCGACCAGCCAGTTTCCATTGCGGGCAAGTCCCGCCTGCGGCGCCGGCAGGCCGAGGGCGCCAAGCACCGCGCCGGAGCGAAACTTGTCCTGGCAGAGCGCGAACAGCGAATCGTCCGCGCCGATCGTTCTCAGGCCGTTGAGCCGCGCCAGCGCGGGTGCGGCGCCGCCACGGAAATAGGCGATGCCGTCGGTCAGCGTCCAGACCAGCGTCGTGGCCGGATCGGCTCCGGTGAGCGCGCGCGCGACACCGTCCAACTCCACCGCGGCGAAGGCGAGGCCGCGGCTGTCACAGGTTGCGGCGAGCGTGTCGAATTCGGGCGCGAGGTCGGTCGACTGCGCCAGGTAGGACGAAATCTCGGCGGCACGCTTCGGCGCATAGCCGTCGGCGACCAGGCGCTCGAAGCAAGCCTTCTCCGGCTCGTGGACGAGGATCAGTTCTGGCCTGCGGCTGGACATGCGATGATTGAATCCCGGCTATGTGATCGCCCAGCATCGCACGGCGCATGCCGTGGGCTTTCGCGAAACCGACCGTCCCGGACGGTTGCGTGACAACGCCGGCGAGGACGTTTATCGGCCACCTTCGTTCAGGCGATCAGCACGCGTGGCTCGAAGCGGCCGTTGACCTTGATGTCGAGGACGAACGTCATGCCGGCCTGCGGGTCGAGCTGGCGCTGCTTCTCGTCCTTGCCTTTCCAGGCCGACGTCACCGCCAGCCGGTCCGCCTTCGCGCCGACAAAAGCCGGGCAGGAAGGCTGCGTCACCGGCATCGCAATTTCGCGCAACAATGTGCCGTCGGGCGAATAGGCCTTGACCGCCTTGCCGCCCCAGACGGCGTTCCACAGCACGCCATCGTGGTCGACGACCGACCCATCGACATAGCCCTTGGACGAGCGGTGATCGACGAACACATTTGGTTCTCCAGCGGGCAGGCCGGTCGCCGGATCACAGGCGACGCGCATCAGCAGGCCGGTCGAGGTGTCGGTGTAATAGGCGAGCGCGCCATCCCCGGAGAAACAGATCGAGTTCGACACGGTGATGCCGGAGAATAGCTTGCGCAGTTCGCCCTTGAAAAACCAGTAGATCGAACCGGCGCCCTTTGCCTCGCTCTTGCCCATCGTCCCCATCCACAAGGCGCCGCAGGGATGGACACGGGAATCGTTGGAGCGGGTAAGGGGGTTGTCGGCCTCGACAGGCGTATGCAGCGTCATCCGGCCGGTCGCGACGTCGCGGACGAAGAGGCCGGTCTCGGTGGCGATCAGCTGACGCTTGTCGTCGATGATGGCGATGGCGCTCGCCATCTGGCCAAGCTCGTGGATCTTCAGCGCACCGCCGGCCACGGATTTCTCCAGGAGCCGACCGTTGACGATATCGAACCAGAACAACGCATCGGTGGCGGGATCGTAGCTTGGCCCTTCGCCGAGCTCGCAGACATGGTCGGAGAAAACCGAAACCTCGCTCATCATGCGTCTCCGAATGCCGCGTCCCAGGCAGCGACGGCGGCGTGTGCGCGCGCCGCTACGTCGTCGACGCTCATGCCTGGCTTGAACAGGCTGGAGCCAAGCCCGAACACCGTCACGCCAACCGCCTTGTAGCCGGCAAAATCCTTGTCCGAAACGCCGCCGACCGCGCCGACCAGCGTCTGCGCCGGCAGTACGGCCCGGATCGCGGAAATGCCCGATGCGCCGAGCACGCTGGCGGGAAAGAATTTCAGCGCCGAAGCGCCGAGCCGGATCGCCTGGAAAGCTTCCGTAGGGGTGAACACGCCAGGCATGGTGACCATGCCATACGTCTTGGCGCGGCCCATCACCTCGGCATCGATGTTGGGGCTGACCAGCAATCGACCGCCGGCCCGGTGCAGGCTGTCGACATCGGCCGCCGTCAGCACGGTGCCGGCGCCGACCAGGGCCGTTTTCGGCAGCACTTCGACAATCCTGGCGATCGACGAGAACGGTTCGGGCGAGTTGAGCGGCACCTCGATCGCCTCGATGCCGGCGTCGAACAGCGCCTGGCCCATGGCGATCGCCTCGGTGGGCTTCAGGCCGCGCAGGATGGCGACCAGGCCGCGCTTGAGTTTGGGAAAAGGTGCGGTCTGGCTCATAGGGCTGCTCCGGTTCTGACGATCATGCCGTTCTCGCGCGCGGCTTCGATCAGCCCGGCGCGTACTGCTTCGTCGGCGTCGACGGTGCGCAGGCCAAGCCCGGCAAGGCCGAGCGCCGCCTGGTAGAGCACAGCCAGCGCGCCCGAGGCAACCAGCACCACCGATGTCGCGCCGGCGCCATGCCGGCGCCGGGCGGAGGCGATCTCGCCGCCGATCAGCAGGCCGGACAGGCAGGCGGCCGCATCATCGGCCTTCAAATCCTGGAGCAGGCCGGCGGCGCGGATGGCAAACAGCCGCGAGGTGACGTCACCACCCTCGCCCAGTGCGATTTCGCACCAGCGGCGGAAGAACGGATTGTCACCAGCAACCGGGCTGGGATGCTCACCCAGCGAATGGCGCAGGATCGAGTGCGCGGCAAGCACGGAAAACAGCTCGCCCGTCGGCCAGGTGCCAAAGCCGGTGACGGCGCCGTCCTCGACCAGCACCCATTTCGAATGGGTACCGGGCATGCAGACGAGATGGCGGCCCTTGGCCGGCAGGCCGGCGCCGGCCAACTGCGTTTCCTCGCCGCGCATGACGTCGGGCGCGTCGGCCAGGCGCTGGGCAAGGCCGGGAACGATACGGATGTCACGTTTCTGATCAGGCACACGGGCGGCGCCGCCGAGAATGGCGCCGAGCGGCGACGGCACGCTGACATAGGGCGCCTCGAGCCAACCCTGGCGCGAACCGGCCATGCCGCAGATGATGACGGGCAATTCCTCCGGCGCACCCATCGCCGTCAGATGGCTCTCCAGAACGTTGGCGAAGCCCTTTTCGCGCGCGGTGATCAGGCCGTCGTCGCCGCGACGCTCGGCAAGCACCTTGCCGGCGCCGTCGATCAGCCAGGCCCGGAGCCGGGTCGTGCCCCAATCGAGCGCGGCAACCGCCGGAACGTTGCTGGCTGGGCTCACAGGAAGCCTCCATCGACGATCAGCATCTGCGCGGTCAACATGCGCGAAGCGTCCGAGGCCAGGAACAGCACCGTGCCAACCATGTCGTCCGGCCGCATGACGTCCCTGATGCACTGCTTGGCGACATGGGCGGCGAGCGCCTGTTCGGTCACCCAGCGCTCCTGCTGCCGCTCGGTGATCACCCAGCCGGGCGCGACGGCGTTGACGCGGATGCGATCGGGCCCGAGCTTGCCGGCCAGCCCCTTGGTGAGGCCGAGTATGCCCGCCTTGGCAGCGGTATAGGCCGGCATGTCGGGATGGTTGATCAGGTAGGAGGTCGAGGTGAAATTGATGATCGAGCCGCCGCCGGCCCGCTTCATGCCTGACACCACCGCCTGCGCGGTGAAGAAATGCGGCCTGAGATTGATGGAGAGATTGTTGTCCCAGAATTCGACGGTGACGTCCTCGACTTCATGGCGTTCGTCCCAGGCGGCGTTGTTGACCAGCACGGTGACGTCGCCATGCGCGTCGGCGGCCCGGGCGGCTGCAGCGCGCAAGGCCTCGACGTCGCGCAGATCGGTCTTGAGGTAGAGCGGACGCCGGCCGAGCTCTTTCTCAACGCGGTCGGCGAGCGTGATGCTCGGCGCATCGGCGATGTCGATGAAGGCGACCTTGGCGCCCTGGCGCGTGAACCCTTCGGTCAACGCCGCACCGATGCCGGAGCCGCCGCCGGTGATCAGCACCGAAGCGCCTTCGAGGTCGGCAAACCGCGCCGATGGCATCATGATTTTCGTCTCCCGGGTCAACCGGCGCGCATCCTAGCCAGACACGTCCGGCGGGCAAGGGCGAAAAGACGCATTTTCGGGCTTATGTCTGACAAAAAGGCGATGGTGCCATGCTCGACCCGCGAAGTGGCGTCGCCACATGGCGGGCGGCGCCGAAGTCCTGGGCTCAGATCGCTTTGGCGCGCAAGGCGCCACGGAAGGAATCACGGAGGTAGCCCAATGTGGCATCGGCATCGGCCGGTTTGCCGAACAGATAGCCCTGTCCGCCGGCGCAACCGAACTGGACCAGCCGGTCGGCCTGCGCTTCCTCTTCGATGCCTTCGGCGACGACGTCCATGCCGAGCCCTTCGCACATGGCGAGGATGGCGCGGATGATGTGCTCGGATGGCCGGTCTTCGAGAATGGAGGCGACGAAGGCGCGGTCGATCTTGAGCTTGTCGAAATGGAATTCACGCAGCCGGCCGAGCGAGGACTGGCCGGTGCCGAAATCGTCGAGCGAGACGCGGATGCCGACGCGGCGCAGATCCTCGACGATCTGCGCGGCCGAGGCAGGGTCGTTCATCAGGCCGGTCTCGGTGATCTCGATCTCCAGCCGGCGCGGATCGAAGCCGGTGCGGTCGAGGATCGCCAGTATGTGCAGGCCGGTGTTCTGGTCGACGAGCTGCGAGGGCGACAGGTTGAAGGACAGGAACAGGTCCTTCGGCCAGCTCCTGGCGGCTTCGGTCGCCTTGCGCAGCACCAGCTGCGACAGCGGACCGATGATGCCGCGCTCCTCGGCGATGGGGATGAAGACGGTCGGCGGCACCGCGCCGAGATCGCGATCGGTCCAGCGCGCCAGCGTCTCGAAGCCGATGGTGCGGCGCGTGGTGAGGTCGACGATCGGCTGGAAATGCGGCTCCACCTCCCCGGCGGAGACGGCGCGGCGCAGCGCCTGCTCGATGCGGGTGACGCGCTTGGCGGCCTCTTCCATCTCACGGGTGTAGACGACGACGCGGCCGCGGCCGGAACGCTTGGCATGGTAGAGCGCCGTTTCGGCCTTGTTGATGAGGATCTCGGTGGTCTCGTCGCCCGAATAGAACAGCGAGCAGCCGACCGAGGCCGAGAGCCTGGCGGTGCGCTCGCCGACATCATAGGGCGCCGACAGGATCTCGATCAGCATGCGGGATTTTTCAGCCGCCGCATCCTCCGAGAACACCAGCGGGTAGAGGAAGGCGAATTCGTCGGCACCGATGCGGCAGACCGTCGAATGGCCGTCCATCGAGGCACGCAGCCGCATGGCGACCTGGATCAGGATGTCGTCGCCGGCCTTGTGGCCGAACAGATCGTTGATCGGCTTGAAGCCGTCGAGGTCGAGAATGCCGACGGTGAAGGGCGCGGGATCGTCGGCGCGGTCGCTGATCAGGCGGTCGACCTTGTCGAAGAAGCGGCGATGATTGCCAAGCCCGGTCAACGGATCGGTGAACGCCAGATCCGTGCTTTCCCTGTTTGCCTGACCGGTGCCAAACGGAGTTTGCATCGGTGTCCCTGTTCGTCCCTGTTTTGTCGTCGGAATTTATTTCGAGACTGGCAGCAAACCCTTTAGGAAACGTATCGCTTGAATCGATTTTTCGAGACCCGCCAACGATCCCACGACGCTATCTGAAGCGCTGCAGGTGATCGACAAGCGCGCGCAGCTTCGGCGCCAAGTTGCGGCGGCCGGGATAATAGAGATAGAAGCCGGCAAAGCGTGGGCAGTAGGACTCCAGGATGGGCACCAGCTCGCCCCGGTCGAGCCAGGGACGGAAGCTCCGTTCCATGCCGAAGGTGATGCCGGCGCCGGCGACAGCGAGCCTGATCATCAACGTCATGTCGTTTGTCGTGATCTCCGGGGCGACGGCGACGCTGAACTCCTTGCCGTCGACCGCGAATTCCCATCGGTAGGGCGCAACCCCGGGAGCGGGACGCCAACCAATGCAGCGACTTGCCGCAAGCTCGCTCGGATGCGCAGGCTCACCAAATCGATCGCGGTAGGCTGGCGCGCAGACAGCCAGCTGCCGCTCGTCACCGGCAACGGGAACCGCGATCATGTCCTGCTCGATGACTTCGCCCAGCCTGACGCCGGCATCGTATCCCTGGGCAACGATATCGAATTCATCGTCCGTCACCGTGATGTCGATCTGAACCTCCGGATTGGCCTCGGCGAAGGCTGCCAGGAACGGCCCTGACAGGAAGCCCTCGGCGATCGACGAAACAGCGAGCCGCAACTGCCCGCGCGGGCGCCCACGCAAGCTGCCGGCGGCCTCGACCGCGGCACGCATGTCCGCGATGGCCGGCGCGATTTCGGCGCGGAGCCGCTCCCCCGCCTCGGTGAGGCTGACGCTGCGCGTCGTGCGCCGCACAAGCGCTATGCCGATGGTCTCTTCCAGCCGCCTGATCGTCTGGCTGACGGCCGAGCGGGTGACACCCAGCCGGTCGGCGGCGGCGCGAAAACTCCGCTCCTCGGCGACAAGCGCAAAAACGGAGAGCGCGTTGAGATCCATTGGTTAGCGTGGCTTTCCATAGCGTCAAGAAATGGCTGTCTTAACGCGACAATGGGGCAATTCTATCTTCCTGGCAACCGACGCAAGGCGGCGGTCAATCCAGGAACAGGAGACAAGCATGCCCCTCGACAAGACCGTCCTCATTACCGGCGCATCAAGCGGAATCGGCGCGGGGATTGCCCGCGAACTCGGCGCCGCCGGGGCGAAAGTCATGCTCGGCGCGCGGCGCACAGACCGGCTGGAGGCGCTCGCCGAGGAGATCACCGCGCACGGTGGGGAGGCCAGGATCCGCGGCCTCGACGTCACCGACCGTAACGATGTCGCTGCCTTTGCCGAGGCGGCGCGACAAGCCTGGGGACGCGTCGACGTGATCGTCAACAATGCCGGCGTGATGCCGCTTTCGCTGATGGCCTCCCTCAAGGTCGACGAATGGGACCGCATGGTCGACGTCAACATCAAGGGCGTGCTCCACGGGATCGCCGCGGTGCTGCCGGAGATGACCGCGAGAGGCTCCGGCCACATCATTAACATCGCTTCGGTCGGCGCGCTCTCGGTCGCGCCAACGGCAGCGGTCTATTGCGCGACCAAATACGCGGTGCGGGCGATTTCCGACGGCCTCAGGCAGGAGAACGACGACATTCGGGTGACCTGCATTCATCCCGGCGTGGTCGAGAGTGAATTGGCCCATTCCATCACCGATCCGCTGGCGGCCGAAGCCATGAAGACCTACCGGGCGATCGCCTTGCAGCCGGACGCGATCGGCCGCGCGGTGCGCTTCGCCATCGAGCAGCCCGACGACGTCGATGTCAACGAGATCGTCATTCGGCCGACGGCCACAAGGTAGCGGCCATGACGTCGTCGTTTTCCCTGCTTGCATCGCTCATGCTTCTCTTTGGCGCGGTCCCCGTGCAGAAAGGTCTCGCCCAGATGAATCCCGACCAGCAAATCATTGCTCAAAGCCATCCCTATGCAGGCATGTGGGTGACAGCCGATGGCCATGTCCGTCACAAGCTGCTTCCAAATGGCCGGTACGACGAAGCGCGTGGAACCCGGGAGAGCGCGTATCGGGGGCGTTACGAAGTCCGGGGGCATCACATCGACTATTGGGACGATACCGGATTCACCGCCGATGGCACGTTCATCGACGGCGTGCTGCATCACGGCGGCATGATCTTGTATCGGAAGGAGTAGCGTCTGCCGGCTGGATCAGCCGCCGAGCCGGACGCGGTACAGTTCCAGAGGAGCGCCACGGGTCTCCGCCACCGGCTCCAGCCATTCCGGCACGCTGCCGCGCATCAGCCCGGCCAGAAAACCGTCCGGCGCCCTGGCAGCGAACAGCCGGCTTTCAGGGTTGTCGCGGCAGAGCGCGACAAGGCCGACATGGTGGCTTTCGACGATGGCTTTGGCGTCGGTGGCCGAGCCCAGCAAGGCATCGAACACGAGCAGGTTTCCGGCGACGTTGCGATGGTAGGGCCCGGCGAACACGCGATGACCGGTAAAGGCGAGGATGGGCGAGCCAAGATTGGAGATGGCAAGCACCGTGGTGGGGGCCATCGCGCCAAGCACGGCGAACGAGGCCTTGCTGTTGCAGGGCGCATCGATGCTGGCGTCCCTGGCGGGTGCAGCGGTTGCGAAGGCGCTCGAGGCGGCCTCGGCGGCACCCGACCAGATGGCATTGACCGAGATCAGCCAGGCCGCCGCCATCCTGAGTACCGAGCCGCTGGACGGGCTGGCTTCGGCTCGCTGCCGCCATTTGGCGATCCAGGCCGAAAGCGGGATCACCGCGAAGGCGATGGAGAAGGTCGAGCCGCGCACTTCCCAGGCGCTGACCAGGACCGCCACGACCAGCAGTGCGGCGACGAGGCTGTCCTGCCGCCGCCAGCCGCCATGGCTGAAATGGAGCGCCATCAGCACGATCGCCACCAGCGGCGTCGCAAAACGCGCCACGGCCCTTGCCGGATCGTCGGCGACAAGCTGGACGATCGACTGTGCCTCCTCGATATAGCCGAGCCACATCTGCTGCAGGCGCGGGTCGAGATGGGCATAGGGCGCCGCCAGGCATTGCGGGAAGAAGAGCACCACGACCAGTGCGAGAGCGACGGCAAGCAGGCCAAGCGACATCAGGCGCCGGGCGGCCGTCGCGTTGGCGGCCTTCCACGAAGCAATGATTGCCAGACCGGCGCCGGCAAGCGCGGTAACGGCGAACTGCACGAGCGAGAACGTGTCGCACTGGGCTTGGCCCCAGGACGACACCGGAATGGTGGCGGCGAAAACCAGAGCCGAGACGCCGGCGACGCCGAGGCCGAAATCCCTGGCGATCAGCCTTTCGGCGTCGCCATTGCCGAGAAACAGCAGAGCGACGACGGCGCCGAGGGCCCCGGCATAGGGCGCGCTTTCCATGCCGATGGCCAGGGTCAGCGTGGCGCAGATGCCCGCGACAAGGGCAGCCGGCCGATACGTGGGCGCCTCGAGCAGCAAGGCGAGGCTCGCCAGCGTCAGCATCAGCTGGACATTGTGATGATCGAGCGCGCCTGGGGAAAAAATCCCGATGTAATACAAGGCCGCCCCGCCGACGACGGCGGCGGGCAGCACAGCGGGCGGGCCGGCGAAGGCGCGCGCAGCGCGGATGATGAAGAAGACGGCGATAAAGAACTGCAGGGCCGGCCAGACTATTTGCACGATCTGTTCGGCCAGGGCGGCGCTGCCAGTCAGGCTCGAAACGGCAAGGATGCTCAGCGCCAGCGGCGCGTCGAGCAGCCGCGACCAGTGCATGACGAAGCCGCCCTCCAGCCCCATTCTGTATTGGTGCAAGTCGAACCAGCCTTGGCCCGCCAGCAGGTCGCGGACTTCGACCAGTTGCAGCAGGCTGTCATTGTCGCCCGCCGGATTGGCCAGTTGCGGGAATCCCTGCTGGGCATTGAGGCCGAGCAGCAGCAAGGCGGCAAGCAACGCGAACGCGATATCGGACTTCCCTGTGGAAGTTCCCGTTGCTGTGCTCATGCCGATCGCCCTTGGCGGGAATGCCGGGCCTTTCCAGGCCAATCGACACTCGTGAAGTCGGTCTTAAACCTAGCCTTAACGGCTTCAATAAATAGTAAAACCGCCTGAACGCGGCCGGTTTCCGGAGCGCGACCGCATGGTCGACAAGGCATTCGGAGACGAAAATGCCGCAAGACATCAGCCATGAACCCGTCATCGCCGTGCTCCTGCCCTGCTATAATGAGGAGCTGACCATCGCCGAGGTGGTGCGGCGGTTCCGCGAGACGCTGCCCGCGGCAACCATCTATGTCTACGACAACAATTCGAAGGATCTGACGGCGCTGCGCGCCCGCGCGGCCGGCGCCATCGTGGTTCGCGAGCCGCGCCAGGGCAAGGGCAATGTGGTGCGGCGCATGTTCGCCGACATCGACGCCGACATCTACCTGATGGCCGATGGCGACGGCACCTACGCGCCCGAGGACGCGCCGCAATTGATCAACACGCTCCTGACCGAGCGTTGCGATATGGTGGTGGGCACCAGGCGCGGCGTCACCGACGATGCCGGCAGGGCCGGCCATGCCTTCGGCAACCGGGCCTTCAACAGCCTCTACAAATGGCTGTTCGGCAGCGATTTCACGGACATTTTCTCCGGCTACCGCGTCTTCACCAGGCGTTTCGTCAAGAGCTTCCCCGCCGTCTCCGGCGGCTTCGAGATCGAGACCGAAATGTCGGTGCACGCCTCGCAGCTCAAATTGCCGGTCAGCGAGATTGCGCTCGACTACGGCCGCCGGCCGGAAGGCTCGTCGTCGAAGCTGTCGACCTTCCGCGACGGCGCCAGGATCCTGTGGATGTTCGCCATGCTGATGAAGGAGACGCAGCCGTTGCGCTTCTTCGGCGCCTTTTCGCTGTTCTTCCTGGCCTCGAGCCTGTTCCTGATGGCGCCGGTGCTGGTCGAATTCGCCGAGACCGGCCTGGTACCGCGCATGCCGACCTGGGTGCTGTCGGTCGGCCTGCTGCTTCTGTCCATGCTGGCGGCGGTGACCGGACTGATCCTCGATTCGGTCTCGCGTGGGCGCGCCGAGCAGAAGCGGATCTTCTATCTCTCCATGCCTTCGGGCCGTGTCGAGCGCCGCACCGGCGACGTGGTTCGGAAGCCGCAACCGGGCAAGGCCTCGCGTGCGGCCTGACCGATGCAACGCATCGTCCGCTTTGTCTTCGCCGGCGGCATCGGCTTCGTCGCCGACGCGGCGGCGCTGTGGCTGCTGCTCGCCGTCACGCCGCTCGGACCCTTCGTCGCCCGCATGCTGTCGATCGGCTTCGCGCTCTTCGTCACCTGGCAGATCAACCGGCACCTGACCTTCTCGCCGTCGAGCAGAGGCGTGACACAGGAAGGCGCCCGCTATGGCGGCGTCGGCGTCGCCACCAGCATCGTCAACTATGCCGTCTACTCAGCCATCCTGCTGGTGCTGCCGGCGGCGCCACCACTGGCGGCGCTTGCCATCGCTTCGCTGGTGGCCATGACGCTGTCCTTCCTGGGTTACTCGCGGCTGGTCTTCGACCGTTAACGGCGTGGCCCGATTGGCAGAAGGCGCAGGGACCCTTATATCGCTTGCGTTGACTGCGCTGGGGATCCGCCATGAAGCTGAAAATCGCCGTCCAGATGGACCATGTCTCGACCGTGTCGATCGCCGGCGACACCTCGTTCGCGCTGTCGCTGGAAGCGCAGCGGCGCGGCCATCAATTGTTCCACTACACGCCCGACCGGCTGTCGCTGCGCGACGGCAAGGTGTTTGCCCGCATCGAGGAGATGCAGGTGCGCGACGAAAAGGGCAGCCACTACTCGCTGGGCGAAAAGGTTCGCACCGACCTATCGGAGATGGACGTCATCCTGCTGCGCCAGGACCCTCCCTTCGACATGAACTACATCACCACCACGCATATCCTCGAGCGCATCCATCCGAAGACGCTGGTCGTCAACGACCCGGCCTGGGTGCGCAACAGCCCGGAAAAGATCTTCGTCACCGAGTTTTCCGATCTGATGCCGGAGACGCTGATCACCAAGGATCCGCTCGAGGTGGCCGCCTTCCGCAAGGAATTCGGCGACATCATCGTCAAGCCGCTCTACGGCAATGGCGGCGCCGGCATCTTCCATTTGCTGGAAGCCGACCGCAACCTCGCCTCGCTGCTCGAAATGTTCGGCCAGCTGTTCCACGAGCCCTATATCGTACAGCGCTACCTGAAAGATGTGCGCAAGGGCGACAAACGCATCATCCTGATCGACGGCGAGCCGGTCGGCGCCATCAACCGGGTGCCGGCCGAGCACGATTCCCGCTCCAACATGCATGTCGGCGGCCGTGCCGAGAAAACCGAGCTGACGGCGCGCGAGCGCGAGATCTGCGCCCGCATCGGGCCGTCGCTCAGGGAACGCGGCTTCATCCTGGTCGGCATCGATGTCATCGGCGACTACATGACCGAGATCAATGTCACCTCGCCGACGGGCGTGCGCGAAGTGCATCGCTTCGGCGGGGCGGATATTGCCGCCCTGTTCTGGGATGCGGTCGAAGCGAAGCGGACATAATCCGTTTTCATTTTGTGTTAACCATGTTCCGCTTTTTGCAGCCGGCTACAACCGGGGCGCAACCGGTCCGGTTACCGGTTCCCCTGATGTTCCTGATTTGATCAAGGCTCTTCGACCCGGCGCTGTTCGCGCTCCCTGACATCAGCCGTCTCGGCCAGCACCCAGTCCCTGAACAGCCTGATCTTCGGGGTGTTGCGGCGGCTTTCGGAATGCACCAGCCAGTAGCCGTCGCCGTCGGACCCCATGGCCTCGAACGGCTGAATGAGCTGTCCTGTCGCCAGCAACGAGCTGTAGAGGTTGCGGGTGAGGATGGCGACGCCCTGATCGGTCAGCGCCGCCATCGCGTCGTAGGCCTGCGTGCCAAGTTCCGGGCCGGCTATGATGCGATCGGGCTCGAAGCGGGCGCCGGCTGCTTCGAACCAGATCTTCCACCAGGGATCGGTCGAACAGCATAATGGCAGCTTGTAGAGATCTTCGGGATGGCGGATGCCTCCCACGCTCCGCACCAGCCTCGGACTGAGCATCGGCGTGTAATCCGCCTTGAACAGATAGTGGGCTGCCAGGCCCGGCCATTTCCCGGTGCCGGTGCGAATGCCGATATCCATGCCATCGCGAGCGAAATCGGCCAGCCGGGACGATGTGTCGACCTTCACCGCAAGGTCCGGATGCATCAGCTGGAATGCTCCAAGGCGCACGGCCAGCCAGGTCGATGCGAAGGTCTGGACCGTGGTGACCGACAAGACGCCGGTGGCGCCGCCCTTGGTCGCCACCCACGCATCGGCCAGCGCCGAGAAGGCACCCGATGCGTGCGGCGCCAGCTGCTCGCCGGCCTCGGTCAAGGCGATCTGCCTTGTTTTTCTTATGAAAAGCGGTGTTCCGGCGCGTTCCTCCAGCACCTTGATCTGGTAGCTCGCCGCCGACTGGGTCATGCCGAGTTCTTCGGCCGCCTTGGTAAAGCTGCCCAGCCGCGATGCGGCTTCAAACACCCTGATGGCGCCCAATGGCGGCAGGTCCCAGCTCATCACACATCAATCCTGTTGATGCATGATAAGCGACGTTCGATTGGAAGCCAAGAGCCGGCAAGCGCACACTCAAACCATCGACCGAACCCGAAAGGACATGGCCATGAACACTTCCACGCGGCGCCTCACAGTCCGTCATCCGATGCTGGACCTCTTCGTTGCTCCCTTCCGATCGCGGTCGCGCCGCCTGCTCGATCAGCGCGCGCTGTCCGACCATTTCAAGCGCGACATCGGCCTGCTCGACGGCCACGCGCCTTATGGCAGCATCCGCTAGACACGATTGGCGCACGGAGACAGAGAGAATGATGACCGTGCCCGCGAAAGCCCTGGCGCAGAGCCGTCGGACGGTCGAGTCGTATGAGGACTACGCGGTCCGTTATGACGAGATTGTCGGACATGTTCCCCACCCGAACGACCAGGCCGCGCTCAAGCGCGCCGCGGCGATCGCCGGGCCGGGCGGCCGAATCCTGGAGATCGGGTCCGGACCTGGCCGCGATGCGGACTTCCTGGAGGGCCTCGGCGTCAAGGTCCGGCGGACCGACGCGACGCGGCGCTTTCTCGAACTGCAGGCAGCACGCGGCAAGACCGGCGATCTGCTCGATGTGATCACCGACGAGCTTGGCGGTCCCTATGACGCGGTGGTGGCGCTTGCCGTGCTGATCCATGTGCCGCGCGACCAGATCGACCCGGTTCTGGAGAAGATCGCGCGGGCGTTGCGGCCCGGTGGTGCCTCTGTCGTCTCGATGCGCGACGGCGGCGGCGAAACGAGCGGCAGATACCATACGGTCGACTGGCGCAAGGACGCCTTCGCGGCGCGCATCGAGGCCGCCGGCATGGAGCTTGTCAGCCACAGCTTCCGCGTCGGCAGGAAGGAGCGAGGGTGGAACACTTTTCTGGCGGTGAAGCCGTCGTGATCTTCCCGGAACATTCGCCTCCATCCTGCGCGGCTCGCATCGTCACGCGCTCGGTGAGGCGCCTTGCAGGCTGTTGCGAGCCCGTCGACGGTAGGCGCACGCCTCTCTTTGTTCCTGTATTGTTCTTGCCTTGGGCTAAAATCTGTGGTTGTCTCGCGTTGACGTCGCTCGCGGCCGGCTCACAAAGGCTGGGGAGAGACGGCATCGGGGGCAAAGAATGGTGGCGCGGGTTCGTACGGTCGCTTTCCAGGGCATCGAGGCCGTGCCGGTCGACGTGCAGGTGATGATCGCGCCCGGCAAGGTCGGCATCCAGATCGTCGGACTGCCCGACAAGGCGGTGGCCGAGAGCCGCGAGCGAGTGCAGGCGGCGCTGCATGCGTCGGGCCTGTCGATGCCGTCGAAGAAGGTCACCGTTAACTTGGCGCCGGCCGATCTGCCCAAGGAAGGCAGCCACTACGATCTGCCGATCGCGCTTGGCCTGATGGCAGCACTTGGCGCCATTCCGGGCGACATGCTGGCCGGCTATGTCGTGCTTGGCGAATTGTCGCTCGACGGCACGATTACCGCCGTGGCCGGCGCGCTGCCGGCGGCGATCGGCGCCAATGCCGAGGGCAAGGGCCTGATCTGCCCGTTCGCCTGCGGACCGGAAGCTGCTTGGGCGGGCGCTGATTTCGACATATTGGCGCCGCGCAGCCTGATTGCCATCGCCAACCATTTCCGCGGCACGCAGGTGCTGTCGCGGCCCGAGGCCGGCATCCGCGCCGCGCCGCGCGACCTGCCCGACCTCGCCGACATCAAGGGCCAGGAGACCGCCAAGCGGGCGCTGGAGGTGGCGGCTGCCGGCGGCCACAACCTGCTGATGGTCGGTCCGCCCGGCTCTGGAAAATCGATGCTGGCGCAGCGGCTGCCTTCGATCCTGCCGCCGCTGGCGCCGAAGGAGTCCTGGAGGTCTCGATGATCGCCTCGGTGGCCGGCGAGCTCGGCGAAGGCAAGCTGACGGACCGGCGACCGTTCCGCGCTCCGCACCACTCGGCCTCGATGGCGGCGATGGTCGGTGGCGGCATGCGCGCCCGGCCGGGCGAAGTATCCCTAGCGCATCACGGCGTGCTGTTCCTCGACGAGTTCCCCGAATTCACGCCGCAGACGCTCGATGCGCTGCGCCAGCCGCTTGAGACCGGCGACTGCATGATCGCGCGCGCCAACCACCGCGTCACCTATCCGGCACGCATCCAGCTGGTGGCGGCGATGAACCCGTGCCGCTGCGGCATGGCCGGCGAGCCGGGTTATCGGTGCGTACGCGGCGAACGCTGCCGCACCGACTATCAAGCGCGCATCTCAGGACCGCTGCTCGACCGCATCGATCTTCGTATTGAAGTGCCGGCGGTCTCGGCCAGCGACCTGATCCGCCCCGACAGGGCGGAGAAGAGTGCTGACGTTGCACTCCGCGTCGGCCGCGCGCGCACGCTCCAGCGCGAGCGCTTCGAACGGCTCGGCGTCAACAGCGCCACCACCAACGCGCATTGCGCGCCGGCTGTCATCGAGGCGATCGCCATGCCCGATGCCGCCGGCCTGTCGCTGCTCAAGGACGCCAGCGAAAAACTCGCCTTTTCCGCCCGCGCCTACCACCGGGTGTTGAAAGTGGCGCGCACGCTGGCCGACCTCGACGCCAGCGAAACCGTCGGCCGCATCCATCTGGCCGAGGCGATTTCCTATCGCATGAGCGCGGAGCGTGTGGCGCAGGCGGCGTAGAGACCGCAGCACTGGGCACAACATTGCCGGCTCTACGCTCGCGAGGCGACCTCGAGGCACCGGCCGGGCCGGTGACGGCTGGCAGATAACGTTTCGAAGCTGCGCGATGCGCTTGGGCTGAACTGAGCCCATTCAGGAGGGTCCGTGGGCCGGTTCCGGTCCAAGCTTGCGCCAGCTCAGCCCTGTTTCGCCTTCAACTCCAGCCGCCGCTTATGCAGCACCGGCTCGGTGTAGCCATTCGGCTGGCTGGTTCCCTTGAACACCAGGTCGCAGGCGGCCTGGAAGGCGATCGAACTGTCGAAATCCGGCGCCATCGGCCGGTAGAGCGGATCGCCGACATTCTGCAGATCGACGATGGCCGCCATGCGCTGCAACGAATCCCTGACCTGGATTTCCGAGCAGACCTTGTGGCGCAGCCAGTTGGCGATGTGCTGCGAGGAGATGCGCAGCGTGGCGCGATCTTCCATCAGGCCGACATCGTTGATGTCGGGCACTTTCGAGCAGCCGACGCCCTGGTCGATCCAGCGCACGACATAGCCCAGAATGCCTTGCGCGTTGTTGTCGAGTTCGCGCTGGATCTCGTCGGGTGTCCAGTTCGGCCGCACGGCCACCGGCACCGACAGGATATCGTCGAGTTTCGCCTTCGGCCGGCTCTTCAGCGCCGCCTGGACGGCGTGGACATCGACCTTGTGATAGTGCGTGGCGTGCAGCGTCGCGGCCGTCGGCGACGGCACCCAGGCAGTGTTGGCGCCGGCCTTGGGGTGGGCGATCTTCTCGACCAGCATCGCCGCCATCAGATCGGGCATCGCCCACATGCCCTTGCCGATCTGGGCATGACCGGCCAGCCCGCATTCGAGACCGGTGTCGACATTCCAGGCCTCGTAGGCGGAAATCCAGGCGGCCTGCTTCATGTCGCCCTTGCGGATCATCGGGCCGGCTTCCATCGAGGTGTGGATCTCGTCGCCGGTGCGGTCGAGGAAGCCGGTGTTGATGAACACCACGCGCTCGCGTGCCGCGCGGATCGCTTCCTTGAGGTTGATGGTGGTGCGCCGCTCCTCGTCCATGATTCCCATCTTGATGGTGTTCTTCGCCATGCCGAGCAGCGCCTCGACGCGGTCGAAGATCTCGACCGCGAAGGCGACTTCCTCCGGTCCGTGCATCTTCGGCTTCACCACATACATCGAACCGGCGCGGGAGTTCATCCGCCGCCCCTTCGGCCCGACATCGTGCAGCGCGATCAGCGCCGTCATCGCCGCGTCCATGATGCCTTCCGGCACCTCGTTGCCGTCACGGTCCAGAATCGACGGATTGGTCATGAGGTGGCCGACATTGCGCACCAGCATCAACGAGCGGCCAGGCACGGTGAGTTGGCCGCCGGCGGGTCCAGTGTAGGCGCGGTCGGGGTTGAGCTTGCGGACAAAGCTCTTGCCGCCCTTGCTGATTTCTTCGGCGAGGTCGCCCTTCATCAGGCCGAGCCAGTTGCGGTAGACGACGACCTTGTCCTCAGCGTCGACAGCGGCGACCGAGTCCTCGCAGTCCTGGATGGTGGTCAAAGCCGATTCCAGGATGACGTCGGCGATTCCAGCCGGGTCGGTGCGGCCGATCTGGTTGGCGCGGTCGATCAGGATTTCGATATGGAGGCCGTTCTTGACCAGAAGCACGGCTTCCGGATTCTCGGCATCGCCGCGATAGCCGGCGAACTGTTTCGGGTCGGCAAGGGTGGTGGCGCCGGCGCCCTCGCCGAGCTTCAGCGCGCCATTGGCGATCGAGAGCCCGTTGACGCCTGCCCATTTGCCCGTGGTCAGCGGTGCCGACTGGTCGAGGAAGTCCTTTGCCCAGGCAATCACCTTGGCGCCGCGCGCGGGGTTGAAGGCCTTGCCCTTCTGCGCGCCGCCGGTCTCGGGAATGGCGTCGGTGCCGTACAGCGCATCGTAGAGCGAACCCCAGCGCGCATTGGCGGCGTTGAGCGCATAGCGCGCGTTCATTACCGGCACGACGAGCTGCGGCCCGGCGACGACGGCGATTTCCGGATCGACATTTTCGGTCGAGACGCTGAAGGCCGGACCTTCGGGAACGAGATAGCCGATCTCCTTCAGGAACGCCTTGTAGGCGCCCATGTCGATCGGCGCGCCCTTGTCGCGGTACCAGCCGTCGAGCTTCTCCTGCATGGCATCGCGTTTCGCCAGCAGCGCCCGGTTCCTGGGCGCCAGATCATGGACGATGGAGGACAAGCCGTTCCAGAAGCGTGCCGCTTCGATGCCAGTGCCGGGCAACGCTTCGTCGACGACGAAGTCATGTAGCTCGCGGGCAATGCGCAATCCGGCGATCTCGATGCGATCGGTCATCAGGCTACTCCAGATGAAAGGCTTTGCGGGGCGTTTGGCATGTCAGGGGTGCAGGGTCAATTCAGCTTAGGGTGAAGGTGGGGCATTTTAGGCCTTCTTTGAAGACACATCCGTGCGGAGTGTTCTTCATCTGTTTGCGTGCGCCATTCTGAACCGTTCGCTCTACCTCCAACGTCACGGAATGGATCCTAGGGTCTCCGCAACGTCGCTTCGCTCCCGCTCCGCCCTAGGATGACGAAGGCGCAGGATTCAGGTCAGGCCGAGTCGAAAATGGTGGCGTCCGAGAACCGGAGCGGAGCGTACTTAAGGGACGTGAGCACCGGAAGCACAGGACGCCGCCATTTGCAGGCCGGCCTCACCTGAATCTAAACCGCGATCCTTGGCCTGCCCGAGGCCACCGCCACCACATGCGCTTCGATGAACATGCGCTGCGCTTCGACGGTCGAGACACGGAACTCCGTCGCGACCTCGATCTCGGCGCTGTCGGTGCCGGCATCGCGGGCGCGTTGGGCGACAATCGCCCGCACGTCGGCCTCGGCGGCCGCGATCGCCGCCGCTTCGTCGAGAAAGTCGCGCACCGTTTCGCCCGAGGCAAGCCGGAACAGGCCTTCCTTGGGCTGGCTGACGCGGGCCTCGGCCGAAACCCTGACCTGGCCGACGACGGCGCCGAGCGCGTTGGCGACATCGGTATCCCGGGGCACCACGCAGTCATTGCCGACCAAGGGCGCCAGACCGGCGTAATGCAGAGGGGCCGAAGCGCCCAGCCCAATGACGGGACGGTCGAGCGCGACGCTGAGGCGAGCGATGCCTGGATGCGCATCGACGGCGCGCTGCACCAGCGCGTGCGCCACCGTGGCCGCACCATCGAGCCCGTCCTCGGCAAAGGCGGTTTCCAGGATGTATTCGGCCGACCAGCGCGTCAGCGTCACCAGCACCCGCTCCGAAATCGCTTCCGGCGAGGCCGCGATCGGCTGGCCACGGCCATCGCGCCTGCGGGCGAACAGTTCGGCGCCAAGGCGGGCGGCGGCGGCATCCCAGTTCGCCTGCTTGCCGAGCACATGCGCGGCATCCGACGGCGTAAAGCCCGAGATATGCACCAGCCCGCGCGAGACCAGCCGGTTCAGGGTGGCATTCTGGGCGTTCGAGGTCAGCAGCCTGTCGAGGGCAAGCGGCGTCGCGCCGATCGCCTCGTAGAGCTTCGCCTCCGGCGCGGTCAGCCCCGCCGCGAGCCGGTCCGGCACGCCGGTGCGGACCGCGAAGCGGCCATCCATGCGGCCGGTGTTGGGGGCGCGCAGCTGGCGTTCGAGCTCCGCCGTCACCGCCTCGCCATGCGCCATGCCGGCCAGCGCCAGCGGCACCAGGCGGCGCGGCCCGAGCAGGATTTTCGGGTTGAGCGCGCCATCCTCCAGCGTCACCTCGGAATCGCCGCCGAGGCCGAAAGTGCGCATGGCGACCGCCTCGACCATGGTGCGGAAGCCACCGACGGTGGCGCCTTCCGGATCGAGCCGCGGCCGGCCGCCATCGAGCACGGCGACGTCGGTGGTGGTACCGCCAATGTCGGACACCACCGCATTGTCGAGCCCGGTCATGTGGCGGGCGCCGACGAGGCTGGCGGCGGGGCCCGAGAGGATCGTCTCGATCGGCCGCTGGCGGGCAAACGCCGCCGAAACCAGCGCGCCATCGCCACGCACCACCATCAGGGGCGCGGCGATGTCGCGCGCCGCGAGAAAGCCCTCGGTCGCCGCCACCAGCCGGTCGATCATCGAGATCAGCCTGGCGTTGAGCAGCGTGGTGAGCGCCCGGCGCGGACCGCCGAGCTTGGCCGACAATTCATGGCTGGCCGTGACCGGCAGGCCGGTCCTGTCGCGGATCAGCTCGCGGGCCGCGATCTCATGCGCGGGATTGCGGGTGGCGAAATAGGCGCAGACGGCAAAGCCGGACACCGAGGCGCCGAGTTCCGGCAGCATCGCCTCCAGCCCGGACAGGTCGAGCTTTGCCGCATTGCCATGCACATCATGGCCGCCCGGACAAAACACCACCGGGTCGGTGCCAAGTGCGGTCTTCAAGCCATCGCGGGCAAGATCGGCCTCGGAAAAGCCGATCATGACCAGTGCCACCCGGCCGCCCTGACCCTCGACCAGTGCGTTGGTGGCGAGCGTCGTCGACATCGAGACCAGCTTGATGTCAGCCGGATCGGTGCCCGCTTTCTCCAGCACCGCATCGACGGCGCCAGAAATGCCGACGGCCAGATCATGCCGCGTGGTCAGCGCCTTGGCCTTGGCCAGCACCTTGCCCTTGTTCGCTCCCTGCTGGGGACCTTCGGTCTCGGACCACAGCACGGCATCGGTGTAGGTGCCGCCGGTGTCGATGCCGAGGAAGAGAGGTTTTGGCTTGGTCATTTTGGGGCGGGGTCCGGGCAGATTGTTTGGTTGCCTGCCCTTAGCGGATACGGGCTTGCGGATAAAGCCGGGAGAGATGGGCCACAAGCGATCTCCCCCCTCGTGGGGGAGATGTCCGGCAGGACAGAGGGGGGCGCTGTCCCGCCGACCTTGCCGCGGTTATGGCAGCATCAGCCGAGCCCGGCCGCCATAACAATATGCTGGCACACATTATCGATGTCGCGAATGACGTCGTCGTTCCAGAAGCGCAGAACGATTCAGCCGTCTTGCTCCAGGCGCAATGTCCTGGCTTGGTCGCCGGTGATTGGGTCCGCATGCTGGGAGCCATCGACTTCGACGACAAGTTTCTTCTCCGGACAAGCAAAGTCGACAATGTAGCCGGCGATTGGAAATTGCCGGCGGAAGCCAAGCCCCATCAAACAGTGCGCGAAGCTCGTTCCACAGCTTCAATTCAGCTGGTGTCATGACCTTGCGCATCGATCTGGCGTTTGCGCGATGTCTTGGAGGCAAAGGCGTATGAGGCGTTGCACTATTCGCTGCGTGTTGGAGGCAGCGCTCTACGGCGCCCCCCTCTGTCCTGCCGGACATCTCCCCCACGAGGGGGGAGATTGGCTACTCACCTATCCCACAAACCCCACCTTCTTATGACTGCCATCGCAGAACGGCTTATTCGCGGAATGGCCGCAGCGGCAAAGGAAGACCTTGGTGGTGCGGTCGACCGTGTGACCGGTGCCGGTGACGATCTCGACATTGCCTTCGAGCTTGAGCGGACCGTTGGGGGTCGGCGTCGCCTTCAGCGGCCCGTCACGGGTCTCCAGCGCGGGCGTGTCCTTCAGCGCCGGTTCGCCGGTGGCGGCAAAGCCCGCCTTGATGTGGCTGTTGTCGCAGAACGGCTTGTTCTGCGAGGCGCCGCAGCGGCAGAGCGTGGCGCGATAAAAAGTCTCGTCACCAAGCACGATCTCGGCATGCACCGCCAGCGGACCATTTTCTCGTAGCCGCACGGTGTTGACCACTGGTGGCTTTTCCTGCGGCCCGCCATCCTTGCGCACATAGGTGATGGCGCCCGAGGGGCAGTTCTCGGCCAGCGCGACGATCTTTTCGACGCTGGCCGCCTCGGGATGGATCCATTGGCCCGGCGCATTGGGCACGAAGACATGCGGGTCGCCCAGCACGCAATTGCGCGAATGGATGCAGCGCTTGCCGGAAAATCCGACGTCGATCTTGTCGCTTTCGACCGTGCCGGCCACTGGCGTGCTCCCTGTTTGCCTGGAGCACGCCGCGCCTGAATACGCGGCGTGCCTTGGGTATTTGGACAGGCTATGGCTCCCAGCAGGAAAACCGTCAAGCTGGCAAAGCGGTCAGGGGACCAGATCGATCTCCTCGGTCTCGCCGCCGCTGCAGGTATAGCAGCAATCCTCGCATTTTTCCTTGTTGCCGGGGCCGACGCCCCAATAGGTGCCTTCGTCGCCGTCGACCCAGGCGCCATAGCAGATCGATTCGCCTTCGTTGCAGGAAATCGGCAGCTGCTTGGTCTCGCCGTCGTCGAGATAGAAATCCTTGCCATCGCCCGGCCAGACATAGTCGCGGTCCTGGCTGTAGAGCTCGAGGCGCATGGCATTGGGGTGGCTGTTCTTGACGGCGAAGGTGACGTCGCCGGCATGGGCGGCTGGGACAAACAGGACGGCAAGCGAAAACGCGGCGGCAAGCCGGCGCGCGGATGTGAAAGACATGGAAACCCCCGATGTTGAATCGGCCCCCACGGCCGATGGGGGGATCATGGCATGACGCGGGCCGGCGCTAAAGGGATGATGCCGGCAATCCCTGCCAAATCATCGCGGCATTTCGCCTTATCGCTGCCAAAAGGGCAGCTTGGTCGCCTTATCGCTGCCAGAAGGGCAGCTTGGCGATCTCTTCCTCGACCTGCCGTGTCGTCAAGCCGATGTCGTCGATCAGATGCGGATTGGCTTGCGCCATCTGCTTCAGCTGCCAGCGAAAATGTGCCTGCTCGCGCCAGGCAGCGATGGCGTTTCGCAAGCTCGCCAGGCTGTAGCGCCGACGCGGCGCGTGCGTGGAACTTGCGGGCATTCCCGGCCGCAGTGCCTGCGGGACCGAAGCAAGGATATGGTTCATGACAACCTCCGTGGGGCCGGACTTGATGGCCCTCGAGCTGAAAGAGGTTGAATTCTGCCGGATACGAACGCTGCCGTAATTAAACCCTCCCAAATAGTTCTCAAAAGTTCCAAACCGGCGTCTAACGCTTTGTTTTCACGCAATTCCCTGGCAATGCGCTACACGCTTCTCCGCTTCGCGTTTTGCCTCGAATTGCTCTATAGATGCGCCGATGCAGGGAGAGCGCTTTGCCTTTGGCCCGTTCGTGCTCGATGCCGGTGCGGGAACGCTGCTCCGGAACGATGTCCCCGTGGCCATCGGCTACCGCGGGCTGAAGCTGCTCGCGGCGCTGGTCGCAAGATCCGGCGAAATCCTTGAGAAGGCCGAACTGATGGACGCGGCATGGCCCGGCACGGCCGTCGAGGAAGGCAACCTCACCGTCCAGATCGCGCAGCTGCGCAAGCTGCTTGGCCCGCCCGGCATTGCGGGTGAAGGGAGCGGCGAATGGATCGCCACCGTTCCACGCGTCGGCTATCGTTTCACGGCGGCCGTCGAACACCTCAATGGCACGAAGCGAAAGCCGTTGCCGCTGCCTGACAAGCCATCGATAGCGGTGCTGCCCTTCGTCAATTTCAGCAACGATGCCGGGCAGGACGCCTTCTGCGACGGCTTGACCGAAGACCTGATCACCGACCTGTCGAGGATCTCCGGCCTGTTCGTCATCGCGCGCAATTCAACCTTTGCCTACAAGGGAAAGGCGATGGACGTGCGCGAGATCGCCAGGGAGCTTGGCGTCCGCTATCTGTTGGAGGGCAGCGCGCGGCGCGATGCGGGGCGCGTGCGCATCAACGCGCAGCTGGTCGACGCGGCGAGCGGCGATCATCTGTGGGCGGAGCGCTTCGACCGCGGCCTGGACGATATCTTTGCCGTCCAGGACGAGGTGACCGCCAAGATCGTGGAAGCGCTGCTCGGCCGGCTGCGCGCGCCGCCGCCACGCAACCGGCCCACCAATCTCGACGCCTACGATCTGTGCGTGCGGGCGCGCAAGCTGATCGACGATTCGCCGCAGACGGCGCGGGAAGCGCATCTGATGCTGACGCGTGCGCTGGCGCTCGATCCCGGCTACGCCGAGGCCTATCGCTGGCTCGCCATGAACCACTGGATGGGATGGGTGCATTGGGGCGCTCCGGTCGACCCCAACCGCCGCATTGCCCTGGATCTGGCGCGCAAGGCGGTCGCGATCGATCCCAACGATGCCGGCTGCTACTGGGTGCTCGGCAATCTGCTTGCCTATGAGCATGATTTCACCGAGGCGGATGCCGAATTCGCCAGGACCTTCGAACTCGACCCCAACGAGGCCGACGCCTGGGCGACATTGTCCGATATAACGACGCTCGCCGGGCGGGTCGAGCAAGGCCTTGAGCACATTCGCAAGGCGTTCCGGTTGAACCCGTTTCCGGCGAGCTGGTACTATCTGACGCTCGGCCAGGCGCAATATGCGGCGCGTGACTATGAAGCAGCCATCGAGACGCTGCGCCGGGACGAGACCTACCGCACCAGTTCACGCCGCTTCCTGGCGGCGAGCCTTGCGCAACTTGGCCGGCTCGACGAGGCGCGCGCCGAGGTCGAGCTGTTCCTCGTCGGCAACCCGCATTTCACCACCAGCCATTGGGTCTGGACCGAGCCCTTCCGCGACGACGCGACGCGCGCGCATTTCATCGAGGGCTTCCACAAGGCCGGCCTTCCAGACTGACGCGTCGGAATAACCGCCTGCACGAGATCCCTGATCACGGCACCAGGTCGATCGTCTCTGTCGTGTGTTCCACGCAAATGAAGCAGCAGGTATCGCAAGGCTGGTCGTTGTCCGGCCCGACGCCGGCGGAAATCTTGTCATTGCCCTCGACCCAGGCGCCATAGCAGATGCGTTCGCCCTGATTGCAGGAGATCGGCACTGATTTCTGCGAGCCCGGATCGACGAGAAACACCTTGTCGTTGCCCGGCCAGACGGTCTCGCGGTCGCGGCTGAACAGCTCGACCGCGACCCCTTCCTTGCGCAGGTTCTTGATGAAGAAGGCCATGTCGGCGGCCTCGGCCGAATTGGCCAGGACCAGTGCCGCCAGCGCAACCATGCGAAACAGCGTCACCGCCGACCTCCCCGAATCATCGCGCGCAGGTTCGCACGGCCGCCCGGAACTAGGAAGACACCGGGCCCTGCGTAGTGATCTCACGCCCGAGCCTCACCACTTCACGCACCAGCAGATCGAGATCGTCACGTCGGGTGCGATGGTTGGTGATCGCCACGCGCAGCCAGTGCCCACCATGCACGGTGGTGTCGGAGAGTGCCGCGATGCCTTGCTCCTGCAGCCGCAGCATGATCTCGATGTTGAGCGCCTTGAGCGCTTCGCCCGCCAAACCGGGCTGGTAGCGGAAGCAGACGATGTTGATGGTCGGCGCCGCCGCCAGCTCCAGCGACGGCTCGGCTTCGATCAACCCGGCCAG
This sequence comes from Mesorhizobium sp. M8A.F.Ca.ET.161.01.1.1, assembly GCF_004792105.1. NCBI lineage: Bacteria > Pseudomonadati > Pseudomonadota > Alphaproteobacteria > Hyphomicrobiales > Phyllobacteriaceae > Mesorhizobium > Mesorhizobium sp. M8A.F.Ca.ET.161.01.1.1. Next base: position 71,984 of record NZ_SRTD01000015.1, on the reverse strand, counting down.
ATAGGAGACCTGCGCGATGTTCTGGTCGATCAGGCGGCCGAATTTTTCGACGCCATGCTCTTTCAACGCCATCCACACTTTCAGGGCGCGAAAGCCGCGCGAGGTCTGCAGGCCATAGTCGTGCAGCCACTCGCCGGAGGCCAGGCCGCGCGGCGTCGATTCCAGATATTCGGGCGTCACCGCGAAGGTCCGGCGGTGCGCGGCGGCATCCCTGACCAGCGCACAGCCGACCTCGAAGGGCGCATGCAGCCATTTGTGCGGATCGAGCGCGATCGAATCGGCCCATTCGACGCCAGCGACGCGATGCTTGTTGTCAGGCGCGATGGCGATCAGCGCGCCGATGCAACCGTCGACATGGAACCACAGGCCTTCCTCATGCGCGAGTTTGGCCAGCGCCTTGAGGTCGTCGATCGCCCCGGTGTTGACCGTGCCGGCATTGCCGATGACGCAGGCCGGCGTGAACCCGGCTGCCCGGTCCTCCGATATCGCGCTGCGCAGGGCCGATATGTCGATGCGCAGCCCGGCATCGGTCGCAATCCGGCGCAGCGCCCGGTTGCCCAAGCCGAGCGCTTCCATGGCCTTGCGGTGGCAGGAATGGATCTGGTCCGAGCCGTAGAAGCGCAGCGGTTTTTCGATCGCGGCGACGCCGTGCTCACGCACGTCGATGCCCGCCTTGGTGTTGCGCGCCACCGTCAGGCCGATGATGTTGGCCATCGAGCCGCCACTGACCAGCGTGCCGGAGGCCGATGCCGGAAAGCCGAGCATCTCCTTGCACCAGTTCACCACCTGGCTGTCCATCAGCCCGGCGGCATGGTTGCCGCCGCCGAGATTGGAGCCCTGGATCGCCGCCAGGAAATCACCGAGCGCGCCGGTGAAGTTGCTCGATCCCATGTACCAGGACCAGAAGCGCGGGTGGATGTTGCCCATGGGGTAGGACATCACGGTGCGGGAGACATCCTCGTAGACAGCGGCAAGCGGTGCCGGCGAGCGCGGCAACGGGGCGGTGAAAAAGTCCCGCACCTGGCCGGGCATCTCCCGCCATACGGGGCGGTCGCGCAGCTCGCGCAGATAGTCGACGACATCATCGACGACCCGATGCGACAGGGCCTGGACATCGGCCCAGTCGGCGGGGTCGAGCGTTTCCTCGGCCACCATGTCGAGTTGTTCGTGCGCGACGTCCATGACACCCCCCCGTCAAGCCGCCGGGAACTGGCAGCCGGGCGTCGAGCGCGACAGCGCCATCTCACCGGCGTCCATTTCGGCCTCGATGCCGTCAAACAATGGTGTCGACATGTAACGCTCGCCAGTGTCGGGCAGCATGCACAGGATCACCGACCCGACCGGCGCCTTCTCCGCGACCTGCCGCGCAACGGCGAAGGTGGCGCCGCCGGAAATGCCGGTAAAGATGCCTTCCTTCTGGGCCAGCGCCCGCGCCCATTTGATGCCCTCCGGTCCGGCGATCGGCATGACCTCGTCATAGAGGCTGGCGTCGATCGCTTCCTGCAGGACATTGGGGATGAAGTCCGGCGTCCAGCCCTGGACGGGATGCGGCTCGAAGGCCGGATGGCTGGCGGCGGGAGCGCCATCGGCACCGCGCGGCTGCGCCTTGCCGCTGCCGATCAGTTGCGCGTTGGCCGGCTCGGAGAGCACGATGCGTGTATCGGGCCGTTCGCGGCGCAAGACGCGCGCCACGCCGACGACGGTGCCGCCGGTGCCATAGCCGGTGACGAAACAGTCGAGCCGCGAGCCGGCGAAATCGTTGACGATTTCGCGTGCGGTCGTCGCCTCGTGGATGGCGGCATTGGCGGCCGTCTCGAACTGGCGGGCAAGGAACCAGCCATTGGCCTCGGCCAGCTCGACCGCCTTCTTGTACATGCCAAAACCCTTTTCGGCGCGGGGCGTCAGCACCACCTTGGCGCCGAGCATGCGCATCAGCTTGCGGCGCTCGACGGAAAAGCTGTCGGCCATGGTGACGACCAGCGGATAGTTTTTTTGCGCACAGACCATGGCAAGGCCAATCCCGGTGTTGCCGCTGGTCGCCTCGACCACGGTCTGGCGCGGCTTCAGCGCGCCGCTGCGTTCGCCCTCCTCGATGATGTTGAGCGCCAGCCGGTCTTTCACCGAGGCCGCGGGGTTGAAGAACTCGGCCTTGACATAGATGGTCGCATGGGCCGGCGCGAGATTGTTGATGCGCACCGCCGGCGTGTCGCCGACCGTGTCGAGAATGCTGTCGAACAGGCGACCGCGCCCGGCAGTGGTCCTGATTTTCTGTTTGTTCAACATCGTTGATCTCCTCGATCGTGTTCATCTTCACGGGCCGGTTACAAACCGGCGCGTTGGGCGGCGAGGTTTCGAGACCTTGCCGCGCTAGGACTGACGTGCCGGCGATGCGGCAATGAGCGCGGCTGGCGCGAAATTCGCCGCCGGATGCGCCATGTCGTGTTTGGTGATAGAGCAAGGGCCGACAGGCCAGCGTGGGAGCAGGCGTGGAAACGGACGTGGAATCCGCACCATCGAGACAGGACGGTGGCATGCCGTGCCTGTTGGTGCGGCTGCTCGGACCGCTGACGATCACGCATAACGGCGTGCCGATGGCACTGCCGGCGTCGCGCAAGCTGCGGGCGCTGCTTGCCTATCTGGTGCTGGCGCCACATCCGGTAGGGCGCGGCCGCCTGTGCGAGCTTCTGTGGGATGTGCCCAACGATCCGCGCGGCGAGTTGCGCTGGTGCCTCAGCAAGTTGCGCGGCGCTCTCGACACGCCGGACCGGCGCCGTGTCCGCTCGCAAGACGATACTGTCGCGCTCGATCTCAGCGGCTGCCTCGTCGATGTACTGGAGATCGGCCATGCCGCCACGCAGGGGATCGACGCGCTGGATGCGGAGCGGTTGCGAGCGCTGGCAAAACTCTTCGCGGGCGATTTCCTCGACGGGCTGGAGCTCGAACGCAGCCCGCACTTCAACAGCTGGCTGATCGGCCAGCGCCGCCGCTTCCGGTCCGCCCACGCGGCGGTGCTGGAACAGCTCGTGGCGAGCCTGCCAGCGGACTGCGACGAGGCGATCGCGCATCTCGACAGATGGGTGGAACTCGCGCCTTTCGACGGGCGCGCGCATGCGAGGCTGCTGGCGAGCCTCGCCAGGCGCGGCGAGATCGCCGCGGCCGAAAAGCACCTGGCGGCGGCGGCACGGTTGTTCGAATCGGAAGACCTGGATTTCGCGCCGCTCCGGTCAGCCTGGCGGATGATCCGTGACGAGCAGCCGGCTGCCTGGCCGCGGGTACAGCCGGCCTGCCGGTCCACGGCGGCGCAACTGGCGTCCCCCGGCGACACTGGCCCGGTCGAGCCGAGCCATGCATCGCTGGCAGTGATGCCGTTCGTCGAGGAATCCGGCCTGCGCGGTGGGCTGGCCGACGGCCTCACCCACGACATCATCACCCGTCTCGCCAAGCTGCGGGATTTCTTCGTCATCGCGCGCGGATCGGTGTTCGCGCTGGCCGACAGGGGTATCGCGCCCGAGGAGGCAGGCCGCCGGCTGAAGGTCGACTATGTCGCCGCCGGCACGGTGCGCAGCCCCGCTGGCCGTCTTATCGTCAGCGTCGAACTCATCGAGGTGCGCACGGCAAGGATCGTCTGGGCCGAGACCTTCGAGCGCCGGCCGGACGACACCTTCGCCGTGCTCGACGATATCAGCGACAGCATCGTGTCGTCGATCTCGGCCGAGATCGAAACGGTCGAGCGCAACCGCGCCCTGCTGAAGGCGCCCAACTCGCTCAATGCGTGGGAGGCCTATCACCGCGGCCTCTGGCACATGTACCGCTTCACCCAGGCCGAGAACGAAACGGCGCGGCATTTCTTTGCCACGGCCTTGCAGCTCGATCCGACCTTCGCCCGCGCCTATGCCGGCCTGTCTTTCACCCACTGGCAGAACGCCTTCCAGCGCTGGGGCGACCGCGACCGCGAAAGCGCGCTGGCCTTCGAGAGCGCCGGCCAGAGCCTGCTGGTCGACGACCACAATCCGGCCGCGCACTGGGCGATGGGGCGGGCGCTGTGGCTGCGCGGCGAACAGGACGGGTCGCTCTCCGAATTGGGGCGGGCCGTGGATCTCAGCCCGAATTTCGCGCTCGGCCATTACGCGCTGTCCTTCGTCCACTCGCAATCGGGCGACCCGCGGGCGGCGATAAGCTCGTCGGATCATTCGCGGCATCTCAGCCCCTTCGACCCGTTGCTGTTCGGCATGCTGGGGTCACGCGCCATGTCGCATGTCCGGCTCGGCCAGTTCGAGGAGGCGGCCGAATGGGCGCTGAAGGCGGCGGCGCGGCCCAATGCCCATACCATCATCCTGGCGATCGCCGCGCACTGCCTGGCGCTTGCCGGCCGGCTCGACGAGGCACGCGGCTTCGCCGCCGCCATCCGCAAGACGTTGCCGGACTACCGCGCCGACGACTTCATCGGCACGTTCCGCTTCGAGCCCGACGCCGAGGCGCTGTTCCGGCAAGGCGCCAGGCGGATCGGGCTCGGCTGATCTCAGGCTTGAGCGGCCCCCGTTAACGCTTCCGGAAGGAGTTGCTTAACCGTTCGCCGCTATGTGACCTCCGGGGGGTCCATGGCAAAGTGAGTATGATGAGCAACAGCCCCGACAAGCGCAGCGAATGGCGCGCCATTCTTCACGTGCAGGCCCGTATTGCCGTGCTGTTTGTCCCCGTTGTGGCCAGCCTGCTGCTCATCGCCGCGCTTGCCGGCAACGATCGCAAGTCGGTTCCCGACGTCGACCGAACGGTTACCGGGTCGGTGCGGTAAATCGGGCCGAACCGGCTTTTTCCCAGCTCTCCGGGCGCTCAGTAAAAGCGCGGGATCGGACCGTTCTGGGGCGTGGTACGGTCGCCGAGGTCGAGAAAGATCTCGTCGACATAGCACCAGCCCCAGCCTTCCGGCGGGTCATAGCCCTCTATGACGGGATGGCTGGTGGCATGAAAATGCTTGGTGGCGTGGCGGTTGGGCGAGTCGTCGCAGCAACCGACATGGCCGCAGGTGCGGCAGAGCCGCAGATGCACCCACCACGAGCCGCTCTTCAGGCATTCCTCGCAGCCAAGCGCGCTCGGCGTCACGTCCTTGACATCAGCCGCGTGTCTGCACTCGTCAGCCATCACACTCTTCCCATAGGTTGAGGCGCGTCGGCATAGCTGCCTTCCCGCGCGAGAAATGCATGCAATGCCGCCACCACCTGGGCGCCTTCGCCGACGGCAGCTGCGACGCGTTTGACCGACCCGGAGCGCACGTCGCCGATGGCGAACACGCCGCTGCGGCTCGTCTCCATCACGCCATGCGCCGATGCTATGTCCGATCCGGTGCGGATGAAACCCCTGGCATCCAGCGCCACGTCGGATTGAGCGAGCCAATCGGTGTTCGGATCGGCGCCGATGAACAGGAAGAGATGGCGGATCGGGCGCGTCGTCACCGCGCCGCTCGAGCGGTCGCGCCAGCGGACAGTGGCGAGATTGCCTTCCTCGCCGTCCAGCGCCTCGACCTCGGCGCCGGTCAACACCTCGATGTTCGGCTGCGCCCTGATGCGCTCGACGAGGTAACGCGACATCGAGGCCTCGAGACTGCCGCCACGCGCCAGCAGCGCCACCTTCCTGACATGGCTGGCCAGGTAGACAGCCGCCTGGCCGGCCGAATTGCCGGCGCCGACCAGCGCCACCTCCTGGCCGCCGCAAAGCCGTGCTTCGATGGGCGAGGCCCAATAATGCACGCACGTGCCCTCGAACTCGGCGAGGTTGGCGACATCGAGGCGGCGGTAGCGCGCGCCGCTGGCGATCACCACCGAGCGCGTGCGCACCGTCTCGCCGTCGCCGACCGCAAGCTGGTAGCGCGCGCCGCCAGTGGCGGCACCGAGCAGCTTCACCTCGTCGGGGATGACCATCTCGACGCCGAATTTCTGCGCCTGGTTGTAGGCACGCGCCATCAGCGCCATGCCGGTGATGCCCGTGGGGAAGCCGAGATAGTTCTCGATGCGCGCGGAAGCGCCGGCCTGGCCGCCAAAGGCGCGGCAATCGAGCACGATGGTCGACAGCCCTTCCGAGGCCGCGTAGACCGCCGCCGCCAGCCCGGCCGGGCCGGCGCCGACGATGGCGACGTCATAGACCTTGCTGGCGTCAACCGGCCGCAGCAGGCCAATGCAGCGGGCGAGGTCCTTCTCCGCCGGATTGAGCAGCAGCCTGCCGTTCGGGCACAGCACGACCGGCAAGTGGTGCGGATCGACATGGAAGTGCTCGAACAGGGTCTTCGCGCAAGGATCGGTTTTGGAATCGAGCACGCGGTGAGGCTGACCGCTGCGGGCGAGAAACCCCTGCAGGCGCAGGACATCGCCATTGTCGGCCGGCCCGACGATGATGGGACCGATCGTGCCGCTCTCGAGCAGCCCGACGCGGCGCAGGATCAGCGCCCGCATGATACGCTCGCCGAGATTGGCCTCCTGCACCATCAGGTCGCGCAGCCTCTGCGAGGGAATGACGAACGCCTCGACCGGCTCGGCGGCCTCGGCATTGACCAGCGAGGGGCGGGCCGAAAGCTGCGCCAGCTCGCCGACGAAGCTGCCAGGGCCATGGGTGACGATCGTTTCGCGTCTGCCGAGCTTGCCGTCCTGGGTGATGTCAACCTTGCCCGACAGGATGACGATCAGCCCCGGGGACACATTGCCGGCCTCGAAAATGTGCTCGCCGGGGGCATAGGCGCTGGCCTCGCCGAACCGACGCATGCGATCGATGTCCGCCTCGGCCAGCGTTGGGAAGGCCTGGTCACGGCGGGCGCCGAAGATCGCGGTGCTGGATTGAGACATGGTTGCGAACGTAGCGAAGCGGGCGCGCGGTTTGAAGCGGTTTGTTCGGGACTGGCCAGGAGGCGAGGTCATCGCGCAAGAAAAAAGCCCGGGCGAACCGGGCTTTTCTCAAAATTTCTGAACCGAACATTTGGTTCGAAACGGGAATTTGGTGCCCAGAAGAGGACTCGAACCTCCACTCCTTGCGGAACACGGACCTGAACCGTGCGCGTCTACCAATTCCGCCATCTGGGCTGGTGCGGGCTCAATAAGCGGGCAAGCGATTGCTGTCAACGCGCTTTTTTCGAGGGCTGATGCTCGCCGGCTCAGTTTCGCGCGTCGGCGCCGCCCCTCACCTGCCTGCCGGCATCCTCTCCCCGTATAGTGACGGGGAGAGGAACGCTCTCAGCCTTCCAGCACTTCCTTGGACGCCACCGTCGAATCGGCGTTGAGCGTGTAGATGACCGGCACACCTGTGCCGAGCTCCAGCTTGACGATCTCCTCGCCCGACTTGCCGTCCAGCGCCATGATCAGCGCGCGCAGCGAATTGCCGTGGGCGGCGACCAGCACCGTGCCGCCGCGCAGCACATGCGGCTGCAGATCGTGCAGGTAATAGGGCCAGACGCGGGCTCCGGTGTCCTTCAGGCTTTCGCCGCCGGGCGGCGGCACATCGTAGGAGCGGCGCCAGACATGCACCTGCTCCTCGCCCCATTTCTGGCGCGCGTCGTCCTTGTTGAGGCCGGAGAGGTCGCCATAGTCACGTTCGTTCAGCGCTTGGTCGCGGATGGTCTGCAGGTCGCTCTGGCCGACCGCGTCGAGAATGTGCTGGCACGTCTTCTGCGCCCGGACCAGCGCGGAGGTGAAGGCGATGTCGAATTTCAGGCCGCGCGCCTTGAGTTTTTGGCCGGCGGCCTTGGCCTCGGCATGGCCCTGCTCGGTCAGGTCGACGTCACGCCAGCCGGTGAACAGGTTTTTCAGGTTCCATTCGCTCTGGCCGTGGCGCACGAGCACGAGGGTTCTCGACATTTTTGCTCCTCTGGGGTCTGGGCAATTCCAGGAAAGGTGCGTAGCGGCTTTCCCGCAGGACTTGCGTAAGACGAAGATGGTTCAGGGTCGTTTCAGGCAAGCCCAAGCACGTCCCGCATTGAGTAAAGGCCCGGTTTTTTCCCCCGCGCCCACAGTGCGGCCTTGACCGCGCCGCGGGCGAAGATGGCGCGGTCCTCGGCATGGTGGGACAGCGTGATGCGCTCGCCGGTGCCGGCCAGGATCACGCTGTGGTCACCGACCACCGAACCGCCGCGCAGCGTGGCAAAGCCGATCGAGCCGGTTTTTCGCACACCCGTATGGCCGTCGCGTGAACGCACATCATTGCCGGCAAGCGCGATGCCGCGCCCGGCGGCTGCGGCCTCGCCGAGCAGAAGCGCCGTGCCCGAAGGCGCGTCGACCTTGTGCCTGTGGTGCATTTCGAGGATCTCGATGTCGAAATCATCGGCGTCGAGCGCGCGCGCCGCCTGTTCGACCAGCACCGCCAGCAGGTTGACGCCGAGGCTCATATTGCCCGACTTGACGATGGTCGCGTGGCGCGCGGCCGCAGCGATTTTCGCATTGTCGTCGGCTGAACAGCCGGTCGTGCCGATGACATGGACGATGCGCGCCTGCGCCGCGTAGCCGGCGAACGCAACCGTCGAGGCCGGTGTGGTGAAATCGAGCACGCCATCGGCCTTGGCGAAGACCGGCAGCGGATCACTGCCGATCGGCACGTCGATGCGGCCGACGCCGGCCAGTTCGCCCGCATCCTTGCCCAGATGGGGCGAATCCGCGCGCTCGACCGCGCCGATGACGCGGGCGCCCGGAATGGCGTGGATGGCGCGGATCAAGGTCTGGCCCATGCGGCCGGCCGCGCCGACCACCACAAGGCCCATATCGCTTGCCGGCGCGCCTGATGTTGCCGATGTTTCGCTCATGCCGTGCTCCCGGCGATGTTCTGGGTCTCTAATTCCTGAATCGAAGTTTGGATCGGCGCGCTGTCGTCGACAAGCCCCAGACCCTTGACGCCCTGTATGCGGTGGAAGCGGGCATAGATGCTGTTCGGATCGGCCATCAGCGTCGCATGCGTGCCTTCCTCGACCAGCCGTCCCTCTTCCAGCACGATGATGTGGTCGGCATTGACCACCGTCGACAGCCGATGCGCTATGACGATCGTCGTGCGGCCTTCCATGACATGCGTCAGCGCCTCTTGGACGCGCGCCTCGGCCTCGTTGTCAAGCGCCGAGGTTGCCTCGTCGAGCAGCAGGATCGGCGCCTGGCGCACGATGGCGCGGGCGATCGAGACGCGCTGGCGCTGGCCGCCGGAAAGGGTCGAGCCACCTTCGCCGACCGGCGTGTCGTAACCTTGCGGCTGCTGGCGGATGAACTCGTCGGCTGCCGCCTGTTTTGCCGCCTGCTCGATCTCGGCGTCCGTGGCCGACAGGCGGCCGTAGCGGATGTTGTCGCGGATCGTGCCCTCGAACAGATAGGGCGCCTGCGCTACATAGGCGATCGACTGCCGCAGCGAATGCTTGGTCACCTTCGAGATGTCCAGGCCATCGACCACGATACCGCCCTGGTCGACGTCGTAGAAGCGCTGCAAGAGCGCCACCAGCGTCGATTTGCCGGCGCCCGACGCACCCACGATCGCCGTCACCTTGCCGGCGGCGGCGGTAAAGCTCAGGTCCCTCAGCACCGGCATGTCGGCGTTGTAGCCGAACGTCACATTTTCGAAGCGCACCTCGCCTGTGGTGATCCTGGCCTCGACCGCATCGGGCGCGTCGCCCTGTTTCGGTTCCAGGTCGAGCAACTCGTAGATCATGCGCGCGTTGACCAGCGCACGTTCCATGCCCACCTGTGTGCGCGCCAGGCGTCTTGCCGGGTCGTAGGCCATGATCAGCGCGGTGATGAAGGAAAACACCGCGCCCGGTGGTTGCCCAAGCACCAGCGCCCGGTAGCCGGAATAGGCAAGCACGGCGGTAATAGCGAGACCGCCCAGAATCTCTGAAATCGGCGACAGCCGCTCCGAGACGCGGGCGATCTTGTTGTTACGCTGTTCGGCCGTATCCGCCATGATGCCTATGCGGCGCGCCAGCTCCTGCTCCAGGGTGAAGGCCTTGACGATGGCGATGCCTTGCGTGGCCTCCTGCACGGAACCGTTCAGCCGCGAATTGATCAGCACGGATTCCCGGTTGATACGCCGCAATCGGCGGGTGATGTAGACGACGGCCCAGATCAGCGGCGGGCCGATCAGCAGCGAGCTGAGCGACAACACCGGATCCTGGTAGATCATGACGCCGACGAGAGCGACCAGCGTGACCGCATCGCGGCTGATGGAGGTCAGTGTCAGCGACAGTAGATCGCGGACGCCGCCGACATTCTCGTTGACCTGTGCCGCCAGCCGACCGGAACGCGTATCGTTGAAGAAGTTGACGCCGAGCTTCATCAGATGGTCGAAGCTGCGCTTCTGGTAGCGCGCGACCAGATTGTTGCCGATCTTGGCCAACGCCACGGCCTGGCCGTAACCGGCGAAGCCGCGCAGCAGGGAAGCTCCCATGAAACCGGCGCAGATCCAGACGATCATGTCGCCGCGCCGTTCGTAGAATATCTGGTTGATCATCGGGGCCATGATCCACGCCGTGAAGGCAGTGGTGCCGGAAACAATCAGCAAGCAGGTGACGGCGACGACATAGGACCAGCGATGATCGCGGCCATTTTCGGAGAGGATGCGGCGCAGCACGGCGTTGACCTCGCCAATGCTGGCTTTCTGCTTGTTTGGAGCTTGAAGTGTCAAATCGGGAGCTTCGTGGGTTTTCCGCCTGGGACCGGGCTGCAATTCGGCACTCCTCTTAGCGCCATGAGGCCGGCTTGCCTATGCCCGCGGCTGATTAACTTCGTCGCGGGCGGCTCAAGCGCGCCCACGCGGCAATAGGCACATCCCGTCGAGGAGCTAGGCCTGCCAGCGCCGGCCCGAGGTTTGGACGCCGAACAGCGAGGGGTTCCTGGCATAGGCGGCGAGGCCGAGAAGGGCGGCCAGCGGATGGGTGATGACATAGACCGGCATGGTGCGCATCAGCGCGCTGTGCGGCGCCTTGTCCTCGAAGGCGGCGCGGAAATTGCCCTCCTTCAGCGCCGGCACGATCTTTTGCGCGATGCCGCCGGTGAGGAACACCCCACCACGGCTCATGAACACCAAGGCAAGGTCGCCAGCGGTACGGCCGAGACAGGTAACGAAGGTCTCCAGCGCTTCCTGCGCCACCGGATCGGTCTTGGCCAGCGCCGCGGCGGTGACCTCGGCCGGCGTGGTGAAGGGCGATGGCTTGCCGTCGGCCTTGGCCACGGCGCGGTAGACGTTGACGAGGCCGCGTCCGCACAGGATCTGCTCGCCCGAAATGCGGCCCTCGAGCTTCTCTATATGCGGGAAGACCTCGAAATCGCGCGGCGTGCGCGGCCCGATGTCCATATGGCCGCCTTCGCCGGGTACGGGAATCCAGTGATGCAGCGCGTGGACCAGCCCGGCGACGCCGAGACCGGTTCCCGGACCCAGCACCACGCGGCCGGCATTGGGCTCGGGCGTGCCGCCGCCGATCTTTTCCATATGCTCTTCGCCGAGCGCGACGACGGCCAGCGCCTGCGCCTCGAAATCGTTGAGCACGACGATGTCGCTCAAGCCCAGATTGGCGAACATCTGCCTCGGCTTGACGACCCAGGGACAGTTGGTGAGCTCGATCTCGTCGCCGTCGACCGGACCGGCAACCGCCAGCACCGCCGAATTGGGCCGGACCGAGGAGCGGTCGAGCACGGCCGCCTGGATCGCTTCGTCGATGGTGTTGTAATTGGCGGTCTGGACGATGGTCGGCTCGCCGGCCTCGGAATTGGCGTCGAGCACGATCGAAAAGCGCGCATTGGTGCCGCCGATATCGCCGATCAGGATCGGAAACCGCAGCAAGGTGTCGTCATCGGCTGTGCTTGGCATGCTCTCGTCCGTTCCCCGTCCGGGCTACGTGCCGCTGTTTGCCCGTTGACTAGCGCATGGCCTTGCAAAGGGAAAGGCGCTTGCTTTCAGTTCCAGACAATCGCTTCAAATTTGAATCCGATCCTTGCGCCGTCGGCGCCGCCCCTCACCTGCCTGCCGGCACCCTCTCCCCGTATAGCGACGGGGAGAGGGGCGCTGTCATCGATGGTTTCGCCAATCGCTGACGTGGCAAGGAGGGCGCCAAGGCTGCGGCCAGCCTCCTTCTCCCCGTCCCTATACGGGGAGAAGTGCCCGGCAGGGCGATGAGGGGCAGCACCGACCTCGGCAATCAATCGTCAATTCCCCGGCGGCCGTGGACGCGGCACCGGCACGCCTACTTCGGGTGTCGCGGTGAAGGCGTTCAACGCGCTTGGCAGGCCTTCCGTGCTGCTGGCCGTGGTGGCGGGCAGCGACGGCGCTTCGGGTTCGGGCGCCGCCACCGCGACCGGCACAGCGCTACCGTTATAGGTCGCCGCCTCGGCCGAGGCGGGCCCGGGCGCGTCGAGCACGGCGCGGCATTCCTTGGGCAGGTTGGCCATCGTCATCAGGTCGCGGGCCTTGGGCGCATCGGGGTTCTTGTTGGGCCGCCAGGGCTCCTGCGTGAACCACCAGGCCAGCGGCTTGCCGCAACCGTCCTCATCCGGCGTCGCTTCCTGCCCCTTGCAAGTGGGCGAACCGGGCTGGCAGCCGATGCGCATGTGGAAATGGTAGTCATGGCCCCAGAACGGCCGGATCTTGCGCAGCCAGGTACGGTCGCCCTTGACCGTGTCGCAGAGCTTTTTCTTGATGCCCGGATTGACCAGGATGCGCTCGACTTGCGGGTAGCTCGCGGCCCGCTTCAGCAAAGCCGTGTGCGCCGGCGTCCACAGCGCGTCCTTCACCAGATGAGTCTTGTCGTCGACCATCAGCGTGGCGCTCATGTTTTCGCGCTGCGCCCTGGTCATCGTGCGGTCGGGCATCGGCGTCAGCCAGATGTCGGCATCGAGCCCGATCTGGTGCGATGCATGGCCGGTCAGCATCGGGCCGCCGCGCGGCTGCGCGATGTCGCCGATCAGCAGGCCCGGCCAGCCATCGGCGACGGCATCGCGCGACAGTTTCTCGATCAGCGCGATCAACGCCGGATGGCCCCAGCGGCGGTTGCGCGAAGGCCGCATCACCTGCCAGGTCGGGCCATCCATCGGAATGGCGACGCCGCCGGCAAAACAGCCCTTGGAATAGAAGCCGAAGGATTGCGGGGCGGTGGCCGTCGGCAGCTTCTCCGCACCGAACAGGTCTTTCGCCCGCTCCTCGGCCGCTGCCGGCTGCGCGAGACCGGTCAGGGCAAGCAAGCCAAGGGCGGCCGCCAGCAGTGATCTCTTGCCAAAAGACGACCGCGTCGCTGTCTTCATGAAATCGGATCCCACCAAACCCCAAGCCCGAATCATAGCACGCAACATGCGACGCTTCGATCGCTCTAACCTTTTGGCGCAATTCCGGACGGAAAACCGTTTCACACTTTTCCTGGAATTGCTTGTCCCTTCATCGGGCTGCGCGGCGCGCCGTCGCGCCAGTCGCCGCTTGCCCACAAATGGTCGAAAGCGGCTCGGTAGTCGGGAAAGCGAAACCGATAGCCCGCCGCCTTGAGCGCTGCATTGGCGACCCGCTTGTTCTCGCCATAGAAGGACCGCGCCATGGGCGAAAGTTGGGCGGTCTCGAAGGGAATTTCGGGCGGCGCCTCGATCCCCATCAGCGATGCGGCATAGGCGACGACATCCTGCGGCGGTCCCGGCTCATCGTCGGTGACGTTGAAGATGCCACCCCTATTGCCGGCGATCAGATGCCAGAGCGCGCCTGATATGTCGTTACAATGGATGCGGTTGAACACCTGGTCCGGCTTGACCAGCCGCCTCGCGGTACCGTTCTCCAGATTGACCAGCGCGTTGCGGCCCGGACCGTAGATGCCGGAGAGCCGCAGGATCGCCACCGGCCGGTCGATTTCCCGGCCGAGCTTCTGCCAGGCTTGCTCGGCCTCGACCCGCATGACCGAACGCTTTGATACCGGCCGGCACACGGCCGTTTCGTCGACCCAAGCGCCGCCATGATCGCCATAGACGCCGACGGTCGAGAGATAGCCGATCCACTCCAGCTCAGGCATCCCTGCGATTGCCTCGCGGGCGGCATTCAGCACAGGATCGCCGGCGTCTTCCGGGGCGACCGAGATCACCAGATGCGTGGTTTTCTCCAGCACTTCGCCGATGTCGCTCGTCAACTTGCCGTCGAACAGCAGCGGGGCGATGCCGGCCTGGCGCAGCGCCTCCAATTTCTCCGCCGATCGCGTCGTGCCGATGATCTTGGCACCATCCGGGTTGGCGCGGGCAAAAGCCTTGCCCGAATAGCCGGCGCCGAAGATAAAGATCCGCTTTTCGCTCATGCATGCGTCCTGGTTGGCCGCGCCAGGCGCCATTCGTCGCGCACCATAGCGTCATCCTCGGTTTCCAGGCCGTTCGCGGCCCGTTCGGCATATTCGGTTTCCGGCACCAGCCGCGCCAGCGCCCAAATTGCCGCGCCCCGCACCAGCGGCGAGGCGTCGCCGAGCAGATCCCGAACGATGCCGGCAAGCGCGCCCTCGCCGGAATTGCCGACGGCGATCAGCACGTTGCGGACAAAGCGGTCGCGGCCGATGCGCTTGATCGGCGAGCCGGAGAAGAAGGCACGGAAGGCAGCATCGTCGAGGGTCAAAAGGTCGGCGAGCGCAGGCTCGCGCAAATCGTCGCGCGCGGCGAGCTTGGCCTCCGAAGCCGCACTGGCGAACTTGTTCCACGGGCAAGCGGCGAGGCAGTCGTCGCAGCCATAGATGCGGTTGCCGATCGCCTCGCGGAATTCATGCGGGATCGGCCCCTTATTCTCGATGGTGAGGTAGGAGATGCAGCGCCGCGCATCGAGCCTATAAGGCGCCGGGAACGCGTCGGTCGGGCAAGCGTCGAGGCAGGCGCGGCAAGAGCCGCAATGGTCGATCTCGGCCTCGTCGGGTGCCAGTTCGGCCGTGGTGAAGATGGTGCCGAGGAACAGCCAGGAGCCGTGCTCGCGGCTGACCAGATTGGTGTGTTTTCCCTGCCAGCCCAGCCCTGCTGCCTCGGCCAGCGGCTTTTCCATGACGGGTGCGGTGTCGACGAACACCTTCACGTCGCCGCCGGCGCGTGCGACGATCTTGCCGGCGATTTCTTTCAGCCGGCCCTTCATCACCTCGTGATAGTCGCGGTTTTGCGCATAGACCGAGATCGCGCCACGGTCGTGCTTCGACAACAGGTCGCGCGGGTCACGGTCAGGCCCGTAGTTCATCGCCAGCACGACGATCGAGCGCACGTCGGGCCAAAGCGTGGAGGGCTCGCTGCGGCGCGCAATCGTCTCAGCGATCCAGTCCATGGAGCCGTGAAAGCCATCGGCGACGAATTCGGCGAGTCTCGCCGGCGCCAGCGGGATCGCATCGGGAGTGGTGACGGCGACGGCATCGAAGCCGGCGCGCCGTGCCTCCGCGTCGATCAGCGCACGCAGTTTTGCCGCGTCAGAAGTCGAGGTCCGCATAGTGCGACACCGGCGACAGGCCGCGCACGCGGTCGGTCAAGAGCGGCCGGAACGAAGGCCGCGACTTCACCCGCGTGTACCATTCGCGCGCAGCGGGATGTTCGCGCCAGTCGATCTCGCCGAGATAGTCGAGTACGGACAGCGTCGCGGCAGCCGCGAGATCGGCATAGGTGACCCTGCCGCCGGCCAGCCAGTGGCGGGTGCCGGCCAGCCAGTTGGTGTATTTCATGTGCTGGCGGATGTTGGCGCGCGCGGCGCGGATGGCGCCTGAATCGGGCGAGCCGCCGCCCGCGGTTTCCGGCATCACCGGCTTCAGCACGCGTTCGCGCACCAGGTGGCGGGTGACCTCGCTTTCGGCCTTGTTGAGATACCAGTCGATCAGCCGGCGGATTTCGGCGCGCTGCATCGGATCCTCGGCGAACAGCCGCTTGTCGCGCTTCAGCACACCGCGCGTCTCGTCGAGATATTCCGAGATGACCGTCGCGCCGATGATCGGCACGTCGCCCTCGGCCAGCAGGATCGGCAGCGTGCCGGCCGGGTTCAGCGCCAGGAACTCCTTGCGCCGCGTCCACGGCTTTTCCTCGATCAGCGCCAGCTCCTCGCCATACTCGCCAAAGGCGAGGCGGACGAAGCGGCAGGTGGCGAACATGGGATGGTGGAAAAGCGTCAGCATGGTTCCGCGATGATAAAGCGCACGAGTGTGGACTGGCGAATCGCCGGGCGCACCGGTAAGTCTTGGCCGCCCGGTTTGCGGGCCGTCAGGGGTGTTGCGACCTATAGGGGCACTTCGGCGCCATGACAAGCAAGCCATTCCGTTAGCCATCACGCCAATGCCGAGGTAGAAATGGAAAGCCAGACCATCGTCGAAGCCCTGCTGCTCGGCCTGCTGGAGGGGTTGACCGAATTCATACCGGTATCCTCGACCGGCCATATCCTGCTCGCCGGCCATTTCCTCGGCTTCCAGTCGACCGGCAAGGCCTTCGAGATCCTGATCCAGCTCGGCGCCATCCTGGCGATCCTCAGCGTCTATTTCCGCCGCCTGTGGCAGATGCTGCTCGACCTGCCGCATGACCGGCTGACGCGGCATTTCGTCATCGGCATCCTCATCGCCTTCCTGCCGGCGGCGATCATCGGCGCGCTGGCGCACGATTTCATCAAGACGGTGCTGTTCGAATCGCCACGACTGATCTGCATCATGCTGATCATCGGCGGCGTGGTGCTACTGGTCGTCGACCGCATGAATCTCAAACCGGTCTATCGCGACGTCGAGCGGTTTCCGACCAGGCTTTACCTGCAGATCGGGCTGTTCCAGTGCCTGTCGCTGATCCCCGGCACCTCGCGCTCGGGTTCGACCATCGTCGGCGCGCTGCTTCTGGGCGTCGACAAGCGGGCGGCGGCGGAATTTTCCTTCTTCCTTGCCATCCCGACCATGGTCGGCGCCTTCGCCTTCGACCTGTTCAAGAACCGCAACGTGCTGACCTCGGCCGACCTGCCGATCATCGCCATCGGCTTCGTCGCCGCCTTCGTCACGGCGCTGTTCGTGGTGCGCCTCCTGCTCGATTACGTCTCGCGCAACGGCTACTCGCTGTTCGGCTGGTGGCGGCTGGTGGTGGGTGTCGTCGGGTTGGTGGCGCTGATGATCTGGGGTTGATTGCAGCGACCGGTTCGGTTGGAGCCGCCGAACGTTAGCGCTGCCCCTCACCTGCCTGCCGGCATCCTCTCCCCGTATAGGGACGGGGAGAGGGGCGCTGTCATCCGCGATTTCGCCAACTACTGCGGTTGCAAGAAGGTCGCCGTCGCTGCGGCCAGCTCACTTCTCCCCGTCCCTATAGGGGGAGAAGTGCCCGGCAGGGCGATGAGGGGCAGCACTAACTTCAACGAATGGATTGCCTCCGGCAACGAGCCTAGCTTCGTCCATAAAACGCATTCGGGACATGCACCGGCCAGCGCCAGGGCAGCACTGCGACCATGTCGAAGCGCATCGACAGCCTGCCATAGTCCGGCTGGCGCGACAGCCAGATGTCGGCCGCGCCCTCGATGCGGCGCTCCGATTCGTGGCCGATCGCCTCCATGGCCTCGATCAGCGTGCGGCGCGCCTTGACCTCGACGAACAGCACCAGATCGCCGCGCCGGGCGATCAGATCGATCTCGCCGAAGCGGGTGCGATGGCGGCGCGCCAGGATCCGGTAGCCTTTCAGCATCAGCGCGGCCGCCGCCAGCCATTCGCCGCGATGGCCGCGCCGGTAGGCCTTTTGACGGCTGGCGCTCGGGCGTTCAGCCATCGCCGCTTTCTCTAAGTTCGAGAAGCCGCCGGTAGAGCGCCTGCTTCTGGCCGCCGGTCATTTTCGCGGCTTCCGCCGCCGCCTTGGAGGCCGGCATCTCCGCCGCCAGCGACAAAAGCAGGCGGTCGATGTCTTCCGGTTCGTCGGCCTTCGCCTCGGCGGGACCGATGCAGACGACGATCTCGCCCTTCGGCGTGTCCGCCGCCGCGTAATGATCGGCAAGCGCCCGCAGCGTGCCGGTGCGGATTTCCTCGAAAGTCTTGGTCAGTTCCCGGCCGATGGCGGCTTTGCGCTCGCCGCCCAGCGCCTGGACCATGGCGCCGAGCGATTCAGCCAGCCGGCGCGGCGATTCGAAGAATATCAGCGTCGCCGGGACCGCCCTCAGCGCCTCCAGCCGCGACAGCCTCTGACCAACCTTGACCGGCAAAAAGCCGGCGAACAGGAAGGCGTCGGACGGCAGGCCCGACGCCGTCAGCGCGGCAAGCGGCGCCGACGGGCCGGGAATCGGCACGACGCGAATGCCCTGGTCGAGCGCCTCGCCGACCAGCCGGTAGCCGGGATCGGAAACCAGCGGCGTGCCGGCATCGGAAATCAGCGCCACGCTCTGGCCTGCCGCAAGTGCCGCGATCAACTTCGGCCCCGCCTCGCCGGCATTATGCTCGTGATAGGCCGTGGTGCGTCGGCGAATGCCGTAGCGGTCGAGCAGCACCCGCGACACGCGCGTGTCCTCGCAGGCGACGATGTCCGCGGCGGCGAGCGTCTCCAGCGCGCGCAGCGTGATGTCGGCCAGATTGCCGATCGGCGTCGCCACCAGATAAAGCGCCGGATCGAGCGGGCGGGCCGCGATTTCGGTCTGCCCGACCACATAGCTGCGCTTGCCCGTCTCGCCAGTCACCGATGCCGTCTCCGTTCAAGCCTGTTTGGCCTGCCAAATCCTGTTTGGCCTGCCAAAACTTGTTTGGCCTGCCAAAACTTGTTTGGCATGGCTGGCGCCGGCTTGCAAAACTCACGCCGATGTAAGGTGGCCGCCATTCCTTCGCCACAGTAGGGAACGAAACCGGTTTTGGCAGATTTAGCCCCTGATTCCCTTGGGGAGGACAGGAATGGACAGCCTGACGATTCAGGACGCTTTCGCGCCCTACTATGCCGGTCGCAGCCGGATTGCCGCACGCCAGGACAAGCGGCTGCCAGCCCGGAACGACACCAGCCTGACCAAGCAGGCCGCGAGTGCCTTGCCGACCAATGTCAGACTTTCCGACAACAAACCCGACAGCACGACGGAGCACTGACCGGACGATGCCCAATCGCTTCGATATCTTCATCACCCGTCTTGAAACGAAAAACGCCCGCAACGGCGCACCCCTGCCCTCTTTGGGCGACCAGCACCGTGGCCGCCGCGACAAGGACAACGCAAAGCCAGTCCGGAACGGCGAGGCGCACGCCGAGAAAGAGCGCGGAAAGCACCGCCACAAACACGACGCCTGATCTGATTCAGATCGGCGAGGCCGCCGCCCAAGGTGGCGAACGCTGGGCCAGGCGCTCAGTCCAGATATCGTGAAACGCGCGCTTTCAGAAGCTCGATCAGCTCCGGGTCCATGAATTCGTAGTCATCCGGAATGTCGAGGCAGATCACCTTGGCCGCCTTCAGGCTGGCCTTGAATTTCTTCTGTAGTTTGGTGCGGTGGGTTTTCTCCATGACAAAAATGATGTCAGCCCAGGCGACCAGTTCGTGCGTCAGCGGATTGTCGGCATCGTGATTGGTGCCGGCCGATTCGACCTCGATGTCGCGGCGGGTGGAAAACACCTGCTCGGCGGTCGGGCTGCGCAGCCGGTTCTGGCTGCAGACGAAGAGGAGTTTTTTCAAAGGATTAGCGCGCCAGGTCCGCCACCACGGCGTCGAGCACGATCATGCCGGCGGGCGTGGCGCGCAGCCGCGTGTTGCCGATCGGCGCCACCAGCCCCTCGCCTTGCAGCACCGACAGCCGCGCGCTCGACAGGCCGCGCCCGGAAAACGCTTCGTAGCGGGTGAGGTCGATGCCTTCGGCGAGCCTGAGCCCCATCAGCAGGAATTCATCGGCCTCTTCGGAACGCGTCAAGAGCTCGCCGCCGGTTATGCCATGGCCCTTGGCCTCGACCAGATTGGCCCAGGTTTCCGGCATTCTCTCAGCAATCGTCACCACCCGATGGCCGTTCTCGACGAAGCGGCCATGCGCGCCGGGGCCGACGCCGACATATTCGCCGTAGCGCCAGTAAGTCAGATTGTGCCGGCTCTCGGCGCCTGGCCGCGCGTGATTGGAAATCTCATAAGCCGGCAAACCATGCGCCGACGTGATCTCCTGCGTCAGCGCATAGAGGTCGGCGGCGTGGTCGTTGTCGGGAATGGTGAATTTCTTCGCCGCGTGCAGCGCATGGAAAGGCGTGCCTTCCTCGATGGTCAGCTGGTAGAGCGACAGATGGTCGGCGGCATGGCCGATCGCCTGTTCGAGTTCCGCCTGCCAATCCTCGGGCGTCTGTCCCGGGCGCGCATAGATCAGGTCGAAGGACAGGCGCGGAAAGATTTCGCGCGCGAGCGCGATGGCGTGCAGGGCTTCCTCGACATTGTGCAGCCGGCCGAGGAAGCGCAGATCCTTGTCGTTCAGGGCCTGCACGCCGAGCGAGACGCGGTTGACCCCCGCGATCCGGTAACCACGAAACCGCTCCGCCTCGACCGAGGACGGGTTGGCCTCAAGCGTCACCTCGATGCCGTCAGGCACCGCCCAGTTCTTGGCCACCGCGTCCAGAACCCTGGCCACGGTTTCTGGCTTCATCAGCGACGGCGTGCCACCGCCGAGGAAGATGCTGGTCACTTCGCGCGGCCCGGTGCGCTGGCGCATCGTCGCAAGCTCAGCCTCGAAGGCGGCGGCAAAGCGCTCCTGGTCGACCGGCTGGTGGCGGACATGGCTGTTGAAGTCGCAATAGGGGCACTTGGCCGCGCAGAACGGCCAATGCACGTAGACGCCGAAGCCGGGACTGCGGTCGAGCGCCATGGTGGTGCTGGACCCGATCATTCCGAACCAAGCCGAGCGCGCGCGAATTTCTGGAAGGCGCGGGCGCGATGCGACAGCGCCGTCGCCTGGCCTGGCTTCCAGCCGTGCTTTTCCTCCGCATTCATCTCGCCGAAGGTTTTGTCGAAGCCATTGGGCAGGAATACCGGATCGTAGCCGAAGCCGAGTTCGCCGCGCGGCGGCCAGACCAGAGCGCCCTCGGCCTCGCCGCGATAATATTCGGCCTCGCCGTCGGGAAAAGCGAGGCAGATGACGGCGACGAAGCGGCCCGTGCGCCGTTCGGGCGTGGCCGCGCCGACCTCCTGCAGCGCCACTTCGGTGCGCTGCATGGCCATGGCGAAATCGCGCGATCCTTCCGGCGTCTCGGCCCAGTTGGCGGTGTAGACGCCTGGCGCGCCATCGAGCGCGTCGACGCAGAGGCCGGAATCGTCCGACAGCGCCGGCAGGCCGGTCGCCTTCGCGGCCGCGAAGGCCTTGATGTAGGCGTTTTCCTCGAAGGTGGTGCCGGTTTCGTCCGGTTCGGGCAGGCCATACTCCTTGGCCGATTTTGCCTCGAAGCCGAACGGACCCATCAGGTCGGCGAATTCGCGCAGCTTGCCATCATTGTGGCTGGCGACGACGATCTTCTTGCCATGGAGTGAATGCATCAAAGGCCCCAGATTCTCGGCTCGGCGAATTCGATCGAATTGCCCGAGGGGTCGCGTATATAGATCGAACGGCCACCTTGCGGCCATTCGAATTCGCTTTCGATGGCGATTTTCTTCGCTTGAAGTTGGGCTTTCCAGCCGTCGATTTCAGCGGCGGTTGCGGCAAAGCACAGATGGCCTTCGCCAACCGCGCCGTGCGGCGGTACTTTCAGCTTCGCGTCCGGTGCGGGCGGAATTTTGGTCGCCTCGGCGTTGAAGATGAGCAGGACGCCCTGGCCGCAGCGGAAGAAGAGATGGCGGCCTTCGACCTTGCCGAGGAGGATGAGGCCGAGGATGTCGGTGTAGAAGCGCTCGGCGGCAGGCAGGTCGGTGACGTAGAGGGCCGATTCCAGGATTGCGGAAGGTGTCACGAGGCGCCCCCCTCTGCCCTGCCGGGCATCTCCCCCACGAGGGGGGAGATTGGCTGTATCAGTCGCTTTCGCCACTTTTCAACGTTGAAGGGCAGGCACGGCCAGCCAAACTGCCAATCTCCCCCCTCGTGGGGGAGATGGCCGGCAGGACAGAGTGGGGCGCCTGGACTCGGCATCAAAATCCTACGCCACCGCCATCTGCTGCAGGCTGACCAACCGGGAAATGCCCTTCTTGGCCAATCCCATCAAGTCCGCGAACTGCGCCTCGGAAAAGGGCTCGCCCTCGGCGGTGCCCTGGATCTCGACGATGCCGCCCTTGCCGGTCATGACGAAATTGGCGTCGGTGCCGGCCGAGGAATCCTCGATATAGTCGAGATCGATGACCGGCTGGCCGTCATGGATGCCGCAGGAAATCGCGGCGACATGATCCTTCAGCACCTTCGAAACGCTGGCCATCTGCCGCGCTTCCATCCAGCGCAGGCAGTCATGGAGCGCCACCCAGCCGCCGGTGATCGAAGCGGTGCGGGTGCCGCCATCGGCCTGGATGACGTCGCAGTCGACGGTGATCTGCTGTTCACCCAGCGCCTGCAGGTCGACCACGGCGCGCAGTGAACGGCCGATCAGGCGCTGGATTTCCAGCGTGCGGCCGCCCTGCTTGCCGGCGGAAGCCTCGCGGCGCATGCGCTCTCCGGTCGAGCGCGGCAGCATGCCGTATTCAGCCGTGACCCAGCCCTTGCCGGAATTGCGCATCCAGCCCGGTACCTTTTCCTCGAGGCTCGCGGTGCACAGGACATGCGTGTCGCCGAATTTCACCAGGCACGAGCCTTCGGCATGCTTGGAGACGCCGCGCTCGAAGGAGATGGCGCGCATTTCGTCGAATTGGCGTTTGGAGGGGCGCATTCAGGCTTCTTTCCAGTCATTTTTCGGAATCGTGGCCGGCTTGTAGCCCCACCAAGCCCATGGCGCAAAGGAAAATGGCCGAGCGATCCGGCACCGGGTGATCTGGCACAGACACCGGGTTGCGCGCGGGTAACGGAAGTCTATATCCTTGAGCCGGAGGTTTTTTGGCCGCAATGACCAAGGCAGTCGATCCCGCGTCGCGGTCGCCCGCGCTTCAATCGCTCGAC
Organism: Mesorhizobium sp. M8A.F.Ca.ET.161.01.1.1; assembly: GCF_004792105.1. Classification (NCBI taxonomy): domain Bacteria; kingdom Pseudomonadati; phylum Pseudomonadota; class Alphaproteobacteria; order Hyphomicrobiales; family Phyllobacteriaceae; genus Mesorhizobium; species Mesorhizobium sp. M8A.F.Ca.ET.161.01.1.1. The sequence continues at coordinate 49,063 of NZ_SRTD01000015.1, read as the reverse complement.
ATGCGCTCGCGCGACATCTTCCGGCGCATCGTCGATTCCTACCTCAGGGATGGCGAACCCGTGGGCTCGCGCAGCCTGTCGCGCATCCTGCCGTCCTCGCTGTCGCCGGCCACCATCCGCAACGTGATGAGCGACCTCGAGCATCTCGGGCTGATCTACGCGCCGCACATTTCGGCCGGGCGTCTGCCGACGCAGGCCGGCCTGCGCTTCTTCGTCGACGCGTTCATGGAGCTCGGCGACCTCTCCGACGAGGAGCGCCGCACCATCGAGGCGCAGGTGCGGGCCTCCGGCTCGGGCGCGACGCTGGAGCACATGCTGACCGAGGCCAGTCAGATGCTGTCGGGCATGTCGCGCGGCGCCGGCCTGGTGCTGGCCGCCAAGAACGAGGTGGCGCTGAAGCATATCGAATTCATCCAGCTGGAGCCGACCAAGGCGCTGGCCGTGCTGGTGTCGCAGAACGGCGATGTCGAAAACCGCGTCGTCGACCTGCCGGCCGGCATCACGGTCTCGCAACTGCACGAGGCCTCGAATTTCCTCAACGCGCATATTCGCGGTCGCACTTTGGCCGAGGCGCGCACCGAGATCGCCCGCATCAAGGAAGAGACGAGGGCGGCGCTCGACACGCTGTCGCAGGACCTCGTCGAGAAGGGACTGGCGGTGTGGGCGGGCGCCGAAAGCGGCCTGCCGGCGCGGCTCATCGTGCGCGGCCGCGCCAATCTGCTCGAAAACGTCACCGCCCAGGCCGACATCGAATTGCTGCGCCACCTGTTCGAGGACATGGAGACGCAGGACGGGCTGATCCAGCTGCTCGACCTCGCCGAGGAGGGGTCGGGCGTGCGCATCTTTATCGGTTCGGAAAACAAGCTGTTCTCGCTGTCGGGCTCATCGCTGGTGGTGGCGCCCTATCGCGACAAGGACGCGCGCGTCGTCGGCGCCCTCGGCGTCATCGGCCCGACCCGGCTCAACTATGCCCGCATCGTGCCGATGGTGGATTACACGGCGCAGCTGATTTCCCGCATGCTGCGCTAAGGTCCTAAAATCGAGACAGGCCGCAAAGGAGAAAAAGAATGGCGCTGGAATCATTCAAGGCCCAGATCAGTCTGCTGCTCGAAGAGATGGTCAACCAGCCGGAGGACCAGCACGAAATTCAGGAACAGCTGCGCGAAAAACTGCGCGAAATGCGCGCCATGGGCCTGCCGTTGCCCGCCGATCTCGTTGCCCTGGAAAAACGCCTGGATGACGATTTTTACGCTGCCGGGACCTGATTCCTGACGTTTGCTTCGAACCATCGTGCGTGACGGAACCCAGGGACAGACCGATCGTTAATTTCCTTCACGATCGAGTGGAGGAAATGATGCGATTGGCCGGACTGGCGATGTCCGCACTGTTTCTCACGACCGCGGCTCTCGCCCAGCAGGCCGATCAGCCTGCGCTCAAAGGCGCGGCGGCTTTCGGCGACTGGCGGGCGGACAGGCCCGGTGTACGCCGGCTGATCAAGCCGGAAGACCTGCCTAAACCCTATGCCACCAAATCCGCCTCGAACGGCGCAGGCATTGTCGACATGCCGGCGAATGCGAAGCCACGCCTGCCGTCCGGGTTTTCGGCCGAGCTGATCGCCTCGGGGATCGACAATCCGCGCGTCGTGCGCGTCGCGCCGAACGGCGACCTGTTCGTCGCCGACAGCGAAGCCAACCAGATCCGCGTCTATCGCCTGACGAAGGACAGCGCGAAACCCGCCGAAAACGGCATCTTCGCCGGCGGCCTCAACCAGCCCTATGGCATTGCCTTCTATCCCTTGGGCAACGACCCGCAATGGGTCTATGTCGCCAACAGCGACAGCATCGTGCGCTTTGCCTATCGCAATGGCGACCTGAAGGCCTCGGGTGACCCGCAAACCATCGTCGACAACATTCCGGCGAATCACCACTGGACGCGCGACATCGCCTTCTCGCCCGACGGCAAGACACTTTACCTCTCCGTCGGCTCCGGCTCGAATGTCGCCGAGGATATGGGCAAAAGACCCAGAGGCGGGCTCGATGCCTGGGTCAAGTCGAAGCCGCTCGGCGCCAGTTGGGGTTCCGAAGCGGGCCGGGCCGAGGTGCGAGCCTTCGACCCCGACGGCAAGAACGGCCGCGTCGTCGCCACCGGGCTGCGTAACTGTTCGGGCATGACCGTGCAGCCGGCAACCGGCGCGCCGTGGTGCGTCGTCAACGAACGCGACGCACTCGGCGACAATGTGCCGGCCGAATACGCGACATCGGTCAGGGAAGGCGCCTTCTATGGCTGGCCCTGGTATTACATCGGCAACAATGAGGACCCGCGCCACAAGGGCGAGCGCCCCGACCTCGCCGGCAAGGCTGATATTCCCGACGTGCTGATGCAGGCGCATTCGGCGCCGCTCAACATCGCGTTCTATGATGGCAAAAGCTTTCCGCCGGAGTATCGAGGCGATGCCTTCGTGACCCTGCACGGCTCCTGGAACCGCGGCAACAGGACCGGCTACAAGATCGTCCGCCTCCTGTTCAAGGACGGCAAGCCGACCGGGGAATATGAGGATTTCATGACCGGCTTCGTCGCCTCCAATGGCGAGGTCTGGGGCCGGCCCGTGGGCGTGGCGGTGGCCGGCGACGGATCGTTGATCGTGAGCGAAGACGGCAACGGCACGATCTGGCGCGTGACTTATAGCGGCGGCCGATCCTGACCCGTCCTTGCGGCCGGACCATTGCCGTCTGGTGTAAGCGAATCCCGCGCGCAGGGCGTTCTCCCGGAGCCCGCCTCGTGCGACAAGGGCATACTCGCCCTTGGACGCCGACACCATGACCCTCACCGGGTTCCTTGCCTACAGCGCCGCTCTCGGCATCGCCGCCGCCATTCCCGGCCCCGGCATCACCGCCCTGGTCGCGCGTGCGCTCGGCTCGGGCTTTCGCTCTTCGCTCGCCATGTCCTTCGGCCTGATGCTCGGCGACCTCATCTATCTGACCGCCGTGGTGCTCGGCCTCGCCTTCGTGGCGCAGGAGTTCGGCATGGTTTTCCTGGCGATCAAATGGGCCGGCGTCGCCTATCTCGCTTTCCTCGGCTGGCGCTTCTGGACCGCCGGTATCACACCCGAAACCATCGAAGCCAGGAAGGGCAAGGGCGGATTGCCGTCGAGCTTCGCCGCCGGCCTCACCGTGACGCTCGGCAATCCAAAGACCATGATCTTCTACCTCGCCATCACGCCGACCATCGTCGACCTGAAGACGATCACGCTTGCCGATTACGGCATTCTCGTCGCGCTGACGGTCGTCGTCCTGTTCGTCGTGCTGGTGCCCTACCTGGCGCTGGCGGCCAAGGCACGCTGGTTCCTGAAGTCGCCGCGCGCGCTCAAGGTGCTGAACCGCACCGCCGGCGCCTTCATGGTTGGCGCGGCGGCGGCGATCGCTGCTCGTCAGTAGGTCGTTTCGGCCAAACCATTCCGTGGCCCGGCTGTTTCGAGAAATGCTTTTCCGAGGGCCAGGCGTTTTCAGCACACGCCCCCCTCGGATATTTTCGAGCCGCAGCCTATCTTGCGCGGTTGAAAGCCCTATTCTGTCGGCTACTGCCAATTGCTGAAATCCAGGGAGCGAAACCAATGAACAAGCCCGTTACCTCCGCCCGCGTGCCCGGCCGCGGCCGCATCTACAACTCCATCACCGACACGATCGGCGACACGCCCCTGGTACGGCTCGACAAGTTCGCCAAGGAGAAGGGCATCGTCGCCAATCTGGTCGCCAAGCTCGAATTCTTCAATCCGATCGCCTCGGTCAAGGACCGTATCGGCGTGGCGATGATCGAGGCGCTGGAGGCAGCCGGCAAGATCACGCCCGGCAAGACCACGCTGATCGAACCGACATCGGGCAACACCGGCATCGCGCTGGCCTTCGCCGCCGCCGCCAAGGGCTACAAGCTGATCCTGACCATGCCGGAGACGATGTCGGTCGAGCGCCGCAAGATGCTGGCGCTGCTCGGCGCCGAACTGGTGCTGACCGAAGGCCCGAAAGGCATGAAGGGCGCCATCGCCAAGGCCGACGAACTGGCCGCGACGATCCCCAACGCCATCATTCCGCAGCAGTTCGAAAACCCGGCCAATCCGGAAATCCATCGCAAGACGACAGCGGAGGAAATCTGGAACGACACGCAGGGCGAGATCGACATCTTCGTCGCCGGCATCGGCACAGGCGGCACCATCACCGGCGTCGGCCAGGTGTTGAAGAAGCGCAAGCCCGCGCTGCATGTAGTCGCCGTCGAACCGGATGCCTCGCCGGTGCTGTCGGGCGGCCAGCCCGGCCCGCACAAGATCCAGGGCATCGGCGCCGGCTTCGCGCCCAAGATCCTCGACACCACGGTCTATGACGAGATCGTCAAGGTCTCGAACGAGGATTCCGTCGCCAATGCGCGCCTCATCGCCCGCCTCGAGGGCGTGCCGGTCGGCATCTCGTCGGGCGCGGCGCTGCAGGCAGCGATCGTCGTCGGTTCGCGGCCGGAGAACAAGGGCAAGACCCTGGTCGTGGTCATCCCCGATTTCGCCGAGCGCTATTTGTCGACGATCCTGTTCGAGGGGCTTGGGGCTTAGGGTTTCGAACTCCCGTCTTTCCTTCTTCCCTTGTGGGAGAAGGTGGATCGGCGCGTTAGCGCCGAGACGGATTAGGGGTGTTCCAGCGGAGTGAGACGTTGGTGGTCCCTGGAGCACCCCTCATCCGACCTCGCTTCGCGAGGCCACCTTCTCCCACAAGGGGAGAAGGAAAGGCCCCGTGAGCCTGGCCCGCAGAAAAACCTGCCGTGGCGCGCCGTACCCGACTTGAGCAGACCGCTGCTCCGGTGCAAACCTCCAGCGGCCCTGGTTCGGGCCGGGGGAGGATTTCATGTACAAGCTCTACACGCGCCCCGGCAGCGGCGGTTTCGTCGTCGAGGCTGCACTGGCGCTGATCGATGCGCCTTTCGAACAGATCGACGTGCCGAAGAACGAGGCGCCCGATCCGGCCTTTCTCGCCATCAGCCCGTTGAACCAGGTGCCGGTGCTGACCTTGCCGGACGGGCGCTCGGTCACCGAATCGGCGGCGATCTGCATCCTGCTCGCCGAACGCCACCCACAGGCCGGCCTGGCGCCGGCGGCCGAGGAACCGGCGCGCGCGGAGTTCCTGCGCTGGATGGCGTTCATGTCCTCGGTGCTCTACCCGGCGGTGCTGCGGCTCTACTATGCCCATCGCTACACGGCGGATGCCGAGGGTACGAAGGCGGTGAAACAGGCGGCGGTCGCCGAGATGGACCGTGGTTTTGCAGTCGTCGATGCCGCCTTGCGCGGCCGCGACTGGCTCGTCGGCGATAAGATGTCGCTGGCCGACATCTATCTCGTCATGCTGGTGGCCTGGCATCCCGACATCGACAGGGCGCGGGCGGCCTGGCCTGATATCGAACGCCTGTGGGCGCGGTTGCGCCAGCACCCGCTTATGAAGACGCTCAACACCTCGCACGAGATGTGGCCGGTCTGATCGGCCGAAAAAGCCGCCCGCGCGCACGACCTCACTGTATGAGCGCGGTGCGTTTTGCCTGCAGGAAGCGGCGCACCGCCGGATCGCGCTCGAGGCCGATCGCGCGATCATAGGCCTCGACCGCCTGCGGTCCCTGGCCGAGCCTGGCCAGGAGACCGGCACGCGCGGCCCAGTAGGGCTGATAGCCGTTGAGCCGCTTGTCGTCACCCAGCACGTAAAGGGCGGCCAACCCCGCCACCGCGCCCTCGGTCTCGGCGATCGCCACCGCGCGGTTGATCGCCACCACCGGCGATCCCGCGATCGAAAACAGCGCGTCGTAGAGTTCGCGAATCGCGATCCAGTCGGTGCGACCGGTGAGCCGCCGCGCCGCATGGACGGACTGCACGGCCGCCTCCAGCTGGTAGCGGCCGATGACGCCCTTGGTGGCGGCGCCGCGAAGACATGCTTCGGCCTCGTCGACCAGGGCATGATCCCACAATGCATGGTCCTGTTCGGCGAGCGGCACATAGTCTCCGGCCGTGTCGCGACGCGCCGCGCGGCGCGCCTCGGCGAACAGCATCAGCGACAGCAGGCCCAGCGCCTCCGGCTCGTCCGGCAGCAGCGAGGCCACCAGCCGGCCGAGCCAGATGCCTTCGGTGGCGAGGTTGCGGTGCCGCGTCTCGGTACCGGTCGGATCTGACCAGCCCTCGGCGAAAGCGGCGTAGATCGCCTCCAGCACCGCATCCAGCCTTTCACCGAGTTCGGCCCGCTCCGGCACGCGGAACGGAATGCCGGTCTCGCGGATGCGGCTCTTGGCGCGCACCAGGCGCTGGCCCATCGTGGCCGGCGAGAGCAGGAAGGCGGAAGCGATCGTGGCGGCATCGAAGCCGAGGATGGTCTGCAGGATCAGCGGCGCCCGCACGCCGGGTTCGATCGCCGGATGGGCGCAGGCGAACATCAGCCGCAATCGTTCGTCGGGCAGGTCCTCGTCGGTCATGCGCGCCTCCGTCTCCTCGGCAATCAGCTTGAGATGGTCACGGCCGGCTTCGCTGGTCAGCCGCCGCCGCACCGCATCGACACGCCGCCGCCTGGCCACGGCGAGCAACCAGGCTTCCGGCTTTTCAGGCACGCCGGAGCGCGGCCAGCGTTCGAGCGCCGCGGCAAAGGCGTCGGCCAGCGCATCCTCGGCGGCGGCCACGTCGCGCGTGCGCGCGGCGAGCCAGGCGACCAGCTTGCCATAGCTCTGCCGGGCGGCGGCCTCGGCGACCGCCCGGGCGATCTCCGGGCGACTGTCCATCACGCCGTCACTTCTTGGGCATATAGTCGGCCATTTCCCAGATCGGCCGCAGCTCGACCGTGCCGGTGCTGGCCGCCGGACAGCGTGCCGCCCAGTCGATGGCGGTATCGATGTCGGCCGCCTCGATCATGTAGAAACCGGCAAGCTGCTCCTTGGTGTCGGCATAGGGGCCGTCGATCACGTTGGTCTTGCCGTCGGCGATCCGCACCGAGGTGGTCGCCTGGGTCGGACGCAGCCTTTCGCCGGCCAGCCACGCCCCGGACTTCTTCAACGCCTCGGTATAGGCGGCATAGGCCGCGCTCATCTGCTGGGCTTTCTCGATCGGCGTGTTCGCCAGCGCGGCTTCGTCGTTGTTGATCAAAAGCATGTATCGCATGGGTCTTCTCCCGTGGTTTCGAGGGCCGCGTCCTTGCGGGGCCAGACGTATGTCGCGCGGCGGTGGCCGATTTCGACAGGTTGCGGAAAAAACTTTCGTCTCCGGCCGCGCCTTGTGCAAGCGGGCATGCGATTCAAGGGCTCGGGGGCCGGCATGGAGCCGCCGGAAGGTGCGGTGAGATGGCTGGTGGATTTATGCGCCCAGAATGGGCGCGCGGCGTCGCGTCATGCTCGCCCTCCGGCGCCACCGGCAATGGCTGGAAGCTGTACACGGATGGCTTGCATCAAAGGATGGGGAAGGCGGCTTGGGACGGTCGGTCACGCTGGCCTCGGCTGCTTATGTCCTGTGACACTAAGCCAGCCGATGGCGGTCTCAAAGACGCGGCGATGTCGCACGCTGTCTGCCGGCGAAGGCCGGACGTTCGGCGCGATAGGTCGTGGCGCGGGACGAGGCACCCGGCCTGCAGATGCGGCTGTTGTGGCGGCTCTCGAAAGTCATGGTCAGTGCGCGCCCAGCGAGGTGCCGCGACGGGCGCAGGCCGGACCGGGGCCGCGCATGTAGTAGCGCTCGGGCCGATAGGTCGGCGCGACGAATTCGCGGATGGCGGCGGCATAGCCGATGAGGTGCGTGAGGAAGTTCATTTTACCCGGTCCCTGTCCCGATTTTCGGATGTCCCTTCCGAATTGCGAGAACGATAGCATCAAGGCGTGAATACTCAGTGAACGCGATGTTAATTTTTGGTCGAAAACCCGTCGCTTCGTGGCCGGAATGCGGCTGATTCGGGGTGTTTCGGTGCTCCTTGTCGTCATTTCTGCTGGTGTGACTTTTGCATCACATATGTTTCGTTTGAATGTCGCCTTGGCGCGCTTTTGTTTCAACTTTCGAACCGTCCTTGGAATTTCCTTGCCGATGGCCGGTGGGACCGGAACCGGCCCGGGCAACGGACGTTGGGATCACGGCATTGCCGGCTCACAGGTGCTGCCTGCCGGCAGGCCGGACTCCCGCCACAAGCAAGAGCAATGGAAAGGCTGAAATCATGGGCTTCTTTTCGAAGGACATCAAAACACTGGACGATCTCTTCGTGCACACGCTGCGCGATATCTATTATGCCGAGAAGCAGATCGAGAAGGCGTTGCCGAAGATGATCGGCAAGGCAACCGATCCGCAATTGAAGGCCGGCTTCGAAAAACATCTCGAACAGACCAAGGGCCATATCGAACGCGTCGAGGAGGTGTTCGAGCTGCACGGCGTGAAGGCCAAGCCGGTGAATTGCCCGGCCATTGACGGCATTCTCGAGGAGGCCGACGACGTCAGCAGCGATGTCGATGACAAGGATGTTCTCGACGCCGCGCTGATCGCTTCCGCCCAGGCCGTCGAGCACTATGAGATGACCCGCTACGGCACCTTGATCGCCTGGGCCAAACAGCTCGGCCGCAGCGACTGCGCCAACGTGCTGGCCAAGAACCTCAAGGAAGAGCAGGCGACGGATCGCAAGCTGACCGAAATGGCGGAAAGCAAGATCAACCTGCAAGCCGCCGAATAGGGGCAGACAGCCGGGGCCGGCGGCAATCGCGCCGGCCCCGGCCGGATCGCGTTGGAACCGAGCGGGGTGGTCGTCCGTTCCAGCTGATCTTTCTCAAGGGGAAATCATCATGGCGCCGCGCCCGGCCTGGAAAGGCTATCTGAAGCTCTCGCTGGTCACGTGTGCCATCGAACTGACCAATGTCGTCACCCATGCCGAGAAGGTCTCGTTCCGCATCCTCAACCGCAAGACCGGCAATACGGTGAAGCGGATCTACGTCGATGCCGAGACCGGCAAGCCGATCGAGGACGGCGACGAGATCAAGGGCTACGAGATCGACAAGGGCGATTTCGTCCGTATAGAGGAGGACGAGATCGAGGCGGTGCAGATCGAATCCTCGCACACGATGAGCCTCGACGGCTTCGTCGACAAGGCCTCGATCGAGCAGATCTATCTCGACACGCCTTACTATGTCGCGCCGGCCGACACGGTTTCGGAAGAGGCCTTCGCCGTCATCCGCGACGCCATGGCGGGCAAGAAGATGGCGGGGCTTGCCCGCATCGTTCTGTACAGCCGCGAACGGCCCGTGGTCATCGAGCCGCTCGGCAAGGGCATGGTGCTGACGACGCTGCGCTACGACAACACGGTGCGCCAGCCGGAAAGCGTCTTCGGCGACATCAAGGCGGTGAAGACCGACCAGGAGATGACCGATCTCGCCGAACTCATCATCGACAAGAAGAAGGCGAAGTTCGATCCGTCGAAATTCGAGGACAAATATGAGGACGCCCTGCTCGAACTGATCCGCGCCAAGAAGGCGGGGCACAAGGCGCCGAAGGCCAAGGCCGCTCCCAAGCCCTCCAACGTCGTCAATCTGTTCGACGCGCTGAAGAAGAGCCTCTCGTCGGACTCCGGCCCGTCGAAACCATCATCCCAGGCGAAAGCCAAGCCGGCGACCAAAAGCGCCAAGGCGAAAAGCGTTGCGCCGAAGCGCAAATCGGCCTGAGGATACGAGATGGCAAGCCTCGAACAGTATCATTCGAAGCGCGACTTCAAGAAGACCGCGGAGCCGGCCGGCAAGGTTACGCGCGGGCAGAAGGGCGGCGGCATCTTCGTGATCCAGAAGCATGCCGCGACAAGGCTGCATTACGATTTTCGCCTCGAGCATGACGGCGTGCTGTGGAGCTGGGCGGTGACGCGCGGTCCTAGCCTCGACCCGCACGAAAAGCGGCTGGCCGTGCATGTCGAGGATCATCCCATCGACTATGCCGGCTTTGAAGGCACCATCCCCAAGGGCGAATATGGCGGCGGCTCGGTGCTCGTCTGGGACGAAGGAACCTGGACGCCCGAGGACGATCCCGCGAAGATGATGAAGAAGGGGCACATCAACTTCGAACTCGAGGGCCACAAGCTGCGTGGCAAATGGCATCTGGTGCGGCTGCGGCCGCGCCCGGGCGAAAAACGAGACAACTGGCTGCTGATCAAGTCCGACGATGCCGCCGCGCGCCCCGGCGAGGATATTCTCAACGACGAGCCGAAGTCGGTGAAATCAGGCCTGACGATCGAGGAGGTCGGCGAAGGCAAGGCGGCCAAGGGCGAGAAACCCAAAGTCTGGCACTCGAACAAGCCGGCCACCGGCAAGGCCAAGGCCGGGGCCAGGAAACTCGACTTCATCGAACCGCAGCTCGCCACGCTGGAGCGGGACGCACCGTCGGGCCAGGACTGGCTGCATGAGGTGAAGTTCGACGGCTATCGCATGCAGGCGCAGATCGCCGGCACCGACGTGCGGCTCTTGACCCGAACCGGCCTCGACTGGACGGAAAAATTCGGCGGCGAGATCGCGGCCGAACTCGCCGGGCTGAAATGCAGCGATGCCATCATCGACGGGGAGATCGTCGTGCTGGCCGACAGCGGCGTGTCGTCCTTCGCGCTGCTGCAGCAGGATCTGTCGGCGAAGCGGACGAACCGGTTCATCTACTATGTGTTCGACCTGATGCGGCTCGACGGCAAGGATTTGCGGCGGGAACCGCTGGTCGAGCGCAAGCAGGCCTTGCAGGACCTGCTCGGCGAGCAGGCCGACAATGCGGCGGTGCGTTTCTCCGACCATTTTGCCGAACCCGGCAAGATCATGCTGGAACATGCCTGCCGCATGGGGCTGGAAGGCGTCGTCTCAAAACGCTCCGATGCGCCCTACCGCGGCGGGCGCGGTCCGGCATGGGTCAAATCGAAGTGCACGGCGCGGCAGGAATTCGTCATCGGCGGCTATCTGCCGTCTGACAAGACCGGACGCGGCCTGCGTTCGCTGCTGGTCGGCTATTACGAAGACGGCCGCCTGCACTATGCCGGCCGGGTCGGCACCGGCTTCTCCACCAAGGGCGCCAACGACCTGAAGAAGAGGCTCGATGCGCTGACGGCGGACGCCTCGCCCTTCGATGCGGCGGTGCCGAAGGGCAAGGGCCTTGTCTGGGTCAGGCCGGAACTGGTCGGCGAAGTGGAGTTTCGCAGCTGGACCTCGGACCGTATAATACGCCATGCTTCGTTCCAGGGGCTGCGCGAGGACAAGCCGGCGGAGGAAGTCGTGCAGGAAAAGCCAAAGGCGGCGACAGGCAAGCCAGCGACAGGCAAGGGCCCGGCAAAGGCCAAGCCGGCGGCAAGCAGCGCCGGTAGGCCTGCCGGCGGGATGACGACCTCCGTAAAGCTCTCCCATCCCGACAAGCTTTTGTGGCCCGACGAGAAGATATCGAAGCAGGACCTGCTCGACCATTACGCGCTGGTCTGGCCGCGCATGGAACAGTTCGTCGTCAACCGGCCGCTAAGCCTGGTGCGCGCACCGGACGGCGTTGGCGGGCAGCGCTTCTTCCAGAAACACGCCTCCCCCGGAATGAGCGACAAGATCGCCCGGATGAGGGACCCCGGGGATGGCGAGGAAATCCTGTTCATCCGGGATTTCGACGGGGTCGCGGCTCTCGTCCAGTATGGTGTGGTCGAGATCCACATCTGGGGCTGCACGATCGACAAGCTCGAACAGCCGGACCAGATCGTCTTCGACCTCGACCCCGATGAGGGCGTCGATGTGAAGGCGGTGCGCGAGGCGGCGCTCGACATCAGGGGCAAGCTCGACGAGCTGTCGCTGCCCAATTTCGTCAAGACATCGGGCGGCAAGGGCTTTCATGTCGTCGTGCCGCTGAAACCGTCGGCGGATTGGGCCGAAGTCAAAGACTTCGCCCATGATTTCGCCAGGGCGCTGGAGCAGGGTGCCCCCGACCGCTACACGGCGACGCTGTCGAAGAAGGCGCGTACGGGAAAAATCTTCGTCGACTATCTGCGCAATGGCAGCGGCGCGACCACCGTGGCACCTTACTCCTCACGGGCCAAGAAGGGCGCGACGGTGTCGATGCCGGTGACCTGGCCCGAGATCGAGGCCGGCCTGGCGCCGAATGCCTTCCCGATCGGCGACAAGACGACGTTGGCGAAGCTGGCGGAAGCCGACCCATGGAAGGACTTTTTCAGGCAGGGGAAGGCTTTGAAGCGGACCCCATGATTTCGTCATCCTAGGGCGGAGCGACGCAAAGCGTCGCGCAGAACCCTAGGATCCATGCCGTGACTTCGGCCGCAGATCGGGGCAGAGCGGAGTTCTGGACCGTATTATCGTTGGGAAGTTCCCGGCATGGATCCTCGGGTCTGCGCTGCGTCGCTGCGCTCCTTGCTTCGCCCGTGGATGACGAAGCAGGTTCACCCCAAAAACACCCTTTCGAACGCCTGCTTGCCCGGCGGTGAAAAAACCACGGCGCGGCTGTCCTTCTCGCGGCGCGCCCATTTCTCGGCAAGGATCTTGTCGAGGATCGCGGCGCCCAGCGTTCCAGCGAGGTGCGAGCGCCGCACGCTCCAGTCGAGGCAGGCGCGGCACACGGGCCGCCTAGGCTTGGTGTAGACATCGATGCCGATCGCCGCGAAGTGCGAGGCCGCGGACGGGCCGAGCCTGATCTCCTTGTCGTCGCGGACCAGTATGTTCTTGTCGACAAGACGATCCAGCATCGCAACGGCCTGTTCGCCGGCAAGATGATCGTAGCAGACGCGCGCGATGCGCATCGCGCCGTCGCGGGGGCCCGGCCGCACGCGCTTTGGGCCGACGGCTTCGGCCACGCCGGTGATGGCTTCGATCATGCCGGCCACTTGCGGGCCGGCCAGACCGTAATAGCGATGCCGGCCCTGGCTGGCCACGGTCAGCAGTCCGCCCTCCATCAGTTTCGACAGATGCGAGGACGCGGTCGGCAACGACACGCCGGCCTCCAGCGCCAGTTCGCTCGCGGTCAATGCCGTGCCGCCCATCAGGGCGTTCAGCATGTTGGCGCGGGCCGGATCGCCGACCAGGCTGGCGATGCGGGCAATATCGGGTCCTTCGCGCATGGTTTGATCCTCATCGAAACATTCTTGTCAGATAACCAGTATTCTCGGCCCAGTTCAAGGAGCTGGCATGATGGCTCCTGACACCAGACTGACTAGCACAGAGATGCGCGTGACGTTTCGACCGCCCTCGAACCGTCGTTGCAAACCCCGAGGAGACCGAGATGACCATCACCTGCTTCATCCGCTATGAGATCGACCCGTTCGGCAAGGCCGCCTTCGAGGAATATGCCCGCAATTGGGGCCAGGCCATTCCGCGCTGCGGCGCCGATCTGATCGGCTATTTCGCGCCGCACGAGGGCTCGGCCACGACGGCCTATGCCGCCTACAACATCGAAAACCTGGCGGCCTACGAAGCCTATCGCGCCCGGCTTGCCGCCGACCCCGCCGGCAAGGCAAACTACGAGTTCGCCCGCCGCGAACGATTCATCCTCAAGGAGGACCGCATGTTCCTGAAACTGGCGTCCGGCCCGCACGCGCCGCTGGTGAAGGTATGATCGCCGTCATCTTCGAGGTGCAGCCCGCGGAAGGCCGGCGCGAGGCTTATCTCGGCATCGCCGCCGAGTTGCGTCCGCTGCTCGACGGCATCGATGGATTCATTTCCGTCGAGCGCTTCCAGAGCCTGGCCGACCAGAACCGGGTGCTGTCGCTGTCATTCTGGCGCGACGAGGAGGCGGTCAAGGCCTGGCGCAATACGGAAGAACACCGGCAGGCGCAGCAGGCCGGGCGCGGCGGTATCTTTGCCGGCTATAGATTGCGGATCGCCCATGTGGTGCGGGACTACGGGCTGGCCGAGAGGGACGAGGCGCCGGCGGACAGCCGGGCGGTGAATGGGTAGCGCCTTCCCTTCTCCCCTTGTGGGAGAAGGTGGATCGGCGCGTCAGCGCCGAGACGGATGAGGGGTGTTCCAGCGGAGTGAGACGTTGGTGTTCCCTGGAACACCCCTCATCCGACCTCGCTTCGCGAGGCCACCTTCCCCCACAAGGGGGGAAGGAAGAAGCGCGCCTCACGCATTCCCGATCAGCACGCCGGCCGCGAACACCAGGGCGCCGCCCAGCACCACCTGGAAGGCGGCGCGCAGGAACGGGGTCTGCATGTAGCGGTTCTGGACGAAGGCGATGGCCCACAATTCGAAGAACACCACCACGGCGGCAACGGCGGTGGCCGTCCAGAAATGCGGGATGAGGTAGGGTAGCGCGTGGCCGAGCCCGCCCGCGGACGTCATGACGCCGGTGGTGATGCCGCGTTTTACCGGCGAGCCCCTGCCCGACAATTTGCCGTCGTCGGAAGCGACCTCGGTGAAGCCCATTGAAATGCCGGCGCCGATCGAGGCGGCCAGCCCGACCAGAAAGGTCTGCCAGGTATCATGGGTCGCAAAGGCGGCGGCGAAGATCGGCGCGAGTGTCGAGACCGATCCATCCATCAGACCAGCTAGCCCGGGCTGCACGTAGGTCAGGATGAACTGGCGCTGTTCGGCGGCGGCTTCTTCGTCCTTCACGTCGCCCGGTACGTGCGTCTGCTCGAGGCGCTGCGCCAGCGTTTCGTGCCCTTGTTCGGCCAGCGCCAGATCGTCGAGAAGCTTTCGCGTCGAGGCATCGGTGGTGCGCTTCGCCGCCTCGACGTAGAACAGGTAGGCCTGTCGCTCCATCGCCTCGGCCTGGCGGCGCACGGCCTCGACGCCGAGCGGCCGCACCAGCCAGTCGGGCTTGCGCTCGTAATAGCCCTTCACATGTTCACGGCGGATCAACGGAATGCGCTCGCCGAAACGCTTGCGGAAGAGTTCAATCAGCGAGTCGCGATGGCCATCCTCTTCCTCGGCCATCTCCTCGAACACCTTTGCCGATTGCGGGAAAGTCTCGGCCAGCCCGTCCGCATAGGCCCGGTAAATGCGCCCGTCATCTTCCTCCGATGAAATGGCCAGCGCCAGGATCTCCTGTTCGGAGAGCGATTCGAAGGGGCGGCGGCCGAAGGCGAAAACACGGGAAAGCATGAGAAAATCATCCTAGTTTAGAATGGTTCTAAACTAAGGTTTACGGCGTCCGTGGTCAATCGCGCGCTTGGCCGGCGGTTCAAGAATAGTTGAAGCCCCGGTCTGGGTATCGCTCTTCATTATCAGTGAATGTTCGCCTATATCTGGAGCCAAGCCATAAAAAGGAAAAAGCTGATGACGGCAAAGACGCCTCCGCACGCCTATGATCCGAAACCGGTCCTCGATCTCATCGCCAGCATCGAGGCCGACCTGCAGCGCCTGAAGGGCCTGGTCGAGCAGCAGGTCGAGAAATTCGACCCCGCCAATCCACACAACAAGGCGCCGGACGGCAAGCTGACCGAGGAAGGCGTCGAGTGCTGCTACCGCATGTTCGACGAAGGCAAGTCACGCTATACGGTGGCCCAGCAGATGAAGATCTCGTTCGCCGCCGCCACGCATCGGTTCAACGGCTGGCGCAAGCTGGGCGGGAGCAAACGGCAGCGGACGTTGCTGGGTTAGGATTGGGCTAAGGGCCCTTGGGGCAGGACGCGGCCAATTGCCAAGGCTAGCGCCACCCCTCATTGCCCTGCCGGGCATTTCTCCCCGTATAGTGACGGGGAGAAAACAGCTGACCTCGGCGGCAAGCGCCCTGTCCCCGTGACTATACGGGGAGTTGAGGAATGGTCCGCGTAGCGGACGAAAAGCCAACTGCTTGGCTTTTCGAATGACGAGTGCCGGCAGGCAGGTGAGGGGCAGCACCGCCCGCCGTTCTGACTCACCAACTTTGTCCCTGTCACATTTTTTCGTTGGCATCGCGCAAGCCTTTCCGTGCACCATGGCCGGATCGCATCACCACAGGACCCGTCATGACCACCCCTCCCGGCATCGCCGACATCCATGCCGCCGCCGCACGCCTCTATGGCCTGATCGTCGAGACCCCGTTGCTCGAATCGCAGGAGCTGAACCGGCGCTTCGGCGGCCGCATCCTGTTCAAGCCGGAGACGCTGCAGCGCACCGGGTCGTTCAAGTTCCGCGGCGCCTACAACAAGCTGTCGTCACTGAGCGAGGAAGAGCGGTCCCGTGGCGTCGTCGCCTTTTCCTCGGGCAACCATGCGCAAGGGGTGGCGGCTTCCGCCGCCATGTTCGGCGTCAAGGCGATCATCGCCATGCCGGCGGATGCGCCGGACATGAAGATCGCCAATGTCCGCAAGATGGGAGCGGAGGTGGTGCCCTTCGACCGTTTCAAGGACGACCGCATGACGGTGGTCCGTCCCTATCTGGACAAGGGCATGGCGTTGGTGCCGCCCTTCGACGACCCGGCCATCATTGCCGGCCAGGGCACGATCGGACTGGAGCTGGTGAAGCAGGCGCGGGCGCTCGGCGTCAGGCTCGACGCGGTCGTCATTCCCTGCGGCGGTGGCGGCCTGACCAGCGGCATTTCCGTTGCGGTCAAGGATGCCTCGCCCGGCACCGCGATCTGGGCGGTCGAGCCCGAGCATTTCGACGACACGCGCCGCTCGCTGGCGGCGGGCGCCAGGGTTTCGAACGAGCCGGGTTACAGTTCGATCTGCGACGCCATCCTCACCTCCGAGCCGGGCGCCATCACCTTCGAGATCAACCGCCGCAACCTCGCCGGCGCCATTGCGGTTTCCGACAGAGCGACCGCGCAGGCGATGCGCGACGCCATGGCCCATCTCAAACTGGTGGTCGAGCCCGGCGGCTGCGTCGGGCTGGCGGCGCTGTCATCGGGCGAGATCGAACTGTCGGGCAAATGCGTGGCCGTGGTGCTCTCCGGCGGCAATGTCGATTTCGGCACCTACGCCGAGATCATGGCGGCAGCTTAGAGGCGTCGGTCGTTCGGTGGCCCCTAACCTCTAATCCAGCGTGCGGCGGAACCGGAGCAGAGCCGTGCCTGCAAACACCACCACGAACAGCACCAGCCAGCCGACCTCGGCTCCTATCGCATGGAAGTCGGCACCCTTGAGCATCACCGCCCGGGTGACGCGCAGGAAATGCGTGAGCGGAAAGATCTCGCCCAGCACCTGCGCCCAACCGGGCATGCCGCGATAGGGGAACATGAAGCCCGACAGGAGCAGCGACGGCAGGAAGAAGAAGAAGGTGAGCTGCATCGCCTGCATCTGTGAGCGTGCCATGGTCGAGATCGTGTAGCCGAGCAGCACCAGCGCCAGCACAAAGACAAGCACCGCAGACAAAAGCAGCGTCAGCGAGCCGACGAACGGGATGCTGAACAGGAGCTTCGCCGCGGTCAACACCACCGCCACCTGCACGGCGCCGACGACGAGGAAGGGCAGCACCTTGCCGAGCATGATCTCGGCCGGGCTGGAAGGCATCGCCAAAAGGTTTTCCATCGTGCCGCGTTCGGTCTCACGGGTCAGCGCCATGGCGGTCATCATCACCATGGTCATCTGCAGGATCACGCCGAGCAGGCCAGGCACGATGTTGTATTGCGAGATGCCTTCGGGATTGTAGCGCTGGTGCACCACCACCTGCAGCTGCCCCCTGGCGCTTTCAGCGGCCGCCGCCTGCATGCCCTGCGCGCGCAGCAGCGCTTGGCTCGCCACCTTGCTCAATGTCGAAACGGCGCCGCTCGCCGCCGACGGGTCGGTTGCGTCGGCCTCGATCAGGATCTGCGGGTTGTCGCCGCGCTCGACCCGCCGGGCGAAATCGGCGGGGATCGTCACCACGAAAGAGACAGCGCCCTTGGCCATCAGTTCCTCGGCCTCCGCGGCGCTCTGCGCGACAAAGTCGAAGTGGTAGTAACCCGTCATCTGCAGGGCGGAGGCCATGGCGCGCGTATACTGGTCGTTGCTGATGGCAACGAGCGCCGTCGGCAGGCTCTTGGGATCGTTGTTGATGGCGAAGCCAAACAGCACCAGTTGCAACAGCGGCACGCCCAGCATCATGGCGAAGGTGATGCGGTCGCGCCGCATCTGGATGAACTCCTTGATCAGCAGCGCGCCGAGCCGGGCAAAGGAAAAGACGCTGTTCATGCCATGTTTCATGTCATGTTGTCCTTCGAACCGGACATGAACTGGATGAAGACGTCCTCGAGGCTGGTTTCGCCAGGCGTCACGGTCACGCCCTTGTGCTCTCTCTCGACATCGGCAAGCGCTGCTTCAAGCTTCTTGCGGTCGGAGCCGACGACATGCAGCGTGGCGCCGAACGGCGCCACCTGATCGACGCCGGCGCGGCCCTCAAGCGCTTCGGCCACCCTGTCAAGCCGCGGCCCCTGCACCACGAAAGTGGTCAGCCCTGCGTTCTTCACCACCTCGGCCACGGTGCCGGTGGCCAGCATCTTGCCGTAGGAGATGTAGCTGATGCGGTGGCAGCGCTCGGCCTCGTCCATATAGTGGGTGGAGACCAGCACGGTCAGCCCGCCGCTGGCCAGGCGATGGATCTCGTCCCAGAACTCGCGCCGCGCCTTCGGGTCGACGCCAGCCGTCGGCTCGTCGAGCAGAAGCAGCTTCGGCTTGTGCATGATGCAGGCGGCCAGCGCCAGCCGCTGCTTCCAGCCGCCGGACAAGGTGCCGGCCAGCTGGTTGCGGCGCGTCGCCAGGCCGAGCTCCTCCAATGTCCGGGCGACATACTCCTCGACCGGTCTCAGCCGGTAAAGCCGCGCCACGAATTCCAGATTCTCGCCGATCGTCAGATCCTCGTAGAACGAGAATTTCTGCGTCATGTAGCCGACTTCGCGCTTGATCCTGAGCGAGTCCGTGCGGATGTTGAAACCCAGCACCGTGCCTTCGCCCTCGTCCGGCGTCAGCAGGCCGCACATGATGCGGATGGTGGTGGTCTTGCCCGAGCCGTTGGGGCCGAGGAAGCCGACGATCTCGCCCTCGGCGACCGACATGGTCACATGGTCGACGACGGTCTTGTCGCCGAAGCGCTTGACCAGGCCGCGGACGTCGATGGCGTTCATTTTCCCATATCCGCGAGATCGACATCGACGATCTGGCCGGGCTGCAGCGGCCCCGCATCGCCCTCCGGCCGCGCCTCGACGAGGTAGACCAGCTTCTGCCGGTTTTCCAGGGAGTAGATCACCGGCGGGGTGAATTCGGGATCGGGCGAGATATAGCTGACGCGCGCCCTCACGTCCGGGCCGCAGCCGTCGCAATGGACGCTGAGCAGGCTGCCGACCTTGACCGAGGAGAAGGCCGCTTCCGGAATATAGACGCTGAGCTTCACCGCGCCGTCGGGGAGCACCGAGATGACAGGCGCGGTCGGGCCCGCCGTGTCGCCGGGATTGCGGATGACGTCGTTGACGCGGCCGGGCGAAGGGGCCGCGAGCGTGCGCTTGGAGAGGCGCCACACCGCCTGCTCCAGTTCGGCCTGCGCCTGCTTGACCTGGTTGTCGGCGGCCTTGATCGTCTCGGCGCGCGCCGGCAGGCCGCCGACGGCGAGATTGGCCTCGGCCTGGCCGACCTGGGCGTTGGCGGTTTCCAGCGTCGCCGAGGCGGTGTCATAGTCGGCCTGGGTGCCGGTGCCGCGCTTGAACAGATCGGCGGCGCGAGCGTATTTGCGTCTTGCGTCGTCTGCCTGCGCCTTGGCCATGTCGACTTGAGCCTTGAGTGCGGCGATTTCTTCGGGCCGCTTGCCGACCTGCAGGTCGGCCAACTGCGCCTGTGCTTGGGCGAGGCTTGCCTGCGCCTGCGCCACCGCGATCTTGGCGTCGGCATTTTCAAGTGTCACCACGGTGGCTCCCGCCGTGACGCGATCGCCGCGCTTCACCGTCACCGTCTCGACCTGTGCCACCTCGATCGGCGCCAGCAGCACGTATTCGCCCTCGACATAACCGACGGCGAGCGGTGCCGCCGGGGCGCAGGCACCGAACAGCTGGGTGGCGAGCGGCAGCGAACACAGGAAGCTCATTGTCTTGGTCCCTTCATCCCTACCCTTTTCGGGCGGCCAGCATGGCGCCGAGGTTGTCCGTGGTGGCCGCCACCACCTTGGCGGCCTCGGCGGCACCGATGTCTTGCCAGCCCATGCGGCGCATCACCGCCTCGCGGCCGATGCGGAAATAGATGACCTGGCCGATCAGCGTGAACACGGTGAGCCGGGTCCGTTCGCTCTCGGCCGGCTCGCCGGTGGCTTGCTCCCAGAGCAGGCACAGGCGGCGATGCGCCGGCTCGAAGACGCCGTCATAGATGCGGTCGAGCGCCGCCGTCGGATGCGACAGTTCGCGCAGCACGAACTGCACGATCTCCCCGGCCTGCGGGCTGGCCACGACAAAGCCGACCATCCGTTCCAGGGCCGCGAACAGCTGCGCGCGCGCCGCCTCCGGGTCGCCAGCCGTCGCGGCCTGTTCATTGAGCGCCTGACCGGCGACGGCCTGAATGGTCTCGACGATGAAGTCGGCGGCAGCGGCGCGAAGACCTTCCTTGCCACCGAAATGATAGGCGATCGAGCCGATATTGGCCCCCGCCTCGGCGGCGATTTCACGCGTCGAGGTGCCGTCGAAGCCCTGCCGCCCGAACAGTTTCAGCGCCGCCCGAACGAGCGCGGCACGCGTTAGCTCAGCCGGGGATGTCGCGTGGCGGGGCGGCTTGGCGTCCGACAATTTGATCATGGTAAGCACTTTAATCAATCGATTGATTAAAGTCAACTTGTGTGCGGCGCCGTCTTGCCATCGCCTTCGGCAAACGCTTTAGTGCGCGGCCATGGGCAAGGAAGTCGAGCGTAAGTTCCTGGTCTCTAGCCCCGCGTGGCGGGATCTGGTGGAAGCGGATATCCGCATTCTCCAGTTCTATCTCGCCACGGCACCCGGACGAACCGTCCGCATCCGCATCAGTGATGGCGCCTCGGCCAAGCTGACGCTCAAATTCGGCAGCAGCGCGCGCGAGCGCGACGAATTCGAATATCCGATCCCGCTGGCGGAGGCGGTGGAGATGCTGGACTTCGCCATCGGACGTGTCATCGAGAAGACACGCTACCATGTTAGACATCGCGGCTATCTCTATGAAGTCGATGTCTTTGGCGGCGCACTGGCGGGACTTGTGGTGGCCGAACTCGAGACTCCGGAAGACGTTCCGGATGAAATGCTGCCGGACTGGCTCGGCCGTGAAGTCACCGGTGAACAGATGTTCTACAACGCGTCGCTCGCCCTCGGGGGGATACCGGAGATCGCCGCATGAGCTTTCGCATAGACCCGCGCCTGCCGCTGACCGGCGAGGTCAGACGCATCCTTGCCGAGGAAATCGGCAAGGCCCTGCAACATCTGGACGTGGCGCGCACTCGGCCCGAACAGGGGCTACACAAATGCCGCAAGCGGCTGAAGAGCGCGCGCGCCTTGTTGCGCCTCGTTCGTTCCGGAGACGAAACGTTCTGTGCCACGGAAAACCAATGCTATCGCAATGTGGCGGCGCTGCTTGCCGGCCCGCGTGAAGCGACAGCTCTGATCGAAACCATCGATCGGCTGGCGGCGGCCTTTGCCAGGGAAAGCGCCGATGGCGGGCTCGATGCCGTGCGCGACCGGCTGATCGCACGCCAGCATGATTTGCACGAAGGCGCCGGGCTGCGGGCCGCGATCGGCGCGGCCGCCGCCGCCTGCGAAGACGGCATGAAGCGCATCGAAACCCTTACCCTGCCCGACCAGCCGGAGCAGGCCGCCGACGTGCTTGCCGAAGGCGCCCGCGCCACCTTGCGCCGTGCAAGGAAGGCGCTCGACAAGGCCGGCTCGCACGGCGAGGCCGGCGATTTCCACGACCTGCGCAAGGCGGCCAAGACGCATGGCATGCACCTGTCGCTGCTCGGCAGGCTGTGGCCGACCCCGATCAAGGCGCGGCGCAAGGCCGTCGATGCGCTGGGCGAACGTCTCGGCGAACTGCATGATGTGTTCGTCATGCGTGCGTTGCTCGAGGCGGACGACGAGCCGCTGGGACCGCCCGAGGATACGAAACTTCTCGGCAAGCTGCTCAAGCGTTCGGAAAAGAGCCTGAAGAAGACGTGCCTTGCCGAGGCGGCCGAACTGTTTGGCGACAGCCCCAAGCGCTCGACGAAAAAGCTTGCCCGCAAGGCCCGCGACGATCTTGCCGGCTCGGCCGAAGACGCCGGCGCACTTGCGGCCACCGGCTGATCCGGACCGAACATGCTTTGCCGTCGGGCACCGGCCTGTGGTAATCGCCATAGCCGATGACCGAGCCTGGCGACATGCTTCTGGATCGATTGGGCCGCTGGCTTGCCGGTCGGCTGCAGGAAGAATCCTCGGGATACGAGCCCTACACGCCTTCCGACGCCGAAACACTGCGCCGCACGCTGGAGCCGGGCGACGTCCTGCTGATCGAAGGCAACCAGAAGATCTCGGCGGCGATCAAGTATCTGACCCAGTCGACATGGTCGCATGCGGCCTTCTATGTCGGCGATGCTTTGGCCGAACCGGATGACGGCTCGGAACGCAGGCGGCTGATCGAGGTCACGCTCGGCGAAGGCTGTGTCGCCGTACCCTTGTCGCGGTACCGGACCTACAATACCCGCATCTGCCGGGCGAGCGGCCTGGCACCCGAAGACCGCGACAAGGTCGTCGCCTTCATGATCAGCAAGCTCGGCCTGAGATACGACCTCAAGAACATCTTCGACATGCTGCGCTATTTCATGCCGACGCCGCCGGTGCCGGTGCGCTGGCGCCGCCGCATGCTGGCCTTCGGCTCCGGCGACCCGACGCGGGCGATCTGCTCGACGCTGATTGCCGAGGCTTACGGCCAGATCCGCTATCCGATCCTGCCCGAGATATCCCGCGCGCCCGGCCGCGCCTCGGCGCAGTCGACCTATATGCGCAGGGAAATCTTGCACATCCGCCATCACTCGCTCTACACGCCGCGCGATTTCGACCTGTCGCCGTTTTTCCGCATCGTCAAGCCGACGCTGGAATACGGCTTCGACTACAGGGCCGTGACCTGGGACGACAAGGCAAGCACGGACGCCGCAGCCGCAAAGGCTGGCGCAACCGCGAAGGACACGTGATGGCTTTCCGCCTAGGTCAGGACATGCCTGGCGCGGCCTACCGCTATCCTGCCGAGGTGCAGCGTTTCACATGGCGGCCTATGTCACGCCGGAACCGCAACAACACCCTGGTTTTCGGCTCTGCGTTCGACCCAGACATGGACCGGTTCGTCCCGGCCGCGGATGCTCATCGGTCCATGATCGCGCGCATTCAACGGTGTCGTGGGCGATTCCGCCTTCGCTGCCTCAATCAGTCGTGACCCAAAGCAAATATTCGCCTGAAGCTCACGGCAGAGCGACTGCAAACGGCTGGCGACGTTGACGGTGTCGCCCACCACCGCGAAGGACAGATTGCGCTCGCTGCCGACCGCGCCGATGACCACTGCGCCATATTGTACACCGATCCGAACGTCCAGCGGCGGGTATCCCCTGGACACACGCTGTACATTCCAGTCCTCGAGAGCGGCGACCATCGCTTCAGCGCACTGGATGGCCCGAGTCGCGTCGTCATGGCTGGCTTGCGGAACCCCGAATGTCGCCATGATGCAATCGCCGATATAGTTATCGACGGTGCCACGGTGGTCGAAAACGACTTGTTCCATGCGACGGTGGAACTGACGCAGGAGTTCGAACACTGCTTCGGCCGGATGATCCTCGGAATAGTGTGTGAAGCCGACGATGTCGGCGAACAGCACCGCGATATCCTGCCGGCGAACCGGGCCGAAGGGCTCGTCATCGGCGGCGAGCTGGTCGACGACATTGGGCGAAAAATGCCGGGCGAGATTGGCGCGGGCGCGCTCTGCCTTGACATAGTCTTCCGACAGATGTCGGGAACGAAAGACGACCAGCGCCATGATCGCGCCGATAATCAGCACGACCAACACGTTGGTCGCCTGCGCGAATGTATCGACGAAATTGGGGTTGAGATAGAGGTTCAGTCGCTCTGTCATTGGCAGCGAATAGAGGTTCGTCGCCGGAATTACGGTTCCCGGATGGGAAATCACCCATCCCACCCCGATCGCCCATGTCAGGGCCGCGAGCGCGCCGAGATAGAGTGCCAATCGTGTCGAAAGGGTCAGAGCGCCAAGGCATACGAAAATCAGCAGGTATTTAAAGCTGCCCTCGCGCAGTTGCATCGCGGCCGGCGCGACCTCGAGGGAAAACGGGTTGGGCGTTATCAGCAGAACGGTCAACAGAATGATGTCCAGCGTACCGGTGAGGTAACCGATCCACCATCGCGCCGTACGACGGCGAGCAAAGAGAAACTGGATCAGGCCGACAAGCTGGAACAGCACGAGGCCCGCCAGCACGAAGAGCAGCGAAGCATCCCAGCGGCTGGTCAATGAAAAGAAGCAGGAGATCACGGCGAGCGATGCCGTACGCGCCCAGAACTGTAATGCAGCACCCTGGCGTTCTGCGCGCGCCCGCAAATTTTTCAGGCGCGAATAGCGGCGAAGTTCAAGTGTTGGCGCGGTCGACATAGGATCACTTCGATTTCATGGGGACGTGTCACGCATTCGGCAAACCCGCCTTCTACAATCTGACAAATCAGTGCGCGAACTCTATCATGAATGTGATTTCGTTTTCTGTATCAGGCCGGTAACGGGCGGCGTCCCTTTGCAGGAGCGGCGGGCCGATCGAACGCCCCGGCGTCGCGCGGATGCGGGCCGATCGGCATGATCGCCTCGAACGGCGTGGCGCCGAAGGCGAACGTCCATTTGTAGCCGACCAACCCGTCCTCGGGCGTGGTGTGCTGGTCGTGATGGGCGAGCAGTTTCGCGCGGTCGGCCAGTTCCTCGGCCTCGCGCCGCACCATTTCCGCCGTCTCCGGCCGCATCCGCCTGGAGAAGCTGACGAAGGTCGCCTCCTTCTCGATATGGGTGATCGCCCAACCTATGAAATTCTTGTTGGTCATCTCGAACAACGGCCTGAGCGGCCCCTCGAAATTCCACTGGATCGGCGTCTCGACCAGCAATTTCGCCGACAGACCACGGCCGAGCGCGATCAGGCCGAGCTGCTCGAGGTCGCGCAGATAGAGGAACATCGAGGCTTCGCTCAGGCCCTGCGAGCGCATGATGCCTTCAGGCGTGAACTTTTCCGACAGCATGACGAAGACGAATAGCAGCGCCGGACGGCCGGCGAGCCGGCGCTCGATCTCCGGCGCGACGTGGTTGACCGGCCCCGGCCCCCTGCTCATCGAGCCGAGCACGTTTTCCAGTTCCACGCCGGCGGCGGCGCAGATCTCCACCAGCCGGTCGAGCTTGCAGTTCTTCTCATGGAAGATGCGCTTCACCGTCGGCTCGGAAACGCCCATGCGTTCGGCAAGCTCGCGATAGGTGACGCCCTTCGCCTTCAGCGTCCGCTTAAGCGCCTCGAAGACCAGACCGTTCATGGGATGCACCTCTTGCCGTCGGTTTCGTATCGGTATTCGATACTAGTGGCAATCTGGCTTCCCGAAAAGTATCGAAAAGCCTAGCTCTTCGCCGACATCAAAGGAGAGCAGTCATGAATATCTTCGTCACCTCAGCCTTTATCGCCACCATCGGCATAGCGGCCGCACCGCCGGCCCAGGCCGGAGAACTCTGGCGGGCAACGGGCCTCGAACAGCCGGAATCGGCGCTGTTCGACGCCGCCAATAACCGCATCATCGTTTCCAACATATCAGGCAATCCGGGCGACGCCGACGGCATTGGTTATCTCAGCGTGCTGTCCACGGAGGGCAAGATCGTCACCCAGCACTGGACCGACGGCATGGACGCGCCCAAGGGCATGGCGATAGCGGGCGGCAAGCTCTATGTCGCCGACATCACCAAGGTCCGCGTCGTCGACCTCGCCAGCGGCAAGCTCATCGCCAGCATCGTGATCCCGAATGCCGTCTTCCTGAACGACATGACGTCGGACCAGTCAGGCAAGGTCTATGTCACCGACATGCTGGCCGACACGATCTGGCGTATCGACGGCGACAGACCGGAGCTGTTTGTCAGGGACGCCATGCTCGCTGCACCCAACGGCGTCTTCGCCGATGGCAACAGGCTGATCGTCGCCTCCTGGGGCAAGGGCATCAAGCCCGACTTCAGCACGGTCGAGCCGGGCGGGCTGCTGGCGGTCGACCTCGCCAGCAAGACGGTGACGCCGCTGGCGGGCGCGCAGAAATTCGCCGACCTCGACGGCGTCATCGCGCTGGGCGACACCATCTATGCCACCGCCTACATGACCGGCACGCTGTACCGATACAGGACCGGCAGCGCGCCGGAAGCGGTGGTGCATTTCAAGCCGGGCAGCGCCGACATCGGCACCGACGGCAAGTCGATCCTCTATGTGCCGCTGATGAACGAGGGCGAGGTGGCGGCGCTAAAGATCGATTGAGAGCCATACCGGCCGCTCCAGGAGCGTTGGCGCTCACACCTGCAGCAGCGTCTTGATGGCGCGGCGCTCGTCCATGGCCTTGTAGCCTTCGGCGACCTGTTCGAGCGGAAGAACCAGGTCGAAGACCTTGCCGGGATTGATCTTGCCCTCGGTGACGAGAGCGATCAGTTCGGGCAGGTAACGGCGCACCGGCGCCGGGCCGCCATGGAGGTGCACATGGGCGAAGAACAGCTGCTGCCCATCCAGTTGCACCTGGTGGGGAACGCCGACATAGGAGACATAGCCGCCTTTGCGGGTCGACCCGATCGCCTGCTTCATCGATTCCTGCGTGCCGACGCATTCGAGCACGGAGTCGGCGCCTCCCCTGACTACCTCGCCCGGCATCCGGCGCCCGGCACGCCTCAGGACCTCGTCCAGTACGATTGCATCAACCACCGGCAGTCGCGCTCGGGCGGCCTCTACGCCTGGGAATTCGCCAGGGACGGGCGAGAGCTGAGGGTGCGCGTCGACGGACAGCTGACTTTCAATTCGACGATCCCCATGATCGACGCCACCGTGAGCGGACTTGGGATCGCCTACGTGCCGGAGAATTTGGTGACCGACGAGCTTCGGTCGGGCCGGTTGGTGCTGATGCTCGACGAATGGTGCCCGCTGTTCCCGGGCTATTACCTCTACTATCCGACCCGCCGGCAGAACTCGCCCGCCTTCGCGGTGATCGCCAATGCCCTGCGCCATGCGGATGTCTAATGAAAAATGATCGATAGGCGCGGCCGGCGGCGCCTCGGCTGGCTTTGCGAACGCCGTTCCGCGCAATCTCGAAGGTCCGCTCTAGGCAGGCATATATGGTATGACGGCCCGGCATCGGCGGCCAAGGAGTTCGAGATGGAAGACCGAGAGATCAGAGCGGCCCTGGATCGTCACTGGGCCGCTTCCGACACCAGCGACTTCGAAGCTGAGCACGAGATCTACCGGGAGGACGCAGTGCTCGACTATCCGCAATCGGGCGAGCGCATAAGCGGGCGGCGCAACATCCAGTCGTCCCGCGCCGCGCAGCCGAACCGCAAGCGCTTCATCGTGCGCCGCATCACAGGCACCGGTGACCTCTGGGTCACCGAATATGTCCTGACCTATGACGGGCGGCCGTCCTACACGGTCAGCATCATGGAGTTCCTCGACGGCAAGGTGGTCCGCGAGACGCAGTATTTCGGCGATCCGTTCGAACCCGGACCTTCGCGCGCGCAATGGGTCGAACGGATCCCGTGAACCGCTCGACAAATCATCCACCGCTCGCGCGGGAAGAACTGCCGGACGATACGGCCGCCCTTGCCCGTTATCTCATCGGCAAGCTGGTGGTGCGCGACTTGCCCGACGGCAGGGTCAGCGGGCGGATCGTCGAGACGGAAGCCTATGTCGCCGGCGATGCCGCCGGGCATGGCTTTCGAGGGATGACGGAGCGCAACCGGTCGCTGTTTCTCGAGCGCGGGCACGCCTATGTCTATCTCGCCTATGGCATCTCGTTCATGCTGAACGTTTCGAGCGAGGCGCAAGGCACGGGAACCGGCGTGCTGATCCGGGCGCTGGAACCGCTGGAAGGCATCGAGATCATGCGGCTGAACCGTGGCGTCGAGCGCCTGCGCGACCTGGCGCGCGGGCCCGGAAGGCTGGCCGCGGCATTGCGGATCGATCGATCGCTCGACGGGCTCGACCTTTGCCGGGAAGGCTCGCTATGGCTTGCACACGATGAATTCGAGGCCGGCGCGATCGGACAGGGCATCAGGATCGGCATTTCGAAGGACGCGGACCGCCTGCTTCGCTTTTACCTGAAGGAAAGTCCTTTCGTCAGCGGCCCGGCATCGCTCAACCGTTGAGCGACGGTTGCTCCGCCTCTTGTTTTCCCGCCAGCTGCGCCCGCGCATCGCCGATCGACGCGGCATAGGTCACCAGCGGCCGCTTGACGCTTGCGGCACGTTAGCGTCTTCGCCTGATTGTCCATTTCTCGATATTTTCCGAGGATTTCAGCCTAAGGTGCCGCACATTCGGGGCAGGGGATAACGAGGTTGAACGTTTTCAAGATCTTGATGACATCAGCAGGCTTGCTACCAATGGCTTTGGCCCTGGCGGGCTGTGGTGGGCACCTCATCAACAGGTTGATCTGACGGCGAGGTCAGGCATCGTCGCTCACCGCCTGGCGCCGTTGCAGA
This sequence comes from Mesorhizobium sp. M8A.F.Ca.ET.161.01.1.1, assembly GCF_004792105.1. Lineage (NCBI taxonomy): Bacteria > Pseudomonadati > Pseudomonadota > Alphaproteobacteria > Hyphomicrobiales > Phyllobacteriaceae > Mesorhizobium > Mesorhizobium sp. M8A.F.Ca.ET.161.01.1.1. The sequence goes on along the minus strand of NZ_SRTD01000015.1, from coordinate 20,489 downwards.
ATCCTCGCCACCAGCCAGCATAGCATCGCCCAGGCGAAGCCGGCACACCAGCCCGCCAGCACATCGGACGGCCAGTGGACGCCCAGATAGACGCGGCTGACGCCGACCAGCACCGTCGTCAGCACCGCCAGGAACAACACGTAGACCTTGGTGGTTCGGCCTGGCAGGAAGCGTGCCGCCAGCGAACCGAGCGTGAGATAGGTCACCGCCGACAGCATGGCGTGGCCGCTCGGGAAGGAGAGCGAGGTCTCGTTGACCAGATGCGAAACCAGTTCCGGGCGTGGCCGGTCGACGCCGACTTTCAGCAGGCTCGACAGGAGCTGGCCGCCCGCCACGGCAACGAAGATGAGAAGCGCGGTGCCTCGCCTGCGGATCAAAAGCAGATATATGATCGCCGCCGTGGTGATCAGCACCAGCACGCTGGTACTGCCAAGACTGGTGACGTCGCGCATCGCCCCTTCCAGCCATGATGGACCGATGGGAACGCCGGGCTGGCCCGGCTGGCGGAAGGCAAGCAGGATTTCGGTATCGAAGGCGTGCGGCGTGGTGGCCCGTGCCACCTCCATCAATTCCTCGAACGCCCACAGCCCACCAGCGATGACCAGGCCGGCCAGCAGCACCGGGAATTCGACCCGGTTGAGCAGCGTTTTCGCAGCGTTTTTCATCGGCACGGTTATAACCGCCCTTGCAGATAGGGCCCAAGGGTGATCAGCGCCACGGCGGCGATCGCCAGCATGATGCCGGTCGCCTGCAGCGCGTTGACGCGCTCGCCGAAGAACACCAGCGCCACGACATTGACCGAGACCAGCTGGATGACCGCCGAAAGGCTGAACGACACCGACATGCCGAACTCGCGGATCAGCCGCAGCATGATCAGATTGCCCAGCGAATAGAGCGCCAGCGTCAGCAGGATCTTGCCCAGGCTCGGCGCCAGTCCCCATTGCTTGGCGGCGGTCGCCGCCAGCAGGAAGATCACCGTTGAAAAACCCAGCTGCAGCAATCCCGAAAAACTCAACGTCCGTCCCCCTCGAAGTGGCTTTCGCCTGATATCGCGGACCTTGTTTCCGAAGCGCGCCGAGACGTCAAGCGAGGTCGTTGCAACGAAGGTCTTGGCAACGGCGAGACTGAAGCTCAATGTGCTGGAATCGCCCAGCATATCGATAGAAGGGCGGTCAGGGGACCATGATTCGTATTCTTCAGAACTTGGCGCGGCGCTGGAGCGAGCTTTCCCTTGCCCTGCAATTCGTCGTTGCCGGCGGCTTTGGGCTGCTGGTCGTCATGCTGATCGTGGGGACTTGGGTGACGACGCAGATCCGGGACGGCGTCATTCGCAATTCGGCCGCCACGACGGCGCTTTATGTCGACAGTGTGATTGCGCCGCTGCTGCCCGACCTGCGCAAGAGCGAGGAGCTCAGCGAATCCGTCAAACAGGCGCTCGACGAGACACTCGGCCAGGGCGCGCTCGGCAAACGCCTGGCGTCGTTCAGGCTCTGGCGCCGCGACGGCACGGTGCTCTACGCGAAGGACGCGGATTTGATCGGCCGCCGCTTCGAGCTGAACAAAAATCTGCGTTCCGCCTTCCAGGGTAGCGTCATGGCCCAGTTCGATACGTTCGACGAGGACGAAGACAAGGAGCGGGCCGCGGGTGTGCCGTTGCTCGAAATCTACAATCCGGTGCGCGAACCCTGGTCCGGCGACGTGGTCGCCGTCACCGAATTCTACGAGCTCGCCGGCGATTTCAAGGCCACCCTGGCTTCCGCCCTGCTGTCGAGCTGGCTGATCGTGGCTGGCACCACCTTGACGGCATTCCTGCTTCTGTCGGGCATCGTCCTGCGCGCCAGCCGCACCATCGACGACCAGCGCGGGGCGCTGCGCCGCCAGGTGTCGGAACTGCAGGGCCTGGTGACGCAGAACAGCGCCTTGCGGCAGCGCGTGCAGCGGGCATCCCGCCGCGCCACGGCGCTCAACGAACGATACCTGCGCCGGATCGGCGCCGACCTGCATGACGGCCCTGCCCAGCTGGTGGCCCTGGCGGCGCTGCGCATGGACAGCCCGGTGTTTACCGGCGACGGCCATGGCAGCGAAGGCCGCTCGACCGAGGTCGCCATGATTCGCAAGACGCTGGAGGACGCGATGCGCGAGATACGCGGCATCTGCACCGGCCTGGTGCTGCCGCAGATAGAAACGGCGGCGGCGGCGGACGTGTTGCGGCTGGCCGTCGAGGAGCATGAGCGCCGGACGGGCACGTCGGTGACGCTTACGCTGCCCAAACATTTGCCCGAGCCCGGCGCTTCTGAAAAGATCAGCATCTATCGCTTCGTGCAGGAGGGGCTGAACAATGCCTACCGCCACGGGCGGGGCAAGGATCAGGCGGTGCGTGCGGGAATGAAAAATGGCCGGCTTTTCGTCGAAGTGTCGGATGGCGGGCCGGGCTTCGATCCGGCCCGGGCCGAAGGGTTGGGGCTGGCCGGCCTTAGGGAGCGGGTTGAAAGCATTGGCGGACAGTTCGAAACCCTGACGGGGCCGAAGGGCACGAAATTGATGATCCGTCTTTCGGTCGAGGAGCAAGCATGATGGGCGCCATCCGCATCGCCATTGTCGACGACCATCCTCTCTTCCGCGAGGGTGTGACACGCAGCCTTTCGGAGATCGGAGGCTTCGAGGTGGTCGGAGAAGGGGCTACCGCGCAGGACGCGGAACGCATCGCCTCGACCGTGCAGCCCGACATATTGCTGCTCGACATTTCCATGCCCGGCGGCGGCTTGGCCGCGGTTGCAAGCATCCTTGCCGACCATCCCGCCCAGAAGATCGTCATGCTGACCGTTTCGGAGGCCAATGCCGACGTGACCAAGGCCCTGAACGCGGGGGTGCACGGCTATATCCTCAAAGGAGTCGGGTCGCGCTCGCTTGCCGATATCCTGCGCAACGTGGCGGCCGGCGAAAGCTATCTTTCGCCGATGTTGTCGGCCCGGCTGCTTTCCGATGTGCAGTCCCTGCAGCCCACCAACGGCGTGGCGGACCGGCTGCGGCAACTCACCGGCCGACAGACCGAAATCCTGCGGCTGGTGGCGGAAGGACTGAGCAACAAGGAAGTTGCCTTGCGCCTGGAGCTGCAGGAGAAGACCGTCAAGCACCACATGACGGGGGTGCTCTCGAAACTCAGCGTGCGGAACCGCACCGAGGCTGCCCTCATGATGCGCGAGTTTCGCGACCGCGAGAGGGACTTCTCATAGAGCGGTTCGGCGTCGTTGGAATCGCCGACTTACGGCAACGCAGCCAGGGAAAGCGCTACGTGCTTTCCCTGGAATTCTCCAAGTCATCGCAGCATTGGAACACAGCGCGAAAACGAGGTCACCTCCGCCGGGGGGCGGCGGAGGTGACGTGTGAAGCCGGTCGTTGCCTGTTGACCAGCTTCACAAGGCCTAGATTTCAGAAGGCCGAGATTTCAGAAGGCCAAGGTTCAGAGGGCCTTGAGGCGGCTGACATCGGCCGGTGTGGCCGGGCGGTCGATGATCGTGCGGTCGAGCGCATCCTTCATCCTGAAACGGCCGTTCTCGATCTTTTCCGTTAAGCCGTCGGGGTGGTGAACCGTAATCTTGTTGCCGTCCACGTCGACCTCGTCGCCAGTGGTGGCGTTGACATGGCTGCTCTTCCCGGCCTGGCCCTTGCCGGACCCCGAATTTCCGCCACCGTTGTCAGCGCCATTTCCGTTGCCGTTTCCATTGTTGCCGCCGCCGTTGCCGTTTCCATTGCTGCCGCCGCCACCGCCACCACCACCGCCGCCACCCTTGGCGAGCGCGGTCGCGGCCTCGATTCCAGGCACGAAGCCATGAAAGGCAATTCCATAGGGAGCGATGGTCAGCGCCAGAAGCGCAGCCGATCCGAAAGCCAGCCGGCAACAACGGGCCGTTATCGATCCGTGCATCCCTGAACTCCGTCGATTGAGCCGGTGCACCCACCCCAACGTTGCAGTGCAACCAACATCGCCGAAACACGTGGTGACCGGAAGCGACCTCCGACCGTTGCGTTTGTCTCCCAGGACCTTTGCAGGCGCAAGACTGGACTAAAGTCCGAGGTCCGGCGTGAAAAATGGCGTCGTGAGGCCGCGGCAGCGCCGATACCTTGTCACGAAAATGTGATCGGCCGACTGTAAGGCGGTCGATCAGGAAACAAGCTCCAGCCAATCCAGCCAGAGGCTCTCATGACCGAACATTGCTCCCCCGACGCCCGATTCCGCACCAGCCTGCTCGAGGAAAACGAAGGCCCGGCCAACAATCCCAGCGAAAACCGCACGATGGGCGAGATCATCGCCGCGCGGTTTTCGCGCCGGGGCTTCCTCAAGGGTTCGCTTGCCGTCTCGGCGATCGCCGCCACCGTCAGCCCGCTGGCGATGATCGCCGCCGACGATGCCCGCGCCGCGGAAAGCTCGGCCTTCAAGTTCGACGAGTTGGAGGCCGGCATCGACGACAAGCACCATGTCGCGCCGGGCTACGACGCCGATGTGTTGCTTCGCTGGGGCGATCCGCTGTTTGCCGATTCGCCGGAATTCGATCCGACCAAGCAGTCGGCACAAGCCCAGGCCAGGCAGTTCGGCTACAACAACGACTATGTCGGCTACATCGCGATCGATGGCTCGGCGGAACATGGCCTGCTGGTGGTCAACCACGAATACACCAACCCGCATCTGATGTTCCCGGGTATCGTCAAGATCGTCGAGAAGGACGGCAAGAAGGCGGCCGAGGTGGCGCCGCTCTCGAAGGAGCAGGTCGATGTCGAGATGGCCGCGCATGGCGGCACCATCGTCGAGATCCGCAAGGACGGCGGCAAATGGCAGGTTGTGCGTGACGGCAAGCTCAACCGCCGCATCACCTCCAGCACCGAGATGACGCTGTCCGGCCCGGTCGCGGGCCATGACCGCGTCAAGACCAATGCCGATCCGTCCGGAACGAAAGTCCTCGGCACGATCAACAACTGCGCCGGCGGCGTCACGCCCTGGGGCACCTATGTGATGGCCGAGGAGAACATCCATGGCTATTTCTCCGGCGAGCTGCCGGAAGGCCACAAGGAAGCCGCCAACTACAAGCGCCTCGGCATCCCGGAAGGCGCCTATGAATGGGGCGCGCATTACGACCGCTTCAACCTGGCCAAGGAGCCGAACGAGCCCAACCGATTCGGCTGGATCGTCGAGGTCGATGTCAACGACCCGGATTCGGTGCCGCGCAAGCGCACCGCCATGGGCCGCTTCAAGCATGAGGGCGCCGAATCGATCGTCGCCAAGGACGGCCGCGTCGTCTTCTATCTCGGCGACGACGAGCGCTTCGACTATGTCTACAAATTCGTCACCAAGGGCATGTTCAATGCCGGAGACCGCGCGGCCAACAAGGACCTGCTCGACGACGGCACACTGCATGTCGCCAGATTCGCCGAGGACGGCTCGGTCGAATGGATGCCTATCGTGTTCGGCCAGGGTCCGCTGACGGCGGAAAACGGCTTTGCCGGCCAGGCCGACGTGCTGATCGAGACGCGCCGCGCCGCCGACCTGCTTGGCGCCACCAAGATGGATCGGCCCGAAGACATCCAGCCCAATGCCGGCAACGGCAAGGTCTATGTCATGCTGACCAACAATTCCAAGCGCAAGGCCGATCAGGTCGACGCCGCCAACCCGCGCGCCGGGAATGCCTTCGGCCACATCATCGAGATCGTCGAGGACGGCGGCGATTTCGCCGCCACAAAGGGCAAGTGGGAAGTGCTGCTGAAATGCGGCGACCCGTCGGTGGCCGATGTCGGCGCCACCTTCTCCACCGCGACGACGGCCAATGGCTGGTTCGGCATGCCCGACAATTGCGCGATCGATTCGGCCGGGCGCCTGTGGGTCGCCACCGACGGCCAGGGCCCGAAGGCCACCGGCCGCACCGATGGCCTGTGGGCGGTGGACACGGAAGGATCGGCGCGGGCGACCTCGAAACTGTTCTTCCGGGTGCCGATCGGGGCCGAGATGTGCGGCCCGCTGTTTACGCCGGACGATCAGACCGCCTTCGTCGCCGTCCAGCATCCGGGCGACGGCGGTGAGGACTGGGACGCGTTTGGCCGGCCTTCCTATTATGAGGACCTGTCGACCCGCTGGCCCGATTTCAAGCCCGACATGCCGGTACGGCCTGCGGTCGTGGCGATCACCAAACAGGGCGGCGGCAAGATCGGCGTCTGACGTCGAGCGAGACAAAACAAGAGGGGCTTCGGCGATCCGCGGCCCCTCTTTTTTGCGCGGCATTGCATTCAAGCCTCGGGAAAGATTGGCAATTTACACATGGCGCCCTAAATCGTGATCAGGAGATCATCGCCATGCCCAAGTCGATCTACGACCGTGGCCTGCTCAAACCTGACGAAGTGGCCACGTTGCAACGTGTCTTCGATGAAGCCTGCCGCCGACGGCAAGCGCATCCCGAATCCACGGAGGCGCGTGAATTGGCTCTCACCTTGCTTGCCCTCCACAATGCCGGCATGGTCGACGAGGAAATGCTGACCGAGGCTGTCGGCTTCCGGCGGCTGGAGCCGAAATCAGCGTGAGGTGCCCGGCTGGCCGGGACCGGCGATGCGCCTGGCTATCGCCTTGGCCAATATGCCGGCATTGGCGAAGCAGCCGCGGATGCTCGGCCGCATGCCGGTGAACCACAGGCCGGGCAGTTTCGGATCGGCCTGGCCGCCGTTGAAGAGCGGAACGCCCTTCTCGTCGAGCACGCCGAGATTGCCGACCATGCGCTCCAGCCCGGTGCGGTAGCCCGTCGCGGCAATGACGATGTCGGGAGCGATCAAGCTGCCATTGGCCAGGATGACGCCATCGCGGGTGAACTCGCGTATCCCCGGCACCACCAGGATCCTGCCCGATTTGATGGCATTGACGGCGCCATCGTCGGCGGCAATCGCGGTGTAGTCGGAAGTCAGGCGGCTGGCGCCGCCGGCAGGTGCCCGCGGCATGCCGAATTTGGTGAGATCGCCGAAAACCAGGCGCTGCGTCACCGCCATGACCGCGTCGGCGACGCGCAGCGGCAAGCGCGCCATGAGCGGCGAGAGGCGATGCACGGCGATCTTGCCGATACGCTTGGGCAAGAGGACGGGGCCGTTGCGGGCCGACAGCCAGACGGCGGCGGTATCGATGCCCGCCAGATGGTTGAGGGCATCGAAGCCCGAATTGCCGGCGCCGACAACCAGCACCTTCTTGCCCGCATAGGCCTGGGCGTCGCCAAAATCGGCCGAATGGATGATCCGGCCCCTGAACGCCTCCATGCCCTTCCATTGCGGCGTGTAGGGCTCCCTGTCGCGGCCGGTGGCGACGACGACATGACGCGCCAGGCGCGAGCCGGCGCTGGTGCGCACGATCCAGTGGTCGCCCCCGGACATGATGGCCTCGACGGAAACGCCAAACTCCACCGGCAAACGGTTCGCCTCATGGAAATCGTTCATATGGCGGATGACGACATCCCGGTGCGGAAAGGCAGGGGTACCCTTGGGATAGGCAAGGCCGGGCAGCGCCGAGAGATCGCGGTGGGTGTTGAGGTGCAGCTGTTCGTGGCGCCGGCGCCAGGGCTCGGCCAGCCGGCTTTCCTTCTCCAGCACCACCGTCGCCACGCCGGCCTTCATCAAGGCCCGCGCGACAGCCAGCCCCGCGGCGCCGGCGCCAATGACGATCGCCGGCTCGACAGCCAGCAACTGCTCCATCATCGTCCCGGGTGTCGTGTCAGCCATTCACACTCGAATCCCATTCGCCCTTGCGGCAACCCCGAAAGGCTCGCAGGCCGCTGTAACAGTTTGATCGCGCGCCGAGCCCGAACGGCAAATCGAAGCCGATTTTCAATGGGCCTGCGCCGAGCCGTGGTCTCGCCCCGGAGCATTCCGCCGCCGGGCGAAAACTACCGGATCGCGCAACCGCGGCCAAAACCACGACATGAAACGGTTGCCCGCTTCTGTCCGAATACATCCAGCCCTATATGGCATATCGGCGGCATCGGCGATAACCAGGTCGCGGCAAAGTGATTGATTCGAGGTCCGGGGGCTGGCGGACCTCTTCTGACGATGCAGGAATTCGAACCCGTAACCGACTCGGCTTCCCGCTAGAAATCAAGGCGCCACGGCGGTCTTGCGTGCCATTCAAGGCATGCGGCGCCGCAGACGGCACGCGGAATCTCGACCATGCCCTCCTTGCGGATCTATTTCGACAACATCCTCGAGGGCGCCTCGCCCAAGGTCGAGCGACTGGCGCTGACGCATGTCGAGCGGCTGGCGCTGGTGCGCCGCTATGGCGATTTCTCGCTCGCCTATTCCACCGCCGCGCAGCGCAAGCTTTCCTATTTTGGCGACGCCGACGGCTACATCGCCTTCGGCACCAAGATGAGGCATCATTTCGCGCTCGGCGATCCGGTGGCGGCGCCGGCGCAGCGGCCCGATTATATCAGACGCTTCGTCGAGCGTGCCGGCGGCCCATGGTTCGTGCAGATCGGCGAACAGACCGCCCAGGTCCTTGCCGGACTCGGCTACAAGGTCAACCGGCTGGGCATCGACACCCGCCTTGTCCTGCCCGACCATGATTTTTCCGGCAAGCGCAACGAGACCGTGCGCTATTCCGAGCGCTGGCTGCTGAAGAAAGGCTTTTCGTTCGAGGAGGACAAGCGCACGATCCATCTCGACGAGATCTCCCGGCTCTCCCAAAACTGGCGCGGCGACCGTATCGTCAAGCGCTGGGAGATGGGTTTTCTCAACCGTCCGTTTTACGAGCAGCTCGGCACCGACATGCGCCGTTTCGTCCTGCACGGTCCCGATGGCGACCTGGTCGCCCTGCTCGACTTCGATCCGCTGTTCGCCGACGGCAAGGTGATCGGCTACACCACCGCCTTCAAGCGCAAGCATATCGATGCCTCGCCGCATGCCGAGATCGGCCTGACCAAATTCGCCGTCGACCGCTTTCGCGAGGAAGGCGTTTCGGTGGTGACGCTCGGCCTGTCGCCGCTGGTCGATGTCGGCCCGAGCGGATTTGCCGAAAGCGAGTTCTGGCGCAACACCTTCCAGCGCGCCTACGACTCGCCCTGGATCAACCGCCGCAGGTTCAACCTGCAGGGACAGGCGGCATTCAAGCGCCGCTTCCATGGCGCCGAGGAGCCGGTCTATATCGCCTTTCGCGAGGGGGCCTACATCGAGATGCTGGGGCTGCTGCGGCTGGTCAAGGCCATCTGAGATCCGCCGATATTCAGGTGAGGGCCGGCCTGCGCTGAATCTCACAAATCTCGGCTGCGGCTCAGGACGCCTTCAGCCGATCAGTTGCGCAGCCGGTAGCCGGTCCGGAAGATCCAGGCGACGATCGCGATGCAGGCGGCCAGGAACACCAGCGTCATGCCGAGGCTGATGCCGACCGAGACGTCGGCCTTGCCGTAGAAACTCCAGCGAAAGCCGCTGATCAGGTAGACCACCGGGTTGAACAGCGTAATCGTCTTCCAGATGCCTGGCAGCATGTGGATCGAATAGAAACTGCCGCCGAGGAAGGTCAGCGGGGTGACGATCAGCAGTGGCACCAACTGCAGCTGCTCGAAGCTTTTCGCCCAGATGCCGATGATGAAGCCGAACAGGCTGAAGGTGACCGCCGTCAGGATCAGGAAGGCGAGCATCCAGAACGGATGCTCGATCTGTAGCGGCACGAACAGCGAAGCCGTCGCCAGGATGATCAGGCCGAGGATGATCGACTTGGTCGCTGCCCCACCGACATAGGCGATGACGATCTCCAGATAGGAGACCGGAGCTGACAAAAGTTCGTAGATCGAGCCGACGAATTTCGGGAAATAGATGGCGAAGGAGGCGTTAGAGATCGACTGCGTCAAGAGTGACAGCATGATCAGTCCCGGCACGATGAAGGCGCCGTAGCTGATGCCGTCGATCTCGGTGATGCGCGAGCCAATGGCCGAGCCGAAGACGACGAAATAGAGCGATGTCGAGATGACCGGCGAGATGATGCTCTGCAGCACGGTGCGGAACGCACGCGCCATCTCGACCCGGTAGATCGCCCATACCGCGCGAAAATTAGGGGCCGCACGCAGGTTCATGGCTCTTGCCTCAGGAGATTGACGAAGATCTCTTCGAGCGAGCTGTTCTTGGTGTCGAGATCGCGGAACTGGATGCCGGCCGCCTCGAGATCCCTGATCAGCGAGGCGACGCCCGGCCGGTCGCTCTGGTTGTCATAGGTGTAGGTGAGTTGGGTGCCGTCCGGCGACAGTTCGAGCGCGTAGTGCGAGAGCCCGTCGGGCACGCTGGCGAGCGGCGCGCGCAGCTCCGCCGTCATCTGCTTGCGGCCGAGCTTGCGCATCAGTTCGGCCTTGCCTTCGACCAGGATGATTTCGCCGCGGTTGATGACGCCGACGCGGTCGGCCATGGCCTCGGCTTCCTCGATATAGTGCGTGGTGAGGATGATGGTGACGCCGTCCTCGCGCAACCGGCGCACCATCTCCCACATGTCCTGGCGCAGCTCGACGTCGACGCCGGCGGTCGGCTCGTCGAGGAACAGGATGCGCGGCTCGTGCGACAGCGCCTTGGCGATCATCAACCGCCGCTTCATGCCGCCCGACAGGGTGATCGCCTTGGCGTCCTTCTTGTCCCACAGCGACAGATCGCGCAGCACCTTCTCGACAAAGGCCGGATTGGCCGGCTTGCCGAACAGGCCGCGGCTGTAATTGACCGTTGCCCAGACGCTCTCGAAGGCGTCGATGGTGAGTTCCTGCGGCACCAACCCGATCAGGCTGCGCGCGGCGCGATAGTCCTTGTTGATGTCGTGGCCGTCGACGCGGACGGTACCCGACGAGCGGTTGACGATGCCGCAGACGATCGAGATCAGCGTCGTCTTGCCGGCGCCGTTGGGGCCGAGCAGGGCGAAAATCTCGCCCCGCTGGATATCGAGATTGACTTCCTTGAGCGCGGTGAAGCCGGTGGCGTAGGTCTTGGAGACCCCGGAAATGGACAGAATGGAGGGCATGGTTGAAAACGGCTGCCTGAAAGAGGTGACTTCATATAGGCCTGTTGTCGCCCGGTGCAACCGCAAGTGAATGCCGCTGCTGCCAGTTCTCGACACCGGGGCGCGGGCAGCCTGAAGACAGATCGCCTGCATCCGGTAAAATTGTCCTGTGGCGTTCAGCCTCGCGGCAGGACGCCGCTTTGACCTGCCCCCGCTTCGGGCTTATCCTTCGCCAGTATTGGAGCAATTCCAGGAAAAGTGTAAAGAGGTTTTCTGCCCGGAGTTGCGTCGAAATACTAAGCAGCCGGAGCCCGCCATGGACCCGCTTATTCTCTCGCGCATGCAGTTCGGCGCGAATATCTCGTTTCATATCCTGTTTCCGACGATCACCATTGCCCTTGGCTGGGTGCTGCTGTTCTTCAAGCTGCGTTACAACGCGACCAATGATTCCGCCTGGATGCGCGCCTATTTCACCTGGGTGAAGGTGTTCGCGTTGTCCTTTGCCATGGGCGTGGTTTCGGGCGTCACCATGAGCTTCCAGTTCGGCACCAACTGGCCGGGCTACATGGAGCATGTCGGCAACATCGCCGGACCGCTGCTCGCCTACGAGATCCTCACCGCCTTCTTCCTCGAAGCGGCCTTCCTCGGCATCATGCTGTTCGGCTTCCGTCGCGTTTCCAACCGCGTCCACACGCTGGCGACGGTGCTGGTCGCCGGCGGTACCACGCTGTCGGCCTTCTGGATCATCGCGCTCAATTCCTGGATGCAGACCCCGGCCGGCTTCGAGATGCGCGATGGCGTGGCACATGCCGTCGACTGGTGGGCCATCGTCTTCAACCCGTCCATGCCCTACCGGCTGGTGCACATGCTGCTCGCCTCGGGGCTTACGGTCTCGTTCCTGATCGCTGGCCTGTCGGCGCTGCGCCACCTCAGGGGCGACCGTTCGGAATCGATGTGGAAGGCGCTGCGCACCGGCGTCTTCACCGCCGCCATCCTGATCCCGATCCAGATCCTGGCCGGCGACCAGCATGGGCTCAACACGCTGGAACACCAGCCGCAGAAGATCGCGGCCATGGAGGCCAACTGGAACACCGGCCCCAACGTGCCGCTGGTGCTGTTCGCGCTGCCCGACGAGGCGGCGAAGGAAAACAGATTCGAGGTCGCGATTCCGGATGGGGCCAGCCTTATCCTGCGGCACGGCACCGACGGCGTGGTGCCAGGGCTGAACGACTACCCCGGCAACCACCCGCCGGTCTTTCCGCTCTTCTGGAGCTTCCGCATCATGGTCGGCACCGGGCTTTTGATGCTCGCCGTCTCGTGGTCGGCCGCCTTCTTCCTCAAGCGCCGGCATTCGCTGCCCAGGCCGCTCGCCCTGCTGATGGTGCCGATGGCGCTGTCGGGCTGGCTGGCGACACTGGCCGGCTGGTACACGACCGAGATCGGCCGCCAGCCCTGGCTGGTGACCGGCGTGCTGAAGACCGCCGACGCCGTCGGTCCGGTGGCCGGCAGCCATGTCGCGCTGACGCTCGCCATCTATCTCCTGCTCTACCTGCTTTTGCTGATCGCCTATCTCGGCGTGCTTCTGCACCTGGCGCTGAAGGCGGCCAAGGATGGCGATTCATCGCCGCTGCCGGGCGTGATGAAGACGGCCATGTCGCAACCGGCGGCGGGGGAGTGAGCATGCTTTCATCGCAGGTCCGCGCCGCCCCTCACCCGCCTGCCGGCATCCTCTCCCCGTATAGTGACGGGGAGAGGGGCGCTGTCGTCGCCGGTTTCGCTTCTCGTCAGCGTTGCTGGAGGGGTGCCGGCGTTGCGGCCAGCCCCCTTCTCCCCGTCACTATACGGGGAGAAGTGCCCGGCAGGGCGATGAGGGGCGGCGCCAACCCCGACAATCGATTTGAATCGATCGCTTCAAGCGGTAAGGCCGTGCACCCGGCCCATCGCGGCTGGGAGATATCCCGATGACCTACGACTGGCCAACCCTGCTCCCCCTCATCTTCGCCGGCCTGATGGGCCTCGCCATCCTGATCTATGTCATTCTCGACGGGTTCGACCTCGGCATCGGCATCCTGTTCGCCGCCGCCGAGGACACCGAGCAGGACACGATGATCGCGGCGATCGGCCCGTTCTGGGACGCCAACGAGACCTGGCTGGTGCTGGCCGTCGGCCTGCTTCTGGTCGCCTTTCCGCTGGCGCATGGCGTCATCCTGACGGCGCTCTACATTCCCGTCTTCGTGCTTTTGGTCGGGCTGATCCTGCGCGGCGTCGCCTTCGATTTCCGCGCCAAGGTGCCGGCCGGCCGCAAGCACCGCTGGAACCGCATCTTCTTCCTCGGCTCGATCACCGCGTCGCTGGCGCAGGGCTACATGCTGGGTGTCTACGTGCTCGGCCTCGATGTCGGGCCGGGCGGCATGGCGTTCGGCGTGCTGGTGGCGTTCTGCCTGGCCGCCGCCTACGCGGCGATGGGCGCTGCCTGGGTGATCTACAAGGCCGAAGGCGAGTTGCAGAAGAAGGCGGTGCGCTGGCTGCGCACGGCACTGGTGCTGACCGCGCTCGGCATGGCCGCGGTGTCGCTGGCGACGCCCTTCGCCAGCCCGCGCATCTTCGACAAATGGTTCGTCTGGCCGCAGATGCTCTATCTGTCGCCGCTGCCGATCCTGTCGGCGCTGCTGTTCCTCTGGCTGTGGCGGCAGACCTTCCACCTGCCGAGGCCCGACGACCGCCATTCGCTGACGCCGTTCCTGACGCTCGCCGCCATCTTCGCGCTCGGTTTTGCCGGGCTGGCTTGGTCGTTCTATCCGTTCGTGGTGCCCGATCGCCTGACCATCTGGCAGGCGGCATCGGCCACCGAGAGCCTGGCGATCATCCTGGCCGGCACCGTGGTGGTGCTGCCGGTGATCATCTTCTATTCGTTCTACGCCTACCGCGTGTTCGGCGGCAAGGCGACGGATCTGACTTACGATTGAGGCTCTGCCTGCTAGCAGGGCGGGCGGCGGATCAAGCGTGCCGGCTCAGATCAGCCCGCTGTCGCGCGCGGTGGCGGTGGCCTCGCCGCGCGACACGGCTTCCAGCTTGCCCAGCACCGCCGAGACATGGTGGTCGACCGTTTTGGGCGAAATGGCGAGATGCTCGGCGATGCGCTTGTTGGACAAGCCGCGCTCGATCAGCTGCAGCACTTCCATCTGGCGCTCGGTCAGGCCGGCGCGGTTGGCGCGCGTGGCGCGGCGCGGGCCACGGGCGATGTGAATGACGCCGCTTCGGCGCATGATGTCGCGCACGTGCTGGGCGACCGGCCGGGCGCCGAGCCCCTCGAATATCTCCAGCGCCACCCGCTGTGCGGCTTCGTCGCCCTGGGCAAGCGCCAATGCGCGTTCGTAAGGCGTGTCGAGCTCGGCCCAGGCGGCAGCCGCGCCACGCCAGTCCCCGGTGAGCAGCATCCTGTAGGGCAAGGCCATGCCGGCCGTGTCTCCGGGATCGACATCCGGTACCAGCATTCGCCGCCAGACGGCCAGTTCGGCAAAGACGGCCCGCGTCGGTGACAGGCCTTCGGCAAGCCCGATGAGCCGCAGCGCCTCGTGCTTGTCCGCCTGCCCGAGCCAGGCCTGTTCGGCAACCACCGCCGCGTAGGGCAGCAGCCGCTGCAGCTCGATGCCCTTTTCCAGGAACCGCTTCATCTCCGCCAAAAGCGGCTCGGCCGATGGGTCGCCGCGCCGAAGGCGCAGTTTCGCCAGCGCCACCAAAGCGGGATAGCGCACCAGGGCCGTGGCCTGATCGTTGCCAATCACATCCAGCGCCTCGGAAGCCGCCTCATCCCAGCATCCCTGACGCAGCCGCAATTGCGCGCGCACGCCGTGCATATAGTCGCGCCATGTCGCCAGATCGTTCTCGACGCAGTAATCGATGCCGCGATCGAGGAAGGATTGGGCCTCGCGATAGTCGAGCTGGTTCATGCCGCCACAAGCGCAGTTGGTGAAGGCGCGTGCCGCGTGCTCCTGAAAATTCTTCTGCAGCGCGATTTCGAGGCTGCGGGCAAGATGCCGCCGGCTGCTGGCCAGATCCAGCCACTGCTCGGCGGCGCCGACATTGTTGAGGGCGTGGCAGACGACATCCGGCCGGTTCAACCGTTCGGCGAGCTCCATCGCCCTGGAGCCCAGCGACAACGCTTCGTGCAGTCTCTCGGCCAGCATCGCCAGCTGCGAAAGGTTCGAATAGGCCATGGCAAGCTCGGCACTTGGCCCAACGCTCTCCAGCAACGCGACCGCCTGGGCGCCGAACCGGTCGGCGGCCTGCCGGTCGCCCAGGAGATAGGCGAAGCGGGACAGCCATCTGAGGCTGTCGCCTTCTTTCAGACCGTTGCCGAGCGCCTGCTGCAATGCGCGCGCCTTCTCCTGCGCCTCGATGGCGTCGTCGATGCGCGCGATCAAATGGCACTCGAAGGCATATTGCTCGTAAAGCCCGGCGCGCTCTTGCGCGGGCAAAGTGTCGGCCTGGCGCAAGGCGACCTCATAATAGCCGGTGGCGTCGCGATGGGCGCCAACGCGGGAGGCCTCGCGCGCCGCGACCGGCGCCAGTTCGCGCACCGTCTCCAGATTGTGCGCCTCCACCGCGTGATGGACCAGCCGCGCGGTGGCGACGTCGCCCCTTTCGAGCAGCGCCGACAGCGCGCGCTGGTTGAACGCCCGTCGGTGGCTGGTCGTCAGCATCGTCTCGATGGCGTGGCGGGCGATCTCGTGGCGAAACGCATAGGCGTCGCCCAGATCGTCCAGCAAACCGTTGGAGACGCATTCCGCGAGCTGGCCGGCACTGGCCACGCCGCACAGGCCCGCCAGCGCCCAGGCGTCGGCGCGCCTGGGAAATACCGAGACGGCGTCGAGCATCGAGCGGGCACCGGCCGACAGACGTTCGGCGCGCGCCAGCACCGCGTCGCGCACGCTGGCCGGCAATGCCGTTTCGCATTCGCAGCTCAACAGTTCGGTGACGAAAAAGGCGTTGCCGGCGGTCGCCCGGTAGATGGCATCGCCGTCACGGCCGGCGGCGCCGGCGAGCGACAGCACCGCCGCCTCGCTCAAAAGCGGCACGTCGATGCGTGCGACGCTTGCGGCCGGGATTTCGCCCAGCGCGCGGCGCACGCGCATCTGGCCCTCGCTGCGGTCCGTGCGCGCCGTCAAAAGCAGCAGGATGTGGGTGTTGGCGATGCGGCGGCCGAGAAAGCGGACGAAGTCGAGCGTCGCGTCATCGGCCCAGTGCAAATCCTCGATCACCAGAATGGTCGCGCCCGCTGTCGCGTCGAAGACGTCCAGCGCGTCGGAAAACAGCGGCAGCCGCTCTCCCCGCCGCGCGTCGACGGCTTGCGGCATTGCCCATTGCGCCTCTCGCGCAAGGTCGTAGAGCGGCCCGAGCGGATCGGGAATCGACAGGTCTTCGCAGGCGCTGCGCAAGATGCGGGCCCGCGCACCGGCTTCGCCGATGAAGGCCTCGACAAGCGCCGACTTGCCGGCGCCCGCTTCGCCCGACAACGCCGCCACGTGACCGCGGCCGCGGCCGGCCTGTGCCAGCAAGCCGTCCAATTGCGCCAGCTGTGTCTGCCGTTCCAGAAGCATGGTCATCGGCTCACGTGATCCTGGTTGCGGCCGCCGCGCCCCAACTCGACCGCCAGGGTATCCGGGCTCGGTATCTGCTGTGTGGCTCCTGGACTAAACGCCGTTAACATGGGGAATCGTCCCGCCAAACATAGGGAAAGGTTCCGATGCGCGCCGTTGACAGGCGTGATCATGTCCAGCCGCGCTCAATTCGAGCGTGTCCAATGGAAAAGGGAACCTCGATATGCCCCGCTATGTGGTTGAACGTACATTTCCTGCCGGCCTCAGCGTGCCGATGAACGATGCCGGCGCCGATGCACTGGCCGGAGTGATCATGCGCAACGCCGAGAAGGGCGTCACCTGGGTGCAGTCCTTTGTGTCGCCCGACAAGAAGCAGAGTTTCTGCATCTATGACGCGCCTTCGCCGGAGGCGATCCGCAGCACCGCCCAGAAGAACTCCCTGCCCGTCGACAAGATCACGGAGGTGCGGGTTCTTGACCCTTACTTTTATCGCCCATGAAGGTCCGGCCGCCCAGCGCAATGGCGGCATGCCCGACATGCCGGCCAACGACGCGATGCCTGCCCTGGGAGATGATCGCCGGGCGTGGGGCGTGCCCCGCCGCCTGCGGCGGATCGTGTCGGCGCTTTCCGCGCACTTGCCGGGCAGGCGCCGGCCACCGGAAGGCGACTATCTGAGGCGCGACATCGGCCTGCCGGAGCGCGAAGAGCTGCCCCACTACTGGGACTTCACCCGGTTATAGCCACCGATACGCCCGGCCATACCGCTTCGCCGCGAGGAGCGGGTGCTCCCGCGCGCATCAACAACGAGGAGAGAAAATGAACATCCATCTGTGGACCAGACATCTCATCAACCTGTCGATCCTGTCGATCGCGGCCACGGCGGCGAATGCCCATGAAACCGGCGCGCTGGACGAGAAGGTGCGGGCGGCCAATAGCCGCTTCGAGAATGTGGCGATGGCGACCGCCGAAGGCTACGCGCCGATCGCATGCGCCAGCGGCATCAGCGGCGGCGCGATGGGCATCCACTACGTCAATGCCGCCTATCTGAAGGACGACGCGATCGATGTCGCCAAGCCGGAGGCGGTGATGTACGAGCCGATGTCCGACGGCAAGCTCAGGCTTGTTGCCGTCGAATACATCACCTCGAAAGGTCCGGCATCGCTCGGAGGGCAGCTGTTCAACTTCAACAGCGCACCCAACCGCTACGGCCTCGGGGCTTTCTACGAACTGCATGTCTGGGCGTGGAAGAAGAACCCGACCGGGACCTTTGCCGACATGAACCCCGATGTGTCGTGCGATGCGATGAAGGCCATGTAGGCACAAAATCTCCCCCCTCGAGGGGGAGATGTCGCCGTAGGTGACAGAGGGGGTCGCCGGACGTAAGGCGCTAGCCTTCTTCTGTCGCAACAGGTCGAGCCCGGTCGGACCGACCCCCTCTGGCCGCTTCGCGGCCATCTCCCCCTCAAGGGGGGAGATTAGGCACTCAGTTGCTCGCCGACAGCACCAGCACCGGCTTTTCGCTGTAGAGCGCCGGGAACAGCGTCTTCAAATTCGCCACCTTGGGCAGGTCGTTGTAGACGATGTAGGGGTAGGTCGGGTTCAGTGTCAGGAAGTCCTGGTGGTAGTTTTCGGCCGGGTAGAAGGTCTTGCCGGTTTCCAGCGTGGTGACGATAGGCTCGGAAAACACCTTGGCCTTGTCGAGCTGGACGATGTAGCTCTGCGCGATCTTCTTCTGCGCGTCATTCTCGGCGAAGATCGTCGAGCGGTACTGGGTGCCGGAGTCCGGTCCCTGGTAGTTGAGCTGGGTCGGGTTGTGGGCTACCGAGAAATAGACCTGCAGCAGCTGGCCGTAGGTGACGACGGAGGGATCATAGGTGATCTCGACGGATTCGGCATGGCCGGTGCGGCCGGTGCCGACCGTCTCGTAGACGGCGTCGTCCTTGGCGCCGCCAGTATAGCCGGAAACCGCCTTGCTGACGCCCTTGACGTGCTGGAACACGCCCTGCACGCCCCAGAAGCAGCCACCGGCGAAGATTGCCTTTTCGCTGCCGGGGGCCGCCTTTTCGTCGATTGCCGGCGGCGGGATTTTCACCGCGTCCTCGGCGGAGATGGCCGGCGTCAGCCAGAAGGCGGCGCCCGCGACGGCAAGGGCGAGTGCGGCGAGCGCGCCCCGGACAAGACCGGCCGAACGGTTGTTGGTGTTGGTCATGGTTGCACTCCTCATGGCTTCCCCCGTTGATCAGTAATTTGGGGGATCAGTCTATTGGATCAGCTACGGTGGCGCGATGCGCGAGTTGCGGCGGCGCCTCACATTCGCGTGCGCCGGGACTTTCGCCTTGACGTAGTCCCCGACGCAAAACCGCTTCAAGCCTTTGCCGGGATTGTTCCAGCGACTGTCCCCGGCTGGACAGGGAGCCCGCCGGGGACAGCCACGCGCCAAGCTCAATTGGCGGTGGCATCCGTTGCCGGCTTCATGGCATCGGTCGCCGGTTTCATCGCGTCCGCGGCGGGCTTCATCGCGTCCGCGGCGGGCTTCATGGCATCGGCGGCGGGCTTCATGGAGTTGGTGGCCATCGGGTCGGCCGGCTTCATCGCATCGGTTGCCGGCTTCATGGCGTCCGCGGCCGGCTTCATGGCGTTGGCGGCGGGTTTCATCGCATTGGTGGCATCATCGGCGCGCGCGATGCCGCCGGCAAACAGCGCGGTCGAGCACAGAGCGAGCGCGAGCGCCGGCAGCGTCAGGCGGGAGAAATTGGTCATGATCGGTTTCCTTGTGGGGTTGGTGGCACGCCCTTTTGGACGGCCGGGGTCTTGCGCCGCCGCCCATGCGGTGGCGCAAATCTGTGCTCGGCAAATCTCTGCTCGAACGCGATCTAGTTGGCGGCGGCGGCCAGGATCGGCCCGCCGCCGGGCGACTGCACCAGCACGGCGGTGCTGAGGCCGCCCGAGGCTGCCGGCAGATCGAGCGTCTTGGCCTCGCCGCTCCAGCTGCCGAGTTTTGTCAGCGCGTGCACGACATTGGCGTGCGGCAAGGTGCGGCCGGTGTTTTCGCCGCGCGCCACCGGCACCTCGACGACACCCTTGGTGTAGCGCACCAGCCAGACATCGGCCTTGCCGCCCGGTGCCGCGCCGGCGCCGATCGCGACCTTGCCGCCGTCGAGCGAAAGCGACGGACCGCCGGTCTTGGCCGTGGCAGTGATCAGATGTTCGATCTCACCGGGTGCGGCGCCGACGACGTCGGCATGGCCGTTGACCACTACTTGCGGCGTGAACGGCCCGTCATGGCCGAGCGGCGGCTCGTAGGAAACCTGGCGCTGGGTGAATTCCTGCTTGCCGAACGTGTCCTTCCAGCCGAGATAGTCCCAATAGGTGACGTTGAACGACAGCGCGAGCACGCCGGGCCGGTCCTTGACCTTGATGAGGTTGGCATTGGCCGGCGGACAGGACGAGCAGCCCTGGCTGGTGAACAGTTCGACCACGCTGAGCGGCTGGGCTGCCGCCGCGCCAAGCGAGGCGGCGAGCGCCAGAGCGGCGAGGCCGGACAGTGCGAGGACCCTGCTTGAGATGACTGGCGACATCGGCTTGCTCCCTGGGAGGGCGCCACGATGCGCCCGTCATATCCCCACTTCGCCGCCACTTGCCGCTTCGTTACAACGCTCACCGGTTTGTGATTGAAGAGCGCCGGCGCCTCTTCCTTCTCCCCTTGTGGGAGAAGGTGGATCGGCGCGCAGCGCCGAGACGGTTGAGGGGTGCGCCACGAGGTGCTGTCCTTGCCAAGCTGGAACACCCCTTGTGTGTTTGGAATCGTGCATTGTTGAGGTGCCACGGACCAGGTGCTTGCCTGATCCGTGGCGGCGGTCGAGAGCCCGTCACCCCTCAGGTGGCTTAAACCGTGGATGAGCTGG
>NZ_SRTD01000158.1:0-374 GCF_004792105.1 Mesorhizobium sp. M8A.F.Ca.ET.161.01.1.1 | reverse complement strand
AGCGTCGTTGTCACGACATCGCTGACCTTTGGTGTCGCGATAACCGGGACGATGTTCTGTGCCGGGAAGAGGTTCTTCACATCTTCAAGAATGATGAGATCATTGGCGGCAATGGCGGGATCCGTCGAGAAAAGGTTTGCCGCCTGCACCTGATCGTTCACCAGCGCAGACAGCGTCAAGGGACCGCCGACATCGAGCGACTTGAAGGACTTGAACTCCAGGCCGTAAATGTCCTTGAGGCCGATGATGCCTTCTTTACGGGTTTTCCATTCCGGCGGACCGCCGAGCACCAATTCTGAGGCGACCGGTGCCAGATCGGCAATTGTCTTCAGCTTGTATTTCTCGGCGGTTGCGCGTGTCACGGCGACGCCGTC
>NZ_SRTD01000157.1:0-375 GCF_004792105.1 Mesorhizobium sp. M8A.F.Ca.ET.161.01.1.1 | reverse complement strand
GATCTTTCGCCGCCTGCATGGTGGCGATGGGCGATGCGGACGCGGTGGTGACGGGCGTGACGCGCAATTATTCGACGGCGCTGGAAGATATCCGCCGTTGCATCAACACCAAGCCCGGCCATCGCGTCATTGGCGTATCCCTCGTTGTCTCGCGCAACCGCACCGTCTTCGTGGCCGACACGGCCGTGCACGACATGCCGAATGCCGAGGACCTTGCCGATATCGCCGAGGAGGCAGCCGGCCTCGCCCGCCGTTTCGGTTACGAGCCGCGCGTTGCCATGCTCGCTTATTCCACCTTCGGCCAGCCGGTCGGCCAACGCTCCTACAAGGTGCGCGAGGCGGTGAAAATTCTCGACAAGCGCAACGTCAATTTCG
>NZ_SRTD01000156.1:0-376 GCF_004792105.1 Mesorhizobium sp. M8A.F.Ca.ET.161.01.1.1 | reverse complement strand
GCCGCCGCGCTCGCTGGCCTGGTTCTCGCCGATCAGTTCCACCCCGACATCATCAAGCGCCTGGATGACCTTCATCAGCGTGTCGACCACGCCCCTGACCACGCCGTCGCTCGCTTCCATGCGCTGGATGGTCGGCAGCGAGACCCCTGCCCGCTCGGCAAGCGTCTTCTGGTCGATGCCGGTCAACGCCCGCGCGGCGCGCATTTGTGCGGCAGTGATCATCAGCCGGAACCTGTTTCTGAAGATATGAAAGATGTATATTTTAAATATTACAATGTCTCAAGCATCATTTTAAATGCTTCAGCCATCGATGTCGCTGTCAGCCACCACTTTGCGCCGCTGCAGCAGGCGTGCCGCAAGCCAGCATAGCATGGCC
>NZ_SRTD01000155.1:0-377 GCF_004792105.1 Mesorhizobium sp. M8A.F.Ca.ET.161.01.1.1 | reverse complement strand
GGCGGCATCACGCGCAAGACCAAGCATCCCAGCGGCGGCGATTATAGGGGCGGACCGCAGATGGTCGAGATCAGCCGCGACGGCAAACGCGTCTACTGGACCAACTCGCTCTATTCGACCTGGGACGACCAGTTCTATACCGGGGGCATCCCGGCAGCTATGGTCAAGGCTGAAGTCGGCGAGAACGGTGGGATCACCCTGGACAAGGACTTCTACGTCGAATTCCCCGAGGGGTATCGCTCGCACCAGATTCGCCTGGAAGGCGGCGACTGCTCGACGGATTCATTCTGCTATCCGTCGGTGTGATCTACTTGCCGGGCGGATGAGGCGATGAGCGAGTTGACGACGGCCGGCCTCTGGCTGGCTGTCATCGCCAG
>NZ_SRTD01000154.1:0-378 GCF_004792105.1 Mesorhizobium sp. M8A.F.Ca.ET.161.01.1.1 | reverse complement strand
TGGAAGTCGACGCCGTCCGACACGGTCGTGCCGGACGAGATACCGTCTGCGGACAACTCACAGCCGGCACCGGTGCCGCGGGCGCCGGTCGGCCAGTCGTCCGCGCCCGTCGCCCAGGCGCCCGCGCGACAGGCGCGCCCGGCCCAGACCGTCGACGCCGATGGTTTCGACATGCCCAGCGACGGCGGCACCACCGCATCGGTCGGGCATCCGGTGCCGCCCGGCGACGTCGGTGGCCCGAAGAAACGGCGACAGACCTCGATCCTCGACATCCTCGGCGGCGGTTGAGCGGCAAACTCGCCTCTCGCAATGGCAAGCGCGTTCGGCTACATGTCCGGCCGGAGATCAAGCCATGGCCGAGACCGACCCCAGAAAGAC
>NZ_SRTD01000153.1:0-378 GCF_004792105.1 Mesorhizobium sp. M8A.F.Ca.ET.161.01.1.1 | reverse complement strand
ATTGGATTTTAACGGGCCGGGTAATCGGACCAGAGCGACAGTCGGTTTCCCGGAGCGGCAAATGTCTGAAAAACCCGTCATCATCATCACCGGATGTTCCTCGGGCATCGGCGCCTATTGCGCCGGCGCGCTCCACCGTGACGGCTGGCGGGTCTTTGCCACCGTGCGGCGCATCGCTGACATGGCAGCCCTCGAAAATCAGGGCATAGAAACCCTGATCATGGATTACACAAAGCCCGAAACCATCGCCGCGCTGGTGGACACCGTCTCCGCCCGCACCGGCGGCCGCATCGATGCGCTTTTCAACAATGGCGCCTATGGCCAGCCGGGCGCGGTGGAGGACCTGCCAGTCGAAGCGCTGAGAGCCCAGTTCGAAAC
>NZ_SRTD01000152.1:0-378 GCF_004792105.1 Mesorhizobium sp. M8A.F.Ca.ET.161.01.1.1 | reverse complement strand
TTACCAGACGATCCTTGAAGGCACGCGCATTGTCGCCCTTATCCAGCGGCGCGACCGTGGCTTTCAGGCATTTCGCATTCTCTCCATGGATCAGTCCACCGCCGTCCACCCCTCGCAGTTGCCGCCGGTGCGCACCCATGTGCAGGTGACGCCGTCCAGCGGACTGGAGCGCGCCATCGTCAAGTGGTTCAACCGCACCAAGGGTTTCGGTTTCCTGACGCGTGGCGAAGGAACGGAAGACATTTTCGTGCATATGGAGACACTGCGCCGTTTCGGCCTGACCGAACTTCGCCCCGGGCAGGTTGTGCTGGTGCGTTATGGCGATGGCGACAAAGGCCTGATGGCCGCGGAAATCCATCCGGACAACCCGGTTTCGAT
>NZ_SRTD01000151.1:0-379 GCF_004792105.1 Mesorhizobium sp. M8A.F.Ca.ET.161.01.1.1 | reverse complement strand
GCCGATTATCCGGGCCTGCGCGAGACGATGATCGCCGATCTTTTCGACGCGGGCCTGCAAGCCTTCTCGTCATTCTCTGCAGGGATGGACGCGCTCAAGGTGACCAGCCACAGGGCGCTCGGCCGCAAGGCCTTCGTCGATGCGGTCAGGCGCGCAGACAGGTCCATCGACGATATCGTATCGTCCTTCGATTTCCTTCTCTCCGTCACGCCAATCAATGCCCGCCGGGCCTTCGAGGAATT
Source organism: Mesorhizobium sp. M8A.F.Ca.ET.161.01.1.1 (assembly GCF_004792105.1). NCBI lineage: Bacteria > Pseudomonadati > Pseudomonadota > Alphaproteobacteria > Hyphomicrobiales > Phyllobacteriaceae > Mesorhizobium > Mesorhizobium sp. M8A.F.Ca.ET.161.01.1.1. The sequence goes on along the minus strand of NZ_SRTD01000151.1, from coordinate 137 downwards.
TCGGGACGGCAGCTTCCCGTTCGCGCCGTGTCTTCTCTACCGGCCGTTGGGCGTCGATGTCGAGGAGCAGAAGCGAAAGCTCTATTCGGTGGTTTTCGATCATCTGGAAGATCCGGTGCTTTACCATCTCTATCGGG
>NZ_SRTD01000150.1:0-380 GCF_004792105.1 Mesorhizobium sp. M8A.F.Ca.ET.161.01.1.1 | reverse complement strand
GCCGTGAAGGCGAGCGTCGCCCCCGCGTTTCCGATATCGGTTACCGTCAGATACTGGACAACCGCCGCCAGACTTGCGGTGGAGGTGACTGTCAGTGGTGCGGTAAAGGTGTCGGTTCCGAAGAAGCTTGCAACGCCGTTCGTGACCGAATGGGACTGAACCGTGTCGCCGCCAATCGTCAGCGTGGAATTCCCGCCATTGACGTTGCCGCCGGTCGCAGCCACCAGAGTGCCTGGCAGGGACAGTTTGTCAGTGCCGGCGACGAAGTCCATAATGACGTCATAGCCGGAAATCGTGCCGGCATTGCCCGATCCGCCTATGACAGGCGTCGAGTCGCCAGCCCCGATCACGAAGGTGTCGGCGCCGATGCCGCCGGTCAT
>NZ_SRTD01000149.1:0-381 GCF_004792105.1 Mesorhizobium sp. M8A.F.Ca.ET.161.01.1.1 | reverse complement strand
CATGCTCAGCTAGGCTTCGCCCTGACGGGTTCGAGGAAATGGGCCACTTCCTGCATCCCTCGCACGAAGACGTCAACATAGTCGTCAATCTCGGACGGCTCGTCGGTCAGCGGACCGGGGATGCGCGCGAGGGCCTTTGCGGCCCGCGGATTCCGCCGTAACCGCTCCGCCATCAGCTGAAACGACCTCACATGTTCGCCCTCGGCCTCGAGCGTATCGAGACGACGCGCCGCCAAATCCTTCACCACATAGGGTGTCGTATCCGACTCGTTCGCGTCCAGGCCGGCTGCCAGGGATGCTCTGCGGATCAGACAGGGGACGCACGTTCCGCAGTGCTGCGGTGGCAGGCCTCTGTAGCGGGCTTTCGCCGGCGAGGAACAC
>NZ_SRTD01000014.1:0-164048 GCF_004792105.1 Mesorhizobium sp. M8A.F.Ca.ET.161.01.1.1 | reverse complement strand
TCTCTTCACCCGAAAGGCAATCCACAACAAACCGTAGCCGCTCGTCCATGATCCCAGTTTCTCGCCAAACCATCGCCGGTCCTCCCGGCGGACAAGAAAACTGTCACCCATGCTATCGGTCCATTCTGTTACCTATCTATCCGGTTCGGACACCGGGACCTTCTCCCCGTATAGTGACGGGGAGAAGGGACAAGGCTCAACCCTACAGCTTGCCGTTGCGCTGCTGGACCATCATGAAGGTATCGTAATTGTATTCGGCAACCTGCGCCCAGAGATAGTGCTCCTTGCGGAAGCCCTTGATCGATTCCCAGATCTTCTTGAAGGGCGCGTTCGAGGCTTCCATTTCGGCATAGACCTCGTTTGCCTTCTCGAAGCACGCGGTCATGATCTCCTGGCTGAACGGGCGCAGTTTGGCGCCGCCGGCCACCAGCCGCTTCACCGCCGGAGGGTTCACGTAGTCGTATTTCTGCAGCATGTTGGCATCGGCGGCCTGGGCGCATGTACGCAGCAGCGACTTGTAGGTCGGCGAAAGCTCTTCGTATTTCGCCTTGTTGAACATCAGGTGGACGGTCGGGCCGCCTTCCCACCAGCCGGGATAGTAGTAATAGGGCGCGACCTTGTAGAAGCCGAGCTTCTCGTCGTCATAGGGGCCGACCCACTCAGCGGCGTCGATGGTGCCCTTTTCCAGCGCCGGATAGATGTCGCCGCCGGCGATCTGCTGCGGCACGACGCCGAGCTTCTGCACCACTTTGCCGGCAAAGCCGCCGATACGCATCTTGAGGCCGGAGAGGTCGGCGACGGTTTTGATCTCCTTGCGGAACCAGCCACCCATCTGCACGCCGGTGTTGCCGCCCGGTAGGCCGAACAGACCTTGCGTGGCGAGGAACTCGTTGAACAGGTCTATGCCGCCGCCATGATAATGCCAGGCATTCATGCCGCGCGCATTGAGCGAAAAGGGCACGGCGGCACCCAGCGCCCATGTCGGATCCTTGCCCCAGTAGTAATATGCCACCGTGTGGCAGGCCTCGACCGTGCCGGCCGTGGTGGCGTCGGCGGCCTGCAGGCCAGGGACGAGCTCGCCGGCGGCAAAGACCTGGATCTGGAAATTGCCGTCAGTGGCTTCAGACAGCATCTTGGAGAACACTTCGGCGCCGCCATAGATGGTGTCGAGCGACTTCGGGAAGGACGACGCCAGCCGCCATGTCACCTTGGGGTTGGACTGGGCTATGGCCGGTGCGGCGAGCGTGGCCGCCGCTGCGGCTGCACCGACGCCGGTCACGCCGGCCTTGCGGATGAATGAACGACGATCCATGCAGTTCCTCCCTTTTGGATCAACAGACCGACGCCGGAGACATCCTCCGTACCCGCATCGGCTGGCGAAACAATACACAGGCAGGGGGTCGAGTCCAGCACGGCCACCGTATTTGGCGACGGGGCCATGGGGGCCTGCAACTATAGTCTAACAGTGGATTTCGTGGCCTATGCGACACGCTGAAACTTGGCATGGAAAAATGCCCTGACATCGCCTATTTTGAGGGCAGGACATTCCTTGCCAGATGGAAAACAGACCCAAAATGCAGCAGCCGCTCGTCGCCATATCGACCGACGTCCGTCAATTCGACAACTACACCTGGCATGCCGCGCCGCAACAATATCTGGAAGCGGCGATCGCGGGTGCCGGTGTTTTCCCCCTGCTCGTGCCCTCGTTCGGCGACCGGCTGGACTTCGACGAACTCCTGTCGTCGGTCGACGGCGTCATGCTCACCGGCTCGAAATCCAACGTCGACCCTTCGCTCTATGGCGGCGATGCCAGCGAAGCCAATGGCCCCTATGACACCGCGCGCGACTCCACGACGCTGCCGCTGATCCGCAAGGCGATCGAGCGCGGCGTGCCGCTGCTCGCCATCTGCCGCGGCATTCAGGAGCTGAACGTGGCGCTTGGCGGTACGCTGGGCACCGAGATCCAGGAGCGCGAGGGATCGCTGGACCACCGTGCGGCGATGAGCGACAAACAGGACGAGCGCTTCGCCATTCACCAGACCATTTCGATCAAGCCGGGCAGTTGCCTGGCCGGCGTGTTCGGTGCCGGCGACATCAAGGTCAATTCCTTGCATCGCCAGGCGATCGAGCGGCTGGGGTCGAAGCTCGAGATCGAGGCTGTCGCCACCGACGGCACGGTCGAGGCGGTTTCGGTCAAGGGCGCCCGTGCCTTCGCCGTCGGCGTCCAGTGGCATCCCGAATATTGGGTCAAGTCGGACAGCAATTCCGCCAAGATTTTCCGCGCCTTCGGCGATGCGGTGCGTTTGCACGCCGCTGCGAAAGCCGGCGCGCGGGCCGCGGCGGAGTAGTTCAGTCTCGCGGCTTCAAGTCACCATCCGCCGCGAGCGACAACAACGGTAGCGCCGGGGCATAGGATTCGTAGCCATCGCCGTCAGCCACGGCAAAGGTGACGATCGGATCGACGCCGTCGGCACTGAAGGCGACCGTTCCGTCGTTTTGCTGGCGCCAGAATTTCACCTGCTCGATGCCTGGCAGGAGCCGTTGGCAATTCGGCGCCACGGTCAACAGCGACAGGCCTCCGAGACCGAGGCGCCGCGCGTGACCGCGCAGGCCCCCTCGTCGCCATTGGCGACCAGCCTGTAGGTGTTGGACGGCGTAGCCTCTAGGGCGACGCTTTCGCCATTGCCGTCATGAAACAGTTGAACGCCGCCAACCAAGGCTGCGGCTGCGATTACCGCGGAAAGCGCCTTCATACTGATCTTCACCCATGCATACAGACAGGATGAAGAATGATTTCAAAGGGTTAAGCAGACGTTAATAAATATGGCAGCCCGACCGCTCAAGGGCGAGCCTTCACATTGACCGTCTCCGGCACCGGCGTCAGCGGGCGGCGCTCGGTGAACCAGGACACCAGATTGTCGACGCAGAGATCCGCCATGGCGCGGCGTGTGTGCTCCGAAGCCGAGCCGACATGCGGCAGCAGAGAGGTGTTTGGCAAGTCGAGCAACGCCTTGGGAACATTCGGCTCGTCGGCGAAGACATCGAGCCCGGCGGCGGCAATGGTGCCGTCGGCAAGGGCGGCCGCGAGGGCCGCTTCGTCGACCGTGCTGCCGCGGCCGATGTTGACGAAGACGCCGTTCGCGCCGAGTGCCGACAGGATCTCGGCATTGACCGCTTTCTGCGTCGAAGCTCCGCCGGGCGCCCCCGAAATCAGCGTATCGACCGCCTCGGCCAAGCCCTTCAACGTCGGATGGTACTGGTAGGCAAGGCCTTCGACACGACGCCGGTTGTGGTAAGCGACCGGCAGGCCGAAGGCCTCCAGCCGCCGGGCAATGGCCTGCCCGATGCGGCCCATGCCGAAAATGCCGACGCGGCGCGCGCGCAAGGTGAGCCGGCTCAGGCGATAGTTGCCCTTGCGCATCCAACTGCCGTCGCGCAGCCAGGTCTCGGCGCGCGGCAGGTCGCGCACCGTGTTGATGAGCAGCCCGATCGCGGTGTCGGCGACCTCCTCGGTCAGCACGTCGGGCGTGTTGGTGACCATGATGTTCTTCGCCGCCGCATGGCCGACATCGACGGAATCGTAGCCGACGCCGAAAGAAGCGATGAGTTCGAGATTTGGCAACGCATCCATCATCGCCGCGCTGATGCCGGCAAAGGAAGCGATGCCACGTACGGTGCGGCGCATCTCCTCGGTGACCAGCGCCGGATCGGTACGCTCGATGCCGACGCGCCTGAATGTCCGGTCGATGCGATCGGCGGCATGGCCGCTGAAATCCGCCGGCACCAGAATGGCAACGGCTTGCAGATCTTCGGCCCTGGTCATGCACGCTCCACCGGCTTGCCGGTCGACTGGCGCACATGCAGTTCCGGCTTGATCAATTCCTGCGAGGGTCGCACCGTCTGGCCGTTGAGCTTGTCGAGCAGCGCGCTGGCGGCGCGGCGGCCAACCTCGCGCTGGCCGTTCCAGACGGTGGTCAGCGCCGGCGTGGCGATCGCCGCCTCCTCGAGATCGTCATAGCCGGTGACGGAGATGTCGATGCCCGGCACGAGGCCGGCGCGCGCAATGCCGTTCATCAGGCCGATGGCGACGAGGTCGTTCCAGCAGCAGGCGGCGGTCGGCCTGTCCTTCAGCGCCAGGAATTGCCCCGCTGCCTCGAAACCCGCCTGCTTGGTGCGCGGACCGGCGATGCGCCAGGACGATCTGACTTCGAGCCCCGCCGCCTCCATGGCGTTGACATAGCCCTGGTAGCGATCGCGGCCGGTCGAGGTCTGGTCGGTGCCGCCGATCATGGCGATGCGCTTGTGGCCGAGCGAGATCAGATGGTTGGTGGCGAGGCCTGTTCCATAAGAGTCGTCGCCGCGAAACACCGGCACGTCGGCGCCCTCGACGGTGCGTGCGATCAGCACCGCCGGTAGGCCGTTCTCCTCAGCCATGACGATGTCGGACGCGGGCGTGCCGATGGCCGGTGACATGATGACGCCGTCGGCGCCGAGCTGCAGCAGCGTATCGATGAAGGTGCGCTGCTTTTCGAGCTGATCATAGTGATTGGACAGGATGAAGGTCTGCCGGCTGCGGTCGAGCTCGCTCTCGATCGAGCGCAGGATCTCGGCGAAGAACGGGTTCATGATGTCGTGCACGACGACACCGACAATGCCCGAGCGCGAGGTGCGCAGGCTGGCGGCGCGGCGGTTGTAGATATAGCCGATGGCGCGCGCATGTTCCTTGATGCGGTCGCGCGTCGAGCCGGCAACCAGCGGGCTGTCGCGCAGTGCCAGCGACACGGTGGCCGTGGACACGCCAAGCGCATCCGCGATCGTCGACAGCTTGATCTTCTGTGCCAGGCTTTCGCTCCCCGTCGTTTTTTAAACTGTTTAAGGGCGGCCTTATGCCATCGATCGGGGCCAAATCAAAGTTTTTTTGCCAGCGCCTCGGCCTCGACATCCGAGGCGGCGCGGCTGCGCAGCCGAAGCCGGTGTTCGCGATGGACGATGTAGAGGCCGCTGGCGACGATGATGGCGGCGCCGACCAGCGTCCAGCGGTCGGGGAACTGCTTGAAGACAAGCCAGCCGGAAATGATCATCCACACCATCTGCGAATAGGGATAGGGGGCGAGCGCCGTGGTCGTTGCCCGCCGATAGGCCTGGACCAGCAGCCAGTGGCCGACGCCGCCGAACACGCCAAGCATGAGCAGGACGAACCAGTGCCAGCCATCGTGCGGCAAGGAGAAGGAAAACGGCAGCATGGGCAACAGCAGCACCGCCGGCGCCAGCGCCGAGAACAGGACCAGGCTTTCCGAGGTCTCGGTGGCCGACATGCGGCGCGTCATGATGACATAGAAGCAGTTCGACAGCATCGAGCCGAGCGCGAAAAGATGTCCGATGCCGAAAACGCCGACACCTGGCCTCGTGATGATCAAAACCCCGGCGAAAGCGGCCAGAATCGCCAGCCACCGCCGCCAGCCGGCCCATTCGCCGAGCAGCGGGCCGGCAAGGGCGGTGATCACCATCGGCCCGAAGAAATAGATCGACGTCGTCTCGGCCAACTGCAGGGACCGCAGCGCCAGGACGTTGAACATGGTCGAGCCGAACAGGAAGGCGCCACGGATCACATGCGCCGGCAGGTTGACCGGGCGAAACCGCGCCGGCTCGCGCCAGCCCCGCAGCAGCGCCCCAACCAGCACGACATGCACGGCAAAGCGCACCCAGGCGACGATCAGGACGGAGACGCCGGCCAGGACGAGATATTTGCTTGAGGTGTCGAGGAAGGTGAAGAAGACATAGGTGGTCAGCATGCACAGGATCGCCACCGGCGGCGTCGCGCTTTCTGACTGTCTTTGGGAAGGATTCACGTGCAGGCCGGGGAAAAGCTGGGCTGGAGCCCACCTTTGCGGGAATTGTCGCTTGCCGGCAAGCCAATTGTCGCCCGCTGCCGCGCCTGGGGTCGCTGGTACAACAACAGCCGCCGCCAGGCTTAGTCCGCGGGCGCTATGTATGCATACGGGCGCCCTTGGTGATCTTGTCGACAACCTTCTTCTCGGCGCGCAGCGCGATGCCGACCACCTTGGCGTCTTCGGGCGCGAATTCGGCAAACACGGCGCGGTTGGCGGCGTCGAAGCCGGTGGAAAACATCTCCTCGACATAGAGCGAGGTCGTCACGCCGCGTTCCAGCACACGCCGGTGGATCGCACCGAGCGTCGCCTGGTCGGCCGAGAGCACGATAACCGGCTGGATCGACAGCGGATTGTAGAGATTGCCGGCGCGGTCGCGATAGGGCTCGCCGATGATGTCGGGGAATTGCGCGACGATGCCGCTGGTCAGGAAGGCGGTGACGTTGAGTTTCTGCCAGACGGGCAAGTCTTCTCGCAGTACGATTGCAAATTTCGTATCGAACATGACAAAATGGCCATTCGAGGTTAGGCCCCGATAGCGAGGCTGTGAAGGAGACGATGTCGCACGATCTAGGCAGCCAGGCCTTCGAGGGTCTTGGACGTTTGTGCGCAGATGCCGCTGAAAACTGCATCATCTCGGCTCCCGATCCCGCCGGGATGGAGCGCATCGAGGCCCGGTTTCACGGCAGCGCCTTCGATCCGCATCGCCACGACACCTATGCGATCGGGGTGACGCTGCGCGGCGTGCAGACCTTCCGCTATCGCGGCGCGGCACGGCTGAGCCTGCCTGGCCAGGTCATCGTGCTGCATCCCGACGAACTGCACGATGGCGGCGCGGGCACCGAGGAAGGCCTGTGCTACAGGATGCTCTATCTCGAGCCCTCACTGATGCTCGACTGCCTCGGCGGCACGGCGCTGCCGTTCGTCAGGGACGGGGTGGTGACGGACGATGCCTTCTGCGCGACGCTGCTTTCGGCGCTCGGGCCGTTGGAGCAGGAACTCGACGAGCTGTTCGTCGACGACTTCCTGGCGCAGCTGATGCAAAGCCTGGCCCGGCACGCCGGCCAGCCGGCAAAGCCGATAGCCGGGACGGCGCGGCGGGCGGCGACGCTGGCGCGTCAGTATCTGACGGAAAACCTCGACCGGCCCGTGCGTTCGGGTGAGTTGGAAGCCGTCACGGGTCTCGACCGCTATGCCCTGTCGAGACATTTCCGCGCGGCCTTCTCGACCAGTCCGCATCGTTTCCTAGTGATGCGCCGGCTTCAGCGCGCACGCAGGATGATCGCCGCCGGCGAGCCCTTGGCGCAGATCGCGATCGAAGCCGGCTTCAGCGACCAGAGCCACTTCAACAGGCAATTCAAGAAAGCGTTCGGCATGACACCGGGACGCTGGTCGTCCTTGATCCACGGAGCTGCCGCGGCAGCCTGATTGCCGAAGAGATCAGTCGTCCGACTCGGCGTCGTCGTCGATCAGCACCAGTTCCTCATTGGAGAGGTTGGCCTCGATGCGGGCGAGCAGCTTGAACAGCGCCTTCTGGTCCTTCTTGTCGAGGCCTTTCAACGCTTGCTTTTCGGTCTTCTTCACCGACTTCTCGATGGCGCGGATGGTTTCACGGCCGGTATCGGTGAGGAAGATATGCGCCTGGCGGGCATCGGATTCCGACGCGCGTTTTTCCAGAAAACCCTGCGCCTGCAGCCGGTTGATGGTCTTGGTGATGGTCGGCGGGCGCACGCCGAGACGCCCGGCGAGATTGCCCGGTGTCTGGCCGTCCTCACGGTCCAGCGCCAGCATGATCTGGTCCTGGCCGGCGTAGAAGCCATGTGCCAGGAGCCGTGCCGCCAGCGCGGTCCTTGCCAGCCTTGCCGCTGAATGCAGCCGGCTCATCGTTGCAGTCTTGTCCGCCTTGGCCATGGTCATCCCTCTTCGGCCGTACCGGTGCGCACAGCATAGACGCAGCCGGCCGGTTGGCAATCGACGATCGAAAGATTCCGGCATTCGAAACAGCTTTGCCGGCAAGCATTGCGGTGTCCGCCGTGGTGATGCCAGATGTTTATTTCAGTTAGATGACAAACTAGTTTGGCGGGGAACGGATTCGCTGCGGCTGCGATCCCACGACCGGCGGCCTCGGACAGGACGTCTCCTTGATCTTCCATTGCCGGGGGCGGCGACGGCTTTTCGCGGCCACGATATCAGGGCGAATCCCAGCCGGTCTTTTGGCCGATGGTTTGCCCGTGCAAAAACCCGGCGCACATCCTATATGGAACCGACAATCCCTTTTCGCGGCCTGGATTTCAGGGCCCAGTCATTTCGAGGCAAGCCATGAGCGACGCACAGACGCAGATTCCCGTAACCGTTCTCACCGGCTATCTCGGCGCCGGCAAGACTACGCTGCTCAACCGCATCCTGTCGGAGAACCACGGCAAACGCTACGCCGTCATCGTCAACGAATTCGGCGAGATCGGCATCGATAACGAGCTGATCGTGGAATCCGATGAGGAAATCTACGAGATGAACAATGGCTGCGTCTGCTGCACGGTGCGCGGCGACCTGATCCGCGTCGTCGAAGGCCTGATGCGGCGGCCCGGCCGCTTCGACGCCATCGTCGTCGAAACCACCGGGCTCGCCGATCCAGTGCCGGTGGCGCAGACCTTCTTCATGGACGACGACGTACGCTCCAAGACCAAGCTCGATGCAGTGGTGGCGCTGGTCGACGCCAAGCACCTGCCGCTGCGGCTCAAGGATTCCAAGGAAGCCGAGGACCAGATCGCCTTCGCTGACGTCGTCGTGCTTAACAAGACCGACCTCGTCACCCCCGAAGAACTCGCCAAGGTCGAGGCGACGATCCGCGCCATCAATCCGGCAGCCAGGATCCACCGCACGACACGCGCCGGCGTGGCGCTGTCGGAAGTGCTCGACCGCGGCGCCTTCGACCTGTCCAGGGCGCTGGAAAACGACCCGCATTTCCTCGAGGCGCATGACGACCATGATCACCATGACCACGATCATGATCATCACGACCATCATCATCACGACCACGATGGGCACGACCACCACCATCACGCGCATCCGTCCGATATCCATGACGTGACGGTGCAGTCGGTGTCGCTGCGCGGCGGCGAAATGGACCCGAAGAAATTCTTCCCGTGGATCGAGAAGATCACTCAGATGGAAGGCCCCAACATCCTGCGGCTGAAAGGCATCATCGCGCTCAAGGGCGATGACGAGCGCTATGTCATCCAGGGCGTGCACATGATCATCGAGGGCGACCACCAGCGGGCCTGGAAAGACGGCGAAAAGCATGAGAGCCGGCTGGTGTTCATCGGCCGCGAACTCGACGCCGAACGGCTGAAGAAGAGCTTTGACGCCTGCCAGGCATCGTAAAGTCGTATTGATGATCTTGAAGGGTTGATGTCGACTTCATGTACACATAGGATGTGTACATGAGTTTGAGGAGATTTCCGATGCCCAGGTCGGCAGACAATAAAACTGAGCGCTATCAAATCCGCATCGCGCCTGCGCAGAAGGCGATGATCGCGCGCGCTGCCGCACTGTCTCATCAGGACGTTACCGACTTCATTCTCAACAAGGTGGTTCCCGAAGCACAGGCGGTAATCGAAGCAGCCGAGGTTGCGAAAGTATCCGACCGCGATTTCACACGTATACTCGACCTGTTGGAGAACCCGCCGAAACCAAATGCCAAGCTCCGAGCGGCGATCGCGGCCTTGCCGGATACTCTGTGACACTTTCGTCCTGGCACGAGGAGCCGATCGCGAAACGCCATGATCGGGCCTCGTTCGATTGCGGCGATCCGCAGATGAACGATTTTCTGCGGCGGTACGCGCGGCAAAGCCACGAACAAAATGCCGCCAAGACCTTCTGTGCGATCGACGATGCGGCTTTGGAGCAGATCCTCGGCTTCTATACGATCGCACCTTCAGCCGTTGCTCATGAAGCCGTGCCCGAGGCGATGACGAGAGGTTTGGCGCGGCACGAGGTTTCCGGCTTCAAACTTGCCCGGCTGGCGACCGACCGCAGAGTCGCCGGACAGGGGCTCGGAAGTCAGCTGCTTGCCGCCGCGGCATTGCGCTGCTTGCGACTGGCCGGCGAAGGTGGCGGAATCCTGCTCATGATCGATGCCAAGAGCGAGCGGGCCGCAAGATGGTATGCCAGCTACGGAGCCGAGCGCCTCCAAGGATCGAATCTGACCCTGGTGATGCCATTGGCGACGTTCGCAACCGATCTGCGGGCGAAGGGGCTGCTTTGATGACAGCCTCTCGCACTTCGCTGATCCTCCGGTTGCCGGAACCGCAAACGTCGAGTAAGCCGCCTCTGTACTGTCATCTAGCTGAACAAAGATAATCATGCCCACTGTCGCCCCGCTCGATCTCGAAGGCCATTGCGTCGCCGCCGTCTTCCTTGGCGATGTGCCGCATTTCGCGCTGGCCGATGGCGCTATCCACCGGCTCGACAATGGCCACAAGACCGTGCAGGCCAATGATGGGCTGCTTGCGGCCTTCCATGACGCGGCAAACGACCGGCTGATCACCGGCGGCGAGGATGGCAAGGTGTTGGCCGTGAAAGCCGGCGGTGAGACCCGGGAGGTGGCGAGCGCCGGCAAGAAATGGATCACCAGCGTTGCCGCCGGGCCGCAAGGCGCCATCGCCTATGCCACGGGCAAGACGGCCTTCGTGCGCTTCGCCGATGGCAAGATCCGGGAATTTGCCCATCCGCGCTCGGTCGAGGGGCTGGCCTTCTCGCCCAAGGGCATGCGCTTCGGCGTCGCCCGCTACAATGGCGCGACGCTGCATTTCCCGGCCGCCGAAGGCAAGCCGGTGGAACTCGAATGGGCCGGCGCGCACACCGGCATCACCTTCTCGCCGGACGGCGCCTTTCTGGTCACCACCATGCAGGAAAACGCCCTGCATGGCTGGAAGCTCGCCGACGGCAAGCACATGCGCATGAGCGGCTATCCCGGCAAGGTCAAAAGCCTGTCGTGGAGCGTCAAAGGCAAGTGGCTGGCCAGTTCCGGCGCGCCGGCGGCGATCGTCTGGCCGTTTTCGGCCAAGGACGGGCCGATGGGCAAGGCGCCGCTGGAACTCGGCACGCGCGGCAACACCATGGTGACGGCGGTTGCTTGCCACCCGAGCCAGGATGTCGTCGCCGTCGGCTATGATGACGGCATGGTTATGGCCGTGCGCTTTTCCGACGCCAAGGAAGTGCTTTTGCGGCGCCCGGGCAAGGGCGCCATCACCGCGATGATGTGGGACAAGGAAGAACGCCGCGTCGCCTTCGGCAGTGCCGCCGGCGACTGCGGCGTCATCGACATCACTGCCTAGTTTCGAACCAGCGGATTACTCGGCGCCGCAGGAAACCTTGCCGGTCAGATCGACCGGCTTGCCATCGCTGTCCTTGTCGGCCGTGCTGTCATAGACGGCGAGCTTGTAGTTTCCATCATAGACGCCTTCGTCGCTGGCCTTGGTCAGGATCGTCAGTTCGACCGAACTGTAGGTCTTGGCCACCTCCTGCTCGCGGTAGATGTTCAGCCGCAGTTCCTTGTTGTCCAGCCAGTACTGGGTGAGGTTGGAGTTCTCAAAAATGGTCTTTCGCAGCTGATCGCCGGCGGGCCTTGCCTTGATTTCGAGATCACCGCGAAAATTGAAGGTCGGGCCGCCCATCCCGGTGGTGACGCCGGCATCGACCTGGAATTTGACCAGTGGATCATCGACGGAGCACCAGATGCCGCCGGTGGCGAACGCCGTGCCGGCCGACAGGAACAGTATCGTCACGCAGATGATCGTCCGCATTTCCCTTGCCCAATTGCCGTCCACATTGGCGCCGACTTCGCACGGAGCGTCAAGCGCCGCCGGCAAGGGCTGAGCCAATGCAGAACAGACGCACGGCCAATTGCCGTTGCGGAGGTGGATTGGCTAAGAGGAATGAGCCAGAGGGGTTTTCATGCACAGCAGCGATAGTTCAAAGACCATCGGCGGAATCAGCCGCGACCGCATCGCGCACTTGCGTGAGACGGAAGGGGCTGCCTTCCGCAAGGCGCGGCCGAAATCGCAGGCCAAGGTCGGCAACGGCCTGCCCGGCTTCTTCGGCGGCGTACCAATGCACTGGATGAATGACTGGCCGACGCCGTTTCCGATCCTGGTGGACAGCGCCAGGGGCGCCACGATCACCGACGTGGACGGCAACAGGCTCGACGATTTCTGCCTCGGCGACACCGGCTCGATGTTCGGCCACTCGCCGCCGGCAGTGGCACGCGCCATTCGCCGCCAGGCCGGGCGCGGCCTGACCTATATGCTGCCATCCGAAGATGCGCTGGCCATCGGACCGCTGCTGCAGCAGCGCTTCGGCCTGCCGTTCTGGCAGATCGCGACGACGGCGACCGACGCCAACCGCTTCGCGCTGCGCGTCGCCCGCGCCATCACTGGACGAGAGAAAATCCTGGTCTTCAATGGCTGCTATCACGGCTCGGTGGACGAGACGATGGTGCGGCTGATCGACGGTATCCAGGTCAACCGGCCAGGACTGGCGGGCGAATTCCGCGACCTGACCCGCACGGCCAAGGTCATCGAGTTCAACGATGTCTCCGCACTGGAAGCCGCGCTCAACGACAGGGATGTCGCTTGCGTCATCGCCGAACCGGTGCTGACCAATTCCTGCATGGTGCTTGCCGATCCCGGCTACCACGAGGCGCTGCGACAGTTGACCCGTGCTGCCGGCACGCTGCTTTTGATCGACGAGACGCATACGATCTCGACCGGCCCGGGCGGTTACACCAGGAAATATGGGCTGGAGCCGGACTTGTTCGTTCTGGGCAAGCCGATTGCCGGCGGCGTGCCGGCGAGCGTCTGGGGCATGAGCGATGAAGTCGCTTCGCGCTATGCCGACTACAACAGGACGAAAGAGCCTGGCTATTCCGGCATGGGCACGACGCTGTCGGCCAACCCGCTGCAGTTCGCCGCCATGCGCGCCACGCTCGAGGAGGTGATGACGCAGGAGAATTACGACCGCATGGATCATCTGGCGCGCCGGCTCGATGCCGGGCTGACCGGCGTGATCGACCGTTACCGCCTGCCCTGGCATGTCGCCCGTGTCGGGGCCCGTGTCGAGTTCATCTGCGCGCCCGGTCCGCTGCGCAATGGCGCCGAGGCGGAGGGTGCGCATGCGCCGGAACTCGAAGCCGCCATCCATGTCGCGCTGGTCAATCGCGGCGTGCTGATCGCACCCTTCCACAACATGATGCTGATCTCGCCGGCGACGTCAGGTGCCCAGGTCAACCGGCTGATCAGCGCCTTTGGCGCGGTTGCGGCAAAGCTTGCGGCATGAGACAAGCCCCTCAAGCCAACCCGAGTTCCATCATGACTTCACCTTCGGGCTCGACGCCCACCGAGGCGCAAGCCTTCCTCGACGCCCATCCCGAGATCGAGGCCTTCGATATCGTGCTGACCGACGCCAATGGCGTCGGGCGCGGCAAGATCGTGCGCCGGCATGAGCTGAAAAGCATTTTCGAAGGCGGCCGGCATATGCCGATCTCCATCCTCGGCCTCGACATCACCGGCGAGGATGTGCACGAAACCGGGCTGATCTGGGACAGCGGCGACGGCGATCTCCGGGCCTGGCCGATTCCCGGCACGCTGGTGCCGCTTTACGGTACGAACCCGCCGCGCGGCCAGGTGCTGATGGCTATGTATCATCTCGACGGCCAGCCAATGTCGTCGGACCCGCGGCTGGCGCTCGCCCGGCAGGTCGACATACTGGCTGCCAAGGGCCTCCATCCGGCCGGCGCCTTCGAACTCGAGTTTTTTCTGCTGGCCAATGAGCGTGATGCCGATGGCAAGGTGCAGCCGGCGCGCGCGGTGCTCGATGGCCGCGTCTCGGGCAAGACCGAAGTCTATTCCGTCGACCATCTGCATGGCATGGAGCCGCTGTTCTCCGACATTTACGCCGCCGCCAAGGCGCAAGGCATTCCGGCCGAGACGGTGATCTCGGAATATGCGCCTGGCCAGTACGAGCTGACGCTGAACTACCGCAAGGACGTGATGCGGGCGGCCGACGATCTGGTCATGCTGAAGCGGCTGGTGCGGGCGCAGGCGCGCCGTCACGGTGTCACCGCCTGCTTCATGGCCAAGCCGATCGAGAAATATGCCGGCTCCGGCATGCATTTCCACGTGTCGCTGCAGGACAAGGATGGCCGAAACGTCTTTTCGGAAGCCACCGGCGAGAACTGGTCGCTGCCGCTGCTGCGTGGCCTTGGCGGCCTGATCCAGACCATGGCGGAATCGATGCTCGTGTTTGCGCCGCACGCCAATTCCTGGCGCCGCTTCGTCTCGCAATCCTACGCACCGGTGGCGCCGACCTGGGGCGTCAACAACCGCTCGGTGGCGCTGCGCGTGCCGGCGGGCGATGCGAAAAACCGGCGCATCGAGCACCGGCCGTCCGGCGTCGACGCCAATCCCTATCTGATCGCCGCGACGGTGCTCGCCGGCATCGTCAAAGGCCTCGACGAAGGGCTCGATCCGGGCCCCGAAACGACCGGCAATGGCTATGAGGCTGCCGTCACCCGTACGACGATGCCAGCCGATTGGCGCGCGGCAATCGAAGCGGCCAGGGCGTCCAGTTTCCTAAAGGGCGCGCTCGGCGAGGACCTGCACCGCACCTTCGTTGCGATCAAGCAGTCCGAATACCTGCGTGTGGCCCGCACGGTCAGTGAACTGGACTATCACCTCTACCTGCACGAAGTCTGACGGCTGGGCGACCCGGCGGCGATCACTTTTTCGCCGTCACCATCAAATGAGATGGCGTGATGATCGATCAGAACATATCATGAACAGATGAGCGTTCTCACCATCCGTGAAAAACTGGCAATCCTGTCCGACGCCGCCAAGTACGATGCCTCCTGCGCCTCATCGGGCTCCGCAAAAAAGGATTCGCTGAAGTCCGGCGGCATCGGCTCCACCGAAGGCATGGGTATCTGCCACTCCTACGCGCCGGACGGCCGCTGCATTTCGCTGCTGAAAATCCTGCTGACCAATTTCTGCATCTACGACTGCAGCTATTGCATCAACCGCTCGTCGTCGAATGTCCGGCGCGCCCGCTTCGGCATCGACGAGGTGGTGAAGCTGACCATGGATTTCTACCGGCGCAATTATATCGAAGGCCTTTTCCTGTCCTCGGGCGTCATCCGCTCGCCTGATGAAACCATGGGGGAAATGGTCGAGGTGGCGCGGAGGCTGCGGCTGGAGGAAAAATTCTCCGGTTATATTCATCTCAAAACCATCCCCGAGAGTTCGGCGGACCTGGTGGAGAAGGCCGGGCTCTATGCGGACCGCTTGTCGATCAATATCGAATTGCCCACCGACGAGGGCGTGAAGAAGCTGGCGCCGGAAAAGAGGCCGGAGACAATCCGGCTCTCGATGGCCAACCTGCGCCGGAAGATGGAGGAGAAGGCCGAGCCGACGCTGCGGACCAAAAAGCGCGAACGCTTCGCGCCGGGCGGCCAGTCGACGCAGATGATCATCGGCGCGGACAAGACCTCCGACGACGGCATATTGCACACCAGCGCCCGGCTTTATGGCAGCTACCATCTGCGGCGCGTTTATTATTCCGCCTTCAGCCCGATCCCGGATTCGTCATCGTCCCTGCCCTTGCAGAAGCCGCCGCTGATGCGCGAACACCGGCTTTACCAGGCCGACTGGCTGATGCGGTTTTATGGCTTTTCACAGCCGGAAATCCTGGCTGGCAGCAGCGACGGCATGCTCGACCTTGCCGTCGATCCCAAGCTCGCCTGGGCACTGCGCAACAGGGGGCAGTTTCCCGTCGACATCAACCGCGCCGACCGTGAGACGCTGTTGCGAGTGCCCGGCCTCGGCACCAAGGTGGTGACGAAAATCCTGCAGACCCGCCGGCACCGGCGGATGCGGCTGGAAGATGTCGGGCGGCTCTGCCAGTCGATCGCCAAGCTACGGCCCTTCATCATCGCCGAAGGGTGGTCACCAGGCGCGCTGACCGACAAGGCCGGCCTGCGCGGCCAGATCGTGCAATCCTGCGAACAACTGGCGCTGTTTTGACCATGCGGCCAGGGGAGCTCGACCTCACCCGCTACACAGTTTGGCTTGAAAGCCAGACCGATTTCGCCGGCTGGCGCGACGCGGCTCGGCGGCTGGCGCTGAATGAGGTCAGACCCGAGGATATCGGCTGGCATGTCGCAGCCGGTTGCGACCGGCCGCAAAGCGATTTGCCTGACGTGCCGCAGGGCGCGCAGCTCGTTGTGCCGCGCGATTTCATCGGCCATGCCGAAACCGCCTTCTGCCATTGCGACCCCGGCCGTTTCGCCTTCCTCTACCGGCTGTTGTGGCGGCTGCGTGCGGAGCCCAAGCTGCTGGCGATCGCATCGGATCCCGATACCAGGCGGCTCGAGGCGATGGAAAAGGCGGTGCGGCGCGATAGCCACAAGATGCATGCCTTCGTCCGCTTCCGGAAGATCGGCGATGGCGAGGAGGAACGCTATGTCGCCTGGTTCGAGCCCGACCATTTCATCGTCGAGCGCAATGCGGATTTCTTCGTCCGGCGTTTTACCGGCATGCGCTGGACGATCCTGACGCCTTACGCCTCCGCCGACTGGGATGGCGAAAGGCTAGCGATCGGACCGGGCGCCGCCAAGACCGACGCGCCTGACCAGGACGACACCGAGATGTTGTGGCGGACCTATTTCGCGAACATCTTCAATCCGGCGCGGCTGAAGGTGAAGGCCATGCAGAAGGAGATGCCGAAGAAATATTGGCGGAACCTTCCCGAGGCCTCGCTCATTCCTGACTTGATCGCGGGAGCGGACAAGGCCGCCAGAGATATGATTGCGAAGATGCCGACAACGCCCGCGCCGCACCACGCCAAGGTGCAGGCAAAGCATTGGCCGAAGCCCCAGCCGGCGGAGATCTCCGAAGAAGATGACGCCAGCTCGATTTCCGAGTTGCGCGAAGCGGCGAAGGGCTGCCGCCGCTGCCCGCTTTGGCGCGATGCGACGCAGACTGTATTCGGCGAGGGACCCGACAATGCCAAGGTGATTTTTGTCGGCGAACAGCCGGGCGACCAGGAAGACCTCGCCGGCCAGCCATTCGTCGGCCCCGCGGGCAAAGTGTTCGATGCAATCTTGGACGATGCCGGGGTCGACCGCCTGGCGGTCTATGTCACCAACGCCGTCAAGCACTTCAAATTCGAGCCGCGCGGAAAACGCCGCATCCATTCCAAGCCGAATGCCGGCGAGGTTCAAGCCTGCCGCTGGTGGATCGACCAAGAGTTTGACCTGATCAAGCCGAATCTCGCCGTGGCGCTCGGTGCGACGGCGGCGCTGTCGCTGCTTGGCAAGGCGATCCCGGTGACCAAGATGCGCGGCCAGGTGATCGAACGCGAGGATGGCTTGCGCGTCTTCATCACCATCCACCCCTCCTTCATCCTGCGCATCCGGGATCACGCCGATAAAGAAGCCGAACGCGAGCGGTTTTTGCAGGATATAAAGCAGGTGAGGAAGCTTATGTCGACTTGATCCATCAGGTCCGAGCGCTGGATAAGGATCGAGCGGTTGGCGCCGCCCCTCATTGTCCTGCCGGACATTTCTCCCCGTGTAGTGACGGGGAGAAAGGGGCTGTGCCCTGCGCTTTCGTCAATCACCATCGTTGCAAGAAAAAGCTCCAAGACGCAGTTAGCTTCCTTCTCCCCGTCACTATACGGGGAGAAGGTGCCGGCAGGCGGATGAGGGGCAGCGCTTGCGTTTGGGAGAGGGGACGCACCAGCCTTTAACGGACGAGAATTGCCCTGAGATCATTGACGTTCGTGCCGGTCGGGCCGGGCACGAAGAGATCGCCGACGGCATTGAAGGCCGTCCAGGCATTGTTGCCGGCCAGCATCGCCTTGGCATCCACACCCGCCGCCCGCATGCGCGAAACGGTCGAACCGTCGGCGAAGGCGCCGGCATTGTTTTCGGAGCCATCGATGCCGTCGGTATCCGCGGCAAGGGCATGAATACCCTCTGCGCCATTGATGCCGATGGCGAAGGAGAGCAGGAATTCCGAATTGCGGCCGCCCTTGCCCCTTATGCCGTCAATGGGGGCACGGAGCGTTACGGTCGTCTCGCCGCCCGACAGGATCAGCACCGGCTTCGAGAACGGTCGGTTGCGGGTCGCCACTTCGCGGGCGATGGCGGCGTGGACGCCGCCAACCTCGCGCGCTTCGCCCTCGATGGCATCGGAGAGTATGACGGCTTCGATGCCTTGCCGCCTCGCTTCCGCCGCCGCCGCTTCCAGTGATACGCCGGCCGAGGCGATCAGATGCACCTCGTTGCGCGCAAAGCGCTGATCGTCGGGACCTGGTGCGTCGGCCCCCGGCGACTGGATGTGCGCCATGACCGCGTCCGGCAGTTTCATGCCATAGGCGGATATCGACGCCAGCGCGTCTTCACGGCTGCCAGTGTCGGGAACGGTCGGGCCGGACGCCACCAGGGCCGGATTGTCGCCGGGGATGTCGGAGACAACCAGCGACACCACCTTGGCCGGCCATGCGGCAGCGGCCAGCCGGCCACCCTTGATGGCGGAGAGATGCTTGCGGATGGTGTTCATCGCCGCGATCGGCGCGCCGGAAGCAAGCAGCGCCTCGTTGACGGCAATTTCGTCGGCCAGCGTCAGGCCGGCGGCCGGAGACGGCAGCAGGGCCGAACCGCCGCCGGAAATCAGCGCCACGACCAGGTCGTCCGCTGTCAGCCCTTGCACTTTCTCCAGCAGCCGCCGCGAGGCCTCGAGCCCGGCGGCGTCCGGCACCGGATGCGCGGCCTCGATGATCTCGATGCGCTCGCATCTGGCGCCATAGCCGTAGCGGGTGACGACCAGCCCTTCGATCAGGCCGTCCCAGACCTTCTCGAAGGCCGCCGCCATCTGTGCCGAGCCTTTGCCGGCGCCGATGACGATGGTGCGGCCCCTGGGTCTGGCCGGCAAATGGTCGCGGATGGTGCGCTCCGGATCGGCGGCGGCGACGGCGGCATTGAAGATCGAGGTAAGAAAAACCTTGGGATCGGGCACGGTCATTCGGGGTCCGCGGACAACGCCAGCTTGCGCCTGTCTATGCCCAGGTGATCGCACAGCGCATCGACCACCACGCCATGATCCTGGCGCTCCGGCAGGCCGGACACCGCGATCACGCCGATGACACCGGCACCCTTGACCGCGACCGGGAAGCCACCGCCGGCGAGCACATAGTCCGCAATATCCAGCCCCTCGCCGATCTTGAAGGTGCGGTCGGGACGCTGCTGCTCCAGAACCAGACGGTAGGTGCTTTTGAGGTAGCGCTTGACGACATTGATCTTGCGCCGCGCCCAGTCGGGATTGGATGCATTCGACCCCGGCATGGCGGCATAGAAGAGCGGCCGGTCGAAAGTCCTGATGTCGACGATAACGGGCAGGTTCTCAGCCAGCGCGCGATCACGGATCGCCGAACCGAGCTTGAAGGCGACGGCCTCGTCGAAGGCCGTGAAGACAAGGGTCTCTTCCTGTTTCTTGATCAGAGCGATGTCGTCAGCAACGGTCATGTCGTTCCCCTGTCAACTTCGCCGCACGCTTTGACCGATGGCTGCCGCCGGGTCAAGCAGGCAACACACCGCAGCGCTAAATTGCGATGTCGCTCTTGGCCGCTCGCCCCGCGACATAGACCTCGCGCACGGCTCGATCATCGCCCAGCGTCTGCAGCAGGAACAGTTCCTGCGCCAGCGTCTCGACCGTTTCCATCCTGAGCCGCATGGCCGGCGTTGCCCTCGCATCGAGCACGACGATGTCGGCATCGGTGCCTTCCTCCAGCGTGCCGATCTTCTCGACGACAGATAGCGCCTCGGCATTGCCGCGCGTGATCTGCCAGAAGGACTGGAAAGGGTTGAGCTTCTCGCCGTTCAGGGCGATCACCTTGTAGCCCTCGTCCATGGTGCGCAGCATCGAATAGTTGGTGCCGCCACCGACATCGGTGGCGGCCGCTATGCGCAACGGCTTGTCGCGGCGGCGAAAGCGCTGGTAGTCGAACAGGCCCGAGCCGAGGAACAGGTTCGAGGTTGGACAGAACACGGCCACCGAACCGCTGTCCGCCAGCGCGTCCGCCTCGCGCTCCGACAGATGGATGCAGTGGCCGAAAAGGCTCTTTTTGCCCAGCAGCCCATAGTGCTCGTAAACGTCGGTGTAGTCGCGCGACCAGGGATAAAGCTGTTGCGTGAAGGCGATCTCGGCGTGATTTTCCGACAGATGCGTCTGCATGTGCAGGTCGGGATGTTCGCGGCACAGCGCGCCGGCCATCTCCATCTGCTCCGGCGAGGAGGTGATGGCGAAGCGCGGCGTTATGGCATAGTGCTGCCGCCCCTTGCCGTGCCACTCCTTGATCAGCGCCTTGGTGTCGTCATAGCCGGTCTGCGGCGTGTCGAGCACGCCTTCGGGCGCATTGCGGTCCATCATCACCTTGCCGGCGATGTTGAGCATGTCGCGCGCGTGCGACTCGGCGAAGAAGGCTTCCGCCGAGGCCTTGTGCACCGAACAGTAGGCGGCAACCGTCGTTGTGCCGTGGCGCACCGTTTCATCAAGAAACAGCCGCGCGATGCGGCGGCCATGCTGCGCGTTGGCGAATTTTGTTTCCTCGGGAAAGGTGTAGGTGTTCAGCCAGTCGAGCAGTTCGGCGCCATAGGAGGCGATGACCTGCATCTGCGGGAAATGCACATGCGTATCGATAAAACCCGGCAGCAGCAGATGCGGCCGATGGTCGATCTTTTTGACGCCCTCGCCGGCCTGTTTCTCGACATCGGCATAGGCGCCTGATGCAACGATCCTGCCATCGCTTATCAGCAGGCCGCCATCCTCCTCGTAGCGCCAGGCTGAGTGGTCGTCGATGGTTTGCGGCCAGCGCACGAAGGACAGGGTGCGGCCGCGCAGAAGTGTCGAGGTCATGCTTATTTCCCCGCGCCTTCGAACCAGGCGACCAGCAGCGCCCGTTCCTTGTCGGTGATCTGGCTGACATTAGCCGGCGGCATGGCGTGGCTGCGGCCGGCCTGCAGATAGATCTCGCGGGCATGGTCGGCGATGCCGGCGTCGGTGTCGAGCATCACGCCCTTGGGCGCATGATAGATGCCTTCATAGACCGGCTCGGCCGCATGGCACATCGAACAGCGGCCGAGAACGGTGTCGCGCACCGCCGGGAAATGCGCCGAGGCGATATAGACCTGCGCCGAGGCGGACACCTTCGGTTCACCGGTCAGCACCTTCGGCACGGTCGACAGCCAGATGATGATGATGAACAGGACAAGGGCGCCGAGCCACGTCCAGTGCGGGTTGCCGGCACGCTTGTGCACGGTGTTGAAATAGTGGCGGATGAGGACGCCGATGATGAACACCAGCGAGGCGATGACCCAGTTGAACTCAGTCCCGAATGCCAGCGGATAGTGGTTCGACAGCATCAGGAACAGTACCGGCAGCGTCAAATAATTGTTGTGGAGCGAGCGCTGCTTGGCGATCTTGCCGTATTTCGGATCAGGCTTGCGGCCGGCGATGAGGTCGGCGACGACGATCTTCTGGTTGGGAATGATGACCATGAAGACATTGGCCGACATGATCGTCGCGGTGATCGCGCCCAGATGCAGGAAGGCGGCGCGGCCGGTGAACAGGTGCGTCAGCCCCCAGGCGATGAAGACCAGCACGCAATAGAGCACCAGCATCAGGCCGGTGTCGCTTTTGCCAAGCGGCGAGCGGCACAGGAGATCATAGACCACCCAGCCGACGCCGATCGTGGCCATCGACAACAGAATGCCCACCGGCACCGACATCGGCAGCACATTGGGATCGATCAGGAACAGATCGGCTCCGGCGTAATAGACCACGCACAGCATGGCGAAGCCGGACAGCCAGGTGGCATAGGATTCCCATTTGAACCAGGTCAGGTGCTCGGGCATCTCGGCCGGCGCCACCAGGTATTTCTGGATGTGGTAGAAGCCGCCGCCATGCACCTGCCATTCCTCGCCGAAGGCGCCGACCGGCATGCCGGGCCGCTGGCGCAGGCCAAGATCGAGCGCGACGAAGTAGAAGGACGAGCCGATCCAGGCGATGCCGGTAACGACGTGCAGCCAGCGCACGGCGAAGCTCAGCCAGTCCCAGAAAATCGCGAAATCCATCATTGAAATCGTCCCTGCCGATCCGATGACTTTACGGTGTGGGGCGCAAACGAAAAGAGGCGAGGTGTACGATGACTTTCAAAAAAAAATGGAAAATACTAGGTTGATCACCGCAAACCGGTGAAGGGTGCCGATCCGCATGGCCTATCTCGACAACATCGCCGTCTTTGTCCGCGTCGTCGAGCTTGGCAATCTGTCGGCGGCCGGCCGCGACATGCGCATTTCGCCGGCGGTCGCCTCCAACCGCATCAAGGAACTGGAGAAGCATCTCGGCGTGCGGCTGTTCAACCGCACCACCCGGCAATTGATGCCGACCGAGCACGGCACTGTTTTCTATTCCGGCGCCAAGCAGGTGCTGGAGGCGATCACCGAGGCGGAAGCGGCCGTCTCGGCGCTGTCCGGCCAGCCGCGTGGCACCATCCGCGTCACCGCACCGCTCGGCCTCGGGCGCCGGCTGGTGGCGTCGGGCATTCCCGATTTTCACGACAAATACCCTGACGTCGAGGTGCGGCTGAGGCTCTCGGACCACAATGTCGACATCATGAAGGAAGGCATCGACGTCGCCTTCCGGTTAGGGATCATCGAGGATTCCAGCCTCAGGATGCGCGGCATCATGGAATGCGAGCGCGTGCTGGTCGCCGCACCCAAATATCTGGAAGCGCGCGGCGAGCCGACGGAGCCGCAGGAGCTGATCGGCAGGAAGCATGACTGCCTGATGCTGCGCTATTCCGGCGCGCGCGAATATGTCTGGACCTTGCAAACGCCCACCGGCCCGCAGAAATTCGAGGTGCATGGGCCCTATGACACCGATGATGGCGACGTGCTGACCGGCTGGGCGCTGTCGGGGCGCGGCATCATCAACAAACCGCGCTTCGAGGTCGAGCCGTTCATCCGCGACCAGCGGCTGAAAGTGATCCTGACCAGCACCCCGCCAACGCCGGTGCAGTTCGCCGCCGTCTATCCGCACAAGAAGCTGCAGGATCCCAAGGTGCGGCTATTGCTCGACTTCATGGCCGAGCGTTGCCAAAGGCTGATCAAGGACATTCTGGCGGGCAAGTGAGGGGCGGTCGCGTTGCTACGGGATCGGCCGAAGGCCCGCGACTTCGTCATCCACGGGCGGAGCGACGCGAAGCGGAGCGCAGACCCGAGGACCCATTCCGTGACTTTCGCCGTAAAGTGCAACGGAGCAGAATTCTGCACCGTGGCAGCGCCTTGACGCCGCGGCATGGATCCTCGGGTCTGCGCGACGCCGCTTCGCGGCTGCTCCGCCCGTGGATGACGACGCGGCGGATGTTTCAGCTAATTTTCGAGGTGTTTGAGAGCCAGCCGAAACGTGACTGCTGGCCGGCACATGGCCGGCGGTTGGCCCAGCGCCAGCGGTTGCCATTGGGGCATGCGGCGAACATAGTTCCCGCATGCCTTCCCCCAGGAACCATCCATGACCGACGGCGCCACAACGCATCTGGCCGCTTCGCTCAACATTGCCCTCGCAACCGGGCAAGCGCTCACTTTCAGCGATCTGGCCGGCTTCGCCCGGGAGGCCGAGGCGGCGGGGCTGGACATGATCATCCTCGACGACTCCGCGCCGCATGGCGCCGCGCCGAGCAGTCCGTTCGAGGCGACCACTCTCATCGCCGCGCTGGCGACCGTGACCGAAAAGATCGGTCTCGTCGCCAGCGCCTCGACGATCGCTCACCAGCCCTACAATCTCGCGCGCCGCTTTGCCTCGCTCGACATGATCAGCCATGGCCGCGCGGGCTGGAACGCGACGCTGGCGCAGACACCGCGAGAGGCCGCCAATTTCAGCCGGCCCGACGGGTTTTCAGCCGATGATTTTCGCCGCCGCTCGGAGGAATATATCGGCATCGTTCAAGGGCTCTGGCAGGGCTGGGACGCGGACGCGCTGCTGTTCGACAGGGACGGCGGCCGCTTCCATGATCCGCAAGGAATGCACCTGCTCGACCACAAGGGCGAGTTCTTCTCCGTGCGCGGGCCGCTGAATGTCGCGCGGTCGCCGCAGGACGCGCCGGTGCTGGTGCTGTCCGATCTCACCGAAGGCGACCTCGACTTTGCCGCCCGCACCGCCGATGTCGTTCTGCTGGACGAACGGGCGGCGGCAGAAGACAAGGCGTGTCATGGTGATTTGAAGCGCCGGGTTTCCGCCTGTGGGCGCGAGCCGGATGCGGTGAAGATACTGGCTGATATCTCGCTCACCGCTGACGGCGTCAGCGGGCTGGCCGACAGGCTGGAAGAAAAATCCTTCTCTAAGAGCTGCGACGGCTTCAACATCCGCTTGCCGGCGCAGCTTTCGGTGTTCGACGATTTGATCGATCGTGTTCTTCCGGAGTTGCGGCGGTGCGGGCTGCTTCGAGAAAACCATCCCGGCACCACCTTGCGCTCGCATCTCGGCCTTGCCGGCGGAGGTGACCAATGACCGCGCAAATGAAGCTCGGCGCCTTCCTGTGGGCGACGGGCCATCACATCGCCGCCTGGCGCCATCCGAAGGCGCATGTGAAAGCTGGCATCGACATCGATCACTACATGGCGCTGGCGCGCACGGCTGAAGCGGCGAAGTTCGACATGATCTTCTGCGAGGACGCCGCCGGCCTGCGCGAGGCCAATGTCGACATTGCCAGCCAGACGTCGCGCTCGATCGGCTTCGAGCCGATCAGCCTGCTTTCGGCGCTGGCTGTCCAGACCAGCCGCATCGGCCTCGTTTCCACCGCGTCGACCAGCTACAACGAACCTTACGGCCTGGCGCGGACCTTCCTCTCGCTCGATCACCTGAGCGGCGGCCGGGCCGGCTGGAACCTGGTGACCTCGGCCAGTCAGATCGAAGCCGCCAATTTCGGCGCAGCCGGCCTCAAGCCTCATGCCGACCGCTATGAGCGGGCGCGCGAGTTCGCCGAGGCGGTGACAGGGTTGTGGCGCGGCAAGGCAGGCCATGACGGACAGAGTTTTTCGGTCCGCGATCCGCTCGATCTGCCGCGCTCGCCGCAAGGCGCGCCTGTCATGGTCCAGGCCGGCGCTTCCGACGTCGGCCGCGACCTCGCCGCCCGCACCGCCGACGTGGTGTTCACGGCGGCACAGACCTTCGAGGAAGCGAAGGCCTTTTACGACGACCTCAAGGGGCGCATGGCGGCGTATGGGCGTGAACCCGATGACATCAAGATCATGCCCGGTGTCGCGCCCGTGGTGGCGGAGACCGAAGCCGAGGCCCGCGAAAAATTCGAGGAATTGCAGGAATTGATCCCCGACGACGTCGGCGTGGCGCTGCTGTCCAGCTATCTCAGCATATCCGACCTCTGGCGCCATCCGCTCGACGGTCCACTGCCCGACTTGCCCGAGAGCGAGGGCATGAAAAGCCGGCAGGCCCTGGTCGTCGAGCAATCGCGCCGCGATGGCCTTTCCATTCGCCAGCTGGCGCGGCATTTCGCCGGCGCGCGCGGCCATTGGCGCATCGTGGGAACCGCGGTCCAGGTGGCGGACGAGTTGCAGGCGCGGTTCGAAGGCGGTGCCGCCGACGGCTTCAACGTCATGCCGTCTTATTTTCCCGGCGAACTCGATGCCTTTGCCACGCTGGTCGTGCCGGAACTGCAGCGGCGCGGCCTGTTCCGCAAGGCGTATGAAGGCGCCACGCTGCGCGCGCATCTGGGCCTCAGGCGACCGAGCTAGCCGGCGGTCACCCTGTCATGCGGAGCGTGATGCTCTGCGTTCGAAGCCGCATTGTGGATGACCAGCGCCGTCATGATCTCGGCGGCGGCGAGCGCGGCAATAACCGGCGGACGCTTGTCCTTGACGGCGTCGCCGCCGATCGGCGAGACGAGGCGGGCGAATTCGGTCTCCGTGCCGTCGGCCGATTTCAGGAACCAGTGCCTGAAGGTCGCTTTCTTGGTCTTCGAACCGATCATGCCGACATAGGCCGCGTCGTCGCGTTTCAGCGCTTCGGCGACGATCAGGAAATCGAGCGCGTGGTCATGCGTAAGGACGGCGAAGGCGGTGCCGGCCGGGGCGTTGCGCAGCTCTGCCTCGGGCATCGGCGTCAGCCGCGTCTCGACGGTTTCCGGCATGCCTTCCAATGCCTCGGCGCGTGTCTCGATGACGACGCCATGCACGGGAAGAAGCGCAATGGTCGACGCGAGCGCTTGGCCGACATGGCCGCCGCCGAAGATATAGACATGCGGCAGATGCGCCTCCTCCGATTCAGCGTGCGCCATCAGCTTTTCCTCGATTGTGCCGTCGACCAAGCGGATCAACACCTTGACCCGACCCCCGCAGCACTGGCCGATTTCCGGCCCGAGCGGAACGTCGAGCGTGACGCCAGCTTCGTCAGCGTCGCGCTGCCCCTCACCCTTACCCTCTCCCCGTAAGGACGGGGAGAGGGGGTCGCCGGCGTTACGGCCGCTTCCCTTCTCCCCGTCACTATACGGGGAGAAGGTGCCGGCAGGCGGATGAGGGGCGGCGCCGACATCGGCAAACTCGCTGAAAGATGCGGAGCGCAAAGAGCCCAGCATCTGCCGCGCCTTATCGATCGCCATATATTCGAGCTGACCGCCGCCAATGGTGCCGAAAATCGCCGATGGCGAGACAAGCATGAACGCACCGGCCTCGCGCGGCGTCGAACCCTTTGCCGCCGCAACTTCGACAAGCGCGACCCGACCGGCATGGTCGAGAAACACTTTCAGCTCTTGAACCTTCGAGTTCATCGCCTGCACTTCCATCCAGGAAATATAGTATTTTTCGGCGCGATTTGCACGTTTTGGCCTCAGGAAGGCTCTGAAGCCTCCCGCTTCAGCCGCTCGATCGCCATCAGCACGCGTTCGGGTGTCGCCGGCGCGTCGAGACGCGGGCAGATCTTGTGGTCGGCGACGCTGGCCACTGCGTCCGACAGCGCGTGCAGCACCGCCATGCCATGCGGCAGCGGCGGTTCGCCGACCGCCTTGGAGCGATGGATGGTCGGCTCATAGGCCTGCGACCAGTCGGTCAGCGCCACGTTGAAGATCTTCGGTCGGTCCGACGCCAGCGGAATCTTGTAGGTCGACGGCGCGTGCGTGCGCAGCCGGCCCTTGTCGTCCCACCACAGTTCCTCCGTCGTCAGCCAGCCCATGCCCTGGATGAAGCCGCCCTCGACCTGGCCGAGGTCGATGGCCCGGTTCAGCGAACGGCCGCAGTCGTGCAGGATATCGGCGCGCTCGACGACATATTCGCCGGTCAGCGTGTCGACCGACACTTCGGCGCAGGCCGCGCCATAGGCGTAGTAATAGAAGGCGTGGCCCTGGCCCTTGCTGCGATCCCAGTGGATCTTCGGCGTCTTGTAGAAGCCGGCGGCCGAGAGCTGCACACGTGCGATATAGGCCTGCTTGACCAGATCGTTGAAGCTGACCTCCTGGTTGCCGACGCGCACCCGGTTTGGCAGGAACAACACCTGGTCGACAGGGATCTGATATTTCTCGGCGGCGAAGTCGGTCAGCCGGCGGCGGATCTGGCGCGCCGCGTTCTGCGCCGCCATGCCATTGAGGTCGGCGCCCGAGGACGCAGCCGTCGGCGCGGTGTTGGGCACCTTGGCGGTGGTGGTGGCGGTGATCTTCACGCGATCGAGGTCGATCTGGAACTCCTCCGCAACGACTTGCGCCACCTTGAGATGCAGGCCCTGCCCCATTTCGGTGCCGCCATGGTTCATGTGCACCGAACCATCGGCATAGACATGCACCAGCGCGCCGGCCTGGTTGGCCTCGGTCTTGGTGAAGGAGATGCCGAACTTGACCGGCGTCAGCGCCAGGCCGCGCTTGACGAAGCGGCTGTTGGCGTTGAATGCGGAAATCTCGCGACGGCGGCGCGCATAGTTGGCGCTGTCTTCCAGTTCCGCCACGATGCGCTGGATGATGCAGTCCTCGACCTTCTGGTGATAAGGGGTGACGTTGCGGCCGCCGATCGCTTCCATCGGATCGTAGAAATTCAGCTTGCGGATTTCGAGCGAATCCTTGCCGACCGCGAAGGCGACCTCGTCGATGACACGCTCGGCGCCGACCATGCCTTGCGGGCCGCCGAAGCCGCGGAACGCGGTGTTGGAGACGGTGTTGGTGTAGAGCGGCGCGGACTTGGCCAGCACCGCGGGATAGAAATAGGCGTTGTCGCAGTGGAACAGCGCACGGTCGCCGACCGGGCCGGACAGGTCGGCGGAGAAGCCGCAGCGCAAGGCGTAAGTGAAATCGACGCCGAGAATATTGCCGTCGTCGTCGAAGCCGACCTCGTAGTCGATGGCGAAATCGTGCCGCTTGCCGGTGGCGGTCATGTCCTCGTCGCGGTCGAGCCGGATCTTGACCGCCCGCTTCAGCCTCTTGGCGGCGATCGCGGCGATCGCGGCGCACTGGTTGGCCTGCGTTTCCTTGCCGCCGAAGCCGCCGCCCATGCGGCGCACTTCCACCGTCACCGCGTTACTCGGCACGCCAAGCGTGTGGGCGACCAGATGCTGCGTCTCGCTCGGCCCCTGGGTCGAACAATAGACGGTGACCTCGTCGTCCTCGCCGGGGATGGCGAGAGACACCTGGCCTTCGAGGTAGAAATGGTCCTGGCCGCCGAGCCACATCCGGTTCTTGATGCGGCGGGGCGCTGCCTTGATTGCCGCAGCCGCATCGCCGCGCCGCAAGATCAGCGGCGTGGTCACCTGCTTGTCCTTCGCCGGATCAAGGTCCCAGATGTCGATCACGGCGGGAAGCTCGTCATATTCGATCCTGGCCAGGCGCGCGGCGCGCCGGGCTGCCTCGCGCGTCTCGGCAATCACCGCGAAGATCGGCTGGCCGAAGAACTGCACCTTGCCTTCCGCCAGAACCGGATCGTCATGCATGTTGCTGGGCGAGACATCGTTCTCACCCGGCACGTCGGCATAAGTCAGCACGTCGACGACACCAGGGGCCGCGCGCACCGCCGAGAGGTCGACGCTTTTCAGAACGCCATGCGCCACCTTGGACAGGCCAAGGCCGGCATGCAGGGTGCCGGCCGGCTCCGGCATGTCGTCGATATAGACGGCGCCGCCGCTGACATGCTTGTGGGCGGAATCATGCCGCTGGTCGGTAGCGACGCCGCCGACGATCTTCTCGGCCTTGAGGTTTGATGATGCGTGCTTGTTCATCAGGCCGCCTCGTTGCGTGATACCTGGAACGGCGCCTTGGTGCCGGTGGTTTCCACGTAGAAGCGCAACAAAAGGTTCTTCGCT
Source organism: Mesorhizobium sp. M8A.F.Ca.ET.161.01.1.1 (assembly GCF_004792105.1). NCBI lineage: Bacteria > Pseudomonadati > Pseudomonadota > Alphaproteobacteria > Hyphomicrobiales > Phyllobacteriaceae > Mesorhizobium > Mesorhizobium sp. M8A.F.Ca.ET.161.01.1.1. Next base: position 134,761 of record NZ_SRTD01000014.1, on the reverse strand, counting down.
GCCAGCGCTCGATATTCGGCGGTCGCGCGCATATCGGTGAGCGGCGTGAAGTCCTTGACGTATTCGGCCATCGCGGCCTCCACCGTGGCTTCGTTCCAGGCCTTGCCTATCAGCGCCTTCTCAACAGCCGACGCCCGTTTCGGCGTTGCCGCCATGCCGCCATAAGCGATGCGGATATCGGCCACCGTGCCGTCCTTGGCCAGGGCCAGACAGAAGGCACCCAGGGTCGCGGTGATGTCCTCGTCGCGGCGCTTGGTGACCTTGTAGACGGCGAATTTCACGTCCTTTGCCGGCACGGGCACGTGCACGGCCTCGACGAACTCGCCCGGCTGGCGGTCCTGCTTGCCATAGGCAATGAAGAAGTCCTGCAACGGGATCGTGCGCCGCTTCTTGCCCTTGCGCAATGTCAGCCGTGCGCCGAGCACGATCAAGGGCGGCGGCGTGTCGCCGATCGGCGAGCCGTTGGCGACATTGCCGCCGATCGTGCCCATGTTGCGGACCTGTTCGCCGCCGATGCGGTCGAACAACGGCCCCAACGCAGGGATGCGTTTCGACAGCGTCGAAAAGGCTTCGGTGTAGGTCACGCCGGCGCCAATCGATATGACGCCGTTTTCTTCCGTGACGGCGCAAAGCCCCGGCAGATTGCCGATGAAGATCGCCGGCGAGATATCGCGCATGTGCTTGGTCACCCACAGGCCAACATCGGTCGAACCGGCGACGACCGTCGCGGTGGGTTCCTTCTCGAAGACAGAAGCGAAATCGTCGGCGTCGGCCGGCACGACCAGCCGCGTCCTGCCGGAGCCAATCTCGATCCTGGCGCCATCGCGCAACGACTGCAGCCGTGTCGTGATGTCCCGGCGCTCCGCCGCCAGCGGGTCCTTCGCCGCCTTGCCATAGCTCGATATGGCGTGCGCGGCGCGCATGATCGCTTCGTAGCCGGTGCAGCGGCAGAGATTGCCTTGCAAGGCTTTTTCGATGGCCGCGTCCGACGGGTCCGGCGACTTCATCCACAGGCCGTAGAGCGACATGACGAAACCCGGCGTGCAGAAGCCGCATTGCGAGCCATGGAAATCGACCATCGCCTGCTGCACAGGATGCAACCGGCCTGACACACCGCGCAGATGCTCGACCGTCACGACATGGGTGCCATCGAGCGAGCCGAGGAAGCGGATGCAGGCGTTGACGGTTTCATAAACCAGCCCCGTGGCCGAAAGCCTGCCGATGAGCACGGTGCAGGCGCCGCAATCGCCTTCGGCGCAGCCTTCCTTGGTGCCGCGCAGCGAGCGGTCGAGCCGCAACCAGTCGAGCAGGGTCGCGTCGGGCGCCACGGATGACAGCGCGACATCCCTGCCATTCAGAATGAAGCGGATTTCGTTGCGGATATTGACCTTGGCCATGCCTCAGCTCCCCCTGTAGGTGGAATAGCCGTAGGGCGAGATCAGCAATGGTACATGATAGTGCACCGCCTCCGCCATGCCGAAGCGGATCGGTACGCTGTCGAGGAAGGCAGGTGCGGGCAGCTTCGTGCCCTGGCCGCGCAGATAGTCGCCAGCCGCGAACACCAGTTCGTATTCGCCGATGCGGAAGTCGGCGCCTGCCAGCAGCGGCGCGTCGCAGCGGCCGTCTGCATTGGTGACGACCGTCTTCAGAAGCGTGCGAGCGGCACCGTCGAGACGGTAGAGCGCGATCGACAATCCCGCCGCCGGCCTGCCGGTCGCGGTATCGAGGACATGGGTCGTCAGACGCCCGCCATCGGCTTTCGACGTTTCTGCCATTGGCCGCCTCCCATTTCCAGTACGAACAAATTGGCCGGTATAATCGAGCACTGCTGATGAATTGTGCGCCAATTAAAGGCGATGCATAAGTCCCGGTCGAGCGGAGTGCGACAAAAACACTTTCAAAAATTTTGAGGGGAATGCGAGAAGCACCCTTTCGATATTCTGATCATACTTCCGGTGATGCCGGGCGCGGAGGGACGATGCGTTACACCAGGGACATGCGTGGCTACGGGGCCAATCCGCCGGATCCGAAATGGCCTGGCGGCGCGCATGTCGCCGTGCAGTTCGTCGTCAATTACGAGGAGGGCGGCGAGAACTGCGTGCTCCACGGCGACAAGGCTTCGGAAGCCTTCCTCTCGGAAATCGTCGGCGCGGCGCCCTGGGTGGGCCAGCGCCACTGGAACATGGAATCGATCTACGAGTATGGGGCGCGAGCCGGCTTCTGGCGGCTGTTGCGCCTGTTCGGCGAGGCGCAAGTGCCTGTGACCTGCTATGGCGTCGCCACGGCGCTCGCGCGCTCCCCCGACCAGGTCACGGCGATGCAGGAAGCCGGCTGGGAAATCGCCTCGCACGGGTTGAGATGGATCGACTACCGCGACCACGATGCCGAGGACGAGCGCCGCGACCTCGAAGCGGCGATCAAGCTGCATTACGAGGTGACCGGCCAGCGCCCGACCGGCTGGTATACGGGCCGCACTTCGGTCAACACGGTGCGCCTGGTGGCGGAGGAAGGCGGCTTCGATTACGTCTCGGACACCTATGACGACGAACTGCCCTACTGGTTCGAGCATAGCGGCGGCACGCAGCTCATCATCCCCTACACGCTCGATGCCAACGACATGCGCTTCGCCACGCCGCAAGGCTTCAATTCGGGCGACCAGTTCTTTGCCTATCTCAAGGATAGTTTCGACACGCTCTATGCCGAGGGCAAGGCAGGCAGGCCGCGCATGATGAATATCGGCCTGCATTGCCGCCTTGTCGGGCGGCCGGGCCGGGTGGCGGCGCTGAAGCGCTTCGTCGATTATGTCAAATCGCATGACAAGGTCTGGCTGGCGCGGCGCATCGACATCGCCAAGCACTGGCAGGAGAACCATCCCTACAAACCGGCCGCTCTGCGCCCGTCGAAGATGGAATTCGAGACGTTCGTTCACACCTTCGGCGGCGTGTTCGAACATTCGCCCTGGATTGCCGAACGGGCCCACGAGTTGGAGCTCGGTCCGGCACACGACACGGCGGGGGGCCTGCACAATGCGTTCTGCCGCATCTTCCGCGCCGCCAGCGAAACCGAACGGCTCGGCGTGCTCAACGCCCATCCCGACCTCGCCGGCAAACTGGCCAAGGCCAGGCGGCTGACGGCGGAATCCACCCGGGAACAGGCTTCCGCCGGCCTCGACGCGCTGACCGACAAGGAACGCGAACTGTTCTCCAAGCTCAACGCCGCCTACGTCACCACCTTCGGCTTCCCCTTCATCATCGCGGTGAAAGGCAAGACAAAGGAGGAAATCCTCGCCGAATTCGAAGCCCGTATCGGCAACGGCCGCGGCGTCGAATTCGAAACCGCCTGCAAACAGGTCGAGCGCATCGCGCTGCTGCGCCTCAAGGACATGCTTCCACAATAGGTTTAAACCCATGGATACGATCAGGATGCCCGAGCGAACCTATTATGCCCCACAGGGGGGCCATCCCGGCCAGAACGAGCTTTTGACCGGGCGCGCCGTCTTCACCGAGGCCTATGCGGTCATCCCCAAAGGCGTGATGCAGGACATCGTGACCAGCCCGCTGCCGTTCTGGGACAAGACCAGGGCTTGGATCATCGCAAGGCCGCTGTCGGGCTTTGCCGAGACGTTTTCTCAGTACATCGTCGAGGTTCTGCCGGGCGGCGGCAGCGACCGGCCGGAACCTGACTCCGGCGCCGAAGGCGTGCTGTTCGTGGTCGAGGGGGAACTCACCGTATCGCTCGCCGGCAAAAAGCATGTGCTTGCCGCCGGTGGCTTTGCCTTCCTGCCGCCGGCAAGCGGCTGGACGGTGCGCAACGAGAGCAGCGCTGCCGTCCGCTTCCACTGGATCCGCAAGGCCTATGAGGTGGTCGACGGCCTGGACACGCCGGAAGCCTTCTTCAGCAGCGACCAGCAGGTGGCGCCGACGCCGATGGCCGGCACCGAGGGCCGCTGGGCGACGACGCGTTTCGTCGATCCGGACGACATGCGCCACGACATGCACGTCACCATCGTCACGCTCGAGGCGGGCGCGGTCATTCCCTTCGCCGAAACCCATGTCATGGAACATGGGCTCTACGTGCTCGAAGGCAAGGCGGTCTACCGGCTGAACCAGGACTGGGTCGAGGTCGAGGCCGGCGACTTCATGTGGCTGCGCGCCTTCTGCCCGCAGGCCTGCTATGCCGGCGGCCCCGGAAAATTCCGCTATCTGCTCTACAAGGACGTCAACCGGCACGCCAAGCTCGGCGGCTATCTCGGAGGCCGCGCGCGGTGAGCCGCATCGTCGCGCAGCCGCTGAGCCGCGAAAACTTCGCGCCCTTCGGCGACGTCATCGATATGGGCGGCGACAACCGCTACCCGATCAATGGCGGCAAGGCGATCCGCTATCATGATCTCGCCACCGCCGAGGCCGCTGGGCCGAATGCGCGCGTGCTGATCTCGATGGTGCGCGGCAAACCCTATGAAATGCCGCTGAAGCTGACCATGGTCGAGCGCCATCCGCTCGGCAGCCAGGCTTTCATCCCGCTGTCGCCACGGCCGTTTCTGGTCGTCGTCTGCCACGATACCAAGGACGGGCCGGGCGAACCGCATGGCTTCATCGCCGCGCCCGGCCAGGGCATCAACTACAAGCGCAATATCTGGCACGGCGTGCTGACGCCGATCGGCGAGGAGCAGGATTTCCTCATCGTCGATCGCGGCGGCGATGGCTCCAACCTCGAAGAGTTTCATTTCTCGCATCCTTACGAAATCCACCTTCCCTGAAAGCCCGTGATTTCATCATGACCGACATTTCACTGATCGACCGCCTCCTCGACGTGATCGAGCACGACATCGTGCCGAAGACGGCAGAAGGCGTCGCCCATGGCAACAAGCTGTTCGGCGCGGCGATCCTGCGCAAGGTCGACCGGTCGCTGGTGCTGGCCGAGACCAACAACGAGATGGAAAACCCGCTCTGGCATGGCGAGGTGCATTGCCTGAAGCGTTTTTACGAGATGCCCAGAGCCGAACGCGTCGACACGAAAGAGGCCATCTTCATTGCCACCCATGAGCCGTGCTCGCTCTGCCTGTCGGCGATCACCTGGACCGGTTTCGACAATTTCTACTATTTGTTCAGCCACGAGGACTCGCGCGACAGTTTTGCCATCCCGCATGATCTCAAGATTTTGAAAGAGGTCTTCACGCTCGACCCCGGCGGCTACAATGCCGAGAACGCCTATTGGAAAAGCTTTTCGATCCGCCGGCTGGTGCGGGCCCTGCCCGAGGTCGAACGCCAGCGGCTGGAGACGCGGATCGGCAGGATTTCCGCACGCTATGACGAACTGTCCGACGCCTATCAGGCGAACAAGGCCGCAAACGACATTCCGCTGAGTTGATGGTATGAGACAGGTCGCATATTTCGCTGCTCCAGTCGCGAATGGCGATTGAAAGTTTTCGTGCCGCGGAGCGTTATGCCTGCCATGAAAACCATCACCGAATTTCCCCGTAAGGTCGTCGAATTTCCCGACATGGGTATCGTCATGCCCGATGGCTGCCGGTTGTCGGCGCGGGTGTGGATGCCGGAGGATGCGGGCGACGATCCAGTACCTGTCATCCTTGAGCATCTGCCCTACCGCAAGCGCGATGGAACGATCTTTCGCGATCAGCTTACCCATCCCTATTTCGCCGGGCACGGCTACGCCTCGATCCGCGTCGACATGCGCGGCAATGGCGATTCCGAAGGGCTGATGGACGACGAATATTCCGAGCAGGAACTGCAGGACGCCTGCGATGTCATCGCCTGGGCGGCGGCGCAGCCCTGGTGCAACGGCAATGTCGGCATGATGGGCATCTCCTGGGGCGGCTTCAACTGCCTGCAGGTGGCGGCCAAACAGCCGCCGGCGCTCAAGGCGGTTATCAGCCTGTGCTCGACCGTCGACCGCTATGCCGACGACATTCACTACAAGGGCGGCTGCCTTTTGAACGAGAATTTCGGCTGGGCCTCGACCATGCTGTCCTATTCGTCGCGGCCACCGGATCCGCTGATTGCCGGCGACAACCGCTGGCGCGATCTGTGGCTGAGACGGCTGGAGAACCAGTCCTTCCTTTTGCCGCTCTGGCTCAGCCACCAGCATCGCGACGCCTATTGGAAGCGCGGCTCGATCTGCGAGGATTTTTCCGCAATCAAAGCCGCAGTGCTGTCGATCGGCGGCTGGCATGACGGCTACCGCAACGCGATCTCGCACCTCGTCACCAACATCGAGGCACCGGTCAAGGGCATCGTTGGACCGTGGATACACAAATACCCGCACTATGCGGCCCCCAAGCCGGCCATCGGCTTCCTGCAGGAAGCGCTGCGCTGGTGGGACCACTGGCTGAAGGGCGCCGAGACCGGCGTCGAGGCCGATCCCGACTATCGCGCCTATGTGATGGACAGCGTGCGCCCCGCTCGCTGGCATCCGGAGCGGCCCGGCCGCTGGATAGCCGAGCAGGAATGGCCGTCGTCCAACATAACGATTGAAACGATCGAACTCGTTTCCGCTGATGCAGGACCTTCCATCGTCGCTTCGCCGCAGACCTGCGGGCTTGCCGGCGGCGAATACTTTCCCTTCACCTTCGGCCCGGAATTGCCTGGTGACCAGCGCCCTGACGACGGGCTGTCGGCGTGTTTCGACCAGCCTGAGCTCACCAAGCCGATCGAGATCGTCGGCGCGCCGGAGCTTGAGATCCAGTTTGCCTCCGATCGGCCCCAGGCCAACATCGCGGTCCGGCTTTGCGACGTGCATCCCGACGGCGCCTCGGAACTTATCTCCTATGGCGTGCTCAATCTGACGCACCGCAAGTCGCATAAATTCCCCGAGGCGCTGGTCCCAGGGGAGACAGTTTCGGCGCGTGTCGTGCTCGATCAATGTGCCTACCGCGTGCCGGCCGGCCATCGTTTGCGCGTCGCCGTTTCGACCGCCTACTGGCCTGCCATCTGGCCCTCGCCGGAGCCGGTACGGCTGACCTTGTCGGCGGCCTCGCTATCTGTGCCGCTGCGCCTGCTCGCAACAGGCGACGAAGTCGTCTTCGGCGAACCGGAAGGCGCCACGCCCTGGGCGACCGAGACGGTTCGACCCGCCAATTCCGAACGCCATGTCGACCGCGACGAAAAGACGGGAATCGTCACGCTTTCCATTGCGGATGATTTCGGCGAGGTGCGTGATCTCGACCACGGCCTTGTCAACGGCAGCATCGCCCGCGAAACCTGGACCATCCATCCTGACGATCCTCTGTCAGCCTCCGGGAAAACACATTGGACGCAGACCCTGTCGCGAAATGGATGGTCGGTCCGTACCGAGACATGGGCGCAGATGCGGTCGGATGCGCAAAACTTCATCGTCAGCGCCAGAATCGAGGCCTACGAAGGCGAAAACCTCGTCTTCGAGCGCGATTTCGACGAAAGGGTCCCGCGCGCGCTGGTCTGAGTGCTGAAACCGTTGGTCCAAATGCGACGTGCGATTTACGCCACGGCATGTCGCATTCGGTCTTGCTTACCGCTTTCCCTTGCGGTCATTATTCCCCTCACAAGAAGCAAGAAAATCGACCACAGAGTCGAACCAACAGAGTGAGGAACTCAAAATGTCGAATGAACTCGAATTCCTTAGCCGGCGCGTTGCAGCAGGCAAGCTGAGCCGTCGTGATTTTCTCGGCCGGGCGGCAGCGCTCGGCATCGCCGCACCCTTCGCCAACTCGCTGCTTTCAAGCGCGGCGCGGGCGGCCGGTCCGGTCAAGGGCGGCACGCTGAAGGCCGGCCTGGTCGGCGGTGAATCCACCAACAGTCTCGATCCGGCCCTGTTCATGACCCAGGTGCCGTTCGCCTTCGGCAAGTGCTGGGGCGAAATGATCGTCGAGCTGTCGCCCGACGGCAAGCTCGAGAACCGCATCGCCGAGGAGATCGGCTCGTCCAAGGACGCCAAGACCTGGACGCTGAAGATCCGCGACGGCGTCGAATTCCACAACGGCAAGAAAGTGACCGCCGAGGACGTCGCCGCGACGCTCGAGCGCCATTCCGACGAGAAATCGAAATCCGGTGCGCTCGGCTACATGAAGGGCATCGAAACCATCAAGGCCAATGGCAAGGAAGTGGTGCTGACGCTGAAGGAAGCCAATGCCGACCTTCCCTACCTGCTCAGCGACTATCACCTGATCGTGCAGCCCAATGGCGGCAAGGACAAGGCCGACGCCGGCATCTCGGCCGGACCCTATAAGGTCACCACCAACGAGCCCGGCGTGCGCCATGGCGGCGAGCGCTTCGCCAATTACTGGCAGAGCGACAAGATGGGTCATGCCGACCAGATCGAGATCATCGTCATCAACGATGCGACTGCGCGCACGGCGGCCCTGCAGGGCGGCCAGGTCAACATGATCAACCGCGTCGAGCCGAAGATCGTCGACCTGATCAAGCGCGTGCCGGGCGTGACCATCCGCAACCACGCCGGTCCGGGCCACTACGTGTTCATCATGCATTGCAACACGGCGCCGTTCGACAACAACGACCTGCGCATGGCGCTGAAGCTGGCGATCGATCGCGAAGAGATGTTGACCAAGGTGCTGCGCGGCTACGGTTCGCTCGGCAACGACTTCCCGATCAACTCCGCCTACCCCCTGTTCACCGAAATCGAACAGCGCAAGTACGATCCGGACAAGGCGAAATTCCACTACAAGAAGTCGGGCCATGATGGCACCGTGCTTTTGAGGACCTCCGACGTCGCCTTCCCGGGCGCGGTCGATGCCTCGCAGCTCTTCCAGCAGAGTGCTGCCAAGGCCGGCATCAAGATCGAGCTCAAGCGCGAGCCCGGCGACGGCTACTGGAACGAGGTCTGGAACAAGCAGCCCTTCTGCGCTTCCTATTGGGGCGGCCGCTCGACGCAGGACCAGATGTACTCGACCGCCTACCTGTCGACCGCCGACTGGAACGACACGCGTTTCAAGCGCCCGGATTTCGACAAGATGGTGCTGGCGGCGCGCGCCGAACTCGACGAGGCCAAGCGCAAGCAGATGTACCACGACATGGCGGTCATGGTGCGCGACGAAGGCGGTCTGATCCTGCCGATGTTCAACCAGTTCATCGACGCCACCGGCGCCAAGGTCGATGGCTGGGTGGACGACCCGCATCAGGAGCTGATGAACGGCTACGCCCTGGCGAAGTGCTGGCTGCAGGCCTGAGTCCGGCTTTGCAGAGATGTCTTCACCCATCCTGAAACTAATCGCCCAGCGCATCGCGCTGGGCATCCTCCTTTTGTTGGCCATTTCGGTCCTGATCTTTGCCGGCACGCAAATCCTGCCCGGCGACGTCGCGCAAGCCATTCTGGGACAATCGGCGACACCGGAGTCGCTCGCCAATCTGCGCGAGCAGCTTGGACTGAACGACCCCGCCTATATCAGGTACTTCCATTGGCTCGGCGGCGTCTTGACCGGCGACCTCGGCACGGCGATGTCGAGCGGGCAGGATATCGCGACCTCGATCAAGGGCCGGCTGTGGAACACGCTGTTCCTCGCCTTCTGGGCGGCGATCGTGGCCGTGCCGCTGGCAATCATCCTTGGGCTGATCGCGGTGCGCTATCGCAATGGCTGGGTCGACAGGCTGATCTCCGGACTGGCGCTCGCCTCGACCTCGTTCCCGGAATTCTTCATCGGCTATCTCCTGGTCTATTTCTTCGCGGTGAAATGGCAGATCTTCCCTGCCATCTCCACCGTCTATGACGGCATGCCCTTCGGCGAACGCATGCAGGCCATCGCGCTGCCGGCCACGGCGCTGACGCTGGTGGTGCTCGCGCACATGATGCGCATGACGCGGGCGGCGATTCTCAACGTCATGCAGTCGGCCTATGTCGAAACGGCGGAACTCAAAGGGCTTTCGGCCTTCTCCGTCATCCGCAGGCACGCCTTCCCGAATGCCATCGCGCCGATCATCAATGTCGTCATGCTGAACCTCGCCTATCTCATCGTCGGCGTCGTCGTGGTCGAGGTGATCTTCGTCTATCCCGGCATGGGACAGTATCTGGTCGACCACGTCACCAAGCGCGACGTGCCGGTGGTGCAGGCGGTCGGCCTGATCTTCGCCGCCGTCTACATCAGCCTCAACATCATCGCGGACATTGCGGCGATCGTCGCCAATCCGCGTCTCAGACATCCAAAGTGAGGGGGCGGGCATGCTCGATATAAAACGCATCCCCATCCCCGCTCTGATCGGCCTGGTGCTGACAGCCCTGTTCGTGCTCGCGGCGATCCTCGCGCCGTGGATTTCGCCCCACGACAATGCCGAGATCGTCGGCGACGTCTGGGAACCGATGTCGGCGGCGCATTGGCTTGGCACCGACAATCTCGGCCGCGATCTCTTGTCGCGCATGATCTACGGCGCCCGGATCACCCTGTTCATCGCCGTGCTGGCCACCGCGCTGTCGTTCTCGCTCGGCGCCATACTGGGTTTTTCGGCGGCTGTGTTCGGCGGCTGGTTCGACACGATCCTGTCCCGCCTCGTCGATCTCCTGATGTCGATCCCGACACTGATCATGGCCCTGGTCGTGCTCTCCGTGCTGCCGACCAACCTGGTGACGCTGATCCTGGTGATGGGCATTCTCGATTCGACGCGCGTCTATCGCCTGGCGCGCGCAGTCGCCGTCGACATCAACGTCATGGACTATGTCGAAGCGGCCAAGCTGCGCGGCGAAGGCAGCGCGTGGATCATCTTCCGCGAGATCCTGCCCAACGCGCTGTCGCCGCTGGTCTCCGAGCTCGGTCTGCGCTTCATCTACGCGGTGCTGTTCCTGTCGACGCTGTCCTTTCTCGGTCTCGGCGTGCAACCGCCAGACGCCGACTGGGGCGGCATGGTCAAGGAGAACAAGGACGGCATCGTCTTCGGCATCGCCGCCGCGCTCATTCCCGCGGCCGCGATCGCGGCCCTGGCGATCTCGGTCAACCTAGTGGCCGACTGGGTACTGAACCGCACGACAAGCCTGAAGGGAGGACGCGGCTGATGGCTGACGGCAAGGCAAAGTCCACTCCCCTGCTCGACATCCGCAATTTGCGCATCGAGGCGACGGTCTATCCGCCTGGTGAGGCGCCGAAGACCATCACGCTGGTCCACGACGTGTCGCTGACGCTGGAGAAGGGCAAGGTGCTGGGCCTGATCGGCGAATCCGGCGCCGGCAAGTCGACGATCGGCCTGTCGTCGATGGGCTATGGCCGCGGCGGCGTGCGCATCACCGGCGGCGAAGTCATTCTCAACGGCCGTGACATCCTGAAGGGCGGCAAGGACGAATTCCGCAAGCTGCGCGGCCGCGAGGTCTGCTATGTCGCGCAATCGGCGGCAGCCGCCTTCAATCCGGCGCACAGGCTGATGGACCAGGTTGTGGAAGCCACGCTGCTGCATGGCACGGCAACCCGCGCGGAGGCCGAGAAGCGGGCCGTCGCGCTGTTCAAGAAGCTCAGCCTGCCCAATCCGGAAACCATTGGCGAACGCTTTCCACACCAGGTTTCAGGCGGCCAGCTGCAGCGCGTCATGACGGCAATGGCGCTGTGCTCCGAACCCGACCTGATCGTCTTCGACGAGCCGACCACAGCGCTCGACGTGACGACGCAGATCGACGTGCTGTCGGCGATCAAGGACGCCATCCGCGACACGCATGTGGCGGCGCTCTACATCACCCATGACCTTGCCGTCGTCGCCCAGGTCTCCGACGAGATCATGGTGCTGCGCCACGGCCGGCTGGTCGAATGGGGAGGCACCCGCCAGATCATCAAGGAGCCTCGCCAGGAATACACCAACGCGCTGGTCTCGGTGCACGAGATCGAGCATGCCGAACAGAACCCGGGCGCGACGCCGTTCCTGTCGGTCAAGAACGTCACCGCCGCCTATGGCGGCGGCCAGGTCAAAGTGCTCAAGAACGTTTCGGTCGACATCTATCCGGGCCAGACGCTGGCCGTGGTTGGCGAATCCGGTTCCGGTAAATCGACGCTGGCGCGCGCCATCACCGGCCTGTTGCCGCCCGAGCAGGGCAATGTGACCTTCGACGGGCGCCCGCTGGCCAACCGGCTTGCCGACCGGCCGAAGGAGGATCTGCGCCAGTTGCAGATGATCTACCAGATGGCCGACGTGGCGATGAACCCGCGCCAGACCGTCGGCACCATCATCGGCCGGCCGCTCGAATTCTATTTCGGCATCCGCGGCAGGGAACGCGACCGGCGTGTGGCCGAGCTGCTCGACGAGATCGAGATGGGCAAGGGCTTCGTCGACCGCTATCCGGCCGAGCTTTCGGGGGGCCAGAAGCAGCGCGTCTGCATCGCCCGCTCGCTCGCCGCCAAGCCGAAGCTGATCATCTGCGACGAGGTGACATCGGCTCTCGACCCGTTGGTGGCCAACGGCATCCTCAAGCTGCTGCTCAACCTGCAGCAGCACGAAAAGGTCGCCTACCTGTTCATCACCCACGATCTGGCGACGGTGAAGTCGATCGCCGATTCGATCGCGGTGATGTATCGCGGCGAAGTGGTGCGCTACGGCTCCAAGAGCAAGGTGCTCACACCGCCCTTCGACGCCTATACCGACCTGTTGTTGTCGTCCGTTCCGGAGATGGAGATCGGCTGGTTGGAAAAGGCGATCAAGGGGCGGCGCATGGCCAGCGCGGGGAACTAGCCAGCCAGCAGCCGCCAGCCAGGGGAGATGGCGGCCGTCATCCGCATGCAACACTAGGGCGCCACACGTCCTTCGGACGGGCGCCACTGGTGTGACGTTGTTTTCAACAAGGGGTAGGACATGAAGACTGAACTCGACCATCTCGCTGATCTCGCTGGCCAGGGCCGGATATCGCGTCGCGACTTTCTTGGCCGCACAGCGGCACTTGGCGTGTCCGCCGCGCTGGCAACGACGCTGGCCGGGAAAGCCTTCGCGCAGAGCCCGGTCAAGGGCGGCATCCTCAAGGCCGGCCTGCAAGGCGGTGAATCGACCAACAGCCTCGACCCGGCGCTGAACCTCAGCCAGGTCACTTTCAGCTTCGGCAAGCAGTGGGGCGAGTATCTTGTCCGTCTCACCCCCGACAACAAGCTGGTGAACCTGATCGCCGAGGATATCGGCGCCTCCAAGGATGCCAAGACATGGACGATCAAGATTCGCGACGGCATCGAATTCCATAACGGCAAGACGGTTGGCGCCGAGGACGTCGCCGCCACCATCGAGCGCCATGCCGACGAGAAATCGAAGTCGGGCGCGCTCGGCATTCTCAAGAACATCAAGGGCGTCAAGGCGAGCGGCAAGGAAGTTATCTTCACGCTCGGCGACGCCGATGCCGACTTCCCATATCTGATGGCCGACTACCACCTCGTCATCCAGCCGAATGGCGGCAAGGACAACCCGAATGCCGGCATCAGCGCCGGGCCTTACAAGGTGACCGTCAACCAGCCGGGCGTTCGCCATGGCGGCGAGCGCTTCGCCAATTACTGGCAGGGCGACAAGGCCGGCCATGCCGACCAGGTCGAGATCGTCGTCATCAATGACGCGACGGCCCGTCTGGCCGCGCTGCAGGGCGGCCAGGTCCACATGATCAACCGCGTTGAGCCAAAGGTCGTCGACCTGGTCAAGCGCATTCCCGGCGTCAGCATCGAGAATGCGTCCGGCAAGGGCTATTATCCGTTCAACATGTTCTGTGACACGGCGCCCTTCGACAGCAACGATCTCCGGATGGCGCTGAAGCTCGCCATGGATCGTGACGAGATGCTGGAGAAGATCCTCCGCGGCTATGGTTCGGTCGGCAACGACTTCCCGATCAATGAGGCCTATCCCCTGTTTACCGCCATCGAACAGCGCAAGTTCGACCCGGAAAAGGCGGCTGCGCTCTACAAGAAGTCCGGCCACAGCGGTTCGATCCTGCTGCGTACCTCCGATGTCGCCTTCCCTGGTGCCGTCGATGCAGCCCAGCTCTACCAGCAGAGCGCCGCCAAGGCCGGCATCAAGATTGAGATCAAGCGCGAGCCGGGCGACGGCTACTGGTCGGAAGTCTGGAACAAGCAGCCCTTCTCGCTCTCCTATTGGGGCGGACGCGCCACGCAGGACCAGATGTACTCCACCGGCTATGTCTCGACCGCCGACTGGAACGACACACGCTTCAAGCGGCCGGAGTTCGACAAGATGCTGTTTGCGGCGCGCGGCGAGCTCGACCAGGACAAGCGCAAGGCGATCTACCACGACATGGCGGTGCTGATGCGCGACGAAGGCGGCCTGATCGTGCCGTTCTTCAACCAGTTCATCGACGCCGCCGCCACCAACAAGATCGGCGGCTTCGCCAAGAGCCCGATCGGCGAAATGATGGATGGTTACGCGCTCGCCGAGTGCTGGCTGAACGCCTGATGTCCATCTGACACTGAAAAGCGCCGCGTGTTCGTGCGACACGCGGCGCACTCGTTTCAACCGACAATCCCATGGAGCCGCCCGTGGCGCTCGACACCAAGCTTCTGCTGATCATCCTCGACGGCGTGCCTTACCGCAACTGGCGCCGGCTAATGGGCAATCTGGAGGGCTGGGTGCAGTCGGGCGAGGCGCGGGTGTGGAAGATGCGTTCCGTGCTGCCGTCGACCTCAGCCTGCTGCTATGCCTCGATCCACACCGGCGTGTCGCCGCAGGTGCATGGCATTCTCTCCAACGAGAACCGCTTCCGCGTCAAACAGCCTGACGTCTTTTCCGAGGTCAGCAAGGCCGGCGGCAAGACTGGCGCCGTCACCCATTCCTACTGGTCTGAGTTCTTCCGATCATACCCGTTCGACCTAGTCGAGGACATGGAATATGACGAGCCGGGCGGTCCGATCACGCATGGCCGTTTCCACACCATGACCGGCTATAATTTGCGCAACCAGATGACACCGAGCGATGTCGACCTGTTCGCGACGCTGACCATGCTGACCCGGCGCCATGGCATCGACTACGGCATCCTGCACACCTGCACGCTGGACTCGATGGGCCACCGTTTCGGCCATGACTGCCACGAAATGGATCATGCCTGCTACGCCATGGACGGCATGCTGGCGGCCTTCCTGCCGGGCTGGATCGAGGCCGGCTACGAGATCATGGTCACCGCCGACCACGGCCAGACCGACCGTGGCCACCATGGCGGCCATGACGACGAGATGCAGGATTTCGCGCTCTATTATTTCGGCGCCGGCAAGGGACCGCAGGCCGACACGCTGCTCGACCAGCTGCAGCTGGCGCCGACCGTGCTGAAGCGGCTGGGCGTGGCAATACCCGAGACGATGAAGGCCAAGCCGTTTTTGGATTAGTGCGGCGATCTTCCCTTCTCCCCTTGTGGGAGAAGGTGGATCGGCGCGGAGCGCCGAGACGGATGAGGGGTGTTCCAGGAAACACCAACGCCTCACTCCGCTGGAACCCCCCTCATCCGTCGCCTTCGGCGACACCTTCTCCCACAAGGGGAGAAGGAAAAATGCGCGGCTCTGGCAAGACAAACTTTCTTCAGCTAG
Organism: Mesorhizobium sp. M8A.F.Ca.ET.161.01.1.1; assembly: GCF_004792105.1. Taxonomy (NCBI): domain Bacteria; kingdom Pseudomonadati; phylum Pseudomonadota; class Alphaproteobacteria; order Hyphomicrobiales; family Phyllobacteriaceae; genus Mesorhizobium; species Mesorhizobium sp. M8A.F.Ca.ET.161.01.1.1. The sequence goes on along the minus strand of NZ_SRTD01000014.1, from coordinate 119,289 downwards.
CCTCCGAAAATTCCTTGGCGGAGGATGAACCTTTTTGGACCGATCGGCGACAGAGCAGACAGGAGCCAGGCGGCTCAACCGGCCATGACGGCGGCGGCGGAGACCGATCGCGCGCTTGTCGACCGGGTCGCGAAGGGCGACCGGGCTGCCGTGCGGCTCCTGTTCATGCGTCACCACGCGCGGATCTACCGCTTCGTGGCGCGCCAGACGGGATCGGAAATGATGGCTGACGATATCGCGAACGAGGTGTTCCTCGAACTGTGGCGCCAGGCGCCGGGCTTCGAAGGGCGCTCCGAAGTCTCGACATGGCTGCTCGGCATCGCCCGCTTCAAGGCGCTCTCGCTGCTGCGCAAGAAGAAGGAAGACTGGATCGACGACGAGGCCGCCGCAGCGGTGCCCGACAGCGCCGATACGCCCGAGGTCGTCACCATGAAGGAGGACAAGGCGGCCGCCTTGCGCCGCCTCATCGACGCCCTGCCCGAGGAGCACCGCACGGTGATCGACCTCGCCTATTATCAAGGGCAATCGGTGACCGAGATCGCGCAGGTGCTCGACATCCCGGTCGCGACCGTCAAGACCCGGATGTTCTATGCCCGCAAGAAACTCGGCGAAGCCCTGAAGGCCGCCGGTTACGACAGGGGGTGGCCATGAGCGCCGCTGAAAAGATGTCGCGCCGCGACGAAATGGAAACGTTGCTGCCGTTCTACCTGAACGGTTCGCTCGAAGGTTCGGATCTGGAAGCCATCGAAGAATGGCTGGCCAACGATCCCGCGGCACTTGCCGCGCTTGGCGAGGCGGAAGCCGAGTTCTCCGGCACGGCGGCGGCCAACGAGGCGATCCGTCCACCGGCCGATGCGCTCAGCCGCTTCGCCAAGGCGCTGGACGCGGAGGCAGGGCCGGCTCGGGCGCCGGCAAGCGCGTCCTGGCTGGCGCGGGCCTGGGACCGCTTCATGGCGGTGCCGGTTGGCGTCGCCTGGGCGACGGCCGCGGTCCTGCTGGCCTTGATCGCGGTGCAATCGCTGGTGCAGCCAGGCGGCAAGGGCGGCAATTTCGAGATCGCCGGCACTGAAGACGATCTGGCGAAGATGCCGTTCGCCCTGGTCAAGTTCAAGCCGGACGCCAGGATGGCCGATATTGCCGTCTTCCTCGACACCAACAAGCTCAAGATCATCGGTGGTCCGACCGCCGACGGCGTCTTCAGGCTCGCCATTCCGGCGACGACCGCCGCCGACTACGAGAAGGCGCGCGGTCTTATTGCAGCCCAGCCTTTCGCGGAGACCGTGATCGAGGGAAGGAAGCCCGTTGATGGCGGCTAAGGCGGTCATTCGATTTGCGGCAATGCGAGAGCGGTTCACCGTTTCGCGAAAACGATGGACTGCTCTATCTTCTTGTTTTGATGCAATTCCCAAGGGAAAGCGCTTTGCGCTTTTCCCGAGAAAACCGCTACGCACTTTTCTTGGAATTGCTTTGGCGGCGATGGCAATCGTCACCGTGCCTGCGTCGGCGCAGACCAACGCCACCAATCCGGACCGGGCGAAAATCGATTGTAGCGACGAGGCCAATGCGACGGCAGCCGACTGCGTCAAGGACGGCGGCGCCAAGGGCGGGTCGGGTGCGGCAGAGGCCGGCGCCGTTTTTCTGCCCGCCCTGATCGTCGACCTCTTCCCCAACCCGGCCGCTCCCCCGGCACCGGTGCCGACACCACGGCCGGAGCCCGCGGCACCAGTTGCAGGCAACCAGGCCGGCCCGCCGTCGGGCGGAGCGATCGTCTCGCCGACCGATCTCATCGCCGTTCAGCCGCCGCGCGCCGTGACCGGCGAATTCGTGCCCGACGAGGTGCTGGTGACCGTCGATGGCGATGCCGGCGCGGTGCAGCAGATCGCCGCCTCCTTCGGTCTCGAAGTGCGCTCGCAGCGCCAGTCCCGGCTGCTTGGCACGACTTTGGTGCGCTTCGGCATTCCCGACGGCCGCCCGGTCGGCGTCGTGCTGGCGCAGCTTGCCGCCGACGGCCGCACGCAGCGCCGCGAGCCCAACCATATCTATTCGCTGCAGCAAGCGGCCGGCATCGTCAACTATGCCTTCGACCGCATCGCGCTCGACGCCAAACAGGCCAGTGGCGAAAACGTCCGTGTCGCCGTCATCGATACCGGCATCGACGACACCAATCCGGCTCTGGCCGGCGTCATCGCCGTGCAGTTCGATGCGATGCCCGGCGTGCCGATCGAAAAGCGCGATCACGGCACCTCGGTCGACGGGCTGATTGCCGGGGTCGGCGCGCTGGAAGGCATGGCGCCGGGCGCCAGGATCTACCACGCACGCGCCTTCGAGGGCGGCAAGTCGACCATGGACGTCATCCTGTCGGCGCTCGACTGGGCGGCGGACCAGAATGTCAGCATCATCAATATGAGCTTCGTCGGCCCGAAGAACGACCTGCTCGGTACTGCCTGCCGCAATGCCCGCGCACTCGGCATGGTGCTGGTCGCGGCGGCCGGCAACAACGGGCCGAAGGCGCCCTATGGCTACCCGGCCGCCTTTGACGGCGTCATTGCGGTAACGGCCACGGACGCCAAGGACGGACTGATGCCGCAGGCCAATCGCGGCGCCTATGTCTTCATCTCGGCGCCGGGGGTCGAGATGGTGGCGCCGAGCGGGGCCGGCTCGGACGTCGTCACGGGCACCTCGTTTGCCGCGGCAATCGTCAGCGGCGCCATCGCCAACCTCATCCATGCCGCCCCCGAACGCTCGGCCGACGACATCGAGAAGGCACTGGCCACCACCGCCAGGGATCTTGGCCCGAAGGGCCGTGACAATGATTTCGGCTTTGGGCTGTTGGACATCAAGGCCGCACAGACGGCGAAGGAGTAGCCCGTGACGGCTCAGGCCGCGCGTTGCCGGGGACGGAGCAGGAACCAGAACGCGGCGATGTGCGTGATCATCAGCAGCGGCACATAGATGATCGGGATCGCATAGGTGGCGCCGAATTGTTCCGCGTGTGCGGGAAGGCCGAGCTGCGTGGCATGATAATAGTCGACTAGCAGATCGACCATCCCGAAAAGGTTGAAGGCGACGACGAACGGCCAGAAGAGCCGAGGTATCCGCACCGTGAGCAATGCCAGCATGGCCAGCACCCCTGTTGCGAAGTCGCCGTAGGCGGCGAATGCGGCGAAGCCGGCAGGCAGGTTGGAACCCACGACGCCCGGGAGGATGAAGACGAGGCCGAAGAAGCGGAAGCTGTGCAGGGTGGCGATGGCGCGTTGTGCTGCGACCGGGTCCATTTGCCGGAGCCAGGGCCAGATATACGCGCCGAAGCAAAGCAGCCATGCGACATAGCCCAGAACGAGATGGGTTTGAAATAGGACTTCCGTGGACATCTGAGGTCTTCCCGACAGCCGGTTCACACTGCTTCGAACACCGCGGTCAGGATGCCGAGCCGGCCCTGCATGAGATTTCGACCCAGGTTGGTCGTAAGCTCGGCGAAGTCCGGCCCCATCACCACGCCGAGATTTGGCGAAGGCGGCGGCCCCGATGCGCGCAGTTGCGCGAACCAGGCTCTGGCGGCCTCAGTGTCGTCTTGCCATGCGAGCATGCGGAAGCCGGCCGCTTCGATCGCCGCGCGCGTCGCGTCGGCTGTCAGGAGGAAGCTCGTCGCCGGCATTCGTGCCCAGGGGAGCGGATAGTGCGGTTCACCCTTGCCCAATGCGACGTCGAAGGTGGCAAACCGGCCGCCTGACTTCAATACGCGCCTGGTCTCGTGATAGAGCCGCGCCCGGTTGGAGATGTTCATCGCCACGTGCTGCAGCAGTACGATGTCGAAACGGCCGTCGTCGAACGGAAGCTCCAGGGCATTGGCAGTCTGGAACGACAGCTGCCCGCTCTGTCCCGTGCGTTCGGTCAGATAGCGTGCGGCTTCCACGAAAGGCGCGCTGAGGTCCACGCCAGTAACCCGGCAGCCATAGGTCGCAGCCAGAAAGCGCGCCGGCCCGCCGATGCCCGAGCCGACGTCCAGGACCGACATATCGGCGGCGACCCCCGCCAATTGGGCAAGCTCGGCGGTGGCAGCAAGCCCACGCGTGTGAAACTGGTCGAGGGTACCCAATTGCTGTGGCGTGAGAAGCTGGTCCGCTGGACCAAGGGCGGCCAGTACGGTCTTCAGCCGCTCAGTCAGGCCGGTCGCGCGATAATGGTCGCGCACCCCATCGAGTTCATTGGTCATTGCAAGATGTCTCCGTGCTTCGACCTACTACCTAAGCCCGCTTCCATAATTCGACTATCCCCTGTAATCACAACGACCTATGAAGCAGAACTACACAGTCCGTCATGGTGCGCTGGAGGGCGTCGAGGCGTTCCTGGCTGTCGCAAGGCACCGCAACTTCCGCCGCGCCGCCGCGGATCTCGGCGTGACGCCGTCCGCCGTGAGCCAGGCGGTGCGGGCACTGGAAGCGCGCTTGGGCACCGCGCTGTTCGTCCGCACGACGCGCAGCGTCGGCTTGACCGAGCCCGGTCAGCGGTTTCTTGACCGCGCCGGCCCTGCCTTCGAAGAACTCGTCTCGGCCGGCGAAGCCGCCCGAGATGTCGGCCAGCGGCCAACCGGACTGCTACGCCTGTCCGTGCCCCGGGCCGTCGTGCCGCTGATCCTGGAGCCGATGATCGCGTCGTTCTGCCGAGCCTATCCCGAGATCGAGCTGGAGATCGCCGCGAGCGACGAGATGGTCGATCTCGCGAACGGCGGGTTCGACGCCGGCATCCGCCTCGGCCAATTCGTCGCGCCTGACATGGTCGCGGTGCGGCTGACGCCGCCGTTCAGCTTCGTCGTCGTCGGCAGCCCGGACTATTTTGAGCACAATGGCTATCCCGCGCATGTCGAGGATCTCCGCCACCACGCCTGCTTGCGCTTGCGCCGCTCGAACGGCGCCATCGCGCCCTGGTCCTTCGTCGACGGCAACGAAACGATCGAGGCGATCGTCTCGGGCCCGCTGATCGCGCATGACTATCCGACGTTGCTGGGGGCCGCGATGCAAGGCGTTGGATTGGCGCAAACGCCTCGACCCATTGCCGAGGGTCCGATTGCCCAGGGAAAACTAAAGCCCGTTCTAGAGGGCCTCTCGGCGACGACGCCGGGTGTCTTCCTCTATCATCCCGGCAAGCGCCAGGTCCTGCCGAAGCTGCGCGCCTTCATCGATCATCTCAAATCCGCGGGCTAGGCAGGCGCGCCAGCCACGGACCCCCGCACCACCAGGTCGACCGGCCAGACCTCGCCGCGGGCGCCCTCCTCCAGCCCCGATATGCGTGCCGCCAGCCGCTCGGCAATGCGTGCGCCGGCCAGCCGGATCGACGAGCGCGTCGTGGACAGCGGCACGGAAAAATTCTCCGGCTTCAGCCAGGGAAAGACGTCGTCATGGGCAATCAGCGAGACGTCGCCGGGAATGCTGAGCCCGAGATCACGCACCGCGCGCACGACGCCGAGCGCCATGATCAGGCTGGAGCAGGCGATTGCCGTCGGCGCGCCGTCCTGTTCGAGCAGGCGCCGGGCAGCGCGATAGCCATTCTCCTCGGTCATGACGACGGAGCAGACATGGCGATCGCCCAATGTCAGGCCGCTCGCGGCCAGCGCCCGGCGCAGGCCGCGCTCGCGGTGAATGGCGAAGGTTTCCCTGTCATCGCCGTTGATCAGCGCCAGCCGCCGATGGCCGAGCTGGACGAGCAGCCGGGCCGCCTCGTGGAAAGCGCCTTCATTGTCGATGTCGAGATAGGGATAGTCGAAATCGAAACCCTCGCTGCGGCCATGGACGATGAAAGGAATGCCGAGCGTGTTGACCAGCGCCACGCGCCGGTCGGCGGGCCTGGGCGAAGAGATGTAGACGGCGTCGACCTGCCGGTTGGCGACGATACGCCGGTAGGTCGTCTCCTGATCGTCGGCATCAGCCGGCGATAACACGAGGTCGAGTTCGTGCGAGCGGGCATAGTCGCCCAGGCCGGACAGAAATTCGACGAAGTGCGGGTCGATGTCGACGGCCGCACCCGTCGGCAGGACATAGCCGATCATTCCGGACTTGCCCGTGGCCAGCCGGCGCGCGCTCGGATTGGGGCGATAGCCGTGGCGCTTGGCGGCGTCCATGACGCGCCTGCGGGTTTCCTCGTTGACTTCGGGGTAGCCGTTCAGCGCCCGGCTAACCGTGGTCTGCGAAAGCGCCAGCATATGGGCAAGTTGCTTGAGGTTCACGAGAGGCCTCCCTGCCTCAAAGCGCTTTTAGATTGAATCGACCCAACTACGGTCCGCGACGCGGCCATATCGCAGAGACCATAAGCGTGCCGGGGTTGGGTTTGAAACAAGAATTGCTGTTGCATTGCCAAAAAAGTATGTTGCGACGCACTTTTTCGAGCCCTGGCTGCTGGCAATTAAATCGATTAGTCCGCGGGCCCTCTTGACTCCTGATCGATTCAATGGCGAGATCGGCGAAGCCAAAGCGCTTTGGAAGACTCTTCGAAAGGTTGCGGTTCCCTTGCGACTGAGTCACAGTCCTGCGGCGTCGGCGGGCGGAATGGAGGTTCCGTCCGGTATGTGTGACCCACTGGGAGGAATACCGATGAAGAAGATGCTTTTGCTGGGCGTTGCGTCTGCCGCGTTCGCCCTGAGCGCGCCCGCGCAGGCCGAACTGAAGTTCAAGCCGGGTGAGGATTCGAAGTTTCACTGGGCGAACTACGACGACCTCAAGAAGGTCGACCTCAAGGGCGAAACGCTGACCATCTTCGGTCCGTGGCGCGGCGAGGACGAGACGCTCGTCCGTTCGGTGCTCGACTATTTCCAGGAAGCGACGGGCGCCGAGGTCAAATACTCCTCGTCCGAGAACTATGAGCAGCAGATCGTCATCGACACCCAGGCCGGCAGCCCGCCAAACATTGCCGTCCTGCCGCAGCCCGGCCTGATCCAGGACCTCGCTTCCAAGGGTGTGCTGACCCCGCTGGGCGACGACGTCGCGGCTTGGGTCAAGGAGAATTACGCCGCCGGCGACTCCTGGGCCAAGCTCGGCACCTACAATGGCAAGGACGGCAAGCCGGGCTTCTATGCCTTTCCCTACAAGATCGACGTGAAGGGGTTGGTCTGGTACTCGCTCGACAATTTCGAGGAAGCCGGCTACAAGGTGCCGAAGACGCAGGAAGAACTGGCCGAGCTCGAAAAGAAGATCATCGCCGATGGCGGCAAGCCGTGGTGCATCGGGCTTGGTTCGGGCGGCGCGACGGGCTGGCCGGCGACCGACTGGGTCGAGGACATCATGCTGCGCACGCAGCCGCCCGAAGTCTACGACAAGTGGGTGAAGAACGAGATCCCGTTCACCGATCCGGCGGTGGTCAACGCCATCGACATCTTTGGCAAGATCGCCACCGACGACAAGATGGTGGACGGCGGCGCCAAGGCAGTCGCGGCGACCGACTTCCGCGACAGCCCGAAGGGCCTCTTCACCGTGCCGCCGAAGTGCTACATGCACCATCAGGCATCGTTCATCCCTTCCTTCTTCCCGGAGGGCGTGAAGCTCGGCCAGGATGCGGACTTCTTCCCCTACCCGCCTTACGCCTCCAAGCCGGAACTGGGAACCCCGCTGGAAGTGGCCGGGACGCTGGTGATGATCACCAAGGATTCCAAGGCGTCGCGCGAATTCATCAAATTCCTGCAGATGCCGCTCGCGCATGAATTGTGGATGGCGCAGAAGAGCTTCGTCACCCCCTTCAAGGGAGCCAACAAGGACGCCTATGGCAGCGATGCGCTGAAGAAGCAGGGCGAGATCCTGGTCGGCGCCACGACGGTACGCTTCGACGGCTCTGACCTGATGCCCGGCAAGGTCGGTGCCGGCTCGTTCTGGACCGGCATGATCGACCTGGTCGGCGGCAAGTCCGCCCAGGACGTCGCCACCGGCATCCAGAAGAGCTGGGACGCTATCAAATAGCGGGGCGACCTAACACCTTCCAATCCTCCTGCTGGATCCGGGCCACGGCCCGGATCCGACCGGCGGTGCTCGCCGGAAGCCTTCACGTTTCGATTGTTCCGAATAACTGAAAGTCGGTGCATCCGATCGCCAGCATCGCTGGCCGGTCATGCGCAGGGAGAGGGACCCATGGCGACTCAGATTTTCTCGGCAATATTCGTCATCATCATCGGCGTCGGCGGCTGCGTCGCCTATTTCTGGGGCGCCAACAAACTGCTCGATTTGATCTTCCCCTCGCGCGGGGTGTCCGGGACGGCCGCCGTCAACAATCTGCGCCGGCAGGGATTGGTGCGGCCCTGGCTGTTCGTGGGTCCGGCGCTGATCATCCTGATCATCTACCTGATCTATCCGGTGATCGCGACGCTGTGGCTGTCTTTCTTCGACCGCGGCGGCACGAGTTTCGTCGGGTTCGCCAACTACGAATGGGCGCTGCGCGATCCGGATCTGCGAAACGCGATCATGAACAATATCCTGTGGCTGGCGGTGGTGCCGGCGGCCTGCACCTTCCTCGGCCTGATCATCGCCGTGCTTACCGACAAGATATGGTGGGGCACGATCGCCAAGAGCCTGATCTTCCTGCCGCTGGCCATCTCCTTCGTCGGCGCCAGCGTGATCTGGAAGTTCATCTACGAATATCGTGGCGACGGCCAGATCCAGATCGGCCTGCTCAACGCCATCATCCAGCATTTCGGCGGCCAGCCGCAGGTCTGGATATCGCTGCCGTTCTGGAACAACTTCTTCCTGATGATCATCCTGATCTGGATCCAGACCGGTTTCGCCATGGTCATCCTGTCCTCGGCGCTGCGCGGCATCCCCGAAGAAACGCTGGAAGCCGCCGTCATAGACGGCGCCAACCCGTTCCAGATCTTCTGGAAGATCATGGTGCCGCAGATCTGGGGCACTATCGCGGTGGTGTGGACCACCATCACCATCCTGGTGCTGAAGGTGTTCGACATCGTCTTGACCATGACCAACGGCCAATGGAACAGCCAGGTGCTGGCCAATCTGATGTTCGACTGGATGTTCCGCGGCGGCGGCGACTTCGGCCGCGGCGCGACCATTGCCATCATCATCATGATCGCGGTCATTCCGATCATGATCTGGAACATCCGCCAGGCCAACAAAGAGACGGGAGGGCACTGATATGGCCGTGGCGACCGGAAATTCCTTCGCAAGCCGTTTCGGCGTCCATATCGCGGTGCTCGTCTTCGTGGCGATCTGGACCATCCCCACGCTCGGCATCCTCGTCTCGTCGCTGCGCGACAAGGACCAGATCGTCGCCTCGGGCTGGTGGAATTCGTTCGCCAGTTCCAGCCAGACCGAGGCCGGGCGCCTGCCGGCCGCCTCGGCGCAGACCCAGAAGGACGGCAAGTTCGTCCTCGAGGGCAACATTTTCGGCGACGGCGTCAAGCGCAACATCAGCGCCTTCGGCGTCAAGGCAGCAGCACCTACACAATATCCGGCCGGCACATCAGCCGACCTCGGTGACGGCGTGACCCTGCAGGTCAATGCCGACGGCAGCTTCGTCATGGCATCGCCCAAGGCCTTCGAAGGCGATCGCGGCCAGCGCGTCTACTACGCCTCGTCGGCGCCGCCGAAATTCACCACCGACAACTACCAGACCGTGCTGTTCTCCGAAGGCATCGGCCGCTCCTTCATGAATTCGCTGACGGTCACCATCCCGGCGACCGTGATCCCGATCCTGATCGCGGCCTTTGCCGCCTACGCGCTGGCCTGGATGCGGTTTCCCGGACGCGCCTTGCTGATAGCGGTCATCATCGGCCTTCTGGTGGTGCCGCTGCAGATGTCGCTGATCCCGCTGCTCAGGCTCTACAACGGCGTCGGCACTTTCTTCGGCGTGCCGTCCAAGACCTATCTCGGCATCTGGCTGGCGCATACCGGCTTCGGCCTGCCCTTCGCCATCTACCTGTTGCGCAGCTATATCGCCGGCCTGCCGCGCGAGATCATGGAATCGGCCCGCATCGACGGCGCCAGCGATTTCGAGATCTTCGTCAAGATCGTGCTACCGCTGTCCTTCCCGGTGCTTGCCTCCTTCGCCATCTTCCAATTCCTGTGGGTATGGAACGATCTGCTGGTGGCAATGGTTTTCCTCGGAACGGCGCCCGATCAGATCGTGCTGACGGCCAAGCTCAATGCGCTGCTCGGCTCGCGCGGCGGCAACTGGGAGATCCTGACGACATCGGCCTTCATCACCATCATCGTGCCGCTGATCGTCTTCTTCTCGCTGCAGCGCTATTTCGTCCGCGGGCTGCTGGCCGGCTCGGTGAAAGGAGGTTGAGACAATGCAATCGGCTTTGAAGGCGACTTCGAAACCAGACCCCGCCATCGACCGCGACTGGTGGCGGGGCGCGGTGATCTATCAGATCTATCCACGCAGCTTTCAGGACTCCAATGGCGACGGCATCGGCGACCTCAAAGGCATCATCGGCAGGCTGCCCTACATTGCCGCCCTTGGCGCGGATGCCATCTGGATCTCGCCTTTCTTCAAATCGCCGATGAAGGATTTCGGCTACGACGTCTCGGATTATTGCGACGTCGACCCGATGTTCGGCACGCTGGCGGATTTCGACGCACTGACGGCGGAGGCGCACCGGCTGGGCCTCAAGGTGATGATCGACGAGGTGCTGTCGCATACCGCCGACATCCATCCCTGGTTCAAGGAAAGCCGCTCGAGCCGCGTCAATCCGAAGGCCGACTGGTATGTCTGGGCGGACGCAAGGCCCGACGGTACGCCGCCCAACAACTGGCTGTCGATCTTCGGCGGCTCGGCCTGGCAATGGGACACCAGCCGCCAGCAATACTACCTGCACAATTTCCTGGCCGAGCAGCCCGACCTCAACTTCCACAACGCGGAAGTCCAGGACGCGCTGCTCGACGTCACCCGCTTCTGGCTGGAGCGCGGCGTCGACGGCTTCCGCCTCGACACCATCAATTTCTACTTCCACAGCCAGGGGCTGGAAAACAACCCGCCGCTGCCACCGGAAGAGCGCAACGACCAGACCGCGCCGGCGGTCAATCCCTACAACTACCAGGATCATATCTACGACAAGAGCCGGCCGGAGAACCTCGCCTTCCTCGAGCGTTTCCGGGCGCTGCTCGACGAGTATCCGGCGACCGCCGCGGTCGGCGAAGTCGGCGATTCGCAGCGCGGGCTGGACGTGGTCGCCGCCTATACAGCGGGCGGCAAGCGCGTGCATATGTGCTATTCCTTCGACTTCCTGGCGCCGGAAAAGATCGGCGCAGCCAAGGTCCGCTCGGTGCTGGAAGCCTTTGGCGAGGTGGCCAGCGACGGCTGGTCGTGCTGGGCGTTTTCCAACCATGACGTGATGCGCCCGGCCTCGCGCTGGGCCGCCGGCGAAACCGACCCGACCGCTTATCTCAAGGTTATCTCGGCATTGCTGATGTCGCTGCGCGGCTCGGTCTGCATCTACCAGGGCGAAGAACTCGGGCTCGGCGAGGCCGACCTGCGCTTCGAGGACCTGCAGGACCCCTACGGCATCCGCTTCTGGCCGGAATTCAAGGGCCGCGACGGCTGCCGCACACCCATGGTGTGGGACGGCAATGCCAGCAATGGCGGCTTCTCCCAGGCAAAGCCCTGGCTGCCGGTGCCGGCCAAGCATCTGTCACAGGCGGTCAACGTGCAGCAAGGTGACGAAACCTCGCTGCTTGAGCATTACCGGCGCTTTCTCGCCTTCCGCCGCGCCCATCCGGCATTGGCCAAGGGCGACATCAGCTTCATCGAAAGCCAGGGCGACACCGTCGCCTTCACCCGCCGGGCGGGCAATGAGGAGATCGTCTGCGTCTTCAATCTGGGCGCTGCGCCAGCGAAGGTTGACTTCGGCAACCGAACCCTGCAACCTTTGGCGGGACACGGATTTTCCGGGCAGGCAAGCACCGGTACGGTCGAACTCGGCGGTTACGGCGCCTGGTTCGGGCGCATAGGCTGAACATCTGAGGAACCACTGGGAGGAAATCAATGGCCGATGTCAATTTGAGACAAGTGAAGAAGTCCTACGGCAATCTCAACATTCTCCACGGCATCGACCTCGACATCAAATCGGGCGAATTCATCGTCTTCGTCGGCCCGTCGGGCTGCGGCAAGTCGACCTTGCTGCGCTCGATCGCCGGGCTTGAGGAAATCACCTCGGGCGAACTCAAGATCGACGGCCAGGTGGTCAACGACGTGCCGCCATCGAAGCGCGGCATCGCCATGGTGTTCCAGTCCTACGCGCTCTATCCGCACATGACAGTCTACGACAACATGGCCTTCTCGATGAAGATCGGCAAGGAAAGCAAGGCCGAGATCGACAAACGGGTGCGGCAGGCCGCCGAAATCCTGCAGCTGACCAAATATCTCGACCGCCTGCCCAAGGCGATGTCGGGCGGCCAGCGTCAGCGTGTCGCCATCGGCCGCGCCATCGTGCGCAATCCAAAAGTGTTCCTGTTCGACGAACCGCTGTCGAACCTTGACGCGGCACTGCGCGTCGCCACGCGTATCGAGATCGCCAAGCTCAAGGAATCGATGCCCAACACGACCATGATCTATGTCACCCACGACCAGGTCGAGGCGATGACGCTGGCCGACCGCATCGTGGTGCTAAAGGATGGCCACATCGAGCAGGTCGGCACGCCCATGGAGCTCTACAAGAACCCCGGCAACCTATTCGTCGCCCAGTTCATCGGCTCGCCGGCCATGAACATCCTGCCGGCCACGGTCGACAAGACGGGCAACCCGACCATCATCAGCCATGTCGGCGGCCGCAAGGCGACGGTGCCGATCGCGACGCCTGCTTCGGCAAAGGGAGCGGCGGTCAGCTTCGGCGTGCGGCCGGAAGATCTCGCGATCGCCAGTGGTGCGGACTATCTGTTCGAGGGGACGGTCGATTATGTCGAGCAGCTCGGCGAGGTTCAGTTGGTCTATATCGACATCGGCCGTGCCGACCTGCCGCTGGTGACCAAGCTGCCGGGCAATGTCGAGGTCAGGCGCGGCTCGACGCTGCAGTTGACCGCCAATGCCGGCGACCTTCATATCTTCGATGCGGATGGACGGTCGTTCGCGCTGCACGAAGCGGAAGCAAAAGCCGCCTGAGGCCAGCCATGTCTCGACAACAAAAAAAGAGAGCAGCGGGCAGGCCCGCCGCTCTCTTTTTATACATCACGACGGCTGGTTAGTTGTTGCCGAAGAGATTGCGGTCTGCGCCGTGAGGGGCGGACTTCTGCACGTCGCCGGACGAGTTGAGCAGCTTGTAGATGGGTGAGTCGCTGTTGCGGACCGAACCCGTATGCGACGTATCGACATTGACGGTCGACGATGCAGTGGGCTGATTGGCGCCATTGGAGCCATAGTTGTCACTGCCGGCGAAAGCGCTGCCGGAGAGGGCCAGAACGGCGGCGGCAGCAATGAGGATCTTGTTCATTTCCAATACTCCTAACGTCTTGAATTCCACGAGTGGCGAGCGAGCCCGCCACTCGCAACAGGCGTCAACGGCCGAAGAGGTTGCGATCGCTACCCGGCCGGGTAGGCGCCTCGGTGGCCGGAGCCGACTTGCCGATCGACGCGGTGTTCGCGTTGTCGGTCGACGTGACAGCCGCCTGGTTGGCACCGCTCGAACCGTAGTTGTCGCTGCCGGCAAAGGCGCTGCCGGAGAGGGCCAAGACGGCGGCGGCGGCAATGAGGATCTTGTTCATTTTAGGTACTCCTGAATTTGTGGCATCCACCCCGCGCGGCAGGGTCGCCCCGCCGCAAGCCGGGGATCGGCTGTTAGTTGTTGCCGAAGAGATTGTGGTCGGCGCCCTGGGCAGGCGTCTGAGCAGCCGGCTCCGACTTGCTGGTCGAAGCGGTGTACGAGCTGTCGACAGTGGCAGCGGGGGTGGCGGCGTTCGAACCGTAATGGTCGCTACCAGCGAAGGCGCTGCCGGAAATGGCCAGAAGGGCGGCGGCAGTGAGAACAATCTTTTTCATTTTGGGTACTCCAGTATTTTTCCGTCCGTCTAGCGGCGTGTCTTGGGATTAAAATCGCGTCGTTCGGACCGCCCCGATGTGGGAGAGCACCTCTGCTGTTTCCAATCACGAAGTTGTTCAGCGTGGACCATGACTCTACCACTTGAAATTGTGCCAGTGATTTCCACATCTGTTATTTTCTGTCGTTATATCAATCAGTTAGCTAAAAATGGCACCCCGATCACCAACTGTATCGGAGGCTCGGCGTTCACACCGTCCTGCACGCACCGTCAACAGAAACGAACCGTTCGGTTCGATTTTAGAATCTGCTAATAGTCACTTTTCGAAACTGTTAACCTTTTCGCCCCCGGCAAAGGGGTCGAAAAAACGGTGCCGGCGCGCCTGGCGACAGAAGGCGATTTGATGATGCGACCCCTGTCACGACGTTCCAGCATGCGTGTCGCGCCGCATGGATGCGATGTCGCTTTCATGCCGATGTCGCAAACCCTGCCGTGATTAGATCAGGCATCTCAGGTGCCGCTGCGTGACGACGGAGCGGAGAATTGGGAAGCCGGTCAGATTCCGGCGCTGCCCCCGCAACGGTGGTGGAGTTCAAGTCGCAACGGGAGACCACTGGGCGTAAGCCTGGGAAGGTGTCGCGATGGTCCGTAAGGACGACTCCAGAGCCCGGAAACCAGCCCGAGATGGCTAGAACTCGACTGATCGCGGTGGGCGGTCAAGAGGCGGATGGTGTTTGTCCGGCTTTGCGCCGATCTGCGTCCAGTCCTTCCTCAATCACCACCAGTTCAGTCCTTGAAAATGAGGACAGGACATGGACGCGCGCAACGACATGCTGAGGCTCTTGAACAGCCGCAGACAAGGCTTTTCGCTGGAACAGCCTTTTTACACCGACCCGGACTACTTCAAGCTCGACATGGAGCTGATCTGGTATCGCGACTGGCTGTTCATCGGCCATGATTGCGAATTGCCCAAGCCGGGCAGCTTCATCACCGTGCAGATCGGCGACTATCCTATCGTGCTGGTGCGCGATCAGCAGGGCAAGATCAACGCCTTCCACAATTCCTGCCGCCATCGCGGCAGCCGCGTCTGCAACAGCGACAAGGGCATGGCCGCCAAACTGGTCTGTCCCTATCACCAGTGGACCTATGAGCTGGACGGGCGCCTGCTGTTCGCCCGCCAGATGGCCGAGGGGTTCGACAAGAGCCAGTTCGGGCTGAAGCCGGTCGCCTGCGAAAGCGTCGCCGGCTATGTCTTCATCTGCCTGGCCAAGGAGCCGGCCGACTTCGCGCCGATGCGGGCGATGATCGAGCCCTATCTCAAGCCGCACCGGCTGAGCGAGGCCAAGATCGCCTTCGAGAGCACGATCATCGAGAAGGGCAATTGGAAGCTGGTCTGGGAAAACAACCGCGAATGCTATCATTGCGCGGGCAATCATCCCGAACTGTGCAAGACCTTCCCGGAAGCACCGACCGTGACCGGCGTGCAAGGCGCCGACAGCGATCCGGAGATGCTGGCGCACTGGGCGAAGTGCGAAGCTGTTGGCCTGCCCAGCAAATTCCGCATCGACCCGGCCGGGCAATACCGCGCCACCCGCGCGCCGCTGCTGCGCGACGCCCAGAGCTACACGATGACCGGCAAGCGGGCGGTGAGGAAGGACCTGTCCGACAGCGTTTCGGCCGACCGCATCGGCACGCTGATGCACTATCACTACCCGACGACCTGGAACCACATCCTCGTTGATCATGCCGTCACCTTCCGCGTGCTGCCGGTCAGCGCCACCGAAACGGCAGTGACGACGAAGTGGTTGGTGCACAAGGACGCGGTCGAGGGTGTCGACTACGATCTCGCCGAACTCACCCATGTCTGGACCGAGACCAACGACCAGGACCGCCGGATCGTCGAGGAGAACGCTTTCGGTATCCTGTCGCCGGCCTATGAACCCGGCCCGTATTCGGAGCTGCATGAAGGCGGCGTCATCCAGTTCGTCGACTGGTATGCCCGCTTCATCGGTCCGCGCCTGGCCGAAGGCGGGCGGCCGGCGCTGCGCAGCGTCGCCTAGCGCATGTCACCCAAAAGTGTGCAGCGGTTTTGGGATCACGACATCCGCAAAATGAAAGGTATGCAGGGATGAATGCGATGACCGACCTTGGCCTCTATCGCCATCTCGACCAGATGGCGCCCTGGAACGACAGGCTGCAGGTGCTGGAAGTGACCGGTGTCAGCGACGAGGCGCCCGACGTCAAGACCTTCACCTTCCGGTCCGACAACCAGACCTGGTTCCGCTACAAGCCGGGCCAGTTCGTGACGCTGGAACTGCCGACGCCGGATGGGCCGCTGATGCGCACCTACACGCTGTCGTCGTCGCCGTCGCGGCCGTTCTCGATCGCGGTGACGGTGAAGGCGCAGGCGGGCAGCATCGGCACACGCTGGATGTTCGATCACCTGGCGCCCGGCTCGCACGTCAAGGCCTATGGACCGGGCGGCGACTTTTCACTGCACAGCCATCCGGCGGCGAAATATCTGTTCGTCTCGGCCGGCTCCGGCGTGACGCCGATGATGTCGATGCTGCGCTGGCTGAACGACTGTGCGCCATGGACCGATGTCGGTTTCGTCAACTGCGCGCGGCGCCCGGAAGAAATCATCTTCCGCAAGGAACTCGAACTGCTCGGGGGCCACATGCCTGGCCTGTCGCTCGGCTTCATGATCGAGGAGCGGTCGAGCCGCGAGGGCTGGTACGGCCATATGGGCCGCATCGACGCCATCCGGCTGCCGCTCCTGGCACCCGATTTCCGCGAACGCGAAATCTTCTGCTGTGGGCCCGATCCCTTCATGCGCGCCGTGCGCGGCATGCTCGAAGCCGCCGGCTTCGACATGGCAAAGTACCATCAGGAAAGCTTTGCCGCGCCGACCGTGGACGAAGTCCCGGCACCGTTTGCCGCGCCGGCTGAAGCCGGCGCGGCAATTTCCGTCGAAGCCGCGACGCCGATCCGCTTCGCGCTTTCGGATGTCGACGCCGACTGCGTCGCCGGCCAGACCGTGCTGCAGACCGCGCGCGCCTCGGGCGTGCGGATACCGGCGGCCTGCGAATTCGGCCTGTGCGGAACTTGCAAGGTGAAGAAAGTCTCCGGCAGCGTCGAGATGAGTCACAATGGCGGCATCCTCGATCATGAGATCGACGACGGCTTCATCCTGGCCTGTTGTTCCAAGCCATTGTCGGCGCTGGAAATCGAGGCTTGATCCGCCCGTCCTTCGACTGATCCCGGAAATGTCGGCGCCTTGCCGGCAAGGTTACCTTGCCAAGGAACGACCGAAAGTCTACAGGCGTTGTCGGTGGAAGCGGTCCTGCTGGCGGGCAGGGATGTAAAGCGGGGCAACAATGAAGCATGAATCCCATGCCTATGCGGTTGCGAGCCGGGATATCGTTTTCGAATCCTTCGATGGCGAGGCCGTGGTGCTCAACCTTGCCAATGGCAAATATTTCGGCTTCTCCGATTCCGGCAGCAAGGCGTGGCAGGTGCTTTCGTCCGGAGCGGACGCCCAGGCTCTGATCGGGCTGGCCGCGGGCGGCTCGACAATAAGCCACGCCGAACTCGAACACTTCATATCGCAGCTGCTCGAACTGGGTTTGCTGGTGCGTTCGGAAGCGGCGGCGCAGCCACTGCCGGGCGAATTGCAAGCCGAGCTTGCCGCCACCAGCGAGCCGCTCAATGTCAGCATCCACGACGACCTCGCGGACCTGATCGTCGTTGATCCCATCCATGAGGTCGAGGAACCCCTTGGCTGGCCGGCGGTCAAGCAGGCTTCCTGATCGGCCGGCCGCAGCCGTGATGGAAGGCGCTTGATGCCGCGCGTCACGCTCGAAACCCTGCCGGACTACGCCCGGTATCTCATCGCCGCCGCTGAAGGCGCTGCCTCGCGCTATCCGACCATCCGGCGGGTTCGGCTGCCCGGGCTGGAACTGGCCGTGCATCTGGGTCACGGTGTGCTCGCCGACGCCCTGAGCCATGCATTTGTCGAGGCCGCTCACGATCAGCCGGAACCGTCCACCTGCCGCATCTTCATCGCTCATCCCGGCATCGACGGCATCCCGGAGCCGGCGCGATGGGGCGACGCGCATTTCACCGAGCACGGCTTTGCCAAACGGCTCGCCGAAGCCGGGTTACGCGGCCACTATTTCCACGATCTAGATTTCTGGCAGATCTACGATCCCCAACGTTGCGTTGGCGTACAGCTGATGGCCTCGGCCGATGCCTTTCCGCCTTGGGAGCCGGGGGCACCGCTGCGCGCCTTCCTGCATTGGGAATATGCCGCACGCGGCATGCGGCTGACCCATGCCGGCACGCTCGGCATCGATGGCAAGGGTATCCTCCTTGCCGGCTCGCGTGGAGCCGGGAAATCCGGCACCGTCGCCGCCGGCCTGCTCAACGGACTAGACAGTGTCGGCGACGACTATGTGCTGATCGATCTCGCCGGAGGCGTGACCGCGCGGCCCCTTTTCTCGACCTTGAAGCAGGACGCGCAAGGTTTCACGCGGCTGGGCCTGCAAAAGCGGCTAACGGCGCAAGGCCCGCTGAACTGGCAGGGCAAGCACATGTTTCACGTCGATGAGATCGCGCCTGGGCCGGTGCCCGCGATGCTGGACATCGTTGCGCTGATGGTGCCACATATTAGCGGTGGCGGAGCAAGTTCGATCATGCCGGTGTCGCGCAGGGATGCCATGATTGCCTTGGCGCCGTCCGGCATCGCACAGATGCCGGGCGAACGCGAAAGCGGCTTTCGCTTCTTCAGCGAATTGACGCGCCGCCTGCCGTGCTTTCGTTTGTCCCTCGGCACCGACCCGGCGGAGATCGCCGGCACGATCGAGGACGTCCTGACACGAGGCGCCCGGTGAAGCTCAGCGTGATCATGCCTGTGTACAATCGCGAGCGCTACGTCGTCCCGGCGCTGCGCTCGTTGATCAGGCAGCGCGCTGACGCCGACTTCGACATCATCGTCATCGACGATGGCTCCACGGACGCCTCGGTGGAGGCAGTACGGTCGACGATGCGCGAGGCGCCCTGCATCCGCCTGTTTCTGCAACCCAATATGGGTGTCGCGAGGGCGCGCAATGCCGGGCTGAGACAGTTGCCGCCGGATGCCGGATTTGTGTCGTTCCTCGATTCCGACGACATCTCGCTTGCCGGGCGCTTCAAGGCGGATCTGGCTTGCTACGAGGCCGACCCGGGCCTTGACCTGACCTACTCCCTGATGACCCTGGCCGAGCAGATAGACGATGACACGATGGAGCCGGTAGCGGGCAGCCGCACTGTAACGCTGCGCGGCATTTCAATGAGCACCGGACTGTTCAGCCGGGCGCTTGTCGATCGCATAGGCTGTTTCGACGAGGAATTCGACCAGTGCGAGGACACTGACTATCTGCTGCGCATCTTCGAAACGGGTCCGAATTACCGTCTTCTGGAGACCGTCGCGATCTACTACAGGCGCCACGCCGGCAATATCACCCGGAAGCGCGAGGGCCGGCTCCGCGACCACATGCGGGCGATCCACAATTCGACCCGGCGACGCAGGGCCGACCCGTCCCTGCGTGAGATTCCCCGCATTTTCGAGCTCAAGAGCACGCCCGACTGGCGGCTGTTTTGATGCGGGATATCTCGCGATCAAAACGGGTGGTGCAGCAGCGGCCGCGAGGCCGAGGATGAGGCTGAGCGTGATCATGCCGGTCTACAATCGCGAGGCCTATGTCGGCGCCGCGCTGCGCTCGCTGCTCAGGCAAGGCGATGCCGCCGATCTCGACATCATCGTCATCGACGACGGTTCGACCGACGGCTCGGTCGAGGCCGTGCGCGCGATGATGGATGATCATTCCTGCATCCGGCTGTTCCGGCAAGAAAACATGGGGGTGACCCGAGCGCGCAACAGCGGGCTCAGGCAGCTCAAGCCCGAGGCGGAACTGGTGTCGTTCCTCGATTCGGACGACATCTCGCCAGCGGGGCGCTTCGGAGCCGATGTCGAGCTTTTCCGGAAGAATCCCGATCTCGACCTGACCTATTCGAGGATGATGCTGGTCGACAAAATCGATGATGGGACCTTGGAGCCCATGGCGGACAGCAACAGCATCACGGTTCGCGGCATTCACCTGTCGGCGGCGATCTTCGCGCGCCGCCTCGTCGCGCGGATAGGCGATTTCGACGAGGATTTCGTCCAGGCCGAAGATACCGACTACCTGCTGCGCGGTTTTGAGATCGGCCCCAGATACGTGCTTCCCGACACGGTCGCGCTCTATTACAGACGGCATGCGGGCAACATGACGAGGCAAGAGGACGTCCAGTCGCGGGAATTCCTGCGCGCTATCTACAAATCCATGAAGCGGCGCAAGGCCGACCCGTCGCTGCGGCCGATCGAAGGGATCTTCGAGCTCGACAAACTGTCAGATTGGCGTGCCCTGTGATGGACGGATACGGCGTCGTCATACCGGCCTTCAACGCCAGCGGCACCATCGCCGAGACGCTGCGATCGGTTGCGGCGCAGACGGTGCGGCCGGAGCTGGTGGTGATCGTCGACGACGGATCAACCGACGATCTCGCCGCGGCGATGGGCGGAACGGACCTGCCGCTGCAATTGCTGCGCCAGGCAAATGCCGGACCGGGCAGCGCCACGACCAGAGGCATCGCCGCGCTGACGACGCCGTTCATCGCGACGCTCGACGCCGACGACCTTTGGCTGCCGACCAAGATCGAGGATCAGCTTGCATATCTGCGAGGATTGCCCGGCACATCGGGCGTCTTCTGCCATTTGCGAAACTTCCGCAATGACCGGCCCGATGCACCCGAGGACGCGGTCGTGCCCGGCTGGTCGCGGACCACGATGCTGATCCGGCGCGAGGTCGCCGAGACCGTCGGGCCGGTTGTCGATCCGCCGGGCGGTCGCGGCGAAATGATCGACTGGATCGCGCGGGCACGCGAGGCGGGCCTTGCCTTCGACATGATGGAAGAGGTGCTGGCGCTGCGCCGCATCAGGCCCGGCAGCCTGTCGTACGGACGCGATGCGACGCGCGACCGCGGCTATCTCGAAGTGGCGCGGCTGGCCATGTTGCGACGGGTCCGAAACAAGACCGGCGCGGACTGATGGCGCGCATCCGCCGCATCAGCCGCCGTTTCCCGGACTATGGCTGGCCCTGGCCGACGGGCGGGCTCGACCAGTTGCTCAAGGCCGCGCTTCTTGCCGACGACGACGCGGCCGCCGGTTGCGCGATGGAGTGGCTGAGCGCCAACGACATCGATCTCGTCTCCTTCAGGGAGCATCGGCTGCTTGCCGCCATCTGCGACCGGTTCGGCCGGAAATTGGCCGGCCATTCCGCCTATCCACGTCTTGTCGGCCTGCAAAAGATGCTGTGGACCAAGTCGCGCATGGCGATGCGCGAGGCCGAACCGGCGCTGCAGGCGATGACGGACGCGGGATGCCTGGTGATGCTGATCAAGGGTGCCAGCCGCATTGCCTTGGACGCGTCGGCGCAGCGAGGCAGGGTGGCGCACGACATCGACATATTGGTGCGGCCGCAGGACATGCGAACGGCGTTCGACGTGCTGCGCGACCGCGACTGGCAGATCGCCACCGGTGTGAGCCCGCAATATCTGAGGACAAGACTGGCGTCGTTGCGGTCGATGAACTTCTTCAAGGGCAATTATGGCGACATCGACCTGCACCAGCTTGCCTATGACGGTTCCCAGCAGAGCGACGAGGACGACCAGGCGATCTGGCGGCGGGCGGCGGCGGCCGAATTCAGTGGTGTCGGCGTGCTGGTGCCGTCGCCGGCGGACCGCATCGCGCTGGCCATCGCGCATGGCGGGCTCGACGCCCACACGCACAGCGATTGGCTGGTCGATTGCGCGGTAGCCATTCGCGTCGGCGACGTCGACTGGGACGTGTTCCTCGACGTTGTCGCCAGGCGTGGCCTTGCCGTTGCCGCAGCGGTGGCGCTCTCCTATCTCGCGCTCGAAATAGGCGTGGCGGCGCCGGACAGGGTGCTGGCGCGCCTGCTTGAGATGGCCGACCGTACAGGCCTTTCGCGCTGGTCGGCCATGCTGCAAGCCAAGCCACGGACCGACTTCGGCAGGCTGGTCTGGTTGTCGCGCGGCTTTGCCAAGCAGTTGCGTCTGCGACGCAAGAGCGGCCGGCTTCGGCAGGAGCCGCCCGCCAGGGCATGGCGCGGAAAAGCATGGCGCGACGGGCTGGCCCGCCGCGAGCAGCCGGAAGTACCGTCGCCCCTGGTATTCTCGCAGACCATACCTTGCCCGCCGACGGCAGGGGAGATGATGCTGGACATCACGGTCAGGATCAGCGTTCCGCCGGTCCGGCGCCGTATCGAAATGGAGATCAACCGGGATGACGACCACGTCGCGCGTCTGCGTGCGATGGCCATCAGCCGGTCCGGTGGGGAACGGGTGCTGCGCTTTCGCGGCAAGGTTACAGTCGACGGCCGGCAGCATGCCCTGACGCTGGAGGCGCGGCCGTCGCGGCAATTCCGCCAATGGGATGACCAGGCGACGGTCGCCGCCTATGGCGCATTGCCTTTCCATCTGGTCTCGGCGACCTTTTCGCCGCTGCGCTGAGATATCGGAGTTCACCCGCCAGGGTCGCGATGGCGGCACGAGCGGATCGAGCCCGATGGACACCCCGCGGAAGAGAGCCGAGGGCACGGCAATGGTTCACCGTGGCGATGATATCCGGCCGTCAGCTATCGTCGAGGTCACGCGTTCGCGAGCCCTTATGTCGGCAAGCATCCATGCCGACAGCGACAAGGGCACCAACACGCCGATGCCAAGCCCGATGCCGTTCACCAGATGAGCGATGGCAGGATAGAGCCAGACGAGCGCCAGGAAAATCCGGGGCATGCTGGCGCGCCTCGAAAACAGGTAGGCGACGGCAACGGCGAGACCGACGGTGTCGTAGCTGTAGCCGTACGGCGTCGCGACCGTTGCCAGCACGGCGGTGAGGACCACTCTTTCGCCATGCACGACCTGCCGCCGTGGCAACCAGACCCAGATGGCGGCGCAGATTGCGGCAATGGTCGCAGCGGCTTGCATCGCATAGGCCACTGTCAGCCCGGCGCCGCATGCGCGCGCCAGGAAGAACATGGTTGCGGCATTGGCCTGGTAGGGTTGCGGATAGGGTGCCTCCAGGATCGCCGTCATCAGGGGGCGGGTTTCGGTCCAGAACAGATGCCAGACGTCGAATCCGAGTGAGAGCCCGGTCAAAATGAACAGAGCCGCCGATGACAGAGCCGCTGCGGCGATGGCACGCCAGTTGCCGCTGGCCAGCAGGCAGAACGGCACCAGAATGCCCAGATGCGGCTTGATCGTCAGCAGACCGAACAGCAGCCCGGCCAGGATTGGCCGCTTCGGCGCCACCGCCAGTCCGCCAATGAGAAGAGCGGTGGTCAGGGCGCCGTTCTGGCCGAAGATGGCGTTGACGAAGACGGCTGGACACACAAGGACGGCCGCTTCGGCCAGCGTGCCCAGTTTCAGCGGCCGCACCGCCAGCCACAGGCAGAAGACGGTGCCGAAAGTCCAGATGAAATAGGCCGCAAAGATCGGCAGCAGCGCGAGCGGCGCACCGAAGATCAGGATGCTGGGCGGGTAGCTCCATTCCTGGTTGGGAAGATCGGGCGAAAACATCCGCCGCAAGGCCGCGCGATAGCTGTCGACGTCAAACAGCCAGGCTACATGGCCGTCGAGCGCCATGCGTCCGCCGGCCCACAGATTGGTGAAATCCCAATAAGGCAGCCGGTCGCTGAGTTCGGAGAAGCCGTGCTCGTCGAAGGTCCACAAGGCAAGATGGTAGCGCAGCCCGATCAGGATTCCGGTGCACAGCACAAGTGCCGCGAACCGAAAATCGGCTCGATTGCGGGCAGTCTGATCGGCCTGTGCCATTGCGCTGTTTCCAAGACCCTGTCCGCCTTGATAAGCGACGCGCGTTAAGATCGGCTTATGTGGAGGTCTCGCCGGGCTTCGTCACCCGCCGCAGCGTCAGATTGATCCTGCCGCCGTTCTTGAGCAGCGCCGAGGTCGAAGGGTAGATGCGGTCGACGCCATGGAAGGCAAGACGGCCCTCGCCGCCAAGCACGACTACATCGCCGCTTTTCAGCCTGAACGATTTGGTAGCGCCATCGCGCGTTGTCTGGCCGACCCTGAACAGACAGTCGTCGCCCAGCGAGACAGAGACTACGGGAGCCGAGAAATCGGCCTCGTCGCGATCCTGATGCAGGCCCATCTTTGCGTCGGGCGTGTAGAAATTGATCAGGCAGGCCTCCGGTGGATTCGGATAGCCCGACACCTGCCGCCACAGGTCGAGCAGGCTGTCGGGGATAGGCGGCCATGGCTCTCCGGTCAGCGGATGCGTCGGCTGGTAGCGATAGCCGCGTTCCTTGTCGGTGACCCAACCGAGCGGACCGCAATTTGTCATGCGCACGCTCATCTCCTTGCCGGTCCGCGGCATGGCCGGCACGAACAACGGCGCTTGCTGGACGATGCTCCTCACCTCCTCGACCAGCGTCTCCTGGACGGCGCGGGACAGATGGGCCGGCATGTGGCGGACGCCTTTGGGCAGAACGAGCATGGACTGGTTCACCTTGCTAATGTTCGGAGCCGCAAGATGCCACCATCACAGGCAGAGGGCGACCCGAAAGCCGTCGTCGTTTTTCACTGAAATTGCCCGGGCAGAACGCGCGGTGAATTCGTTTGCCCGATTGGCCAAAGGCGGTTGACGGGCACGATTGGCGTGCTGCTTAATCGTTCTCCACCCGACCGCGCAGCCTCTTCACTGTCGATCGCCCGGCCTTGGTCTTGAGCCGCCGCTCGACCGCGCCTTTCGACGGCCGCGTCTTCTTGCGCGGCGGCGGCGGTGGTTCGGCGGCCTTGGCGACCAGTGCCGTGAGCCTGGCCCGCGCATCGGCGCGGTTCTGTTCCTGGGTACGGAAGCGTCCGGCCTCGATGACGATGACACCGTCCTTGGTGGCGCGCTGGCCGGCAAGTTTTATGGTCCGCTCGCGCACACGGTCCGACAGGCCCTCGGCGTTCTGCGCGTCGAAGCGAAGCTGCACCGCCGTCGCCACCTTGTTGACGTTCTGGCCGCCGGGACCGGACGAGCGGATGAAATCCTCGTGCAAGTCGCCCGGGTGGATCACGGCCTCGCCTGAGATGATGATGTCGTCGTCGATCGGCATGCCGCAGTCATGGCGCGGCAGACCGAAAAAGAAAAGGCCCGATCGAAACCGGGCCTTCACTGGAACCACGCGGCAATGATGCTGAGCGGCTTGGCGATTACTCCGCCGCTTCCTGCATGCGAGGTGCTGCCCCCAGCACCACGGCGTCGACATGGCTTTCGAATTTCTCGAAATTGACGGCGAACATGCCGACCAGCCTTGCCGCCTGCCGGTCGTAGGCCGCCTTGTCCGCCCAGGTTGAGCGCGGGTCGAGAATGGCGCTGTCGACACCCGGCACCGCCACCGGCACCTCGAAGCCGAAATTGGCGTCGGTGCGGAAAGCGCCTGCCTTCAGCGAGCCGTCGAGGGCGGCAGCGAGCAGCGCGCGCGTCGCCTTGATCGGCATACGCTTGCCGGTGCCATGCGCGCCGCCGGTCCAGCCGGTGTTGACCAGCCAGCAATCGGCGGCATGGCGGGCAATCAGTTCGCGCAGAAGGTTGCCATATTCCGACGGATGGCGCGGCATGAAGGGCGCGCCGAAACAGGTCGAGAAGGTCGCCTCGGGCTCGGTGACGCCTTTTTCGGTTCCGGCGACCTTGGCCGTGTAGCCGGAGAGGAAATGATACATGGCCTGCGCCGGCGTCAGCCGGGCGATCGGCGGCATCACGCCGAAAGCGTCGGCGGTCAGCATGATGATGTTCTTCGGATGACTGGCGCGCCCGGTCTTCGAGGCGTTGGGGATGAAGTCGAGCGGATAGGCACAGCGTGTGTTTTCGGTGAGCCTGCCGTCATTGAAATCCGGCACTGCGTCGGCATCTAGCACGACATTTTCCAGCACCGTGCCAAAGCGTTGCGTGGTGGCGAAGATCTCCGGCTCGGCTTCCACCGACAGCTTGATTGTCTTGGCGTAGCAGCCGCCTTCGAAATTGAAGATGCCGTGCGGGCCCCAGCCATGCTCGTCGTCGCCGATCAATGTGCGGGACGGATCGGCCGACAGCGTCGTCTTGCCGGTGCCCGACAGGCCGAAGAAGATGGCGGCATCGCCGGCCGGTCCTTCATTGGCCGAGCAGTGCATCGGCATCACGCCCTTCTCCGGCAGGAGGTAGTTGAGCATGGTGAACACCGACTTCTTCATCTCGCCGGCGTAGGAGGTGCCGCCGATCAGCACGATCATGCGGGTCAGGTCGACGGCGATCACCGTTTCGGTGCGGCTGCCATGGCGGGCGGGATCGGCGCGGAAGGACGGCAGGTCGATGATCGTCATGCCGGGCACGAACTGTTCGAGTTCGGCCGCGTCGGGACGGATGAGCAGGTTGCGGATGAACAGCGAGTGCCAGGCAAATTCGGTGATCACCCTGGTGGGCAGCTTGAGCTCCTCGTCGGCGCCGCCGACCAGATCCTGTACATAGAGATCCTTGTCCTCGGCGTGGGCCTGGAAATCGGCGAGCAAAACGTCGAATTGAGCCGGCGAGATCGCCTTGTTGTTGTCCCACCAGACATGCGGCTCGGTGGCGCCGTCGCGAACGACGAACTTGTCCTTGGGCGAGCGGCCAGTGTGCTGGCCGGTCTCGGCGACGAGCGCGCCATGGGCGGTCAGCCGGGCTTCGCCGCGCCGGATCGCTTCCTCATAGAGGGCGGCCGCGCCGAAATTGTAGCGCACCATGCCGGAGGTTTTCAGACCGATACGATCGATCGCGCAGGCACGATTGCGTTTGCCGATTTCCGACATTGGAGACCTTTCTCAAGATTTGCCGCATCTTTGCCGGCGTATTTCCGGCACACCCGCCAAGCAGGCCAGGATGGTCAGAACCAGAAAAGCCAAATGATATCAAATCATTAATCGATTTAAATATTTTGAAAGTTGTTTAAATCGTTTATATATGCGAAAAGTTTCGTGGTTGCCCAAAGGATTGGTGATGTTCGTTCGTCCAATCCGTGTCGAGGTTGAATTGTGGCCGGCGGCACCCTGCTCGTGACAGCGGACAAGGCCTACGCCACATTTTGTACCTAATTTGTCCTGCAAAAGCCCCTTCTCTACGAAAGAAGGGACAGCTCATGAGGGAGCCGCTTGAAATGGCAACAATCGCGCTTGTCGATGACGACCGCAACATTCTGACGTCGGTGTCGATCGCCCTCGAATCCGAGGGATATCGTGTCGAGACCTACACGGATGGTGCGTCCGCGCTGGAAGGCCTGGCGGCGCGGCCGCCGAATCTCGCCATCCTCGACATCAAGATGCCGCGCATGGACGGCATGGAGCTTCTGCGCCGGATGCGCCAGAAATCCGACCTGCCGGTGATCTTCCTGACCTCCAAGGACGATGAGATCGATGAATTGTTCGGTCTCAAGATGGGCGCCGACGACTTCATCCGCAAACCGTTCTCGCAGCGCCTGCTGGTCGAGCGGGTGCGCGCAGTATTGCGCCGGGCCAGTGCCCGCGAGGCCGCGGCAAAAGCGCCCAGCCAGCAGGCTCGCTCGCTCGAACGCGGCCAACTCGTCATGGATCAGGAGCGCCATACCTGCACCTGGAAGGGCGAGCCGGTAACGCTCACCGTCACCGAGTTCCTGATCCTGCATTCGCTGGCGCAACGCCCCGGCGTGGTAAAAAGCCGTGATGCGCTGATGGATTCGGCCTATGATGAGCAGGTCTATGTCGACGACCGCACGATCGACAGCCACATCAAGCGGCTGCGCAAGAAGTTCAAGGCCGTCGACGACGACTTCGAAATGATCGAAACCCTTTACGGAGTCGGATACCGGTTCCGCGAAGCGTAAAGCCTAGGCAGGAGCTGCTATTCGATGGCAGTGGAAGCACAACGAAGCAGACCGGCGGCCGCTGCCAGGCGGCCGTCGCGCATCATGCCGTCCTTCGTGTCGAAATTCACGGTGCCGATGCGCCGATTCCTCGGCCACCATATCTTTTCCAGCCTGACGCGGCGTATCCTCTTCCTCAATCTCGCCGGGCTGGCGGTGCTCGTCACCGGCATCCTCTACCTCAACACCTTCCGCGACGGTCTGATCGACGCGCGCGTCGAAAGCCTGATGACGCAGGGCGAGATCATCGCCGGCGCCATCGCGGCGTCGGCGACGGTCGAGACGGATTCGATCAGCATCGACCCGGAAAAGCTGCTCGAGCTGCAGGCCGGCGAAAGCCTGGGACCTGGCTCGGACCAGCTCGATAATCTGGATTTTCCGATCAATCCGGAGCGCGTGGCGCCGGTGCTGCGGCGGCTGATCTCGCCGACCCGCACCCGCGCCCGCATCTATGACCGCGACGCCAACCTGCTGCTCGATTCACGCCATCTCTATTCGCGCGGCCAGATCCTGCGCTACGACCTGCCGCCGGTCGAAGAGGAAGAACCCGACCTTGTCGAGCGCGTCCAGAAATTCATCTTCGACTTCTTCCGCAACACCGACCTGCCGGTCTATCACGAGCAGCCGGGCGGCAACGGCGCCGCCTTTCCGGAAGTGGTCAAGGCGCTGACCGGCAGCCCGTCGACCATCGTGCGTGTCTCGGAACAGGGCGAGCAGATCGTCTCGGTGGCGGTGCCGATCCAGCGTTTTCGCGCCGTTCTCGGTGTGCTGATGCTGTCGACCGAAGGCGGCGATATCGACAAGATCGTCGCCGCCGAACGCAAGGCGATCCTGCGCGTCTTCGGCATAGCGGCGCTCGTCACCGCCATCCTGTCGATGCTTTTGGCCTCCACCATCGCCAACCCGCTGCGCCGGCTGTCGGCGGCGGCCGTGCGGGTGCGCCGCGGCGTCAAGAGCCGCGAGGAAATCCCCGACTTTTCCGACCGCCAGGACGAGATCGGCAATCTGTCGATAGCCGTGCGCGACATGACCAACGCGCTCTATGCGCGCATCGAGGCGATCGAGAGTTTCGCCGCCGATGTTTCGCATGAGCTGAAGAACCCGCTGACGTCGTTGCGCAGCGCCGTCGAGACGTTGCCCCTGGCGAAGAATGACACCTCGCGCGCGCGTCTGATGGAGATCATCCAGCATGACGTCAAACGGCTGGACCGCCTCATCACCGACATTTCCGATGCCTCCCGCCTCGACGCCGAACTGGCGCGCGAGGACGCGGGAACCGTCGACCTGAAGAAATTCGTCACCGACCTCGTCGCTGTTTCGCGTGAAACGACGCGCAACAAGAAGGCGGTCGAGATCGAGCTCAAGGTTGCCAAGCTGCCGCAGGGCGCCAAGGGCTATGTCGTCGTCGGCCATGACCTGCGCATCGGCCAGGTCATCACCAACCTGATCGAGAACGCCCGCTCCTTCGTGCCCGAGGACCATGGC
This sequence comes from Mesorhizobium sp. M8A.F.Ca.ET.161.01.1.1, assembly GCF_004792105.1. NCBI lineage: Bacteria > Pseudomonadati > Pseudomonadota > Alphaproteobacteria > Hyphomicrobiales > Phyllobacteriaceae > Mesorhizobium > Mesorhizobium sp. M8A.F.Ca.ET.161.01.1.1. Next base: position 89,828 of record NZ_SRTD01000014.1, on the reverse strand, counting down.
CACATCAGCCTGTCGCTGGCGCGCGCCGGCAAATTCAACATCCTAACCGTCGACGACAATGGTCCCGGCATCCGCGCCGACACGATCGACCGGATCTTCGAACGCTTCTACACCGACCGGCCGGCCGGCGAGGCGTTCGGCCAGAATTCGGGGCTTGGCCTGTCGATCTCCAGGCAGATCGTCGAGGCCCATGGCGGCACGCTGACCGCCGAAAACATTCCCGGCACCAAGCCCGGCGAGATCAAGGGCGCACGCTTCGTCGTGACGCTGCCGGCCGAGGGATGACCTTGGCTCTGATATAACCATGCCCGAAGCCGCCGCGCAGCCTGAAAACATCCACGGAACCGCGATCCTGATCGGCGATCGCGGCGTCCTCATCACCGGGCCGTCCGGCGCCGGCAAGACGACACTGGCGCTGACACTCCTGGACCACTGCTGGGCGCGCGCGCTGTTCTCGCGGCTGATCGGCGACGACAGGCTGTTTGCCTCGGCCCACGCCGGGCGGCTGGTCTGCCGCGTGCCGCCGACCATCGCTGGTCTCGCCGAGGTGCCTGGGTTCATGCCGCGCCCGCTGCCATTCGAGCCGGGCGGCGTGATCGACCTGCATGTGCGGCTTGTGCCGAAGGCGGAAATGGCCCGTTTCCAGGAGGAACTGAGCGAGCCGGTCGCGGGCTGCCCGGTGCCGCGTATCGACCTTGCCGAGCGCAACGCCGCCACAGCCTTGCCGGCCATCATGGCGCGGCTGTCGATCGCGCCTTTTCTATGATCCGCCCTGGGTTTTTTGCTGCAATGCGTCAAAATGGCATGGGCCGGCGCAATTTTGGGCTTGTCAACGGGCCGCGCGTCGACAAGATAGCGCTCCCGCCGCCTGGATTGGCTGGCGAGCATAAAATGCGCCTGTGAAGCGGCGATGACGGGAGCCACCAAAGAATGATCGGACTCGTGCTTGTAACGCACGGTCAACTGGCCACCGAGTTCCGACATGCCGTCGAACATGTCGTCGGGCCACAAGACAATTTCGAAACCGTGGCGATCGGTGCCGACGACGATATGGAGCAGCGTCGCCGCGACATCGTCGACGCGGTCGCCCGTGTCGATACAGGGGCAGGCGTGATCGTGCTGACCGACATGTTCGGCGGCACACCATCCAACCTGGCCATCTCGGTGATGGAGTCCGGCCGCACGGAAGTGATCGCCGGCATGAACCTGCCGATGCTGATCAAGCTGTCGTCGATCCGCAAGGGTGACAACATGGCGGCGGCGCTCGATGAGGCGCAGGCCGCGGGCCGCAAATACATCAATGTCGCCAGCCAGCTTCTGAGCAGCAAATGAACGCGATATTCCCGGAAAAAGACCAGATCGTCCGGGAGTTTCCGATCGTCAACCAGCGCGGCCTGCATGCGCGCGCTTCGGCGAAATTCGTCCAGCTCGCCAGCGGCTTCGACGCCTCTGTCCATGTCGAGAAGGACGGCGTCCAGGTCGGAGGCACCTCGATCATGGGCCTCATGATGCTGGCCGCCAGCCCGGGATACTCGATCCGCGTCACCGCCAGCGGCCCGGAGGCGCTCGAGGTCATGGATGCGCTGGAGCAGCTCGTCGCCTCCCGTTTCGGCGAGGAGTGCTGACCCCGAAGTCATCCCTTCGGGACATGCACGAATAAAGATTTCTTTATATCCCATTGTCGTGTGAAGCCTGATCTGCTAGTCAGGCCGGCAATTCGCGCCCTTGGAAATGTCTTCCGGCACGGGCGCATCCGCAAACAATTCGCACGCACGCATCGGAGCACTGCCATGACGGGTAGCAAGGACTATGTGGTCGCCGACATCTCGCTTGCCGGCTGGGGCCGCAAGGAACTCGATATCGCCGAGACCGAAATGCCGGGCCTGATGGCCTGCCGCGAGGAATTCGGCGCCAAGAAGCCGCTCAAGGGCGCGCGCATCACCGGCTCGCTGCACATGACCATCCAGACGGCGGTGCTGATCGAGACGCTGAAGGTGCTCGGCGCCGATATCCGCTGGGCTTCGTGCAACATCTTCTCGACCCAGGATCACGCCGCCGCGGCGATTGCCGAGGCCGGCATTCCGGTCTTCGCCGTCAAGGGCGAAAGCCTCGAACAGTACTGGGACTACACCGACAGGATCTTCCAGTGGGCCGATGGCGGCCTCTCCAACATGATCCTCGATGATGGCGGCGACGCCACCATGTACATCCTGATCGGCGCCCGCGCCGAGGCCGGCGAGGACGTACTGTCCAATCCGCAGAGCGAGGAAGAGGAATACTTCTACGCCCAGGTCAAGAAGCGCCTGAAGGCTTCGCCGGGCTTCTTCACCAAGCAGAAGGAAGCGATCCGCGGCGTCACCGAAGAGACGACGACCGGCGTCAACCGGCTCTACCAGTTGCAGAAGAAGGGCCTGCTGCCCTTCCCCGCCATCAACGTGAACGACTCGGTCACCAAGTCGAAGTTCGACAACAAATATGGCTGCAAGGAATCGCTGGTCGACGGCATCCGCCGCGGCACCGACACGATGATGGCCGGCAAGGTCGCGGTCGTCTGCGGCTACGGCGATGTCGGCAAAGGCTCGTCGGCCTCGCTCAAGGGTGCCGGCGCCCGCGTCAAGGTCACCGAGGTCGACCCGATCTGCGCGCTGCAGGCGGCGATGGACGGTTTTGAAGTGGTCACGCTGGAAGATGCGGCACCGACCGCCGACATCGTCATCACCACCACCGGCAACAAGGATGTCGTCACCCTCGACCATATGCGCTCGATGAAGGACATGGTGATCGTCGGCAACATCGGCCATTTCGACAACGAGATCCAGGTCGCGTCGCTGCGCAATCTGAAGTGGACCAATGTCAAGCCACAGGTCGACATGATCACCTTCCCTGACGGCAAGCGGATGATCCTCCTGTCGGAGGGCCGCCTGCTCAATCTCGGCAATGCCACCGGCCATCCGAGCTTCGTCATGTCGGCATCCTTCACCAACCAGGTGCTGGCCCAGATCGAGCTCTACAGCAAGGGCGAGCAGTACCAGAACCAGGTCTATGTGCTGCCCAAGCATCTCGACGAGAAGGTCGCGCGCCTGCATCTCGACAAGCTCGGCGCCCGCCTGACCGAGCTGTCGGGCGAGCAGGCCGCCTATATCGGCGTCACGCCGCAGGGTCCGTTCAAGCCGGAACACTACCGCTATTAACCAAAGCCGAATTTACTACAAGATATTGAGGCCGGGCGATTGACTTTTCGCTCGGCTTTATTTTTGCGCCGAATGATTCTTCACGCCGATTCCAGCAGGCGCTATTGTTGTGATTCGCGGGCCCAGGGGCGAGGACCGGCGCACGCGTCAGGGCGGTCTTGCATTCAGGCGGCGAAGAGGACCAAGACATGCCGGGGGAAAACCCGCTTCACGCGGGACAGGCCGTTTCCGGCGGCCACGACGATTCGGGGATCATGGGCTCCGCCGCACGCGGCGAGCGCCTTTCCTGGCGTGCCCGTGCGGGATTGCTCCTTGCCGGCTCCGCTCTTGCCAGCCCCTTGGCGGGCGCGGTCGCGCATGCCCAGGCGGCCGGCGCCGCGGTGGCCGGCCTGTCGATCAGCACCGTCGAGGTCGTACAGCTGGCGGTGTTCGTCGGCGTAACGGGTACGGCATTCCTGTCGGCCATCGTTCTCATCCGCGAACGGGCGCGTACCTCGGCGGAGAATGTCGAGCTGAGAAGCCGCGTCGCCGATGTCAGCGCGGCATTGCGGCGTTCGGAAGCGCTGCTCAATTTGCGCGACCAGCGTGTCGTCGTCTGGGCCTCGGAAAACAAGAAGCCCGAACTCATCGGCACATTGCCGACCGAGAGCGGCGCGCCGGAGGAACGGGCCGCGTTCCTCGCCTTTGGCCGCTGGCTGATGCCGCGTTCGGCGGCGGCACTCGAACACGCCGTGGCGGGTTTGCGCGAAAAAGGCAGGCCGTTCGACCTGGTGATCGAATCCCAGGCCGGCGCTCCATTGGAGGTGCATGGCCGCAAGAGCGCGGCCCATGTGCTGGTGCGGTTTGTCTCGCTGTCCGAGACACAGCGCAGCCAGGCCCGGCTCAAGATCGACAACCAGCGGCTGGCCGCCGACCATGACACGATGATCGGCCTGCTCGAGGCGCTGAAGATGCCGGCATGGCTGCGTGACGAGCATGGCCGCCTGAAATGGGTTAACCGGGCCTATGCCGACGCGGTCGAAGCCGAAAGCGCGGAAGCCGCCGTGCGCGATGCCAAGGAGTTCCTCGGCGGCCAGGCGCGCGACGCCATCGCCACGCAGCACAAATCGCATCCGGTGTTCGAGCAGTCGCTTTCGACGGTGATCGAAGGGGACCGCCGTGTGTTCGCCGTGACCGACTTTGCCGGCGCCGACGGTTCGGCCGGCCTTGCCTGCGACACCAGCGCCATCGAGGCCATCCGTGGCGAATATGAGCGGACCGTGCGCAGCCACGCCGATACGCTCGACCAGCTCAACACCGCGGTCGCCATCTTCGACACCGACGAGAAGCTGCGCTTCTTCAACCAGGCTTTCCAGAAACTGTGGGGGCTCGACAGCGGCTTCCTGCACAGCGCGCCCGACAACGCCCTTTTGCTCGACCGCCTGCGCAGCGAGGGCAAGATCGCCGAACAGCCGGAATGGCGTCGTTGGAAGGAAGCCCTGCTCGGCGCCTACCGTGCCGTCGAATCACAGGAACACTGGTGGCATCTGCCCGACGGCAAGACGATCCGCGTCGTCGCCAATCCGCAACCCAAGGGCGGCGTCACCTGGGTGTTCGAGAACCTGACCGAGAAGATGGATCTCGAAAGCCGCTACCGCACCGCGGTTCGGGTCCAGGGCGAAACGCTCGACAATCTGGCGGAAGGCGTCGCGGTGTTCGGCCCCGACGGCCGGTTGCGCCTGTCGAACCCGGCCTTCGCCACGCTATGGGGATTGGACGCGGAAGCCGCCAAGCCCAACGTGCACGTATCGGCCATACGCGAGCTCTCCGATCGGCAAGCGGTCGAGAGCCCCTGGCCCGGCTTCGTCGCCGCCATCACCGGCTTCGACGACGAGCGCCGCGACCGCCACGGCCAGACCGAGCTCAACAACGGCACCGTGCTGCGTTACGCCGTGATTCCGCTGCCCAACGGGCAAGTGATGATGACCTTCGTCGACGTTACCGACAGCGTCCATGTCGAACGCGCGCTCAAGGACAGGAACGAGGCACTCGAGAAATCGGACCAGCTCAAGAACGAATTCGTGCAGCATGTGTCCTACGAACTGCGTTCGCCGCTGACCAACATCATCGGCTTCACCGAGCTGCTGTCGCTGCCGGCGACCGGCCCGTTGACACAGAAGCAGCGCGAATATGTCGAGCATGTCGGCTCGTCCTCCTCGGTGCTGCTGACCATCGTCAACGACATACTGGACCTTGCGACCGTCGATGCCGGCATCATGCAGCTCGACATTTCCGAAGTGCATGTCGATCGCACCATCGCGGCCGCCGCCGAGCTGGTCGCCGACCGGCTGGAGGAGCATTCGATCCGGCTTGCGGTCGACGCCGCCGCCGCGCCGAAGACGTTCCATGGCGACGAAACCCGCATCCGCCAGATCCTCTACAATCTGCTGAGCAACGCCGCCAATTACGCGCCGGAGGCCAGCACGATCCGGCTGGCCTGCCGCCAGCTGGCGGACGGGGTCGAGTTCTCGGTCCACGACGACGGACCCGGCATGCCGCCCGATGTGCTCGATTCGGTGTTCCGCCGCTTCGAGCCGCGCACCAATGGCGGCCGCCGCCGCGGCGCTGGCCTCGGCCTGTCGATCGTCAAGAGCTTTGTCGAACTGCATGGCGGCGCCGTTCGCATCGAAACCGGCAAGGACAAGGGCACGACCGTCATCTGCACCTTTCCAGACATGCCGGGTATCCGCGCAGCGGCCGAGTAGCGCACTCGATGACGGAACCGGTGCTGGAGCGTTTGCTCGCCGACGAGACCCAGACGGCGCGACTGGGCGAGGATCTGGCGCTGGCGCTGCGCGTCGGCGACGTGCTGGCACTCAAGGGCGATCTCGGCGCCGGCAAGTCGACGCTGGCAAGAGCACTCATCCGAACACTGGCCGACGATCCCGGTCTCGAAGTGCCGAGCCCGACCTTCACGCTGGTTCAGAGCTACGACACGCGCATCCCGGTCCATCATTTCGATCTCTACCGCCTGTCCTCGGCGGCCGAGCTCGACGAGCTCGGCTTCGAGGAAGCAATCGCACAAGGTGCCGCCCTCATCGAATGGCCCGAACGGGCTGATGGCTATCTGCCCAAGACGACGGTGCTGATCGAACTCGTCCAGCATGGCGAGGGCCGGCTGGCGCTCCTGTCGGGGCATGGCGCGACCTTCGACCGTGTCGCGCGCTCGCTGGCCATGCGCGGCTTCCTCGACAACGCCGGATGGGGGCAAGCGCGGCGCCGGCATTTCATCGGCGATGCGTCGGCCCGTTCCTACGAGATCGTGTCGCTTGCCGGCGAGGCGCCGCGCGTGCTGATGAATTCGCCGCGGCTGGTGCTCGGCCCTCCCGTGCGCGACGGCAAGCCCTATGCCGTGATCGCCCACACCGCGCGGTCGGTGTCCGCTTTCGTCGCCATCGACCGTGCGCTGCTGGCCGCCGGCGTCGCGGTACCCAGGATCGATGCGCAGGATCTCGACCAGGGCTTCCTGCTGCTCGAGCATCTGGGTTCGGAAGGCTTCCTCGCCGGCAATGGCGAGCCGGTCGCCGAACGTTACGAGGCGGCGGCCGAACTGCTTGCCATGATGCATGGCAAGACCTGGCCGCACCGCATGGAGGCGGCACCCGGCGTCGTTCATGACGTGCCGCCCTTCGATCGCGATGCCATGCTGATCGAGGCGGACCTGCTGATCGACTGGTACGTGCCGGCGATATCGGGCGGCCCGGCGAGCGACGCGCTGCGTTCCGGCTACCACAGGACATGGAACGCGCTTCTCGACCGGCTGCAAGGCAGCGAATACACGCTGATGTTGCGCGACTTCCATTCACCCAACATCATCTGGCGCGGCGAGCGGTCCGGCCTCGACCGGCTCGGCATCGTCGACGTGCAGGACGCGCTGATCGGTCCCGCCGCCTATGATGTCGCCTCGCTTGCCATGGACGCCCGCGTCACCATCCCGCCCGAGATTGAACAGCGGACGCTCGATGCCTATGTCGCGGCGCGTCGTGCAGCGGGCGGCTTCGATGAAGCAGGCTTCCTCGAAGCCTACGCAATCATGGCCGCACAACGCAATTCCAAGATCCTCGGCATTTTCGTGCGCCTCGAAAAACGTGACGGCAAACCCTATTATCTCAGGCACCTGCCGCGCATCCGCGACTATCTCAGGCGGGCGCTGTCGCATCCCGCGCTCGCCGAGCTGCGGGATTTCTACAGCGCGCACGGGCTGCTGGAGGAACGAGCGCTGTGACAATGAGACCGGACACCGCCATCGTACTTGCCGCGGGGCTTGGCAAGCGCATGCGGCCGATCACCGACACCATCCCCAAACCGCTGGTCCGGATCGCCGGCAAGACGCTGCTCGACTGGGGCCTCGACAGCCTGGCCGCGGCCGGCGTCCGCACGGCGGTGGTCAATGTCCATTACCTTCCCGAACAGATCGTCGCCCATGTCGCCGCGCGCCGCGCGCCGCGCATCGTCATTTCCGATGAAAGCGACCGACTGCTCGATTCCGCCGGCGGCATCGTCAAGGCGCTGCCGGAACTCGGCCAACAGCCGTTCTACATCCTCAACGCCGATACATTCTGGATCGACCACGGCCCGCTCAATCTCGGGCGGCTCGCCCTTGCATGGGACGCGGCGAAAATGGATATTCTGCTGATGCTTGCGGATCTCCATCAGGCGACAGGACATTGTGGCAGCACCGATTTCCTGGTGGCGCCGGACGGCGCGCTGCGGCGTTCGAAAGGCGATCCTGCCGGCCTGATCTATGCCGGCGCCGCGATCATCCATCCGCGCCTGTTCAAGGACGCACCCGCCGAACCGCATTCGCTCAACGCCTATTTCGACAGGGCGATTGCCGGCGGCCGCCTGTTCGGCATGCCGATGCATGGCCACTGGATAACCGTCGGCACGCCCGACGCCATTCCGCTTGCCGAAGAAGCGGTGGCCGGCGCACTCATCGGATCGCAATGAGCGGCTCAAGCCGCGTTTTTTCCATTCCCTCCGGAGCGCCGTTTCTGCCGACGCTGGCCGAGGCGCTGCTTGCTGGCCGGCTTGTCCCCGGATTTCGTTTCGACGGCGATCCGCTCGCCCTGGCCGACGTCACCATCTATGTGCCGACGCGCCGTGCCGCACGTGCCTTGCGCGGCGTGTTCGTCGACAGCCTGAAGGCGCGTGGCGGCGGCGGTTCGGCGATCCTGCCGGTGATCCGTCCGCTCGGCGAATTCGACGAGGATGAAGCCTTGTTCGAGGCCGAGCCATCGGCGGCAATCGATCTGGCGCCGCCGATCGCCGCCACCGAACGGCTGTTGCTGCTGACGCCGCTGGTGCGGGCGTGGAAACGCCGGTTGCCCGCCCATGTCGCGGCGCTCTTCGCCGAGGAGATCGTTGTGCCTGCCTCCACCGCCGACGCGATCTGGCTGGCGCGCGATCTGACCGGACTGATGGACGAGATCGAGACGGAAGGCACCGACTGGGCCAAACTTGCCGGCCTGGTGAGCGGGAACCTTGCCGGATGGTGGCAGGTGACGCTCGAATTCCTCGGCATCGTCACCGATGCCTGGCCGAAATTCCTCGAAGAAAGCGACCGCTCCAACCCGGCAGCGCATCGCAGCGCCCTGATCCGTGCCGAGGCGGCGCGGCTGCGGCGCAATCCGCCCGCCGGGCCGGTCATAGCCGCGGGGTCCACCGGTTCCATCCCCGCCACGGCGGAGCTGCTTGCGACCATCGCCGGCCTCACCGTTGGCGCCATCGTGTTGCCCGGGCTCGACCAGTTACTGGACGAAGCCTCCTTCCAGGCGCTCGTGGCGCCAGGCGCGCGTCCAGCCGTGCTTGGCCATCCGCAATACGGCCTGGCGAAGCTGATCGGCAAGATTGGCGTGCTGCGCGGCGATGTCGAGGAGATCGGCGCGGCCGAGCCGAAGCTCGCGCTCCGCGCGGCCCTTGTCGGCGAGGCGTTGCGGCCGGCCGAGACCACCGAATTGTGGGCGGAGACGCGAAACGGGTTTTCAGCGTCCGATATTGCCGCCGCCTTCGCCGACGTGACGCTGCTCGAAGCGGCAAGCGAGCGCGACGAGGCCGTCGCGATCGCGGTCGCGCTCAAGCAGGCCGTGGAAGAACCCGGCCAAAGGGCCGCTCTCGTGACCGGCGACCGCGCGCTGGCGCGCCGCGTCAGTGTCGAGCTCAAGCGCTTCGGTGTCGTTGCGGACGATTCCGGCGGCACGCCGCTTTCCAACACGCCGGCGGCCAGCCTGCTCAGGCTGGCGCTCGAGGCGGTGTTCCGGCCGGGAGATCCGGTCGGCCTGTTGTCGCTGCTCAAGCATCCATTGCTCGGCCTCGGCCTGGAACGCGGCGATGTGCGCCACGCGGCGGAATTGGTCGAACTGGTGGCGCTGCGCGGCGGCACCGGCCGCCCCGACATTGCGTCGCTGCCGGACCTTTTCGAGGCCCGCCTCACCGGGTTTGGCGATGACAGCCGGCCGCCCTTCTGGTTTGCCCGGCTGACCGTGCGCTCCATCGAAGGCGCGCGGAATTTGCTTGAACGTCTCAAGCAAGCGCTGGCGCCGCTTTCAGCCTTTCGCGGCCAGGCGGAAGCCGGCCTTGCCGCGCTGGTCGAGACCAGCGTCGTTGCCCTGGAGAATCTCGGCAGTTCCGCCGATGGCGGCCTTGGCGAACTCTACGCCGGCGATGCCGGCGAAAAGCTCGCCGACCTTTTGCGCGGGCTGGTCGCGGCTTCGGCGCCGCTGTCGTTCGCGGCAATCGAATGGCCTGACGTGATGGAGGCGCTGATCGCGCCCGAGACCGTCAAGCCGGCGCAAGGCACCGACAGGAACATCGCCATCTGGGGCGCGCTGGAAGCCCGGCTGCAGCATGTCGACACACTGGTCATCGGTGGGCTCAACGAAGGGGTCTGGCCGCGCAAGCCGGAGAGCGACCGCTTCATGTCGCGGCTGATGAAGACCGGCATCGATCTCGAACCGCCGGAGCGGCGCATCGGCCTCGCCGCGCATGACTTCCAGATGGCCATGGGTGCCAGGAAGGTGCTGCTGGCGCGCTCGGCGCGCGCCGGCGACGCGCCCGCCGTGCCGTCGCGCTGGTTGCAGCGGCTGCTCACCTTCATCGGCAACGACCAGGCGACAGCGCTGCGCCGGCGCGGCGATGAATTGCTTGCCTGGGCACGCGCGCTCGACACAGGGCCGAAGCGGGATTTCGCGCCGCGGCCGCAGCCGAAACCGCCATTGCCGGTTCGCCCGGGCCATTTCTCGGTCACCGAGATCGAGACGCTGCGCCGCGACCCCTACGCCATCTACGCCCGAAGGATCCTCGGCCTGATGCCGCTCGATCCGCTCATCCGTGATCCGGGCGCGGCCGAGCGCGGCACGCTGTTTCACGCCATCCTGCATCTCTTCTCCTCCGAGGTGGCCGACCCGCGCGCGCCGGACGCGCTGGCCGGGCTCATCGCCGCCGGCCGCGCCTGTTTTGCCGAGGCGGCGCTTCCGGCCGATGTCGAGGCCGTGTGGTGGCCGCGTTTCGAAAAGCTCGCCGCCAACATCATCGAATGGGAGCGCACGCGCGCCGATGCGGTGGTCCAGCGGCATGCCGAGGAGAGGGCTGGGAAAACCGTCGTCGGACAGTCCGGGGTGACGCTGTCCGGTTACGCCGACAGGGTCGACCTGCTGGCCGGCGGCATGGCCGACATTCTGGACTACAAGACGGGTTCCTCGCCTTCGAAGGCGCAGGCGCATACGCTGCTGGCGCCTCAACTGGCGCTGGAAGGCGCGCTGCTGAGGCGTGGCGCGTTCAAGGATCTGGGGATGCGCGAACCGTCGCAACTGGCCTTCATCAGGCTGAAGCCGAATGGCGAGGTGTTCGAAGAGTCCATACTCGAACACAACCGCCAGCCACGCACCGCGGCCGATCTCGCCGAAGAGGCCTGGGCGCGGCTGGAAAAGCTGCTGATCCATTATGCCGACCCGGCGACCGGCTATCTGTCGCGCGCGCTGCCGTTTCGCGAAGGCGAAACCGACGGCGACTACGACCACCTCGCCCGCGTACTCGAATGGTCCGCCGGCGGAGACGCCGGGGACGAGGGCGGAGAGGCATGAAGAAAGCCTATCCGATCCCGACCGACACGGCTTCGAGCCAGGCCCGCGCCGCCGATCCCGGCAATTCCGCCTGGGTGTCGGCCAATGCGGGATCGGGCAAGACCCATGTGCTTGCCCAGCGCGTCATCCGGCTGCTGCTCAACGGTACCGACCCATCGAAGATATTGTGCCTGACCTATACGCGCGCCGCGGCCGCCAACATGTCGAACCGGGTTTTTTCGACACTGTCGGAGTGGACGACGCTTAACGACGCCGAACTGGCGTCCAAAGTCGAGGCGCTGGAGGGGCGCCGGCCCGATCGCGACACCATGCGCAGAGCCCGCCGCCTGTTCGCCGAGGCCCTGGAAACGCCTGGCGGGCTGAAGATCCAGACGATCCACGCTTTCTGCGAATCGGTCCTGCATCAGTTCCCGCTGGAAGCCAATATCCCCGCCCATTTCGAAATGCTCGACAGCCAGATGGAGGCCTCGCTTTTTGCCGCCGCCCGCCGCGAGATGATTTCCGCCGCCGGCGACAGGACCCTGGCCGAGGCCTTCGCCACTGTGCTGGAGCGCGGCGGCGAAGCCGGTCTCGACGCCCTGCTCGGCGAGATCGTGCGCAAGCGCGACGGGTTGCGCGATTTCCTCGATGCCGTCGGGCGCGACGGCTTCCAGCCCTTGTTCGATGAGTTCCATTTCCGCCCCGGCCAGACCGCCGAAGGCATAGCGGCGTCGATATGGCCGCTGCCCGGCTTCCTGCCGGACTATTTTGCCGGCTTTGTCCAGGCAGCCGAAGCCACCGACGCCAGATCGGTGCTGAACAACATCCTGCCCTATGCGCGCCAGGCTTTCGCCGAGGGCGATCCCGTTCGTCGGCTGCAACTCCTGGCAAGAGCCTTCCTCAAGACCGATGGCGATCCCTATGATCCGGCAAAGGCCTTCAAGAAGGCGCTGGCCGACCGGCTGCCGGACCTTGCCGAGCGCTATCTCTCGGCGGCCGGCGCCATCGTGGAGACCGTCGACCGGCTGGCGCTGTTCCGGATGCTGGAAGGCACACGTGCGGCGCTCACCATCGCCGACTGGCTGATCGCGCGCTACGAAGTGCTGAAGCGCAGCCGCGGCTTTCTCGACTTCAACGACCTGATCACCCGCACGGTGAACCTTCTGGCGCGGCCCGATGCCGGCCCATGGGTGCAGTACAAGCTCGACCAGGGTATCGACCACATCCTGCTCGACGAGGCGCAGGACACCAGCCCGGATCAATGGGAAGTGGTGAGGAGGCTGGCGGAAGAATTCTTTGCCGGCTTCGGTGCGCGCGATCGGGTGCACCGCACGGTCTTTGCCGTCGGCGACGAGAAACAGTCGATTTATTCCTTCCAGGGTGCCGCCCCGGACTCCTTCGCCGACAGCCGGCTGTTGTTCGCCGGGCGGGTGCGCGAGGCCGATGCATCCTTCGCCGACCTCAAGCTGACCTGGTCGTTCCGCTCCACCGACGATGTGCTGGCCGCCGTCGACCGCGTCTTTGCCGATCCGACCGTGCGGCGCGGCATCAGCCACGACCCCGATCCGCTGGACCACAAGGCGATCCGCACCGATGCGCCGGGCTATGTCGAGGTGTGGCCGTCGATCGGCGCCGAGGCCGTCGACGAGCCCGACGACTGGACGCAAGCGATCGACCATGCCCATGCGCCGGCGGTGCGCGTCGCCGAGCATGTCGCGGCCACCATTGCCGGGTGGATCGGCATGGGCGAAATCATCGAGGGCCGTGGCAAGCGGCTGCGGCCGGGCGACGTGCTGGTGCTGGTGCGCAAGCGCGACAGCTTCGTCCACGCGCTGACCCGCGCGCTCAAGCGTCGCGACATTCCGGTCGCCGGCGCCGACCGGCTGAGCTTGCCCGGCCATATCGCGGTCAAGGATCTGATCGCGCTCGGCCATCTGCTGATCCAGCCGCAGGATGACCTGTCGCTCGCCGCCGTCCTGCGCAGCCCGATCTTCGACCTGCCGGAGGAGAGGCTGTTCACGCTCGCCGCGCAGAGGCCGGCCGGCGTGTCGCTGGCGGCATCGCTGCGCCAGCAGGCCGGCGACGACGAAGCCCTCGCAAAGGTCGTCGCTCAGCTTGACCTCTGGGCTGATGAGGCCGCCTTCAAGCCGGTGTTCGAGTTCTATGCCGGCCTGCTGGCGCGCGATGGCGTGCGCCGCAAGATGGTCGCCCGGCTCGGGCCGGAAGCCGGCGATATTCTCGATGAGTTCCTGAGCTTCTGCCTTGCGGACGAGCGGACCGGCCTGCCCGGGCTGGAAGCCTTCCTGTCGACGCTGGAAAACGCCGGCCCCGAGATCAAGCGCGAGATGGATCAGACCCGCGACGAGGTCCGGGTCATGACCGTGCACGCCGCCAAGGGCCTGGAGGCGCCGGTGGTGTTCCTGGTCGACGGCGGTTCCGCTCCCTTCAGCGACCAGCATTTGCCGCGCCTGATGCCTTTCGAGGGATCGGGCAGGCATTGGGACGGCAAGGGCTATCTCTGGCGTTCGGCCAGCGACGTCGCCAACGGCTTTTCGAAAACGGCGGCTGCTCGCGCCCGCGAACTCGCCGACGATGAATACCGCCGGCTGCTCTATGTCGGCATGACGCGCGCGGAGGACCGGCTGATCGTCTGCGGCTATCATGGCAAGCGGGCGCCGAACACCGGAACCTGGCATTCGATCGTCAGCCGCGCGCTGATCGGTGCGCCGGAAAGCGAACAGCGTCCGCACCCCGCCGGCGGCGAGCCGGTGCATCGTTTCCATGTCACCAACTTGCCGCCGGTCGCGCCAGACGTCAGTGAACAGGCGCGGCAAGCCGATGCTTTCGGCCCGTTGCCGGCGACCCTGTTCCGGCCCTTGCCGCCTTTCGAGGACCTGCCGCGACCGTTGTCGCCATCGGGCGCCTCGGCGCTGATCGAGGAAGGCAAGGAAGCGGTTGTCGACAAGGCCTCGCCGGTGCTGGACGCCGATGCCGAGCCGGGTTTTGCAGTGATGCGCGGGCTCGCCTTGCACAAACTGCTGCAGATGCTGCCCGGCATGGCCGAGAGCGGCCGCCAAAGTGCGGCGGAGCGTTACCTCTCGCGAACGGGTGCGGGGTGGCCGCAAGCCGAGCGTGAAAAGGCCCTGGCGTCGGTCATGGCCATCCTTGCCGACCCCGGCCTCGGTCAACTGTTCGCGCCCTCGTCACGTGCAGAGGTCGCGATCATGGGCAGCCTGGAGGTCAAGGGCAAAATTCGCTCCATCTCCGGCAAGATCGACCGGCTGGCGGTGACGCCGGATACGGTCTCGATCGTCGACTACAAGACCAACCGGCCCGCACCCGCCTCCCCGGCCGAGGTCCCCCCGGCCTATCTGCTTCAGCTCGCGCTCTATCGCGCCCTGCTGCAGCCGCTTTATCCAGGGCGGGAAATCAAGGCGGCCCTGCTGTTCACCGAAGCGCCGAGGCTGATCGAGCTCCCGGCCCGGGCCATGGACGACGCCCTTGCCCGACTCACGGGAGCGTGACACAAGAACTGCTTGAAGAAGGGCGCGGCAACCACCACATTTGGTGCGACGAAAAATTTCGAAAGGATTTCCGCATGACCACCGTCAAGGTCGACAAGAACAATTTCCAGGCCGATGTGCTCAATGCCCAGGTACCGGTCGTGGTTGATTTCTGGGCGGAGTGGTGCGGCCCCTGCAAGATGATCGCACCGGCGCTTGAGGACATCGCCACCGAACTCGGCGCCAAGGTCAAGATCGCCAAGCTCAACATCGACGAGAATCCCGAGCTTGCCGCCCAGTTTGGCGTGCGCTCGATCCCGACGCTGATGATCTTCAAGGGCGGCGAAGTGGCCGACATCAAGGTTGGCGCTGCGCCCAAGACCGCGCTGTCGCACTGGGTCAATGGCAATCTCGCCTGATACCATCTGAATTCGAAGCATTGAGCCCGGCCATCGCGCCGGGCTTTTTGTTGGCGCCATCGGTGCGCCGCTCTGGCACTCACATCGGCGCCCTCCATGTCTTCTCTTGGCGGCAGAAGCAGGAGAGAGAAATGACCGGATCCGCCAAGGCCACAGTCTTCATCGACAATGAGCGCGTCATCGTCACCGAGTACCGCTTCCAGCCGGGCGACAACACCGGCTGGCACCGCCACGGCCACGACTATGTCGTGGTGCCGCTGATGGACGGCAAGCTGAAGCTGGTGACGAAGGACGGCGAGACCTTCGCCGAGATGAAGAAAGGTTCCCCCTATTTCCGCAAGGAGGGCGTCGAACACGACGTCATCAGCGCCCATGACGGCGAGTACGCTTTTATCGAGATCGAGCTGAAGTAACCGTTAGATGGCGTGACATCAATTGCCATCTTGATGGCAGGTAAAAATCGACATATATTTCCCTTTTCGAATGGGAGTTTGGAATGGCCGAACCACAGCTGTCAGTCCGCAGTGCAAAAGCGCGCGACCTAGCCCATAGACTTGCTCGCCGCGAAAATCGTTCGATAGCCGATGTGGTCGAACGTGCGCTTGAATCCTACGAGATTCGTGAAGCGGGTCGCGAGCCGGCATCCGCCTTCTATGCTCGACTTGCGTCAACCAGTGGCACCGACATCGATCTGGAGAACATTATCCGCGAAGGCCGCCAGGTCCATCCAGGACCTGAGCTTTGATTTTCGTCGACACCAACGTGATTTCGGAGACCTTCAAGAAGGCGCCGAACCCGGCCGTGCTGGCGTGGCTCGTCCGCAACGACGCCGAACTGGCCCTTCCCACGGTGACGATTGCGGAAATCGCCTTTGGCATTCAAAAGATACGGCCCGATGAGCGAGCCGATCGGCTGGAGCAGGGACTTTCCCAATGGCGCCATCGATTTGCCGACCGGATCTTTGGGCTGACGGAAGAAGCTGCCTTGGCTTATGGCGAGATCATGGGGTTCGCCACGCGCCAAGGCCGCGGCATGTCAGCTCCCGATGGCATGATCGCGGCAATAGCGCGGGTGAATGGTGGTCGACTGGCAACGCGCAATCTCAATGACTTTAGTGCCACCAGCCTTGACCTAATCTCGCCGTGGGACTTCTGAACCGCCCTCGGATCTTTCGGTCAAAAGCGAGATAGCAGAATTCCGCCGCAGGCGTCTAAAGATGCAAGGCGTCGAAACTGTAGCCGCCCTCAGGTCGGCGGCGTGCCGTTTTCAGCCAGCACCGCACCGGCCAGATAGAGGGACCCGCCAATCAGAATGCGTGGCGGCGGGCCGTCCCAGGTGTCGCGCAGCAGCATGAGCGCGCTGGCGACGGAGCTTACCGGTTCGGCCGTCAGTCCGGCTTCCGTGGCGCGGACCGCCAGTTCGTCGTTCGGCACGCCGGCATCGCTCTGGCTCACTGGCACCGTGTAGACATGCCTGACCAAGCCCTTGAAGGCGCGGAAATAGCCGCTCTGGTCCTTGGTGTTGATCATGCCCGAAATGAGGAACAGCGGGCGCGGGTTCTTTTCTTCCTGCTCGGCCAGCGCTTCGGCGACGACCACGCCGGCGCCCGGATTGTGGCCGCCATCGAGCCAGATGTCGGCGCCCTTCGGCGCCAGTTCCGCCAGCCTGCCCTGCCCCAGCTTCTGCATGCGGCCGGGCCAGGCGACACTGGTCATCGCCTTCTCGGCGGCGCGGTGGCTGATCTCGAAGCCGGCGGCCTTGACCGCGGCGATCGCGGCGGCGGCATTGGCGAACTGGTGGCGACCGGGCAGGCGCGGCGACGGCAGGTCCATCAAGCCATCATCGTCCTGGTAGACCATGCGGCCGTTTTCCTCGAAAGCGAGAAAATCCTGGCCATAGACGAGGGTCGGGCATTCCAGCCGCTCGGCGGTGTCGATCAGCACCTGCAGCGCCGTCTCGCTTTCCTGGGCGCCGATGACCACGGGACAGCCGCGTTTCATGATGCCGGCCTTTTCGGCGGCGATCAGCTCGACACGGTCGCCGAGATAGGCCTCGTGGTCCATCGACACCGGCATGATCACCGACACGGCCGGCCGCGCGATGACGTTGGTGGCGTCGAAGCGGCCGCCAAGACCGACCTCGATGATGGCGGCATCGGCCGGATGTTCCGAAAACAGGATGAAGGTGACGGCGGTGAGGATTTCGAAGACGGTGATCTTCTGGCCTGCATTGGCCTTGGCGACTCGGGCGATAGCCTCGGCGAAGATGTCATCGTCGACCAGCCTGCCGCCGCCCTCGGCGGCCAGCCTGTAGCGCTCGTGCCAGCTGACCAGATGCGGCGAAGTGTGGACGTGGACGAGGCGGCCGGAAGCTTCCAGCAGCGCCCGCGAGAAGGCGGCGCAGGAGCCCTTGCCGTTGGTGCCGGCAATGTGGATGACCGGCGGCAGCAAATCCTGCGGATTGTCCAGCCGCTCCAGCAGCCGCGTGATGCGATCGAGCGAAAGGTCGAAGCCTTTCGGGTGAAGCGCCATCAGGGCTTCGATTTCGCGGTCGGCGGCAAGCGTCGTCATGGCACAATCCCGGCGCATGGCCCGAGAGCCAGAATCGCTCCCGCAATGACCACGGCTATCAAAAGGCTACAGCGCGTCATGGGCGGCGCGCAATCGCTGTTCGCGGCGGCCAATGTCGCGCCAGGCCGGGGTCACCTCCGGCCATCGTAGCGTCAAGCCTGTGGCCGGGCTTCGGCGGCAAGCACGGCCGGCGGCAGGATTTCCGGTTCCAGCGGCTTTTGCTCTTCCGGCATCTTGAGCAGCATCTTGAGCAGACGCGCGATCGTCTGGCGCATCTCCAGCCGGGACACCACCATGTCGACCATGCCATGCTCCATCAGATATTCGGAGCGCTGGAAGCCGTCCGGCAATTTCTCGCGGATGGTCTGCTCGATGACACGCGGCCCGGCAAAACCGATCAGCGCGCCGGGCTCGGCAATGTGCACGTCGCCCAGCATGGCGTAGGAGGCGGTGACGCCGCCGGTGGTCGGATTGGTCAGCACGACGATATAAGGGAGGCCGGCTTCCTTCAGCCGGTCGACGCCGACCGTGGTGCGCGGCAATTGCATGAGGGACAAAATACCTTCCTGCATGCGGGCGCCGCCGGAAGCGGCGAACAGGATCAGCGGCCGCTTGCGCTGCAAGGCGACCTCGAAGCCATGTACGATGGCATCACCCGCCGCCATGCCGAGCGAGCCGCCCATGAAGGCGAAATCCTGCACCGTCACCACCACCGGCAGGCCCTCGACGGTCCCCAGCGCATTGATGATGGCGTCTTCCAGGCCGGTCTTGGCCTTGGCGTCCTTCAGCCGGTCGACATAGCGCTTCTCGTCGCGGAATTTCAGCGGATCCTGCATGACCTTGGGGTTGTCCAGGGTCTCGTACTTGCCGTCATCGAAGAAGAATTTCAGCCGCTCCTTGGCCGAGATCTTCATGTGATGGCCGGAGGACGGGATGACGAACTGGTTGGATTCCAGATCCTTGTGGAACACCATCTCGCCGGTCTCGGGATCCTTGATCCAGAGATTCTCGGGCATGTCGGTGCGTCGGCCGAGCATCGAGTTGATCTTCGGGCGAACGTAATTGGTGATCCAGTTCATCGCTTCGGCTCCTGTCCTGACGAAGAGGTAAAGACCTAGGAAAACTATTCGGCAGCAGCAAGGCGGGCCGAGCGCACGCCTTGCGCCAGGCCGCTGACCAGCGTGGCGACGGCCTCGGCCGGATCGGCGGTCTTTTCGCCCTTCGGCCCCAGCACATTGGCGACCGCGTTGACGATCGCCGTGCCGACCACCACGCCGTCGGCATTGGCGCCGATGACGCGCGCCTGTTCGGCGGTCTTGACGCCGAAGCCGACACAGACAGGCAGGTCGGTGTGACCCTTGATGCGCTTGACCGCCGACGCCACCTTGCCGGTGTCGGCGAGTGCCGCACCGGTGATGCCGGTCATCGAGACGTAGTAGACGAAGCCGGAGGTGTTCTGCAGCACCTTGGGCAGACGCTTGTCGTCGGTTGTCGGCGTCGCCAGCCGGATGAAGTTGATGCCGGCCTTCAGCGCCGGAATGCACAGTTCCTCATCCATTTCCGGCGGCAGGTCGACGACGATGAGCCCATCGATGCCGCTCGCCTTGGCGTCGACGAGGAAGCGATCGACACCGTAGATGTAGATCGGGTTGTAATAGCCCATCAGCACGATAGGCGTTTCGTCATCGCCGGCGCGAAAGTCGGACGCCAATTTCAGCGTCTTCACCAACGTCTGGCCGCCCTTCAGTGCGCGCAGGCCGGCGGCCTGAATCGCCGGGCCGTCGGCCATCGGGTCGGAGAACGGCATCCCCATCTCGATCACGTCGGCGCCCGCCTTGGGCAGCGCCTTCATGATCGACAGCGAGGTTGCATAGTCGGGGTCGCCACCCATGAAATAGGTGACGAGCGCCGGGCGGCCCTCGGTCTTCAGCTTCGCCATGCGGCGGTCGATGCGGGTGGTCATGTCTGGCCCTTTGGACGAATTTTGCTCATAATCAACTCCCAAATCGAAACTGTCCAAAGGGCCTAGATCTCCATGCCCAGCATCGAGGCCACCGTGTGCACGTCCTTGTCGCCACGGCCGGACAGGTTGACGATGACGATCTGGTCCTTGTCCATGGCGGGTACGATCTTGACCGCATGGGCGATGGCGTGCGCCGATTCCAGCGCCGGGATGATGCCTTCGACGCGCGTCGTCAGCTTGAAGGCTTCGAGCGCCTCGTCGTCGAGGATGGGCACGTATTCGACACGGCCGGAATCGCGCAGCCAGGAATGCTCCGGGCCGACGCCGGGATAGTCGAGGCCGGCCGAGATCGAATGGCCGTCCATGATCTGACCGTCGGCGTTCTGCAGGAGATAGGTGCGGTTGCCGTGCAGCACGCCGGGAGAGCCGGCATTCATCGAGGCGCAATGCTCGATGCCGTCGAGACCGCGCCCGCCGGCCTCGATACCGATGATGCGGACTTGCCTGTCATCGAGGAAGGGATGGAACATGCCGATGGCATTGGAACCGCCACCGACGGCGGCGATGATTGTGTCGGGCAGCCGGCCTTCCTGTTCGAGGATCTGCGCGCGTGCCTCGGTGCCGATCACCGACTGGAAGTCGCGCACCAGCTCCGGATAGGGATGCGGGCCGGCAGCGGTGCCGATCAAATAATAGGTATCCTCGACATTGGTCACCCAGTCACGAAGGGCTTCGTTCATGGCGTCCTTCAGCGTGCCGTGACCCGCGGTCACCGGCCGCACTTCGGCGCCGAGCAGCTTCATGCGGAAAACGTTGGGGCTCTGCCGGGCAACGTCGGTCGCGCCCATATAGACGACGCAGGGAAAGCCGAAGCGGGCGGCGACGGTCGCGGACGCGACGCCATGCTGGCCGGCGCCGGTCTCGGCGATGATGCGCTTCTTGCCCATGCGCTTGGCCAGCAGGATCTGGCCGAGGCAATTGTTGATCTTGTGCGAGCCGGTGTGGTTCAAATCCTCGCGCTTGAAATAGACTTTCGCGCCGCCAAGATGCTTCGTCAGGCCTTCGGCGAAGTAGAGCTTTGACGGCCGCCCGGCATAATGGGTGGACAGATCGGTCAGCTCGGCTCTGAAATCCGGATCGTTCTTGACCTCGTTCCAGTTTTTCTCCAGGTCGAGGATGAGGGGCATCAGCGTTTCGGCAACGAAACGACCGCCGAAAATGCCGAACATACCCTGTTCGTCAGGCCCGGTGCGGAAGGAATTGGGTGTCGCCGGCTTGTTCATCGCCGATCTCCTAGATCTGTACTTTGAGCATGTCCCTGTCGGAAAACCGGTTCCCACTTTTCCGGGACATGCTCAGGGTTCGAAATTTGTTCAGGCGGCGCGGTCGTCCCGCGCGGCCCTGACGGCCCGGAAAAACTGTTCGATCAGCGCCGGATCCTTGACGCCCGGCGCACTCTCCACGCCCGAGGAAATGTCTATTCCGGGCGGGTTTGCAAGCCGAAGGGCATCGCCGATGTTGGCGGCGTTGAGCCCACCGGAAAGCATGTAATCGATCCTGGCGTCAAGGCCGGCAAGGATACGCCAGTCGAAGGCGACGCCATTGCCGCCCGGCAACTCAGAGCCCTTTGGCGGCTTGGCGTCGAACAGGAAGCGGTCCGCGATGCCGACGAACGGCTTTATCCGTTCGAGATCGGCAGCATCGCCGAGCGGCAACGCCTTCATCACCGGCAGGCCATGGAGGGCTTTCAGTTCGGCCACTCGCTCGGGGGTTTCGGAGCCGTGCAATTGCAGAATGTCGGGCTGCATCTTTTCCACGATTTCATCGAGGAAGGCGTCATTGGCGTCGACCGTGACGGCAACCGCCACGGCCTTGCCGCGCGCCGCTTGGCGCAGACGGCCAGCTTCGGCCGGTTCGACGTAGCGCGGGCTTTTGGCGAAGAAAATGAACCCGACATGGCTGGCGCCGCCGGCCAGGGCCGCAGCCATTGCCTGGTCGGTCTTCAAGCCGCAGATCTTGATGTCGAGCGCCATGGCGCGGGAATTGACATGAAAAGCGCCAAGAGTCGAGAAAAAGCATGCTGTTTGCCGGCAAGGCCAAAGGCGCTACCTATGGATGGACAGCATGCAAGGCGGGAGCACAGCCATGGCCGACCAGACCGTTGCCGAACTGAAGCAGAAGATCGCGCAGGCGCGCGAGGTGATCGCGCATCTCATGGACAAGGCCGCCTTCAACGGCGCCGAAGCGCATCGGGCGCTGGATTATTTCGGCGGCGATGCCTTCGACCGCAACTTTCTACCCTGGCCGCATCATGGCGATGAAGGGTTGCGGCCGGATGAGCTCAATGCGGCGAATGACGATTGAGGAGGCTTTCTGAGACGCCAACCGTTCCCCTTCGTCATCCTAGGGCGGAGCGACGCGAGGCGTCGCGGAGACCCTAGGATCCATGCCGTTACGCCAACCGAAGAACACAGCGGTGGAGAATATTTGCTTTTTTGTTCAACGGCATAGCTTCTTCTTGAACCGCTGCGGCGCTCGCACGTCACGGAATGGATCCTAGGGTCTACGCGCGTCGCTCCGCTCCTTGCTCCGCCCTAGGATGACGACACTGACAGACGTTCTCCCATGTCGTCTCACGGCAGCGCGCGCTCGGCCATCCTATTCGAAAACGATCGCCTGCAGGGCGCCGCCGTTGCGCTTCAGCCAATCCTTGCAGCGGTCCGTGTCGGGGCAGAGCTTTTCGCACAATTTCCAGAATTTCGGGCCGTGGTTCATCTCCTTGAGATGCGCCACTTCATGCGCGACGAGGTAGTTTATGACAGGCTGCGGCGCCATCATGATGCGCCAGGAGAAGGACAGATTGCCTTCCGAGGTGCAGGAGCCCCAGCGGCTGGAGGTGTCCTTGTAGCGGATCGCCTTGGCGCGCTTGCCGAGCGCTTCCGTATGCCTGACCACCAGCTTCTCGATATCCTTCTTGGCCTCGCGCTTCAAAAAATCGGCGATGCGGCGCGGCAGATGGATGCGCTCGCCATGCACGATCAGCAGCGGGCCGCGCTCGTCGCGCGATATGGTGACGGTGCCGCGCTTTGACGGTTCGTGGACAATGCGGTGCGGCACGCCGCGCACCGGGATCTTGATACCTGGTCTTACTTGAGGACGAGCCGGCACCTTGGCCAGGCGCTGCTCCAGCCAGTCCTGGTGGCGGTCGAGGAACCTGTCCACCTCGCCGCGGCGCAGGCCCGGCGGCACGGTGATGCGCAGGCCCTGACCGCCGGAATCGATACGCAGCGTCAGGCGCTTTGCCCTGGCGCTCTCGACGATCTTGAGCGGCAGCGTGCGTCCGGCGACACAGTATTCCCGTTCCACGGCAGGCGTGGGCTTGGGCTTCGTCAGATTGCGGAAGAACCCGATGGTCATGGCCGGACGATACGCGATTCGAGGAAAACGAATAGAACAAAAAAGAAACGGCGCCGCTCGCGCGACGCCGTCATCATACCTTGGCCCTGTCGCTGGGCCTCAGTCGTCGAGCAGGTTCGAGCCTTTGCCACGCTTGGTGGGGGCCGTTCCGGTGCTCGGGTCGGTTTTCGCCGGAGCCGTCGACTTGTTGCGGTTGGCCATGAACCGGTCGAACTCGTCCTGATCCTTGGCGCGGCGCAATTCACGAGCGTATTCGTCGAACTGGGTCAACATCTCGTCGAGCTTGCGGCGCTCTTCGTTCAGACGCTCAAGCTCCTTTTCGCGCCAATCGTCGAAAGCGACGTTGCCGGTGCGAGCGGAGCCATTGCCCCAGCGCGCGGCCTTGTCGGAACCACGGCGGCAGCCGGCGAAGATGCCGTCGGTCGCACGGTTGACGTCACGCTTGAAGCCCTCGAGCCGGTCGCCCCAGATGATGTAGGCGAGCATGGCGAAGCCGAGCGGCCAGAACACCATGAAGCCGATCACCATCAACGCGATGGTCGCCGGCGTCCAGGCCGGGCGGATCAATGCAGATGTGTTCATTTTCTCCCATTCCTTCGGTTGGAGACAGCCAGGACCGGCTGCGTGGAATCGAAATGGGAAGGCGAAAACGGCGATTCAAGACAATGTCCGCCAAAACCGGACAAGGTTCTGAAATGATTATCGCTTTTTGAGCATATCGAGGAAAAGCACGACCAGCCCGGCGACAAGGCCCCAAAAAGCCGCGCCGACGCCGAACAGCGTCAGCCCGGAGGCGGTGACGACGAAGGTGACGGTGGCGGCCATGCGGTTGCCTTCGTCCTTGAGCGCAATCGCCAGCGCGTTGGCCAGCGAGGCCATCAGCGCCAGGCCCGCCACCAGCACGATCAGGCTCTGCGGCAGGACGGCGAAGATCGCCACCAGCGAAGCGCCGAAAATCGCGAAGATCAGATAGGCAAGCGCATAGAACGGACCCGTCTTCCAGCGCTCGGCGGGGTCGGGATGAACGTCAGGTCCGGTGCAAATGGCCGCCGAGATGGCCGCCAGATTGGTGGTTCCGGCCCCGAACGGCGCCGACAACAGCGAAAACAGGCCGGTGATACCGATCAGCGGCCCAGGTTCAGGGTGGTAGCCGGCCGCCCGCAATACCGCCAGCCCCGACAGGTTCTGCGAGGCCATGGTGACGAGATAAAGCGGCAGCGCCAGGCCGATAATCGCCTTGGCGGTGAAATGGGGAGCAATAAACGTCAGCGTCGACAGTTCGGGCGCGGGCAAGCCGCCGACACGGCCGGTAAGGAAGGCGGCAAGGCCGCCGCCGACCAGCACCGCCAGTACCGACAGCGCCGGATTGAACAGCCGGATGACAAAGAATGCCGCGATCAGCGGCAGGATGAGCCAGGGGTCCGCCGGAATGGCTTTCATGGCATTGATGGCGAAGGTGACGACGATGCCGGCCAGCATGCCTGAGGCGACCGAAGCCGGTATTCTCGATATCAGCCGGGTCAGCGGCCCAAACAGGCCGGTCGCGACCAACAGCACGCCCGTGACGATATAGGCGCCGACGGCCTCGCCCATCGAAAAGCCGCTCGAGGCGGCGACCAGTGCCAGGCCCGGCGTCGACCAGGCAGTGATGACAGGCATTTTCGTGCGCCATGACAGCAACAGGCACTCGACCGTCATGGCCAGGCAGATCGCCGTCACACCGCTCGCCGTCTCGACCTGCGTCGCGCCGACCGCCTTGGCGGCGGCGATGACGATGGCCAGCGTGCCGCCGAAACCGACGATTGCCGCGACAAAAGCGGAGATCGGGATGGAAAGGCGCATCGTCACTTGCCTCGTCCGGCGATGTCGCCGACCGCCCGCACCAGCATGTCGAGATCCTGCGGGCGCGACAGGCGATGGTCGCCGTCGGGGATCAGCGACAGCGTGACATCGTCGGCCGGCAGCAGGGCGGCGAGCTTCAACGCGTGGCTCGATGGCACGTCCGCATCGGCCAGCCCCTGCAGGATGTGAACCGGGCAATGCGTGTCGATCGGCCCGGTCATCATCCGGTTTTCGCGCCCGTCGTCGATCAGCGCGCGCGTGTAGACGTAAGGCTCGGCGGAATAGTCCGACGGCTCCGCGAAGAACCCCTTTTCGGCGAGGTCGCGTTTCTGCGCCTCGGTCAGCACCGGCTCGATCAGGTCGCTGGTGAAATCGGGTGCCGGCGCCAGCAACACCAGGCCGACGACGCTTGCATCGCCCGCCTTGCGCAACTCCTGCACCATGCGCAGCGCGATCCAGGCACCCATGGACGAGCCGACCAGGACCTGATCGCCCTTGGCGAAATGCCGGAAAACCGCAAGGCTTTGCGCAAGCCATTTCGAGATCGTACCGTCGGCGAAGGCGCCGCCGGATTCGCCATGGCCCGAATAGTCGTGGCGCAGGAAGGCCCGGCCTTCCCGTGCCGCCCAGTCCGACAGCGTCTCGGCCTTCGTGCCCAGCATGTCCGACTTGTAGCCGCCGAGCCAGACGATGCCGGGCGTCGAGCCACCCGCATGGCGCACGGCGATATCGGATCCATCAACATCAAGAAAGGTCGGAGCGGCGGTCATGGCTGTGGGGCGGTCCCGGTTTTTTTCACGCGTCGCTTTTGGCACGGCCAAAGGCAAGACGGAAAGTGCTCGCGATGTTCTTTGCTTGGCACAGGCTCGTGATCAGGTGATTTCTTGAGAACGCTGTGCTATTGACTTGCGCCGCGCGCTTCCCACATTGGCGCGTCCGCACACAGATTCATACGAACCCTGAACGAAACGGCCAAGGAGACCACGACCATTCGCAGACCTTTCAAAGCAGCGGCGCCGACCAAGGATGGGCCGCGCTCCAACCGTGACATCCGGGTTCCCCGGGTCCAGCTTATCGACGCCGAAGGCCAGAACCGCGGCGATGTTTCCATCAACGACGCATTGCTGCTCGCCGAAGAGGCCGGGCTCGATCTGGTCGAAATATCGCCCAACGCGGTGCCCCCCGTCGTAAAAATCCTCGATCTCGGCAAATTGAAATACGCCAACCAGAAGAAGGCGGCCGAGGCGCGCAAGAACCAGAAGGTCATCGAGATCAAGGAGATCAAGATGCGCCCGAACATCGACAGCCATGACTACGAGACCAAGATGAAGGCGGTTCGCCGCTTCTTCGAGGAAGGCGACAAGGTCAAGCTGACGCTGCGCTTCCGCGGCCGCGAGATGGCGCATATGGAACTCGGCATGCAGCTTCTGAACAAGGTGCGCGAGGAAGTGGCGACCATCGCCAAGGTGGAAGCCGAGCCGAAGCTCGAAGGTCGCCAGATGATGATGGTGCTGGCGCCGCGCTAAGCAGACTCCGCTCGCTTCGCAACGCGTCGTCTGCATAGTTTCCATGGTTGTCGCGGATTCTCACCGCAAAACCGTGGACACTTTTGCGGAACCCGCTTGGATCACGATGACGTCAGGCCTCGTCATCGCGCCAAAATCCGCCTGAATTGTGCTACAGAGGCGTCCCGGCGATCGGCGGGACGCCATTCCTGGCTAGAGCTGCGATCGCCGGCCAGGCTCCTCGACGATCGGATCCCAATCTTGGACACAGAATACAAACACGGGCTGGGCAACTACCAGCAGATGCGCCGGCTGGTGCTTGCCGTGCTCGTGGTGGTGCTGTTTCTGGCATTGCTTTTCGGCCAGTCGACCTTCCCGCCGGACACGCCGGTCCATGAATCGATCGAGATGTTCGGCGTGCTCTTGATTTTCCTCGGCATCGTCGGGCGCCTGTGGGCGACGCTCTATATAGGCGGACGCAAGTCGTCCGAGGTAGTGACCGGCGGCCCCTACTCGATCACCCGTAATCCGCTCTACGTGTTCTCGACCGTCGCCGCCGCTGGCGTCGGCGCGCAGATCGGCTCGTTCTCCGGCATCATCCTTTTCGCGGTTCTGTGCGCCGGTGCCTTCCATATCGTCATCCTGCGCGAGGAGAAATTCCTCAAGGAGGCGCTCGGCGCACCCTATGCGGACTATCTGGCGCGCGTGCCGCGCTTCTTCCCCAAGCTTTCGCTCTACCAGGAAGGCGACACCGGCAGCTTCAAGCCGCGCCTGCTTTTGACCACACTGCTCGACGGGCTGGTGTTTCTCATTGCGCTGCCGGCTTTCGAACTGATCGACGGCGCGCAACTGTCGGGCGTGCTGCCGGTGTGGTTCAGGCTGCCCTGAGAGGGGACAGTGCGTCGCACGGCCTGAGGTGTTGCGCCCGCGCCATCTTTGATCTATAGCACCGCCGTTCCAAGAAAACCGCCCGGCAGGGCATGCCGTGGCGGTTTCATTTGCTTTTCGGGCTTTGGTCGGCCCGGAGCGAACAAGAAGCGCGATCGTGCGCCAACAATACGGAGTAGCAAAATGCCCAAGATGAAGACCAAATCGGCCGCCAAGAAGCGGTTCAAGATCACAGGTACGGGTAAAGTCCTGTCGGCTGCGGCCGGCAAGCGTCACGGCATGATCAAGCGTTCCAACAAGTTCATTCGAAATGCCCGCGGCACGATGGTTCTGGCTGAACCGGATGGCAAGAAGGTCATCAAGAATTTTCTTCCGAACGGCCTTTAAGTTTTAAGGAGATCATGACATGGCACGCGTAAAAAGAGGCGTCACCTCGCACGCCAAGCACAAGAAGGTCCTGAAAGCCGCCAAGGGTTTTTACGGCCGTCGCAAGAACACCATCCGCATCGCCAAGCAGGCGGTGGAAAAGTCGCTGCAGTACGCTTACCGCGACCGCAAGAACCGCAAGCGCTCGTTCCGCGCGCTGTGGATCCAGCGCATCAACGCCGCGACCCACGAGCACGGCCTGACCTATGGCCGTTTCATCGACGGTTTGAACAAGGCCGGCATCGAGATCGATCGCAAGATCCTGTCCGACATGGCCATCCACGAGCCGCAGGCTTTCGCCGCCCTGGTCGCCAAGGCCAAGGTCGCGCTCGAATACCTGAAGAACACCACGCCGAACGCTTTTGAAAGCGCTGTCGCCTAGAGCATGATGCCAAAAAGTTTCTGACTTTTTGGACAACATCATGCTCCAGGGAAATTAGCGAGGAGCGCGATCTTTTCCGAAAAGTCTGCAACTTTTCGGGATCGGGCTCCGAGCCCAGCGCTTCCCAAGCATTCGCAATTCTGATTTGGGGAACCCGCGCTGGCACGGCTGGCGCGGGTTCTTTTGTCTCTGATGCCTGAACTTTCAACTTAGAAGTGACTTTCACTTTAAAGCTGACTTCCAACGTAGCGAGTTTGACCGTGAACGACGCAACTACCGGCTTGGATACGCTCGAAAATTTCCTGATGGCTGAGATCGCGTCGGCCGCCGATGAGCCGGCCATCGAGGCCGTGCGCATCGCTGCCTTCGGCAAGAAGGGCACCGTGTCCGAGATGCTGAAAACCCTTGGCGCCATGACCGCCGAGGAGCGCCAAGTCAAGGGCCCCGCCATCAACGGCCTCAAGAACCGCGTCACCGAGGCGCTGACGGCCCGCAAGGCTGATCTGAAGGATGTGGCGATCGCCGCCCGGCTGGCCGCCGAGAAGGTCGACGTGACGCTGCCGGTGCGGCAGTCGCCGGCAGAGCGCGGCCGCATCCATCCGATCAGCCAGGTCATCGACGAGATCGCGGCGATCTTCGGCGATCTCGGCTTCGCCATCGCCGAAGGTCCCGATATCGAGACCGACTACTATAATTTCACCGCGCTGAATTTCCCGGAAGGCCATCCGGCGCGCGAGATGCATGACACCTTCTTCTTCCAGCCGGACGAGAACGGCGAACGCAAGCTGTTGCGCACCCACACCTCGCCGGTGCAGATCCGCACCATGGAGAAGCAGAAGCCGCCGATCCGCATCGTCATTCCCGGCAAGACCTACCGCCAGGATTCCGACGCCACCCATTCGCCGATGTTCCATCAGGTCGAGGGGCTGGTGATCGACAAGTCGGCCAACGTCGCCAACATGAAGTGGGTGCTGGAAGAATTCTGCAAGGCTTTCTTCGAAGTGCCGCAGGTCAAGATGCGCTTCCGGCCGTCCTTCTTCCCGTTCACCGAGCCGAGCCTCGAGGTCGACATCCAGTGCGACCGCTCGCGGCCGGGCGAAGTGCGCTTCGGTGAAGGCACCGACTGGATGGAAATCCTCGGCTGCGGCATGGTGCATCCGAACGTACTCAGGGCCGGCGGGCTCGACCCCGACGAATACCAGGGCTTTGCCTGGGGCATGGGCATCGACCGCATCGCCATGCTGAAATACGGCATGCCGGACCTGCGCGCCTTCTTCGACGCGGATGTGCGCTGGCTGTCGCATTACGGCTTCCGGCCGCTGGACATGCCGACGCTGTTCGGAGGCTTGAGCGCGTGACACCCCTGAAGACTCCTGCCGCCAGCCATTACGGAACAGCCCAATGAAATTCACCCTCTCCTGGCTCAAGGATCATCTTGAGACCGACGCCACGCTGGCCGAGATCGTCGAGCGGCTGACCTCGATCGGCCTCGAGGTTGAGCATGTCGACGACAAGGCAGGCCTGAAACCCTTCGTCATCGCCAAGGTGTTGACGGCAGTGCAGCATCCCGACGCCGACCGGCTGCGGGTGCTGACCGTCGATACCGGTGACGGCAAGCCGCCGGTGCAGGTCGTTTGTGGTGCGCCCAACGCTCGCGCCGGCCTGATCGGCGCCTTCGCCGCGCCCGGCACCTATGTGCCCGGCATCGACGTCACTTTGGCGGTCGGCAAGATCAGGGGCATCGAAAGCCACGGCATGATGTGTTCCGAGCGCGAGCTGGAACTGTCCGACGAACATAATGGCATTATCGACCTGCCCGAGGATGCGCCGGTCGGCACCAGCTTTGCGTCCTATGCCCATCTCGACGATCCGGTCATCGAGATCAATCTGACGCCGAACCGGCCCGATGCCACCAGCGTCTTTGGCATCGCCCGGGATTTGGCGGCGAGCGGCCTCGGCCGCCTCGTCGGCGGCGCGATCATGCCGCATGTCGGCAGCGGCATGTGCCCCGTGAAGGTGACGATCGAGGCGCCGGAGCTTTGCCCGGGCTTCGCGCTCAGGCTGGTCAGGGGCGTCAAGAACGGGCCGTCGCCGAAATGGCTGCAGCAGCGGCTGATCGCCATCGGGCTGAGGCCGATCAGCGCGCTGGTCGACATTACCAATTACGTCACCTTCGACCGCGGCCGGCCGCTGCACGTCTTCGACGCCGCCAAGGTCGCCGGCAATCTGGTCGTGCGCCGCGCCAGGGATGGCGAAAAGGTCCAGGCGCTCGATGGGCGCGAGTACACGCTGACGCCGGAAATGTGCGTGATCGCCGACGATAATGGCGTCGAATCCATTGCCGGCATCATGGGCGGCGAGCATTCCGGCTGCGACGAGACCACGACGGACGTGCTGATCGAATCCGCTCTCTGGGACCCGATCACCACGGCCCGCACCGGCCGGACGCTCGGCATCATCACCGATGCACGCTATCGCTTCGAGCGCGGCGTCGACCCTGAATTCATGGTGCCGGGCGTCGAACTGGCGACCAAGCTGGTGATCGACTTCTGCGGCGGCACGCCCACGGAGACCGAGGTGGCCGGCTATGCCGGGCATCAGCCAAAGATCGTTTCCCTTCCGCTGTCGGAAGTGAAGCGGCTGACCGGCATCGAAGTGCCAAAGGCGGAGAGCCTCGACATTCTGTCGCGTCTAGGCTTCCACGCGCAGGGATCGGGCGACGTCGTCGACGTGACCGTGCCTTCCTGGCGTCCCGATGTCGACGGCAAGGCCGATCTGGTCGAGGAGGTCATGCGCATCCATGGCGTCGACAACATCGCGCCGCAGCCGCTTGGCGCGCATGACATGGTCAACGGCAAGATCCTGACGACGCTGCAGATCCGCACCCGTGCCGCCAAGCGTTCGCTTGCCGTGCGCGGCATGATGGAGGCCGTTACCTGGTCGTTCATTCCGGCCAGGCACGCCGAACTGTTCGGCGGCGGCCAGACGGCGCTGAAACTCGCCAACCCGATCGCCGCCGACATGTCCGACATGCGGCCCTCGCTGCTGCCGGGGCTGATTTCGGCTGCGCAGCGCAATGCCGACAAGGGCATCGGCGACGTGGCGCTGTTCGAGGTCTCGGGCACCTATGAGGGCGATGGCGCCGACCAGCAGCGGCGCGTCGCCGCCGGCGTGCGCCGCGGCACGGCCAAGCTCGACGGCTCCGGCCGCAACTGGGCCGGCAATTCCGGTCCGGTCGGGGTGTTCGACGCCAAGGCCGACGCGGTCGCCGCACTCGAAGCCTGCGGCGCGCCGGTCGAACGGCTGCAGATCGAGGCCGGCGGACCGGCCTGGTATCATCCCGGCCGTTCCGGCACGATCAAGCTCGGTCCGAAGACCGTGCTCGGCACTTTCGGTGAGTTCCATCCGAAGACGCTGGAAGGGCTCGATGTCTCCGGGCCGCTATGCGGCTTCGAAGTGTTCGTCGACGCCGTGCCCGAGCCGAAGGCAAAGCCGACCAAGACCAAGCCGAAGCTGGAACTCTCCGCCTTCCAGGCGGTGAAGCGCGATTTTGCTTTCGTCGTGGACAAGGCGGTCGAGGCGGGCACGCTTGTTCGCGCCGCACTGGCCGCCGACAAGAAGCTGATCACCGGCGTCTCGGTCTTCGATATTTTCGAGGGTGGGTCGCTCGGAGCCGACAAAAAATCGATTGCCGTCGAAGTGTCTATCCAGCCGGTCGAGAAGACACTGACCGACGAGGATTTCGAGGCGCTGGCCAAGCGCATCGTCGAGAATGTCGGCAAGCAAACGGGTGGCGTGCTGCGCGGCTGAAAGCAATTCCAGGAAAAGTGTGAAACGGTTTTCCCGGGACAAGCGCGCGGCGCTTGCCCTTGGGAATTGCGTCAACGCTCGAAGGAATTCGGGATTGCCGGCAGGTGGCGAATCGTCCTCCAAAGGGCGATGCACCACCTCCGCTATTCCGGGCTGCCGTTCGAAGCGCAACGTGCGGCGTTTCTCGACATCGTATCGGCCGACCCGCTGCTCGCCGAAACACTGACCCGGGTGCGCGCGCTCGCGCTGCCGGACTGGCTGGTGGTTTCCGGGGCGCTCTACAACAGCGTCTGGAACCATCTGACCGGCAAGCCGTCGGGTTACGGCATCAGGGATGTCGACCTGTTCTATTTCGATGACCGTGATCTGTCCTACGAGGCCGAGGACGTGGTCATTCGTCGGGCGGCGCGGCATTTCGAGGGGCTGGCGCTGCCGGTCGAAGTGCGCAACCAGGCGCGGGTGCATCTGTGGTATCCGCGGAAGTTCGGGCAGGAGTGTCCGAGGTATGCGAGCGCGAGTGGGTCGGTGAGCTATTTTGCGTCGAAGACGCATGCTGTCGGGGTGCGGTTCGACGGCAACGGTGAGCTCGAATTGGTGGCGCCGTTTGGGCTCGACGATGTCTTCTCGTTCCGCATCACGCCGAACCGGGCAATGGACAACCAGCGCACACATGAGGCGAAGGGCAAGCGGGCGATGGAGAACTGGCCGGAAATTACGGTGATGCCGTGGTAGGAAGAAAGGTTGGCGCGAGGCGCCCCCCTCTGCCCTGCCGGGCATCTCCCCCACTTGGGGGGAGATCCGCAGCTTGGCGGTCTCGCCCTTCTTTCGACGTCGGCGATTGGCGAAGGCCGAAATGACATCCAATCTCCCCCCTGGTGGGGGAGATGTCCGGCAGGACAGAGGGGGGCGCCTCGCGCCAATGTTTCAAAGCTAGCCTATGCTGAAGGTCTATCCATTCACCAGCGCCAGCAGCTCCTCCGTATACCGCTTGCCCATCACCTTGTCCGGCGACAGCGCGTCCCCAATCGCCGCCACTTCCGCCACACTCAGCTCAATCCCAGCCGCCGCCGTGTTCTGCTCGAGATGGCGGATTTTTCGTGCACCAGGGATGGGGACAATAAAGTCGCCCTGGTGCAGCACCCAGGCCAGCGCCAGCTGCGCCGAGGTGACGCCCTTGTCGGCGGCCATCTTCTCCAGCGTGGCGACAACCTTGGCATTGGCGGCCATGGCATCGGCCTGGAAGCGCGGCAGGACACGGCGCCAGTCATCGTCGCTCAAGGTCTCCGGCTTGGCGATGGTGCCGGTGAGCAGGCCGCGGCCGAGCGGGCTGTAGGGCACGAAGCCGATGCCCAACTCGCGGCAGACAGCGAAGACATCGTCTTCAGGGTCGCGGCTCCACAGCGAATATTCGCTCTGCACGGCCGCGATCGGGTGTACGGCGTGTGCCCGGCGGATGGTGGCGGCGCTCGCCTCCGACAGGCCCAGCGCCCGCACCTTGCCCTCACGCACCAGCTCTGCCATGGCGCCGACCGTATCCTCGATCGGCACGTTCGGATCCACACGGTGCTGGTAGTAGAGGTCGATGACATCGGTGCCAAGCCGCTTCAGCGAGGCCTCGGCAACAGCCTTGACGTGCTCGGGACGGCTGTCGACACCGGCCATGCGATCCATGCCGGTGCCTTCCTCCAGGATCTTGAAGCCGAATTTGGTCGCGATCGTCACCTTGCCGCGAACCGATTTCAGCGCCTTGCCGAGCAGGATCTCGTTCTCGAAGGGGCCGTAGACCTCCGCCGTGTCGAAGAAGGTGACACCGATCTCGACGGCGCGGTGCAGAGTGGCGATCGCCTCGGCCTCCGGCTGGCCGCCATAGGCAAAGCTCATGCCCATGCAACCAAGGCCGACCGGGAAGACTTCGAGTTCAGTACCGAGTTTGCGGGTTTTCATCACGCGTCTCCTTGTTGTGATGCGGCAGAAATAGTGCCTTGCGGTCCGTTCGATAATCGGCTCTTCTTAGTACGGGTCGTTCCAAGAAATAGATCAATGAACCGAGCGCATCTCTCACAACTTGCGGTGCTGGCAACCGTTGCCCAATGCGGCAGTTTTCGCGGCGCGGCCAGGGAACTGGCGATCGCGCCTTCGGCGGTCAGCCACGCAGTCTCCAGCCTGGAAGCACGGCTTGGCGTGCGCCTTTTGGCGCGCAGCACGCGCAGCGTCGCTCCGACCGAGGAAGGCGCACGGCTGCTTGAACGGTTGCGGCCGGCGCTGTCCGAGATCGACCTGGCGCTGGAAACGGCCGTCGAGGCGCGCGACCGGCCTGCCGGCAATCTGCGGCTGACCGTCCCGCGCACAGCTGCGCATCTGACGCTGACGCCGCGGCTCGGCGCCTTTGCCGCCGCCTATCCCGAGATCGTGCTGGAGATCGTCATCGAGGACCGCTTCACCGACGTGGTCGAAGGCGGTTTCGACGCCGGCGTGCGGCTCGGCGAAAGCCTGCAGCGCGACATGATCGCGGTGCGCATCGGGCCCGATCTTCGCGGCGCCGTCGTCGGCGCGCCGTCCTATTTCGCGACGATGCCGAAACCTCGCCATCCGCGCGAGCTTGCCGACCATCGCTGCATCCGCTTCCGTTTCTCCAGCGGCGTCCTCTACCGCTGGGAATTCGAGAAGGACGGCGAGGAGATCGAAATTGCCGCGCAAGGACCGCTGATCCTCGACGAGGACCATCTGATCGCCCAGGCGGCGGTCGACGGCGCCGGGCTCGCCTTCGTCTTCGAGGACTATGTCCGCGCGCCGCTCGCCGACGGCCGGCTGATCCGCGTGCTGGAGGACTGGTGCCCGCCCTTTGAGGGATTCTTCGTCTATTACCCCAGTCGCCGTCAGATGCGGCCGGCGCTGAGGGCTTTCGTCGATTTCTTCAGGGTGAGCGGGTAGGCAACTCTGCCCCTTGGCGGCAAGGGGAAGAAAGCTGACCGCGCCAACGTTCGCCTCCCATGCAGACCATCACCAACACCACGACCCGCTATGGCTGGGCAACCATCGTCCTCCACTGGCTGATCGGGATCATCTTCATCGGCCAGTTCCCACTCGGCTTCGTCATGGTCAGGACCCAGAGCCAGCGTACCGCCTTCGAGCTGATCCAGCTGCACAAATCACTGGGCTTTCTGCTGCTTGGGCTCATCATCCTGCGTATCGCCTGGCGGCTCGGCAACGCCGCACCGCCCTTGCCGCCTTCTGTCGGCGCCCTGGAGCGTCGCTCGGCGCCGTTGGCGCATCTGGCGCTCTATGTCTTCCAGCTGGCCCTGCCTCTGTCCGGCTGGGCGCTGGTTTCGGTCTCGACCCTGGAAATCCCCAGCATGCCGTTCCACCTGTTCGTCATGCCCAACCTGCCGCTGCCCGAATCCGACGCCGCCGAAAGTTTTTGGGCGTCGGCGCACTGGTATCTCGCCTATGCCGGCATCGCGCTGGTTGCGCTGCATGTCTGCGCGGCCCTGCGCCATCATTTCCTGCTGCGCGACAGCGTGCTGACACGCATGATCACGCCTTCGTCAACCGGGGAATAGAACGGGCCTTGATCTCGTTGGTGGGGTGAGGACGCGAGAGAGCGTTGCCTCCGAACAAGGAACAATCCAATGCGTGCGCGAATCCTCGGATTGGCGGCTGCCGCCGCTTGTCTTGCCATGCCCGTCTATGCGGCAGTCGTACTCGGCGATGCCGCCGGCAGCTATACGATCAGCCAGGCTGGTTCCGCGATCCGCTTCACCATCGGCAAGGCCGGCGGCGGCGGCTTCGACGGCGCCTTTGCCCGTTTCAAGGGCACGATCCGCATCGACAACGATGATATCGGGCGCTCGAAGGTCGACCTCACCATCTATCCCGAAAGTGTCGGCACCGGCCAGGGCCGCATCGATGCCTTCCTGCGCTCCGATGCGGTGTTCGATGCGGCCAACAGTCCCGAAATCCAGTTCCGCTCGACAAGCGTGAGCCGCACCGGTGACACGACGGCGCTCGTCACCGGTCGGCTGACGGCGCGCGGCAAGACGTTTCCGGAAAAATTCACCGCCGAGCTCGACGGGTTGAAGGGCGGGGCGATCAAATTCCATGTCACCGGCAAGGTGCTGCGCTCGCACTACGGCATGGATGTCGGCACGCCGCTCTATTCCAACGTCGTCGATTTCGACATGACGCTGACTGGGAGAAGGGGCTAGGCGCGACCTGGTTCCTCGCCACAGCTTCGTGGGGCGGGGAACAGAGCACCCGCATTGGCTTTTCCGGCGATTTCGGGCAAACCTCCTTGCCTGTAACCGACAAGGAGAAGCGCGATGTTCCGATGGGGTGTGTTGTCGACGGCAAAGATCGGCCGCGAGCAGTTGTTGCCAGCAATCGTCGAGGCGGAGAACGGCGTGCTGTCGGCGATCGCCAGCCGCGACCTGTCGAAGGCCAAGGCATTGGGCGACCGCTTCGGCGCGCGCCATGCCTTCGGCTCCTATGAGGACCTGCTCGCTTCCGACCAAGTCGACGGCGTCTATATCCCCTTGCCGACGTCGCAGCATGTCGAATGGACGGCCAAGGCCATCGAGGCCGGCAAGCATGTGCTGGTCGAAAAACCGCTGGCGCTCGACGCCAAGAACATCGCGCCCCTGATCAAGCTGCGTGACGCCAAGAAGGTGCTGGTCTGCGAAGCCTTCATGGTCATCTACCATCCGCAATGGATCAAGGTGCGTGATCTCATCGCCAGCGGCGCCATCGGCCGGCTGCGCCATGTGCAGGGCGCTTTCTCCTATTACAATGTCGATCCCAACAACATGCGCAACAAGCTCGATCTCGGCGGCGGCGCGCTGCCCGACATCGGCGTCTACCCGACCGTGTCGACGCGCTTTTCGACCGGCAAGGAGCCGCTGCGCGTACAGGCAACGATCGAGCGCGACAGGACATTCGGCACCGACATCTATTCCTCGATCCGCGCCGATTTCGGCGATTTCGAACTGTCCTTCTACCTGTCGACCCAGATGGCGGCACGCCAGGTGATGGTGTTCCATGGTGAGAAGGGTTTCATCGAAGTATTCTCGCCCTTCAATGCCGGGCTGTACGACCATCACCGCGTCGAACTGCACAACCAGAATCACACCGAGGCGCAGGTGTTCCGCTTTCCCGGGACGCAGCAATACAGGCTGGAGGTCGAGACCTTCGCGCGGGCGGCGCAAGGCGGCAAGGAGCGGGTTTTCACGCTGGAAGAATCCGTGCTCAACCAGAAAGTCATCGACGCCATCTTCCGCGCCGGCGACACGGGCGGCTGGGAGACCGTCTGAGACCCGCATTAAATAGCCGGCTAATCCTGGGAGGAAAAATGGCTGACGACGCGGATGTCA
Source organism: Mesorhizobium sp. M8A.F.Ca.ET.161.01.1.1 (assembly GCF_004792105.1). Lineage (NCBI taxonomy): Bacteria > Pseudomonadati > Pseudomonadota > Alphaproteobacteria > Hyphomicrobiales > Phyllobacteriaceae > Mesorhizobium > Mesorhizobium sp. M8A.F.Ca.ET.161.01.1.1. The sequence continues at coordinate 52,447 of NZ_SRTD01000014.1, read as the reverse complement.
TCATTGTCGGCGCCGGCCTTGCCGGGCTTGTTGCCGCCGCCGAGCTTGCCGAGGCCGGCAAGAAAATCATCATCGTCGACCAGGAGCCGGAGCAATCGCTGGGCGGCCAGGCGTTCTGGTCGTTCGGCGGGCTTTTCCTGGTCGATTCGCAGGAGCAGCGGCGCATGCGCATCCGCGACTCCCATGATCTGGCGCTCGAGGACTGGATGGGCACCGCCGCTTTCGACCGGCCGGAGGATTTCTGGCCGCGCAAATGGGCGGAGGCCTATGTCGGCTTTGCCGCCGGCGAGAAGCGCTCCTGGCTCCTGCAGCGCGGCCTGAAATTCTTTCCTGTCGTCGGCTGGGCCGAACGCGGCGGCGGCAATGCCATCGGCCATGGCAATTCGGTGCCGCGCTTCCACATCACCTGGGGTACCGGTCCCGGCGTGCTAGAGCCGTTCGTCCAGCGCGTGCGCGAGGCGCAAAAGCGCGGATTGATCGACTTCAGGTTCCGCCATCGGGTCAATGAGCTGACGCGGACGGGTGCGGCCGTGACCGGCGTGCGTGGCGACATCCTGCAGCCGAGCACTGTCGAGCGTGGCCACAAGAGTTCGCGCGATGTGTCAGGCGACTTCGAACTGCATGCCCAGGCGGTGATCGTCGCCTCCGGCGGCATTGGCGCCAACCATCAGCTTGTCCGCGAGAATTGGCCCAAGCGGCTGGGCACGGCACCGAAGCGCATGATCACCGGCGTGCCCGACCATGTCGATGGCCGCATGCTGGCCATATCGGAACAGGCCGGCGGCTCGATCATCAACCGCGACCGTATGTGGCACTATGTCGAGGGCATCAAGAACTGGGCGCCGATCTGGACCGATCATGCCATCCGCATCCTGCCCGGACCGTCCTCGCTGTGGCTCGATGCCCGGGGAAAACGCCTGCCGGTGCCGCTTTATCCCGGTTTCGACACGCTGGGCACGCTCAGCCACATCATGAGCACCGGCTTCGACTATTCCTGGTTCATCCTGACCAGGAAAATCATCCAGAAGGAATTCGCGCTGTCAGGCTCGGAACAGAACCCCGATCTGACGGGAAAAAGCTGGTGCCAGGTGCTCGGCCGCGCTACGTCGGGCATCCCCGGTCCCGTCAAGGCGTTCATGGAAAAGGGCGAGGATTTCATCGTCGAGGCCGATCTTTCGAAGCTGGTGGCGCGCATGAACGCGCTGGCCGGCGGCGAACCGCTGCTCGATGTAGCAGGGGTCGAGCGCGAGATCCGTGCCCGCGACATGCAGCTCGACAATCCGTTCTCCAAGGACATGCAGATCACCGCGCTGCGCGGCGCGCGCGCCTATCTGGGCGACCGGCTGATCCGCACGGCAAAGCCGCACAAGCTGCTCGACCCGGCGAACGGACCGCTGATCGCGGTGCGCCTCAACATCCTGACCCGCAAGACGCTGGGCGGCCTGCAGACCGATCTCGACAGCCGCGTGCTAGGTCCCGACGGCCAACCGGTACCGGGCCTCTATGCCGTCGGTGAAGCCGCCGGTTTCGGCGGCGGCGGCGTGCACGGCTACGCGGCGCTCGAAGGCACGTTCCTGGGTGGCTGCATCTTCTCGGGCCGCAGCGCGGGCCGGGCAGCGGCACGTTCGGTGGGGTGAGATGGCGGCGTCTTGCAGGCCTTTGGCCAGGCATGGCAAGGCCGACGACATCGGCCATGCAACCGACGAACCGCAGCGGTGGTTGAACGCGACCCGTGTCGCCGCTCCATGCTTGGCCGGGTGGACGTTAAACGCAGTCAAGTTGTGTTAAGTTGGGTAAAATCCCGCCGCCCGCCCGCATTTGTGCCTTAGGGGCCGGCATGAATGACGGACGGAATGGAATGAACAAGGTCCTCCTCATCGACGACGATGTCGAGTTGACGACGCTGCTGCAGGAATACCTGGTCGAAGAAGGGTATGACGTGGCGACAGGCACGGACGGCGGCACGGCGATTGCCGCCGCCGCGCGCAACGCGGCGGACCTGATCGTGCTCGATATCATGATGCCCCGAATGAACGGGATCGAGGTCCTGCAAAGGATCAGGAAGCTGAGCCAGGTTCCGGTGCTGCTGCTCACGGCAAGAGGCGATGACATCGACCGGATATCGGGCCTTAACCTCGGCGCCGACGACTATGTGACAAAACCCTGTTCGCCGGGAGAGCTCGCGGCCAGAGTGCGTGCGATCCTTCGCCGTGCGAACCAGCCCGCGGTCGGCGCGTCCGCTGACACGCTGAGAGCGGGACCGCTGGTGATCCATCCGGGCAACAGAACCGCCGAATGGGACGGGCAGCTGCTGGAGCTTACCGGTACGGAGTTCAGCCTGCTCGAAGTTCTCGCTCGCCATGCCGGTCAGTTGGTGCCGAAGCAAGACATCTCGAAACGGGCTTTTGGAAAGCCGCTAGCCCCGTTCGATCGCCGCATCGACGTCCATATCAGCAGCGTGCGTCAGAAGCTCGGCCTCAGGGACGATGGACAGTCATGGATAAGGTCTGTTCGCGGCCAAGGCTATCAACTTCTTTTGGACTGACATGCCCCGGCTGTTCAAGAAGTTCTTCGCGATAACCTGGCTGACGCTTGCCGCGTCCGTCGCGATCATAGTCCTAACGCTCGACTTCTTTCAGACGCTTCCTTCCGCTTCGAAACTGGAACGCCAGAAGCAGGAAGTCGTCCTCGACCTGACTGAAAACCTCCTTGTCAAGGACGGTGAAGATGCCGCTCGGCGCTTTGCCCGTGCAAGCGAGGACACGGTGCCGGTCGGCCTCACGATCTCCGAGATCGCGGGATCCGGCGCATGCACCGATAGGAGCACGGCGGAGACAAGAACCGTCCTGAAGGACGGGAGTTGCTACCGGATCTCCGTGCCTCGGCAATACAGCGTCATTCTCGACAAGCTTGGTCCGTTCGTACCAGGGCTCGGTATTCTGATTTCGAGCGCGATATCGGCGGCCGCGCTCGCCCGATATCTCATTCGTCCCGTCGTGCACCTTCGCGACGGCCTGAGCGCGCTCGCCCATGGCCGCTTCGACGTCCGCATCGGACACAAGATGGCAGGCCGGAAGGACGAGGTCTCCGCGCTCGCGCATGATTTCGATTCTAGCGCCGCGCGGTTGCAGGAGCTGCAGGAGGCACAGCAGAGACTTTTCCACGACGTGTCCCATGAGCTGCGCTCCCCGCTGTCACGTCTGCAAGCCGTTGGGGGTGTCCTTCGGCAGAGTCCGGGCAAACTCGATGCCATGCTGGATCGCATGGACCGGGAGATCGAACGGCTCGATGCGCTGGTCGGCGAAGTGCTGACGCTCGCCAGGCTGACGGCCGGTTCCCGCCTCCCTCTGTCGACACAGAGGCTGGACGTCATCGATCTCCTGAACGAAATCCTGAGCGACGCGGCGTTCGAAGCCCAGGCACGCCAGGTTTCGATCACCGCCAATGTCAACGACAGCTTTCTTGCCGAGGTCGAAGGCGAGCTGATCTGCCGGGCGCTGGAAAACGTCATTCGCAACGCCGTCAAATACACCGCCGAACATTCGCAAATCATCGTGCAATGCGAGACCACGGAACACCTCCTCAAGGTGTGCGTCGTGGATCAGGGGCCGGGCGTCAGGCGAGACGAACTCGAACGAATCTTCCAGCCATTCTCCCGCGGCAACGACGCGGCACCCAGAGGCGGGTACGGTCTTGGCCTTGCGATCGCGAGACAGGCAATCGAGCGCCATGGCGGGCGCGTATACGCGTCGCTGCCGGACGTCGGCGGCTTGGCCATCATGCTGGAGATTCCTCGGCAGCCGGCCAACGATCGAGGTTGATGGCAAGGTTTACCCAACTTTACACTGCCTTTACCGCCATTAACGCTGGCATCGCTAAAGCTGGACCGCGACCCCGGTTCTTCAAATGCGAGAGAGTGGACTGATGTCGGTGACCACGACGGTGTTTCAGCAGGGCAAGAGGATGCGGTTCCTCTGGCTGGCCGTGCCATTACTTTTGACGCCGGTCCTATTGTCGCAGAGCGCCTGGCCGCCGGAGACTCTTCCTCGCCAAGGCATGGAGCTTATTGGCTCCGCATTTATCATAATATGTGTCGCCGGTCGGTGCTGGGCATCGCTGTATATAGGCGGACGCAAGAACCGGGAACTCATAACGAACGGCCCTTATAACCACACCCGCAATCCGCTGTACTTCTTTTCTTCCCTAGGGCTTGCCGGCATCGGCCTGATTTTCGGGTCAGTGGCGATTGCGGCCTTCTACTTCCTGTTTGGGTATCTGGTATTCGCTTATGTCTCAGGCCGCGAATCGATTGCTCTTGACGGGCTTTTTGGCGATGCCTACCGGGAATATTGCCATGAGGTGCCCGCCTTCCTCCCTCGCTTCGGACGAAGCGTTGGCGACGTCGCGCATCAATTGCCCAGGACGTTCAACCCGGTTGCGCTGAAGCGTACCGCTATCGACAGTTCCTGCTTTCTCCTTGCAATCCCCGGGTCCGAACTCATCGAGTCGTTGCAATCCGCAAAGCTCCTCAAACCAATACTGCACCTCTTTTGATGGCTGGGCTGCCGGCCCGATGAAACAAGTTTCCTCCGGCCCGCGTACGGTTCTGAGGCGAAACGCCCCGCTGGCCGCACCATCACGCTGGCGCTTCCGGCGACGTATGCGCCGGCTGAAGATCCGTGCCGATCGTGGGTTTTACCCAACTTTACACTGCCTTTACCGCGATTAACGCTGGGGCCGCTAGAGCTGAACCCATGATGCCGGTTCAGACGATTTGACAATGATCCTGAAGCTTCGACGACTTGAAATGCGGCCGCGAGCAGCGCTCTGCGCGGCCCTGTGGTTGTCCGCCTGCACGAGTGTGCCCTTGCCCCAGGGTACGTCCCTCAGTTCCTACGCCGGAATGAGCCCATCCACGGGCATCCTCGCAAAAGCGAGATTGCGTGTGGATTCGGCGCCGGTGCTCGCCGCACAGACCGTGCGCATTGTACCGACCGCGACGCAGATCGGCAGCAGTGGCTTCGATCCCAAAGACCTGGCGCTCGTCGCCAACGCGGTCGACCGGGCGCTCTGCACTGACCTTAGCGACCGCTTCCAGGTCGTGGCCCCGAGCCTGCCAGCGGACCTCATCGTCCACGCTACCGTCACCGACATCGTTGCGACCAATCGTACGGCGGCGGCGGGTTCCGTCGTTGCGTCGCTCGGCGCCTCGGTGGCGGGGCTCGGCGTTCCAGTCCCCCGGCTTCCGATCGGCCTCGGCGGCCTGGCCATCGAGGCCGAGGCCGTCGACAAGGACAGTTCCCAGAAGGCAGCCATGCTCTGGTCGCGCGGTGCAAACATAATCACGACCAAGGCTCGGGTGTCCACGGTGGGGGATGCGTATTCGCTCTCTTCGGCCTTCGCCGCTGACTTCAGCCGCATGCTGCTCAAGGGCAAGGACCCGTTCAAGGGAATGCCGGCGATACCATCGATGCAAAGACTGCGGGCCTCGCTCGGCGGTGATCCGAAACACGATGCCTGCAAGGCGTTCGGAACGGCTCCCGGCATTCCGGGAATGGTCGCCGCCCGCTTCGGCCTGCCGCCCACCTGGACCGACAAGGGCGCCGCGGTCTCCCGCTAGCGATAGCGGATATCTGTCGCGAGAAGCGGCGCTCTGCCGCACTTCGAGCAATCTAGAGCCGTTCCAGGAAAAGTGTGTAGCGGCTTTCCGTCCGGAATTGCGTAAAAACAAAGAGTTAGAAGAAGCACGTCCAAGATTGGCAGCGGCGGCGGTCGCAATCATGGATCATGGGATCGAGTTCGGAACTGCTGCGAACCCTCGTTGCCGCTTCCAGCGAAGAATCGGCGGCGTCGGCGCTCATAGTTCTGTACTGAAATGGCGCGCCCGAAGAGATTCGAACTCCTGACCCCCAGATTCGTAGTCTGGTGCTCTATCCAGCTGAGCTACGGGCGCGCATCAGGCCATGTTTTCGACGGCCCCGCGATCCGATCCGAAAGACCGGCCGCGAATGTGTGCAGTTCCCTAACGACTGAATTTGCGAAAAGCAAGCCGATCCGGCAAAAGTTTTGTCGCAAGCCTGTCATCCAGCGATGCCGGCGCCGATCCCGGCACTTCGAGCCGTGGGATCAGCCTGAATCCAGACGGCGGACAATCGGGCAAGGTCAGGGAAGAGCGGCGGGTCCGGAAGGCGAGTAATCCTCAGTAAACGGCCGGACGCCGTCAGGCCGGGCGGCGCAGGCTGCCACGGGCCTGGTCGAGGCGCACCGGCTGGTCGGGGATGGTGACGGCGAATGTCGTGCGCCCGCCAATCGACTCGACCAATTCCACAGTGCCGCCATGCGCGCGGATCAGTTCATGCGCGATGGCCAGGCCAAGACCGGTGCCGCCGCTGCGCGCGGAGCCGCGGAAGGCCGCGAACAGGTTTTCGCGCGCCTTCGGCGGCAGGCCGGGGCCGGTGTCGGTGACGGCGATGCGGCTGACACTGCCCATGCGCTCGGCCGAGACCGCCAGCCGGCGCACCACGGCGCTTTCGGTATCGGCCGCCATCGCCTGCACCGCGTTGCGGCAAAGATTGGTGAGCACCCGGAACAACTGGTCGGAATCGGCGTCCACCTCGAACGCCGTCTCGACGGCGTTGATGAACTCGATGCCCTCCTCGATCGCCAGCAGGCCGTGCACGTCCTCGACAAGCTGGCGCAGCCGCACCCTGCGGCGCGAGGGCGGCGGCTCCTGCGTGCGGCCGTAATGAAGCACGCCCTCCGAATAGGCGACGGCGCGGTCGAGCGCGCGCACCAGTTTCGGCGCGAAGGCCTGCACGGTCGGATCCTTGACCTGGCGCAGGCGGTCCGACAGCAGCTGGGCCGAGGCCAGAATGTTGCGCATATCGTGATTGATCTTCGATACGGCGAGGCCGAGGTCGGCCAGATGCTTCTGCTCGGCCAGCATCTTTTGCAGCCGCTCCTGCATCTGCGACAGTTCGCGTTCGGCCACGCCGATCTCGTCGGCGCGATCGGCGGGGTGAATGATCCGCCCAGGATCGTCGGGGGCCTGGGAAAAGGACAGCATCGAACGCGTCATGGTGCGGATCGGGCCGATCATGATCAGGTCGATCGCGGCATAAACCAGCATGGCCGTGAACAGCGAGATCAGGAGCGAGACGAAGGCGACGTTGCGCGAATAGATGAGCATGGCCTTGCGCAGGGAGTAGTCCGGCATGATCAGCTCGAACTCCTTGTCGCTGTCGCCGACCGGTCCAAAAACCCGCAGCATCCGGTCGCCGCCGAAAAACAGCGTGTCCAGCGCGCCGGTCATGCCCTTGACCATGCCGATGCTGGCGAGATCGATGTGTTCGTCGACCTGTGGCGGCATGTCGGCCACCACCAGAAGCCGCGAGACACCGCCGTCGCGCACCGCGATCGCCTTGGCGCCGATGGCCATCAGCACGTCGTTCTGGGCCGTGCGCGACAGCGAGGTCGACTCGCCCTGCACCAGCACGATCGACACGGCGGCGGCCGTGCTCAGCCTCTCCTTGAGCCAGCTCAACCTATAGCTGGCGATCCAGGGCAGGAAGATCAGCACTTCGGCCAGCAGCACGAAAACGATGGTGAGCAGCAGCAGCTTCGTCGACAAACCGCGCGACAGGGGTACCGTGCGGACGGCGGCTGATGCCGTTCCGGTCCCTTCCCCTGCTTGGCTGGCTTCGCTCATGCGACTCGATCTTCACAATCACTTGATCAGCCAAGATTAGGCGATTACGGCTTTTTTGCCAATTTCTCCCTTGGTCGGAAAAATAGATGCTCCAAAAGAGGTGCGTCTTTAGCGCGCCGACGCCGGATTGACTTCCAAAACCCTTCTTTCTATAAGCCCGCTCACGCTCGGGCCATTCGTCCCGGCGCGGTTTCGATCGCGCCAAAACCGGCCCGGCAAAGCTCCTGTTACAAAGTGACAGAATCAAGAAGGGCCGCACCCCGCGGTATTAAAACAAATGAAGCGTACCTACCAACCGTCCAAACTCGTCCGCAAACGCCGGCACGGCTTCCGTGCTCGCATGGCCACCAAGGGTGGCCGTGGGGTCGTCGCAGCTCGCCGCAACCGCGGCCGCAAGCGGCTCAGCGCCTAAGCGAGACGAGATCGTTGCCCGCAACCGGCAAGCCAGTGGGGCAAAATCCCAAGCGGCTTCTGAAACGCGCGGAATTCCTGGCCGTCCGTCGTGGTGAAAAGCGACGCGGACGGTTTTTCCTCGTCGAGGTCCTCGACCGCGGCGACGGCGGGATGCCGCGCGTCGGCTACACCGTCACCAAGAAGGTCGGCAACGCTGTTGTGCGCAACCGCGTCAGGCGGCGGCTGAAAGAGGCCGTCCGCGTCCATGCCGCAGATGACATGGTGCCCGGCAATGATTATGTCATCGTCGGGCGCGATGATGCGCTGCGCGCCCCCTTCGGCCAGTTGAAGGCCGAACTCTCCCGCCGGATTCGCGGAACACGATAGGCCAAGGGCTCTCGATGGAAAACAACCGGAACTTCTTCATCACCATCGCCCTGTCGGTGCTGATCCTGGCGCTGTGGCAGTATTTTTATGTCCTGCCGCGCAGCGAGCAGCAACGCGAGGCGGCTCGCATCGAGCAGCAGCGCGTGGAAGAGCAGAAGAAAGCGGCCGAGGCGGCCAACCCGGGTGCGGCAACGCCCGCCCCGGCTCCCGGCGCCATTCCCAACGCGCCGGGCGGCGACGTCGTCACCGCGGCCGGCCGCGACCAGGCACTGGCGACTTCGAAGCGCGTCAAGATCGATACGCCGAGCGTCGAGGGCTCGATCAATTTGACCGGCGCGCGCCTCGACGACCTCAAGCTCAAGCACTACACCGAGACCGTCGACAAGAATTCGCCCGAGATCGAACTGCTCAACCCGCAAGCGCTGCCCACCGGCTATTTCGCCGAGATCGGCTTTGTCGGCAACGACAAGACCGGTGCGGTGCCGGGCGCCGAAACGGTGTGGAGCGTGGACGGCAATCCGACGCTGACCCCGTCGACGCCGGTGACGCTCACCTACACCAACGACAAGGGCCTGACCTTCAAGCGCACCTTCTCCGTCGACGGCAATTACATGTTCACGGTGTCGGACACGGTGCAGAATGCCGGATCGAGCGCGGTTTCGCTGTTCAACTACGGCCGCGTCACGCGCTACGACAAGCCGGCCGTCGCCAGCACCTATGTGCTGCATGAAGGCCTGATCGGCTTCACCGGCACGGAAGGCCTGCAGGAACACAAATACGCGTCGGTCGAGAAGGACAAGCAGTACCAGCCCGGCAAGTCGACCGACGGCTGGCTCGGCATCACCGACAAATATTGGGCCGTCACGCTGGTGCCGACCGAGAAGCAGCCGTTCCAGCCGCGCTATGCCTATTTCGAGGATGGCCGCCACCGCTACCAGTCCGACTTCCTGACCGACCCGATCAATGTCGAGGCCGGCCAGTCGGCGACCGTCGAGACCGAGGTCTTCGCCGGCGCCAAGGAAGTCGCCAAGATCAACGCCTATGCCGAAGAACGCCACATCAAGCGGTTCGACCTCTTGATCGACTGGGGCTGGTTCCACTTCATCACCAAGCCGATGTTCTGGCTGATCGACACGCTCTACAAATTCCTCGGCAATTTCGGCCTGGCGATCCTGGCCACCACCGTCATCGTCAAGGCCATCTTCTTCCCGCTCGCCAACAAGTCCTACGCGTCGATGGCGAACATGAAGAAGGTGCAGCCGAAGATGCTCGAGATCCGCGAGAAATACGCGGACGACAAGATGAAGCAGCAGCAGGCGATGATGGAGCTGTACAAGACCGAGAAGATCAATCCGCTCGCCGGCTGCTGGCCGGTAGCGCTGCAGATCCCGGTCTTCTTCTCGCTCTACAAGGTGCTCTACATCACCATCGAGATGCGGCACGCGCCGTTCTTCGGCTGGATCCAGGATCTGGCGGCGCCCGATCCGACCTCGCTGTTCAACCTGTTCGGCCTCGTTCCGGTCACCCTGCCGCACATGCTGATGATCGGCGTCTGGCCGCTGATCATGGGCGTCACCATGTTCCTGCAGATGCGCATGAACCCGACGCCGCCGGATCCGACGCAGGCCGCGATCTTCACCTGGATGCCCGTCATCTTCACCTTCATGATGGCCGGGTTCCCGGCGGGTCTGGTCATTTACTGGGCCTGGAACAACACGCTGTCGATCCTGCAGCAGGGCGTGATCATGAAGCGCCAGGGCGCCAAGATCGAGCTCTGGGACAATCTGGTGGCGCTGTTCCGCAAGAAACCTTCGCCGGCGGAATAGCCGGCTTCGAGAACACAACCCAATGTCAAAAGCGCCGGCTCGTCCGGCGCTTTTTTCGTTCAGGCAAGCCTCTGTTCACGTTCCCGTGATCGGCGAAACTGAAGCCGCTCGCGGGGCGTGACTGCGTGTGCATTTCCAAAGGCTATCAATTCCGATCAGCCCTCACCGGAGGAAGACCACATGCGCTTGCCCACATTCAGGACCATCGCCCTATCAGCCCTCATCGCCGGCATGGCGATTGCCGCGCCGGCCTATGCCAAGAACCCGAATGTCGGAGGCGCGCCGATGTACGCCACCAAGACCATCGTCGAGAACGCGGTCAAGTCGAAGGACCACACGACGCTGGTCGCCGCCGTCAAGGCCGCCGGCCTGGTCGACACGCTGCAGGGCGCCGGCCCGTTCACCGTGTTTGCCCCGACCAACGAAGCTTTCGCGGCGCTGCCGGCCGGCACGGTCGACACGCTGCTGAAGCCCGAAAACAAGGACAAGCTCACCAAGGTGCTGACCGCGCATGTCGTGGCCGGCAAGATTTCGGGCGCCGAGATGATGAAGAAGGCCAAGGCGATGGGCGGCAAATACGAGATGAAGACCGTCTCGGGCGACACGCTCACCGCCGAAGTCAAGAAGGGCAAGCTCTACATCATGGACGAGTCCGGCGGCGAGTCGAAGGTGACGATCGCCGACGTCAACCAGTCGAACGGCGTCATTCACGTCGTCAACAAGGTTCTGTTGCCGAAGTAGCGGCTTCCGGCGAAAAGGGGGCGGCGGCGGATCGTTGGGGCTTTCCCGGTCCGCCATCCCCGCCTCATGACGAGGTGCCATGTTTCTTGCGAAGCCGTATCGGCGAGGCCGGGGTCCTGTCGTCCCTCACAGGGCCCCGGTTTCTTGCTGTGAGGGACGACAGGACCCCGGCGTTCGAAGCCCGACCGCTTCCGCCACATCACTCCATGACGGCGCTGTGGTCGACCTTGGCCGGCGTCCCCGGCTTGCGCAGCAGGAGCACCAGCGGGATTGCCGCCAGCGACAGGATCATCATCAGCTTGAAGTCGTTCATGTAGCTGATAACAGTCGCCTGCAGCGTCACCACGCCGTCGAGCGCGGCGCGGCCGGCGGCGGTATAAGGGTTCATCGCCTGGAAGATCGCCGGATCGCTGAACGCCTGGTTGAAGGGCGTTACATAGGCGGCGATGTTGGCGTGGTTGATCTGCACATTCTGCGTCAGAAGCGCGGTGACCACCGATATTCCGACGCTGGAGCCGATGTTGCGCGACAGATTGTAAAGACCGGTGCCTTCCGCGCGCCGCTCCGGCGCCAGCGTGGCGAAGGTGATGGTGGTCAGCGGCACGAACAGGAAGCCCAGGCCCGCACCTTGGATGAAGCCGGTGGAGATGATGGTCCACTGCGAAACGTCAGGCGTCCAGCCGGTCATGTCGTACATCGCCCAGGCGGTGATCAGCAGGCCGATGAGCAGCAGCCAGCGCGTGTCGACCTTGCCGATCAGCCTGCCGACCAGGAACATGCAGGCCATCGTGCCAAGCCCGCGCGGCCCCATGACGATGCCGGCAGTCACCACGGGATAGCCCATCAGCGTCTGCAGATAGGGCGTCATCAGCGCCAGCGAGGCGAGATAGGTGATGCCGATGATGAAGATGAAGATCATGCCGACGGCGAAATTCCGGTCGAGGAACAGCCTCGGATTGACGAAGGTGTTGCGGGCGGTGAAGGTGTGGACGAGGAAGATGTAGAAGGCCGAAGCGCAGATCAGCGCCTCGACGAGGATCTCGGATGACGAGAACCAGTTGAGCTGCTCGCCGCGATCGAGAAACATCTGCAAGGCGGCGATGGTGATGCTGAGCATGCCGAAACCCAGCCAATCCAGCCTTGCCTTGAAATCCAGCTTGGTTTCCAAGACGTACAGAGACACGCCGGCGAAGGCCAGCGCGCCGATCGGCACGTTGATGTAGAACACCCAGCGCCAGCTGACATTCTCGGTCAGCCAGCCGCCGATGACAGGCCCCAGCACCGGCCCGACCATCACCGAGACGCCGAACAGCGCCATGGCGGAGCCGCGCTCTTCCACGCTGTAGATATCGAGCAGGATGCTCTGCGACAGCGGCACCAGCGCCGCGCCGAACAGGCCCTGCAGCAGGCGGAAGCCGACGATCTGCGGCAGCGACTGCGCGAAACCGCACAGCACCGAGGCGACGACGAAGCCGGTGATCGAGGTCAACAGGATGCGCTTGCGGCCGAAGCGGTTGGCAAGGTAGCCGGAAGGCGGCGTCATCACCGCCGCCGCCACGATGTAGGAGGTCAGCACCCAGTTGATCTGGTCGGCGCTGGCCGAGACGCTGCCCTGGATATAGGGCAGCGCGACATTGGCGATGGTCGTGTCCAGCGCCTGCATGATGACGGCCAGGATCACGCAGGCGGTGATGGCGCCGCGATTGGCGACCACCGGCGTGGCACCTGTCGCGGACGCGCTGGTCATGACTTTTGTCCGAACAGGCCGATGAGATTGGTGACGAAGTCCGGCAGGCCGCGTGAATGGCCCGTGTCGACGTCGACCACGGCGCTCATGCCGCCGCGCAGCGGTGGTTTGCCGTCGATGTCAGCGATGGTGACGCGCATCGGGATGCGCTGCACGACCTTGACCCAGTTGCCGGTGGTGTTCTGCGCCGGCAGCAGCGAGAAGCTCGACGACGAGGCGGGACTGATCGAGGCAACTTTGCCGTGCCAGACGGCACCGGGATAGGTGTCGACGCTGATCGTCGCCGTCTGCCCGGGACGCACATAGGTCAGATCGGTTTCCTTCGGTTCCGCCGCGATCCACAGATCGGTCGACGAGACCAGGCTGAACGCCGGCTGCGAAGCCGGCAGGTACTTGCCGACCTGCAGCGCGTCGACATTGGTGACGGTGCCGTCGAACGGTGCCTTGACAACGGAATCGGCGAGGTTGCGCTGCGCGTCGTCGACGCTCGACTGGGCCTGGAGGTAGAAGGGGTTCTTCTCCACCGGCTGGTTGGCGTCGCCGCCAAGCTGGGCGAGCGTGGCCTGCGCCTGCGCCTTGGCGACGGACACTTTCTGGCGCGCGGCGACGAGATCGTGCTGGGCGCTGTCGAAAGACGCCTTCGAGGCGGTGGAGGTCTTGAGCAGATCCTGCTGCCGCTGGAAGGCGGCTTCGTAATAGGGAATGTCGGCCTGCGCCTGCTCGATCTGCGACAGCGACTGCTGGTAGCTCGCCTCCAGGGTCAGCACCTGGTTGCGGACGGTGCCGAGCTGGGCCTGGGCGGCGGCGAGAGCGGTCTCGAAGGAGGCCGGCCGCAGGCGAAACAGCACGTCGCCCTTCTTGACCGCCTGGTTCTCATGCACGTCGATCTCCTGCACCGTGCCGGAGACGTCGGTGGAGACGCCGAGCGACTGAGCCTGGATATAGGCATTGTCGGTCGTCATCAGCTGACCGCCGGTGACATAATAATAGCCGCCGAAGCCAAGCGCGACGGGAAGCAGGGCAAAAAGGACGGGCCGCGCCAGGCTGCGCTTCGGTTTGACCGGAACAGGAGGGGCGACGGCGGCAGGGGCCTGCCGTGGCGGCGGCTCCTTGGCCGGAGCCTCCAGCGCCGCCGGCTCCAGGGCGACCGGCGCTTCCAGTTCGTCATTTTCGATGACGGCGGTGGCCCGCCGCTGTTCGCGCTCACTGTCGAGCTGGATAATCTGGTCGGTCCGACCCGCCGGTGTTTCGTCTCCGGCAGGCTTCTTGGGGGATGTCGATTCAGCCATGTACTTTCTCCCGGTCGACGGCTGGCTGGGTGCAAGCCGCGAGCAGATTGGATTTGATCAAGCTTAGGGTTTGCAGCAGATGCTGCTGTGTTTCGGACGAAAGGCCGGCGAAGGCCTCGTCTCGTGTTTTCTGGCCGTTGCCGCGCATGATCTCGAGCAGCGGACGGGCCCGCGGTGTCAGGTAAAGCAGCCATGCCCTGCGGTCGACGGGATCGGGCCGGCGCTCGATGAAGCCGCGCGCCTCCATCTTGTCGAGCAGCCGGGCGAGCGTGATCGGCACGATCTCGATGAGGTCGGCGAGCTTGTTCTGGTGGATGCCTTCATGCAGCGAAAGGAAGGCCAGCACCTGCCATTGGGCGCGGGTCAGCCCCGATGCGCGTGACCGCTGCTCGAACCGCTTGCGAAGCAGGCGCGCGACGTCGTGCAGCACGAAGCTGATATTGGGGGAAGAGGGCATGGGAGGAGGTCGGGGTCGGGTGGCAACTTTTCGTGAGCATGCTTATTATCATCATGCACATAATCCTGCTGGACGCCCCGCGCAAGACCGATTAAGCCCCGGGGAAGAAAAAACGCATGGGCCACGGCATGCAAAAGCCGCGTGGTGATGTGGATTTGCCGGCAAGGATTTTGGCGATGGATTGGATCAGGATCGCGGCTCTCACGGCTCTCGTTGGGTGCCCCGGCGCCGCTGCCGCGAAGGATGCGGTCAGCTGCGGCGGCGGCGCCATGCTGGGCGGCGCGCAGCTCAACTGCAGCCATGTCGAACCCAAGGCACCGCCGCAGTTCTGCACGTTTAGCTGGGATCTTCACACGATGGCGGGAGATCAGAAGGTCGTCGAAGGCAGCTTCATGCTGCCGCCCGGAGCGTCGAACGTTCAGGTCTATCAGGGCAGTGGTTTCGACAGCGCGCTGTCCAACCCGATCGTGATCTGCCGCGGCAACAAATGAGCGTGGCGGGCAAGGAACGCTCGCTCGTCAGCCGATTGGTGCTATAGGGCGGATCACGTTATTTTGACCAGGCGCGCGGATTGCGGATCCGCGTGGCTATCACTTCCTGGACGGACTTCGACATGGACGGACCCAACCCCGGCATCAAGCACCCGATCCCGATGCACACGCGCGTCGGCTTCCTGAAGCCTCTGGTGACAGAGCCGAACATCGAGATCGGCGACTTCACCTATTATGACGACCCGAACGGACCGGACAAATTCGCCGAAAAATGCGTGCTGCATCACTATCCCTTCATCGGCGACAAGCTCATCATCGGCAAGTTCTGCGCCATCGCCGAGGGCGCGCGCTTCATCATGAACGGCGCCAATCACGCCATGTCCGGCTTCTCGACCTATCCGTTCAACATTTTCGGCCATGGCTGGGAAAAGGGTTTCGACCCCCAGACATGGTCGAAGGAACTGCGCGGCGACACGATGGTCGGCAACGATGTCTGGATCGGCATGGAGGCCGTGATCCTGCCCGGTGTGGAAATCGGCCATGGCGCCATCATCGCCGCCAAATCGGTGGTGACGCACGACGTGCCGCCCTATGCGATCGTTGCCGGCAACGCCGCGAAAGTGGTGAAGATGCGTTTCGACGACAGGACGATCCGACGGCTGCTGGCGGTGGCATGGTGGGACTGGCCGGTGGACAAGATCGGCCGCAATCTCGACGCCATCAGGAGCGCCGATATCTCTCTACTGGAGGCAGCAGCTTGAACGTTCCCAACAGCACCGCGATCCAAACCGACCTGTTCACGCGCGGATGGATCTTCATCCGCGGCGTGCCGGCCATGAAGTTCCTGCCGCCGGAAGGGCCGCCGGAGATCGCCTTTGCCGGCCGCTCCAATGTCGGCAAGTCGTCGCTGATCAACGCCCTGGTCAACCAGAAGGGGCTGGCGCGCACCTCCAACACGCCGGGGCGCACGCAGGAACTCAACTATTTCGTGCCGGACGGATTTTCAGGCGAGGGCACCGACCTGCCGCCGATGGCGCTCGTCGACATGCCGGGCTACGGCTACGCCACCGCGCCCAAGGAGAAAGTCGACGAGTGGACCAAGCTGGTCTTCGACTATCTCAAGGGCCGCGTCACGCTGAAGCGGGTCTATGTGCTGATCGATGCCCGCCACGGCATCAAGGCCAAGGACGACGAGGTGCTGTCGCTGCTCGACAAGGCGGCGGTATCCTACCAGATCGTGCTGACCAAGACCGACAAGATCAAGGCCGCCGGCGTGCCGCGGCTGATCGAGGAGACGCTGCAAAAGATCAAGAAGCGTCCGGCGGCGTTCCCGTTCGTGCTGGCGACATCATCGGAAAAGGGCGAAGGCCTGGAGGAATTGCAGGCCGCCATCGTGCTCGCGGCGAATGGCGGCTAGTCGTCGTGCGCGCATACGTTGACCGCGCCCTGGCAATCCGTCAACATCGCAGTGCCGTTCGAGGGCAACCGGATGCGTATCGTTTTTCGTTGTGATCCCGCGCTTGCCGAAATGCTCCCCCGGCCGGTTCCGGCGCGTGGCATGCTGCCTGACTGGCTCCGCAAGATGCCTCCGAAAGCCTATTCGGAAATCCATGGGCGAGAGATCAGGACAGTAAAACAGTGTCCGCCCTTCGTTGATGCGATGACACATGGCTTCATGATCCTGCTGCCATGCGATGTGACAGTTGAGAACGGGGCCTTTGAATGGCGGTGGGACATCGCCGAGCCGTCAACGAAGGGCCATCCGCGTTCGCCGCTCAGCTTCCATGTCGCCGAACAGCTCGCCGGCGCACCGTTGTCGAATGGGCTGGCGGCGATAAAATTCAACAGTTTCTGGACGATCGAGTTGGAGGAAGGCTGGTCCCTCTTCGCCACCCATCCGGTCAACCGCGATGATCTTCCTTTCCGCCTGGTGACTGGTGTCGTCGATTCGGATCACTTCCAGGACGCCGGCATCAATTTCCCGGCGATTTGGACCGACCAGGGTTTCTCCGGCGTGCTAGCAAAGGGCACGCCGATCGCGCAATGCTTTCCCGTGCCGCGCGCCGCCCCCGAACTCGTTTTCGAAAGCTTCGATGTCGCGCGCAAAGCCTCCTATGAAAAAACCGTCGCCGATGTTCTTGCCGAACCCGGTGTCTACCGTAAGCAGTTTCGCGTGAAACGCGCCCGCTAGAGCTCCGATTCGAGTGCCGCCGCTCCAAATGCGACCCGACCTAATTTTTGTTTTTACCAAGCAAGCCCTTCAACGTTTCGCGATCGATCCAAAGCTTGCCGTGCGGCGCTGACGTCAGGGCCATCGCGATGGTGCCAAAGGTTGTGGCGCGCTGCCCGTAGGCCGTTCGAAAGGCCTCGATCGCGGCGTCCATATCGCCCGCTTCCTGAAGCACTACCCCCAGATTGACCGCCGCCTCGGCGTCGTCGGGGCGTATCTCCAGCGCTTTGCGATAGGCGGCCGCTGCCCCCACATGATCATGCAGATCCTGCCTGACAAGGGCGAGGTCGAACCATGCCGATGCGGGCGCGCTTCCCTTTACGGCCCGCTCCAGCAAGGGTGCCGCATCGGCGGGCATTCCGTCCTCGAACAGCATGCGGCCCAGGCGTGCTGCCGCCTCCGCCGAAAAGGGATCGGCAAGTGTCAGCTGTCGCCATACCTCGAGCGCATGGGCCCGGTCGCCTGCCTCATCGAGCGTGCGCGCCTGCTCGATGAGCACAGCGGCGCCAGGCGCCAATTCCGCGGCGCGTGAGATATGGAACAGTGCTTGGTCAAAATCCCGCGCCGCCCGTTCCAAGCGGCCGGCGAGCAATTGAGCGGATGCGTTGTCAGCCCGGATCGCCAGACTTGCCTGAATATGGGCGCGGGCTTGCAATATCTCTCCCTTGGCGAAAAGAACGGCAGCCATAAGGTGGTTGAGGGCAGGGTCGTCAGCCGCCTCGCGAAGAGCCTCCCCGCAAAGCAACCGTGCCTGCTCGTGGCGACCGGCGTTGAAGTCCGCCACGATGCGTCGCATCTGATTCTGGAGCTTCGGAACGCCCATCCCGATCTGCCCTCACGCTCGCGAACGAGAACCATTCCCGCCGAATGATCGGTTCTACCCAGATCCAGACGTTGACGCTCCGCGCCTTGAGGTCAAGCCGCCCTCCGCAAAAAATCGGCCACTGGACGGCCGTTTCGGAGATTCCTGTCAGGGCGAGTGTGAGCTGTTTTCTTCCTCTGCCAGCCTTTCGGTGCCGTAGGCCTTGAGGAACATGCCGACGCCCGACCGGACAATGTGATCGATCTCGTCCTGGGTCGGTGCCTTGGTGCGGTAGGCGAAGATGCACTGCCGGAAAAGACCGGCCAGGCATAGTTCGGTGAACTGATAGGCGGCGAGGTCGACATCGTCGATCTCGAGCAGGCCGCGCTCGATGGCGGCGTTGAGGAAGACCACCACCTTGTCATGGCCGCGCTTGGGCCCGCGTTCGTAAAAACGCGCGCCCATGTCCGGAATTCTGTCGGAGGCGCCGATAACCGTGCGCTGCGCCTGGATGACCCTGGCCGAGGTGAGCTTCATCGACAGGACCTTGCCGAACTTGACCAGCGTCTGGCGCAAATCGTCGGCGCGGTCGAGCATGTCGTACATGTTCTTGAAGATGGTGCCGCGCTCTTCCTCGATCAGCGCCTCGAACAACTCTTCCTTGTTGGCGAAGTAGACATAGATGGTGCCCTTGGAGACACCGGCCTCGCGCGTGATGTCGTTCATCGAGGCGGCCTCGAAGCCCTTTTCGATGAAGACGCGGCGGGCACCGTCGATGATCTGGCTGCGCTTGACCGGATCCTGTCCGGCTGCCGGGCGGCCACGGCGCAGACCATCCAGCAGATCCTCGCACTGGTCGGCTTCGGCGTTGCGCACAGTCTCAACCATAAAAATCACACCCCGAAAATAATTCGAACCAACCGGTTCGATTGCCCCTTGATATGGTCCTCTTTACGCGCTATGTCAACGCCCAGATCGAACCGAACGGTTCAGTATTATAACTTTAGAGAGATGTCATGTCCTCGAATACGTCCGTCACCGCCGAAGTCCGTCCTTTCCCCAACGCCAAGGTTGCCCCGGCGACGGAAGCGCCCGATGTGCATGTCCAGCCAGTCGTCGCACCGCCGCCGGAGGCTGAAGCTCCGGCCAAGAAGAAGCGCTCGGTGCGTTCTTTCCTGCTGCCGATCATCGGCCTTGCCCTTTTGAGCGGTGGCGCCTGGTACGGCTATGATTACTGGACCACGGGCCGCTTCATGATCTCCACGGACGATGCTTATGTCCAGGCCGACATGGCGTTCGTCTCGCCAAAAATTTCCGGCTATGTCGATCAGCTCCTGGTCAGCGAGAACCAGCAGGTCAAGGCCGGCGATCCGCTGCTGACGATCGATGCCGGCGACTACAAGATCGCCGTTGCCCAGGCCGAGGCGCAGATCGCCACACTGGCCAAGACGCTCGACCGCATCGACGCGCAGACCAAGGCCGCGCAGGCCTCCCTGCAGCAGGCGCAGGCGCAGAAGGTCGCCGACCAGGCCGCCGCCGACAATGCCGGCCGCGCCCAGCAGCGCGCCGCGCAACTGGTCAAGACGCATGTCGGCACGCAGGCACAGCTGGACGACGCCCAGACCGCGCTCGACCAGGCCAAGGCCGCTCTCGTCGGCGCCGACGCGCAGATCGCCGCTGCGCAGGCCAATATCGGCGTGCTCGAGGCACAGCGTGCCGAATCGGCGAGCACGCTTGCCTCCTTGCAGCTCGGCCGCGACAAGGCCGCGCGCGATCTCTCTTTCACCGTGCTCAAGGCGCCGTATGACGGCGTCGTCGGCAACCGCTCCGTCGAACAGGGCGATCTGGTCAGCCCCGGCCAGAAGCTCGCCGTGGTCGTGCCGATGGACAAGCTCTACATCGTCGCCAACTTCAAGGAGACGCAGCTTGCCCGGCTGGTTCCCGGCGAAAAGGTCAACATCTCGGTGGACGCCATCGACGGCCACCCCATCCAGGGGACCGTCTCCTCGCTGGCGCCGGCGTCGGGCGCGGTGTTCTCGCTGCTGCCGCCGGAAAACGCCACCGGCAACTTCACCAAGGTGGTGCAGCGCGTGCCGGTCCGCATCGACGTGCCGGCCGATGCGCTGAAAACCGGCAAGCTGCGCGCGGGCTTGAGCGTCGTCGTCGCCGTCGACAGCCGCACGGCGCCTGCCGCGACCAGTAACTGATCGCTTTTCGGAGGGCGGCTTGGTGGCTGATTGAAGCACCTGGCCGCCCGGCCTGCCTCAAGGAGGCTTAGGACATGGCAACCGCAACCATCACCGCAGGATCGCCACCGGCCATGCCGGCGGTTCCCGACACGATTTCGACGCGACGCGTCATTGCCTTCCTGGCGATGGTGTTCGGCATGTTCATGGCGATCCTGGACATCCAGATCGTCTCGGCCTCGCTGGCCGAAATCCAGGCCGGCCTCAGCGCCAGCTCCGACGAGATCCCGTGGGTGCAGACAGCCTATCTGATCGCCGAGGTGGTCATGATCCCGCTGTCGGGCTTCCTCAGCCGGATGCTGTCGACGCGCGTGCTGTTCACCGTCGCGGCCGCGGGCTTCACCGCGGCCAGCGCGCTGGCCGCGACCGCCACCAACATCGACCAGATGATCGTCTACCGCGCCGTGCAGGGCTTCATCGGCGGCGGCATGATCCCGAGCGTCTTCGCTGCCGCCTTCACCATCTTCCCGCCGTCGCGCCGCGCCATCGTCTCGCCGATGATCGGCTTGGTGGCGACGCTGGCGCCGACCATCGGCCCGACCGTCGGCGGCTATATCAGCCACGCCTTTTCATGGCACTGGCTGTTCCTGGTCAATGTCGTGCCCGGCATTCTGGTGGCGACCGCGGCCTGGTCGCTGATCGATTTCGACAAGCCCAATCTCAAGTTGTTCTCGAAGTTCGACTGGTGGGGCCTCGCCGGCATGGCCGCCTTCCTCGGCTGCATGGAGTACGTGCTGGAAGAGGGTCCGAACAACGACTGGCTGCAAGACCAGGCCGTGTTCATCTGCGCCATCATCATGACCATCGGCGCGGTGATCTTCTTCTGGCGTGTCTTCACCGCCGAGGAACCGATCGTCGACCTCAAGGCGTTCAGCAACATCAATTTCGCCTTCGGCTCGCTGTTTTCCTTCGTCATCGGCATCGGCCTCTATGGCCTGACCTATCTCTATCCGGTCTTCCTGGGGCGCATCCGCGGCTACGATTCGATGATGATCGGCGAAGCGCTGTTCGTCAGCGGCCTAGCCATGTTCTTCACCGCGCCCATCTCCGGCATCCTGTCGAGCAAGATGGATTTGCGGCTGATGATGATGATCGGCTTCTTCGGCTTCGCTACCGGCACATGGTGGATGACCCACCTGACCGCCGACTGGGATTTTTATGAGTTGCTCATCCCGCAGATCCTGCGCGGCTGTTCGATGATGCTGTGCATGGTGCCGATCAACAACATCGCGCTCGGCACCTTGCCGCCGGACCGGTTGAAGAATGCATCCGGCCTGTTCAACCTCACCCGCAATCTCGGTGGTGCGGTCGGCCTTGCCCTCATCAACACCGTGCTGATCGACCGCAATGCCTTCCACTACGCAAGGCTCGGCGAGCACGTGCAGTGGGGCAGCGCGGCGGCCCAGCAGAAGCTGCAGAACATGACGCTCAACTTCGAGCAGACATCAGGCCTGGACGCTACCAGTGCGGCGATCTCCAAATTGTCGGGCATGGTCCATCAACAGGCGGCGCTGCTGTCTTTCATGGACGTGTTCTACATGCTCACGGTGCTGTTCGCGACGCTTGGCCTGTTCACCATGCTGATCAGGAAGCCGGCCGCGCCCGGTGGTGGCGGAGGCGGCGGGCACTGAAACAAAAGAACCATACGCGGCAGCGGTTTCAGGAAGCTCCTCCAGTCCACGCCTGAAACGCTGACAGCGCAAAAAACTCCGGGCCGCAAAGCCCGGAGTTTTTTATTGCCCTTGCTAGAGCAATTCCAGGAAAAGTGTGTAGCGGTTTTCCGTCCGGAATTGCGTAAAAACAAATAGTTAGAGCAGTTCAGCGATTCTACCAATCGCTGAACTGCTCTAGCGTCAGGCGGTGGCGGGCTTGAAGGTCAGCGCGACGCCGTTGATGCAGTGGCGCAGGCCGGTCGGCGCCGGGCCATCGTCGAAGACGTGGCCGAGATGGCCGCCGCAGCGGCGGCAATGCACTTCGGTGCGGGTCATGCCCAGCGACCGGTCCTCGGTCTTGCCGATGCCATTGGCGATCTCTTGCCAGAAGCTCGGCCAGCCGGTGCCGGAATCGAATTTCGTCTCCGAGGGATAGACCGGCAGGTCGCAGCCGGCGCAGGCGAAGATGCCCTTGCGGTGTTCGTTGAGCAGCGGGCTGGTGCCTGGATACTCGGTGCCCTCCTTGCGCAGCACGTCGAAGGCGGCCGGCGACAGGATGGCCTTCCATTCGTCGTCGGTCTTGGTGACCTCGAATTTCTCGGCCGCCTGCGCGGCCTGCGGGCTGCCCATGCGAAGCACCGTTGCCGCGGCACCGACAACGCCGATCGCGGCGGCACCGCTCAAAAGAAAGTCGCGACGGTTCATGACCAGTTCCTCCTGTCGTCCGTTTTGCCAAACTATACCCGCCACGCAAAAGTCAAAAGCCGGTGACGGTTGCCCTCAAACGACACTCCGCACCGTTCACGGCTGACCGTGGAACGGCGCGGAGCAGGCGTGCCGATTGCGGATCACGGGGAGCGAGACGACGCGATCGACAGAGAGCTCTTGCCTGCTGTTTCGTCCGCGGCAAGCGCCTTGTTACATTTTCGGTCCCATCACATTTTCGGGAGCAGAACCTTGTCGATGACATGAATGACGCCGTTGGATTGTTCGACATCGGCGATCGTCACATTAGCGACATTGCCGTTCTCGTCGGTGACGGTGACCTTGCCGCCATCGGCCTTGAGCGACAGCTCGCAGCCGCCGACCGTCTTGACCTTGTGCGTCCCGCCGTCGGCCTTGGCCATCGCGGCCACATCCGCCCCCATCGCCTTGGCGCCGATGACGTGGCAGGCCAGGATCTTGGTGAGCTTGTCCTTGTTCTCGGGCTTGAGCAGCGTGTCGACCGTGCCGGCCGGCAGTGCCGCGAAGGCTTCGTTGGTCGGCGCGAAGACGGTGAACGGGCCGGCTCCCTGCAGCGTCTCGACCAGGCCGGCGGCCTTGACGGCGGCGACCAGCGTCGTGTGATCCTTGGAATTGACGGCGTTGTCGACGATGGTCTTGTTGGCAAACATGGCGGCGCCGCCGACCATCGGGTTTTCAGCATAAGCAGCCGTGGCAAGCGCGGAGACAGCGATCGTACCGGCGAGCAAAAGGGTGGCGAATCTACGCATGATATCTGGACTCCTCGGGTTTCTCTTCCCATTTTTGGGGACGCGAGGAGATACGGAACACAGATGCGTGAGTTTCAGACTATTTCCTGGTTTTAGATTTATTTGCATTGCGGAAAAATTTTCGAGCACGACGGTTTTCCGGCTTACGGGCCTATTAGACATATGTGATGGAAGATAGACTGGGTAATTTCTATCTTGTCACCATCCGGAGGGTCGATCAGATGCCCTTCAGATCGCCTGCGGCAACAACGGGGCCGGTCGGCTGGCCGGTCGGCGAGCCTCCGGCAGGCTCGAGGCTGACGGCCAGCACGGCGCCCTGCGCGAGTTTCTGCTGCGTGGCGGGCGAGACCCCAATGTGCGCCGTCGCACCGGCCGGGATGACGCCCATCGAGACCGGCGCGTTCTTGCCCTCGATCATCCACAGTTCGAAGTCCTTGCCGGAGGCGAGCGCGCCGGAAACATGCGAAAGGCTGACTTCATGCCGTTCGGAATCATAGACGGCGAGATATTTGACGTCGCTGCCGTCGGCGGCCAGCGAGGCGACCAGTCGCGCCTGCGGCTGTTCGGCCGGCCGATTGACATAGGGAACGGCGACATAGAGCGCCAGCGCGGCAACAGCCGCCACGGCAAGGCCACGCCAGAAGGCGAGGCTGGACCACAGGCCGGCGCGCGGTTCGGCGGGCGCGGCGGCGGTGGATGAAAACAGCCGGCGGTCGATCGCCGGCTTCACCGAAGCCGGCGGTTCGATCTCCGGATAGCCGGCGCCCAACGGCGAGAGGTGAACTTCCCAACCATCGACGAGCCGCGCGAACTCTGTCTCGCTGTCGATGCGCCTGGATGCGATCTGCCGCTCTTCCGCCGGCAGAACGCCAAGAACATATTCGGCGGCGAACAGGTCGTCGCCTCCACGTTCCGGTCCATTGTCCTCTGCCAGCGTCATCTTTCCAGGCATTCCCTGAGCTTCATCAGGCTGCGGCGCAGCCAGGTACGCATCGTGTTCAACGGCACGCCGTGACGTTCCGCCAGTTCGGCATAGCTTTCGCCCTTGAGATAAGCGCTGCGGACGGCCGCCGCCCGGTCCTTTTCCAGTTCATCGAGACAGTGGTGGATGCGTTCGGTCTCATCGCCCGCCACCGCCATCGCTTCTGGTCCCGGCGCCGGATCGGCCACGTCGAGCGCGGTATCGATATCGACTGCAGGCTTGCGCCGCGCTCGGATGCGATCGATCGCATGGTTGCGCGCGATCGCCACCAGCCAGGAGATCGGGCTCAGATCGGAGACGGCAAAACGATCCGCCTTCGTCCATATCTTGACGAAGACTTCCTGCAACGCCTCTTCCGCGTCTCCCCGGTCGTTCAATACACGAAGGCACACGCCGAAAAGTTTCGCACTGGTCTGCCGGTACAGCAGGTCGAACGCAGCCCGATCCTTCATCGAAGTCCGAACGATCAGCTTGGTGATGTCCTGCGGCGTCATGCGGGTCCAAATTAGGCAATTGCGATGTATTTGCAACGCGGAAATATTCCGCGCGCCTAAAGTTCCGGCGTCCGCACACCTGCCTCGAGGCTGTGTCCCAGTTTGAATTCAAAGATTGGCAATCGCTTTTGAGGCGATGATCCCGACATGCTACACTTTAGCGGAAAGCAAGGGAGATTTGGCATGAGATTGGTAGTCGCCAAACCTGAGGATGTCGCGACTGCCTTTGCCGATGCTTGGAATAGACATGACATGGACGACTTCGCGGCGCTGTTCGCCGACGACGCTAATTTTGTCAATGTCGTGGGCATGTGGTGGAAGAACCACACCGAGATCGAAAGGGCGCACCGCGCAACTCATGAAACCATGTTTCGCGACAGCCGATTAGAAGGTGCCGTCTCGTCAGTTGTTGAATTATCTTCCGGCATTGCATCGGTGCATTATACATGGATCCTGACTGGTGCATCCGCTCCGGACGGCTCATCCGCCGGAACGCGAAAAGGCATTCTGCTTCTGGTTGTTGTGAAGGAAGAACAGTCGGGCTGGCGGATAAAGGTTGCCCAGAATACCGACATTGTTCCGGGGGCGGTTGCTCCCCCTCCAACTCCATGAGATAGGCGTCTTACAAAAACTCGCCGCTCAAATTCCAAACTGAGACATTATGGCCTGGATTGCCAACGGAATCGCCGCTGACTAGCTTGGCGGCAACGGGGGAGCGCGCATGTCGGTCGAACGAATCCTTTGGGAAGAAGACGCGACCGGCCTCGCCGCTCTGGTGCGCAAGGGCGACGTGTCGGCGATCGAATTGACCGAAGCGGCAATCGCCCGCGCCGAGGCCACTCGCCCCGAAATCAACGCCACGGCCGAAACGCTCTATGACGCCGCGCGGGCGCGGGCGAAGAGCATCGACCGCTCCTTGCCGCTGGCCGGCGTCCCCTTTGCCATCAAGGATCTCGGCATCGCCGCCAAGGGCGTGCCCTCGCATGGCGGCAGCCGCATTCCCGCATGGGTGCCCGATTTCAATTCGGTGATGACCGACCGCTATCTCGCCGCCGGGCTGATCCCGATCGTCACCTCGACCTCGCCCGAGCACGGGCTGCGGCTGATGACGGAATCCAAAGCCTTCGGCATCACCCGCAATCCCTGGAATACCGGCCACACCACCGGCGGCTCATCGGGCGGTTCGGCAGCCCTGGTCGCCGCCGGCGTCGTGCCGGCGGGGCATGCGTCGGATGGCGGCGGCTCGATCCGCGTGCCTTCGGCCTGCAGCGGCCTTGTCGGTCTCAAGACCTCGCGCGGCCGTGTCCCGCTGTCGCCGCTGGTAAGCGAAAGCTGGTACGGCATGGTCGTCGATCACGCCGTCACCCGCTCGGTGCGCGACTGTGCGCTGCTGCTCGACCTCACTCATGGTCCAGATGCGCTGGCGCCTTATGCCGCGCGGCCGCCAAAGGGTCCGTTCGCGGCCGCTGCCGCGCGCGATCCCGGCAAGCTCAAGCTGGCCGTCTACCGCAAGTCGCCGCTCGGCCTGCCGATTTCGGCCGAGACGCTCAAGGCGCTCGACATTGCCGTGGCGCTCGCCCGTGAGGGCAGCCATACCGTCGAGGACATCGAGCTGCCCTTCATCGGCCGCGATTTCTTCGCCGATTTCTGCACGACGGTCGCCTCCGCCGTTGCCGGCTCGTTGCGGGGTGAAGCGCTGCGCGTCGGCCGCTCCGTGACGGGCGACATCGAGCGCGCCACGCGGGTGCTCGGCCGGTTGGGCGAAATGGTCTCGGCCGGCGAGGTCTATGCCGGCCTGCAGCGGCTGCATGCCGCCTCGCGCCGCCTGATCGAGGATACCGCGCGCTATGATGCGGTGCTGATGCCCGTCATCGCGCACCCGCCGCTTGCCTGCGGCGCCATGGATCCCAAAGGCGCCGACGAGTTGATCGAAACCCTGCTCGACAAGCTGCATCTCACGGCGCTGCTCAGGATCAAACCACTGTTCGGCCAGTTGATGGACAAGAGCCTCTGGTTCACGCACTGGCCCGCAATCCACAATGTCAGCGGCCAGCCGTCGATTGCGCTACCGGTCCATGTCACGGACGCCGGCCTGCCGCTCGGCATCCAGGCCGCCGGCCGCCCGGGCGACGAGGAAACGCTTTTGTCGCTCGCCGCGCAGATGGAGAAGATCTCGGGCTGGCTGAAGCGGCGGGCGCCGCTGATGGTGCCGTCACAATGACGACACCGTGAACGGCTCGAATATGACAGCAATGCCATTTGCGGCTCGCGTCAATTCCCGCTAAGACGCCGCCGTCCTTACCTGATGCATGTCGCCCAAAAGTGCCCAGCGGTTTGGGGACAACGGCATGCATAAAACCAAAAGCCAGGGAACCACGCCGATGACGGACGTCGCCGCCACCGCCGAAATGCAGGCCGCACTCTTGTCGCGCGCGCTGCCCTACATGCAGCGCTACGAGCACAAGACGGTCGTGGTGAAATATGGCGGCCATGCCATGGGCGACATCGAGCTCGGCAAGGCCTTCGCCCGCGACATCGCGCTGTTGAAGCAGTCCGGCGTCAATCCGATCGTCGTCCATGGCGGCGGCCCGCAGATCGGCGCCATGCTGAACAAGATGGGGATCGAATCCAAGTTCGAGGGCGGCCTGCGCGTCACCGACCAGAAGACGGTCGAGATCGTCGAGATGGTGCTGGCCGGGTCGATCAACAAGGAGATCGTCGCACTGATCAACGCCGAGGGCGAATGGGCGATCGGCCTGTGCGGCAAGGACGGCAACATGGTGTTCGCCGAAAAGGCGCGCAAGACCATGATCGACCCCGATTCCAACATCGAGCGCGTGCTCGATCTCGGTTTCGTCGGCGAGCCGGTCGAGGTCGACCGCACGCTGCTCGACCTGCTGGCACGCTCCGAAATGATCCCTGTTCTGGCGCCGGTGGCGCCCGGCCGCGACGGTCACACCTACAACATCAACGCCGACACTTTCGCCGGCGCCATCGCCGGCGCCTGCAAGGCCTCGCGCCTGCTGTTCCTCACCGACGTGCCGGGCGTGCTCGACAAGAACAAGAAGCTGGTCGACGAGCTGACGGTCACCGAGGCGAAGGCGCTGATCAAGGACGGCACGGTCTCGGGCGGCATGATCCCCAAGGTCGAGACCTGCATCGAGGCGATCGAGCGCGGCGTCGAGGGCGTCGTCATCCTCAATGGCAAGACGCCGCATTCGGTGCTGCTCGAACTCTTCACCGAACACGGCGCCGGTACACTGATCGTGCCTTGACATTTTGCGCTTCGGAGCCCGGCATCCTCAGTCCGGCAGAGCGGCGACGGCCACGATCTCGATGACGAGATCGGATTGCGCGAGCGCGGCGACCCCGATCACTTCCGAGGGCGGCGGATTGTTGTAGCTGCAGTGCTTCGGGCAGTGCTCGGCGAAGAATTCGTCCATCACGTCCAGCCGGAAATTTGGGGAGCTCAGCGCGCCTCCGTCGGGAAACGGCCCTTTGACGTACTGGGTGATCTTGACGAGATATTCGAGCGAGCTGCCGAGCTCCTCCAGATCCGATTTGATGTTCGTCAGAATGGAACGCCATTGCGTCGCCGCGTCGCCGACGGCGCCCCCCTTGCCGCTCGACGGGTCATAATTCTCGGCCGTGCCTGTATTGCCGGCAAGGAAGACATACCCCTTGGCTCCGGTCACGACGGTGCCTTTCCCCCAAGGCATAGGCTGGCCACCTTTCATCTTCTTATGCGTGACAAGTTTCATCGCTTCCTCCTGCTGGCCACCATCGTCCGATCGCCAGAAATTAGCGCGAGGTCCGCTGGCGGCCAGGGCGAGACGGGTCAGGCCGGCGGCGGTGAGACGCCAAAGGCATGCTGCTCGGCGGCAGGCGCCGTTACTGGTCTCTTCGCCGGGCGCTGAAAGGTCATCGACTCTTCCTCCGCATCCTGCGGCGCGCCCCAGAATTCGGCGAGCGTCGGGCCGCCTTTCACCCGGTTGTCGGTCACCAGGAAACCCCACACCTCGCGGAACCAGACGCGGCGGCCCATTTTGGTGTACCAGCGCATCGAATGCCGCTGCTCGGGATCCGGGTGGAACAGGATGCGCGCCAGCGCCTTCGGCCGCGACTGCACGGCGAGTTCGATCAGCTTGACCGAGAAGAACAGCATCCATGGCTTGAGCCGCGTCATGTGCAGCACCTGGTGTTTGTAGTCCCACAGGCGGGCGTCCTTCTGGATGACCCTGCGATCCCGCGCGATGCGGAAGAACGGCGTCCACCGATGCGGCGTCACATAGAGCGCCTGGATCTGGTCCGGGTCATAGGCGATGAGCTGGCGGAAACCACGCCAGAGATCACGAAAACCTTCATCCTCGAAACCGGCCACCCAGGTCGCCATCGACAGGATGCCGTGCTTTCGCAGCAGCCGTATCGCCTCGCGGTCGGACGAGGTGCTGCCGCCCTTGCGGATCAGTCGCAGCGTCTGCTCGTCGGTGTTTTCCATGCCGAGCAGCCAGCGGATAACACCGGCCTTGCGGTAGAGGTGCAGCATGTCGGCGTCGCGCACGATATCGTCGGCGCGTGTCGAGCCGACGATCAGCACCGGCACGTTCTCGGCGATCATCGCATCCAGGAAAGCGCGCCAGGCCTTCTTCGAGACGGTCGGGTTCTCGTCGGCGAGGTTGACCAGCTCGACGCCGTGCTCGCGGTGCAGCCAGGCGATCTCCTGCGCGAATTTCTTGGGATCGCGATGCCGCCAGCGGGTCCAGAAGCCGCGCTGGCCGCAATAATTGCACAGATGCGGGCAGCCGCGCGAAAACTGCATGACCACCGCGCGCTTGCCGCCCCAGTAAGTGTATCTGCTGACGTCAATCAGTTCCCAACCGACGCGGTAGGCATTGAGGTCGGCGATGGTCATCGCCGCTTGCGTGGCGAAAGGACGGGGGAGATCGTCGCGATAGGCGATGCCGGCAACGCTTGCCGGCGGCTGGCGCATCTCCACCGCCTCGACCAGCGCCACCACGGTCGCCTCGCCCTCGCCGCGCACGATGAAGTCGAAAACGTCCGTTTCGGCCAGGATGTCGCGCCAGTGGTAGGTCGGGAAGACACCGCCATAGATGACGATCGTCGCCGGTTCGCGCGCCTTGATCATCGCGGCGATCAACAAGGCGGTCGGATGCGCAGAAGTGGATCCGGAATGGCCGATCAGGACGAAGTCGGGACAGTCCTTCAGGGCTTCCGCCACGACCGAGGCGAGCGGCATCGGCCCGAACTCGGCATCGACGAGCCGCACGTCGTGGCCGGCGTCGACCAGCGGGCCGCCGATGGCCAGCAGGCCGAGTGGCGGCAGGTGATCGTCGGGCACGCGGCTGCCGATGGCGGTGTGCGGCGGATTGATCAGGACGATTTTCATAGCGGACCTCCAGGACGTTGGTCCGCATGCTGGCCGGCGATCGTGCCGCCCGGTTGGCCCGTTTCAGCAGTTTGCTCGCAGCTTTTCCGCAGAAAAGAGTGAGCGCTGTCAGCGCCTGAGATGCGCGAGCGGCACGTGGCCGGGTCCCTTGATGTTCTGCAGCACCAGCTGGGTGTGGACGTCGCGCACGCCCTCGAGCCGCATCAGCCGATGCATGACGAAGGCGTTGAGCTCGTCGACCGACGGCACCATGACATGCAGCAGGAAATCGTGGTCGCCGGTCATCGTCCAGCACGACGACACCTCGTCCATACGCTGGACAGCGGCAATGAAGCTCTCGGGCGAGCCGTCGCTGTGGCTGACCAGGCGCACCTGGATGAATACCTCGACCATCAGGCCGACCGCGCGGCGGCTGATCACGGCGGCAAATCCCTTGATGATGCCGGCTTCCTGCAGCGCTTCGAAGCGCCGCGCGCAGGGCGTGGTGGAGAGGCCGATCTCCTGCGCCAGCTCCGAGACAGGTTTGCGCCCGTCGCGTTGCAGGACATCAAGCATCCTGATCTCGAAATCATCAAACTGAGGCATTTTCACTCTCCTTGTGTCGATTTTGAGTGAATGTTATCTCGAATATGCCGCTCGATCTACGATCAAAACCAATTTGCCTCGGTAAGTCGGGCTACGCTTTCGGCACCGCAGCCATCGATGCTTTGCGAGGGAGAAGACATATGACGACGATGAGCGTTGCCGAATATGCCCGCGACTGCGCGGCGCAAGGGTTGCGCGGCGACTATTCAGTCTGCCGCGCCGATTTCACCGTGGCACAGGGCTATGACTACAGCGCCGAGGAGCAGGCGGTGTGGCGCACGCTGTGCGACCGCCAGACCAGGCTGACGCGCAAGCTCGCCCACCATTCCTATCTCGACGGCGTGGAGAAGCTCGGCCTGCTCGACGCCATTCCCGATTTCGCCGACGTCAGCGCCAGGCTGCGCAAGCTGACCGGCTGGGAGATCGTCGCCGTGCCCGGCCTCATTCCGGCGGCCCCGTTCTTCGATCACCTCGCCAATCGCCGCTTCCCGGTCACCAACTGGCTGCGCACCAGGCAGGAACTCGATTACATCGTCGAGCCGGACATGTTCCATGACTTCTTCGGCCATGTGCCGGTGCTGTCGCAGCCGGTGTTCGCCGATTTCATGCAGATGTATGGCAAGAAGGCCGGCGACATCATCACGCTCGGCGGCGACGAGATGATCACCCGGCTCTACTGGTATACTGCCGAATACGGCCTGATGCAGGAGCCCGGCCAGCCGCTGAAGGCCTTTGGCGCCGGGCTGATGTCATCGTTTACCGAGTTGCAGTTCGCGGTCGAGAGCAAGGACGCCCACCATGTGCCTTTCGACCTCGAGACAGTGATGCGCACCGGCTACGAGATCGACAAGTTCCAGCGCGCCTATTTCGTGCTGCCGTCCTTCGACGCCTTGCGCGACGCCTTCCAGAGCGCGGATTTCGAGGCGATCGTCGCACGCCGCAAGAGCCAGCCGGCGCTCGACCCGGCGACGGTCTAGTCCGTTTCGGTTTTGGGAATACGACATAAAAACAAAGACCTAAAGCGCGTCGCATGACTCCGTTTCGACGCGACGCGCTTCAGACGCTTTGATCCCGGCAGGCTATTGCAGGGCGGCGGGGCTCATCCACAGGAACTCCCAGACATTGCCGTCAGGGTCTTCGATGTGGCGGTTGAACATGAAGCCGAGATCCTGCGCCGGATTGGGATCAGCGCGTCCGCCTGCCGCCACGCCCTTCTCGATCATGGCGTTGACGTCGTCCTTGCTGTCGGCGGTGAGCGCGATCAGCATCTGGCTTTCACGCCTGGGGTCGCCGATCTGCCGCGCGGTGAACTGGCTGTAGTACTGAAGCGAAAGCAACATGACGCCAATGGAGTCCGAGAACATGATCGAGCTGGCCTGGTCGCTCGAGAACTGCGGATTGAGCGTGCCCCCGATCGCGAGATAAAAATTGGTGGCTGCCTGCAGATCGCGCACCGGCAGATTTATGAAGATCATCTTGGTCATCGGTCTAAAGCCTCGCCTTCGTTGACAGGTACTAGTCAGTCCAGTACCGTTTGACGACTATCACGAGAGAACGGTACCGTCTAGTACCGGTCAAAGGGGCGCCATGGAAATCGAGGGGGAGACCAGATCGGCACGCAAGGATCGTGAAATCATCCAGGCGGCCACGGCGGCGTTCATCAGCAAGGGCTATGATGGAACCAGCATGGAGGAAATCGCCACCAAGGCGGGAGCTTCCAAGCAGACCGTGTACAAGCATTTCACCGACAAGGAGACGCTTTTCGGTGAAGTCGTTCTATCAACCGCTGGCCAGGTCAACGACATCATCGAGTCCGTGACGACACTGCTTTCCGAGGCGAAATTCATGGAGGGCGGCCTGCAGCAGCTTGCTCGGCGCTTGATAACGATGCTCATGGACGACGAGTTGTTGAAGCTGCGCCGCCTGATCATCGCCAACGCGGATCGAATGCCGCAGCTTGGCCGCGGCTGGTACGAAAAAGGCTTTGAGCGCATGCTTGCCTCGACGGCGTCCTGCTTTCAAAAGCTCACCGATCGGGGGCTGATGCAAACCAGTGATCCCCGTCTGGCGGCCAGCCATCTTTTTGGGATGATCCTTTGGATCCCCATGAATGAAGCCATGTTCACGGGGAGCAACCCGCGTTCCAAAGCCGAACTTGAACGGCACGCGGATGCCTCGGTCGAGGCGTTTCTTGTCGCCTATGGGGTCCAACCGAAATAGTCTCGTCCTCTGCCGACATTTGTTCACGGCCGGGAGCAACGATGCCCACCATGTGCCTTTCGACCTCGAGACGGTGATGCCCGCCGCCGGACATCCCGCCATCTCCTACAAGGCGTAGATGGTCCGGTTGAACTTCGTCTCCATCACCACATGGGAAGCGGTTTTGACGACGCCGCTGATTTCATTCACGGCATTCACCTCCCGGTTCAGCTTCTCGAGCGTCTCGGCGGCAAGGTGGATGATCAGGTCCCACTCGCCGGTGATGGCGTAGACCGCCTGGATCGAAGGCATCGCCTTGATCTTTCTGGAGACGTCCGGATAGCTCTTGTTGTTCAGGGCGGCGAGCGTGAAACAGTGGACGGCGTTCTGGGCCACCTCCTTGGTCAGCCGCACGCTATAGCCTTCGATAATGCCGCCGGCCTCCAGCTTCTGGATCCGCTCCTGCAGCGCTGTCCGCGATACGCCGAGCTGACGTGCCAGTGACGCGACCGGCTCACGCGCATTCTTCTGCATCAGCGCGAGCAGCTGACGATCCTTCTCGGTCAATTCCACAAACAAATCCTCTCGCTCGATCCGCGCTGTAACCGCCGCGATCCTATCGGCTGAACCGCCCCCGCGACAATCCGCAAGACCGGCCTTAGCGACCGGAACAAGGCGAACATATCCGGCACTTTGCCGTCTCAAGGCACGCAATGACTGCGCGATCGCCATTATCCCGCATTTCGCCGGGTGGAACCCTTCTTTTTGCGACCTGACTGTCTGGGGTCACAAACGCCGGTCCATCAGGGGGAACGAGCTTCGGCTGTGGTGGGCACAAACCGATCCGCGTTGAACCTGTGGCCGAAAGCGCTGAGGTCCGACGTTACGCATCCTATCAGTTTCAACCACAAGGGAGGGATAACTTTGAAAAAGCTGCTCGATTTAGCCGTTCTTGCCGCCGCGACATTCGCGATCACAACGGCGGCCATGGCCGGGGAAACCCTGGACCGCGTCACGTCGAAAAAGGCGATGGTCATCGCCACCAACGCGGCCTGGCCACCGCAGAGCTTTCTCAACGACAGCAACGAACTCGCCGGCTTCGACATCGATGTCTCGCGCGAGATCGGCAAGCGGCTCGGTGTCGAGGTCTCGTTCGAAACGCCCGACTGGGCGACGCTGACCGGCGGACGCTGGCAGGGACGCTACGACCTCGGCGTCGGATCGGTCACGCCGACCAAAGCCCGTTCCAAGGTGATCGACTTTGTCGGCATCTATTATTACAGCCCCTATGTCTACGTCCTGCACAAGGACAGCGGCGCGAAGTCGGTCGCCGATCTCAACGGCAAGATCATCGGCGTCGAGACGGCCACCACCTCGGAGGATTTCATCCGCCGCAAGCTCGAAATCGACGCACCCGGCCTGGCTCCCATCCAATACAAGCTGGAACCGGGCGAGGTCCGCACGTACGCGGATTCCATGCTTCCCTTCGATGACCTGCGGCTTGGCGACGGCGTGCGCCTGAATGCCGTGATCGCACCGGAGCAGACGGCGCAGAACGCCATCAAGAACGGCTATCCCGTGAAGATCCTCGAAGGCGAGTACGCCTTCCGCGAGCCGCTCGTCGTCATCGCCGAGAAGAAGGATCCGGAGTGGACCGCGAAGGTCGCGGGCATCATCACCGGGATGAAGACGGACGGCACGCTCGCCGCGCTGACCACGAAGTGGTACGGCAAGGACTACAGCGCCAAGTAAAGTCATTCCGCCGGCTGCCCCTCGGCAGCCGGCGGCGTCACCCACCAAATACATGCCCCTCACCGCAAAGTCGTCGATGGCCTATCCGGATACCTACTACGCCCGCACCCTGACCGACCGGAAGACGAGGCCTCCGCTGCAAGGCGAGGCGCAATGTGACGTGGCCGTCGTCGGCGCCGGATTGGCCGGGCTGACGACGGCGCTGCAGCTGGCGCGCGCCGGACTGCATGTCGCCGTGCTGGAAGCCCAGCTCGTCGGTTTCGGCGCTTCGGGCCGCAATGGCGGTTTCGTCACGCCCGGCTTCGCCACCGGCGGCGACAATATCGCCGCACGTGTCGGCAGGGAGGCCGCGCGCGACCTGCACCGGCTGTCGATCGAAGGCGTCGAATTCGTGCGCGACACCATCGAGACGCTCGCAATATCGGCCGCCCAGCCGCGTGCCGGCCTGCTCAGCGTCTTGCGCTACGACGACGGCGATGCGCTGAAGGCCTATGCCGAACAGATGGCCCGCGACCATGGCTATGAACTTCAGTATCTCGAGAGAGAAGACGTCCGATCGGTGCTGAAGTCCGCTCGCTACCACCAGGGCCTGCGCGACCCGAACGCCTTTCACATCCATCCGCTCAACTATCTGCGTTGCCTGGCCGACGAGATCGAGCGGCTTGGCGGCGAGATTCATGAAAGCTCCGAAGTCGTGCAGTGCGACCTCTCGGGGCCGCAAAAGATGCTTCGCACCAGACAGGGCACGCTTCGGGCGCCCCGGATCGTGCTCGCGACCGGCGGCTATACCGGCCCGGTTTTCGGCCAGCTCTACCGGGCGTTCCTGCCCATCGCGACCTATGTCATGGTTTCCGAGGCGGCTCCCCGCCTCATTGCGCAAGCCGTCGCCACGACGGACGCCGTCGGCGACAACAGGCGGGCCGGTGACTATTATCGCCTGGTCGAGAATGGCAATCGTCTCCTGTGGGGCGGGCGCATCACCACGCGCGCCGCTTCCGCCGATGCGTTGGCGCGCGAATTGCGCCGCGAGATGGTCGGCACCTACCCGCAGCTTGCCGGCCTCAAGACCGAACTGGCGTGGTCGGGGCTGATGTCCTATGCCCGGCATCTGATGCCCCAGATCGGCGAGCTGCAGCCAGGCGTCTGGTACTGCACCGCTTTCGGCGGCCATGGGCTCAACACCACGGCGATTGCCGGAAAAATTGTCGCCGAGGGCATTCTGGGCGCCTCGGACCGGTACCGGCAGTTCGCGCCCTTCGGACTGAGCTGGGCCGGCGGCGCCGCCGGCCTGGCCGCCGCGCAGCTTACCTATTGGAAACTGCAAGCGCAGGACTGGTGGCGGGAACGCAACGCCATCGCCAAGGACAAGGTGACGGCATGATCGGCAGGCTGATGCTCTCCCATCCAGGGCTCGCCCGCCGCGCCGCGGCCGCGCTTTTTCCGGCGCTGCTGGCCGCAGCCCTCTACGCCATGGGCATCAAGTCGAGCTGGATCGGCTCATTGATGCCGCTTGCGTCCGACTGGCTGCAGGCCAACCCAGCCTTGTCGCGAGCCCTCTCGGCCGTGTTGATCGCGCTGCTGGTGCTGGTGAATTGCAAGCTGCTTCTGCTCCTGCCCCGACGCCAGCAGATCGTCGGCGTCTGGATCGAGCTGTTCGTGCTGCTGATGCTGTTCTTCTATTCCTTCGACCTCTCCCTCGCCTTCATCGCCAGGAAAGTCGGCTTCCTGATCACCCAGGGCGTCACCACGACGCTTTACATTTCGGCGATCTCGATCCTGATCGCGACCTTGATCGCACTGGTCGGCGCCATCGCCAAGTTGACCGGGAACGGCATCGTTTACGGGCTGGCCACCTTCTACACATCGTTGTTTCGCGGCCTGCCGTTGCTGATGCAGATCTACATCATCTATCTCGGGCTGCCGCAGATCGGTTACGTGATCGGCGCGGTGCCGGCGGGTATCGTGGCGCTGTCGCTGTGTTACGGCGCCTACATGACCGAGATCTTCCGCGCCGGCATCGAAAGCATCCCGCGTGGTCAAAGCGAAGGCGCCACGGCGCTCGGCCTGAGCCCCGGCCAGACCATGGCGCTCGTCATCCTGCCGCAGGCCATGCGCGTCATCATCCCGCCGACCGGCAACCAGTTCATCGCCATGCTGAAGGATTCCTCGCTGGTCTCCGTCGTCGGCGTCTGGGAGATCATGTATCTCGCCCGCACGATGGGCCAGACGGAGTTCCGCCATATCGAGATGCTGATTACCGCCTCGATGATTTACTGGATTCTGTCGATCGCGCTGGAATTCGGCCAAGCCTATCTCGAACGGCGCTTCGGCCGATCAGGACGCCAGGTGGTCTGACCCTCTAGATCAGCGCGGCTGCGGCGCCTCGGCCTTCAGCCGCATGAGCTGGTCGCGCTGCAGGTCGAGCGCGGCGGTGACGAAGCGCCGAATGGTGGCAAGCTCCGCGTCACCGAACGTGGCAATGAGCTTCTCCCCTTCCCGCGCGATGGCGCCGTAGTAGCGTGCCGACAGCTCCCGTGTTGACTCCGTTGCCTCGATGACCACCTTGCGCCTGTCCTCGAGGCTGCGCGTGCGCGTCAAGAGGCCGCGCGCCTCCAGCCGGTCGATCAGCGCGGTCACCGCGGCCGGCGTCAACCCGGTCGCGGTCGCGATCGCGCCGGCCGATTGCGGGCCGCCGTGGAGCAGTCCGATACAATGGCGCTCGGCCATGTTGAGGCCGAGTCTCATCCCCACCGCCTCGTCATAGGCCTGCGTCGCGTCCTGCCACTGCATGATGGCAAGGCCGATGGCTGTCGTCAGTTCGGCTCGATTCCGGCTTGACGAATTTAATTCGATCATCTAACTATCAATCCGTCTAACATTTAGACCATTATAGCAATATGCGGCTACGCCCCCGACAAGGCAAGAGCCGCTCCCGGGCAAGGATATGAAAAATGAGTTTGATTCAACAGCGTACGCCTCTCTCGCACGAGGAAGAATTCAAATACGCCAAGCTGGCCATGGAATGGTATGGCTGGGGCTCTCCGATCGGCCTCGGCATCCTGCTGGTGTCGCTGGCCGCCGCCGCCGTGCTGGTCCGGATCGCCGTCTACGGCTTGTGAGCCTCTTCCGGCGCCATCCTTGGCGCCGGCCCTGCTGGTCGTGGCTTGGCAGGATGACGGCTTCGTGGAGGCCGCTCAGACCGTGACCACCTTGCTCAGATGGTCGCCCAGCCGGCAGGCGAGCGCGGTGATCGTCGTCGTCGGGTTGGCTTGGCCCGACGTGCAGAACACGGAAGAGCCGCCGACATAGAGATTGTCCATGCCATGCACCTTGCAATTGGCGTCCACCACGCTCCTGGTGACATCCGTGCCCATGCGCGTGCCCCCCATATGATGATGGCCCGCCGTCTCTTCGTTGGTCGGATAATCCTCGCCGTTCGAGATCCAGTCGGCAATGCGCACCCGGCCCAGGTTCTTCTGGGCAAGCGTCGTGCCGAACAGCCTCAGGCCTTCGAGAAGGGTGCGTTGTTCCAGTTTCGATTTCTTCCAGTGCAGTTCGATGCGCGGCACGCCGGCATGGTCGACCTCGGTCTTCGACAACTCGATCTGGTTCGAAGCCAGCGGCGCCTGTTCCCAGGCGACATAAAGCTGAGCGGCGCAACGCAGGTTCTGGTCGAGCTTGCCAGATACCCATTCCGCCATGTGCGGCGCCGTGCAGGCTAGGTCGGCGATGAGGCTCTTGACGCCCGGATAGGGCGTCTCGATCAGCCGGATGCCGAAATTCATGATCTTGAGACGTTCCATCGCGGCAGGCATCGGCGAGAAGAAGGCCTCCTTGACGGCATCGACCTCGAACGCACCATAGTCGGCCAGGATGGCGTTGCCGCCCTCGAAGGTCGGATGCTCCATCCAGTAGCGGCCAAGCGCCGTCGCGTTCGGCACGACGCCGCCGTTGGAGCGCTGGTTCGACCACAAAAGCAGCCGCGAATTCTCCAGCCCGCCGGTGCAGACGATGAAATAGTCAGCGCTGAACGAGCCGGCGTCCTGTCCGTTGGACCACAGCTTGGCGCCGGTCACGCGTTTGCCGTCGCCGGCAAGCTCGGTGGCGTAGGTGTTGAGCACGACGGCGATGTTTTTGCTCTTGTCGAGTTCGTCGGCGAATTTTTCGGCAAACCGCACCGCCGGGCTCTTGATCAACTGCACCCAGCGAATGTCGTCCGAAATCGGCACATCAGGCCGGAAATCGGGAAGGTCGAGGATAGCGCGCACTTCCGAGAGGTAGGGTTCGATGTCGGCGCGGCGGATCGGCCAGCCGGTGTCGGGTGCCCAGGCCTTCGGCTCGAAATCCAGTGTGTCGAGCACGCGGCACCAACCGGCCCAGTGATTGGAGCTGCCGCCCATGAACCGCAGCCGGGTGATGTCGAGATCGAAATAGAAATCGCCGACGGTGGTGCCGCGGTAGAAATCCTGCGAGTCGTCGCTGAATTCCCGCGGACCGGCTTCCAGCACCACGACCGGAATGCCGGCAGCGCCAAGTTTTCTGGCGATCGTTGTGCCGGCCGGACCGGAACCAAGGATGCAGACCCTTGGCGCAAAGTTGGCGGCGCGATACGCCTCGTAGCTGTCGAAGATCATGCCAGATCGCTCCGCTTCAGGATCCAGCCATTGACCTCGACGATCTCGTCAGGATCGGCCCGGGATGAACCGGCATGGGTGGCGTCGGCATTAGGCAGCTTGCGGAACAACGACAGGGCAGGCAGGGCGATCAGCGCCTGCACGAGCGTGCGGCGCGACATTGTTTTTATGAGGAAACTCATGGCAGGTCTCTCGGCTAGGGCTTCGATGCGCGCATGACATTCCCCGAACGGCACACACATCGTCACGGAAGCCAGTATCGTGCCAAGCATGGCATCAAGGCGGGGAAAGTGCCGACAAGCGGCACAACCGGATGCAAACAGGGTTAGAAATTTTTTAACGGGCCAGGTGTGCCGGCCCGGCCTGCTCATGCCGCTTCGGAAATATCGGTATCGAGGATCGTCAGGTTGCGGCCCGCATGCTTGGCTTGGTAGAGGCGCCGGTCCGCGGCGCGCATCAGCTCCGATACGTTGACATCCTCGCCGCAGACAGTGCCGCCGATGCTGACGGTCAACGGAATGGTCCGTTCATCGACCGGCCGGAAGCGGATCAGTTCGACCTCGCGGCGGATCCGCTCGGCAACGCGCTTGGCCTCCTGTTCCGTGGCTCCGGTCAGAAACGCGCCGAACTCCTCGCCGCCGATGCGGCCGAGCACGTCGCCGCTGCGCACGCCGCGCTCGATGGCGCTGGCGATCAACAGCAGCGCGTCATCACCGGTCAGGTGGCCGAAATTGTCATTGATCGTCTTGAAGTGGTCGGCGTCGATGATCAGCAGGGCGCCGCGGTCGGACTTGCGCCGGGAGCCGTCCAGCGCGGCAAAGAAGCTTTCCCGGTTGAGCATGCCGGTCATGTCGTCGCGGCTCGCCTTTTCCGCCAGGCGGCGGTG
Source organism: Mesorhizobium sp. M8A.F.Ca.ET.161.01.1.1 (assembly GCF_004792105.1). NCBI lineage: Bacteria > Pseudomonadati > Pseudomonadota > Alphaproteobacteria > Hyphomicrobiales > Phyllobacteriaceae > Mesorhizobium > Mesorhizobium sp. M8A.F.Ca.ET.161.01.1.1. Next base: position 12,046 of record NZ_SRTD01000014.1, on the reverse strand, counting down.
CGCGGCGGCGAGTTGGGCATGAGCACGGGCAAGCTCGCGATGCGCGTTTTTCAGCCTGTCGCTCTGCCAGAACGTGCTGGCGCATGCGGCCCAGGCAAGGACCAGCGGACAGAGCGTCGAGGTCAGCCAGATCGTGCGCGTTATGGGGAATCCCATGGCTGGGACGACAATCAACGTCAGCATGAGAGAGGCGGCGACGGAGGCGAAAGCGATGGCGGCGGATTTGAGAATAATGCTGTTCATCGCGAACTCCCCTCAGGACTTGTCTCTGTGCCAGCAAGCCCTGAAGGCCACCTTTCCCGGACGGTTAAAATTTGAACCGTGAGGCCATTTCTGCAACCTCAACGGGCAGAAGTTGTGGATAAAGTCCCTTTCGGAATCCCTGTTTCATGCCATAAGGAGCGCATGACGACGCTTCCCGATCCCGCCCGCTTCGCCCATGTCACCGACTGGGTGTTCGACCTCGACAACACGCTCTATCCGCACCACTCGAATCTGTTCTCGCAGATCGACGTCAAGATGACCGCCTATGTCGGGGAGCTGCTGGCGCTGCCGCGCGAGGAGGCGCGCAAGCTGCAGAAGGAGCTCTATCTCGAATACGGCACGACGCTGAACGGGCTGATGACGCGCCACGGCATCGATCCCGACGACTTCCTCGAGAAGGTCCATGACATCGACTATTCGTGGCTGGTGCCCGATCCCGTTCTCGGCACCGCCATCCGGCAGCTTCCCGGTCGCAAGTTCATCTTCACCAATGGCGACCGCAGGCACGCCGAGCGCACCGCGCGCCAGCTCGGCATCCTCGACCATTTCGACGACATCTTCGATATTGTCGCCGCCGACCTCAACCCCAAGCCGGCGCGCCAGACCTACGAGAAGTTCGCCGAGCTGCACGCCGTCACCGGCCACAATGCGGTGATGTTCGAGGATCTCGCCCGCAACCTGGCCGTGCCGAAGTCATTGGGCATGACCACGGTTCTCGTGGTACCGCGCAATTTCGAACCGACCTTCTCCGAAATCTGGGAACGCGACCCGGCCAACGAGGATGACGTCGATTTCGTCACCGACGATCTCGCCACGTTCCTCACGACCATAGTCGCAAGGGAGTAGGGAATTGAGGAATTGAGGAATTGAGGAATTGAGGAATTGAGGAATTGAGGAATTGAGGAATTGAGGAATTGAGGAATTGAGGAATTGAGGAATTGAGGAATTGAGGAATTGAGGAATTGAGGAATTGAGGAGGGACGCAAGACCATGCCCCTTATTTCGTCAATTCTTCATTTCCCCAGTTCCTCATTTCGTTTCCCAAATTCCCCCAACTCCTATTCCCCCAGCTTGTAGAAGCGGCTGATGATACCCCAGGCTTCGTCGGCTGTGTCGACGAAATCGATGATGTCCTGATCGCCCGGGCTGATGGTGCCTTGCTCGGCGAGGAAGTCGAGGTCGATCGCCCGCTTCCAGAAGGACTTGCCGAACAGGATCACCGGCACGCGCTCCATGCGCCCGGTCTGGATCAGCGTCAGCGTCTCGAAGAACTCGTCCATCGTGCCAAAGCCGCCGGGAAACACCGCCACGGCCTTGGCGCGCATGACGAAGTGCATCTTGCGGATGGCGAAATAGTGGAAGTTGAAACAGAGCTCCGGCGTCACATAGGGGTTCGGTGCCTGCTCGTGCGGCAGCACGATGTTGAGCCCGATCGACGGCGCGCCGACATCGTCGGCGCCGCGGTTTCCCGCTTCCATCACGCCGGGTCCGCCGCCGGTCACCACGACATATTCGCGATAGTATGACGTGGCTGACTGCCGCGAGCAGAGGCGGGCGAATTTGCGGGCCTCCTCGTAGTATTTGCTGTTTTCCTCGAGGTTCTTCTTCTGCGTCTCGTTCTTGGCCGCCCAGGCTTCGCCACCGGGCTCCGGCAGGCGCGCGCCGCCGAACAGGATCACCGTCGAACGGATGCCGCGCTCGGCCAGGATCATTTCCGGCTTCAGCAGTTCCAGTTGCAGCCTGACCGCGCGCAGTTCGCGCCGGGTCATGAAGTCGGGATCGTTCCAGGCCAGGCGGTAGGTTTCGGCGCGCGTCTGCGGCGTGTCCGGCACGCTTTTCGACCGCTCCAGATCCTCATCCGAATGCGGCAGCGGCGTCCATCCCGCCTTTTCCATGGGAGTCATCGAATCCACCCGTCCATTCCTTTACTTGCGTCGTCCCGTGACGCAGTCGCGATTGACCCCCATTGAGCCTTAACATAGGGTCCGCGCGACTTTTAAACAGGTTAAGGCGCAGCCCCTTAACAGCTTGGTAATGGAGCAAATTCATGTCGAAGCCCGATCTGGCGAGCCTCGAAAAGACCATCGACAAGGCCTTCGAGGAACGCGACGCCATTTCGACCGCGACCCGCGGCGAGGTGCGCGACGCCATCCAGTCGGCGCTCGACCTGCTCGACCGCGGCACCGCCCGCGTCGCCGAGCGGCAGACCGACGGCAAATGGCACGTCAACCAGTGGCTGAAGAAGGCCGTGCTGCTCTCCTTCCGGCTCAATCCGATGGAGATCATCAAGGGTGGCCCCGGCGAGGCCGTGTGGTGGGACAAGGTGGCGTCCAAGTTCGACGGCTGGAGCGCCGTCGATTTCGAAAAGGCGGGCTTCCGCGCCGTGCCGTCGTCGATCGTGCGCCGTTCGGCCTATGTGGCGCCAGGCGCCGTCTTGATGCCGTCCTTCGTCAATGTCGGCGCCTATGTCGATAGCGGCACAATGGTCGATACCTGGGCTTCTGTCGGCTCCTGCGCCCAGATCGGCAAGAATGTCCACCTTTCGGGCGGCGTCGGCATCGGCGGCGTGCTGGAGCCGATGCAGGCCGGTCCCACCATCATCGAGGACAATTGCTTCATCGGGGCGCGTTCCGAAGTGGTCGAGGGCTGCATCGTGCGCGAGGGCTCGGTGCTCGGCATGGGCGTCTTCATCGGCCAGTCGACCAAGATCGTCGACCGCGCCACCGGCGAGGTCTTCTATGGCGAGGTGCCGCCGAATTCCGTCGTCGTCGCTGGATCGATGCCGGGCAAGCCGTTTCCAAACAACGAACCGGGCCCAGGTCTCTATTGCGCCGTCATCGTCAAGCGGGTCGACGCCAAGACCCGGTCCAAGACCTCGATCAACGAATTGCTGCGCGATTGATCTTTGCGCCGGGCAGGCGCACCTTCCGCCGGCGCGACGATCGGTCGCGCTGGTTCAACATGGAGGGGTGACATGGACTGGAAGTATCTGCTCACAAGCTTTGATGGCCGCATCAACCGAGCCAAGTTCTGGGCCGGCATCGGCGTATTCATCGTGATCGGCATTATCGCTTTCATTCTCGATGCGATCCTCGGCACGCGTTTCACCACCGCCAGCGGTGCCCAGATCGGCATCATCGGCATCCTCTTCGCGCTGGCATCGATCTATTTCGCGATTGCCCTCTATGCCAAACGCTGGCACGACCGCAACAAGTCGGGCTGGTGGACGCTGATCGGCCTCGTACCCATCATCGGCGGCATCTGGCTGCTGGTCGAACTCGGCATCCTCGAAGGCACCAAGGGTGCCAACCAATATGGATCGGACCCGCTTGCCTGAAAGATCGGATCTCAACTGGCTTTTCTTCAAGACATCGGGCCGCGTCAGCCGCGCGGCCTATTTTCTCGGCGGATTGCTCGTCGCCATCATCCAGGCGTTCCCGCTGTACCGCTTCACGCTGGTGCCGGAGGGCTCGGCCGAGAGCAATATGTGGTCGTTCATCTTCTTCATCGCCTTCATCGCCTCGCTGTGGTCGAACATCGCGCTGGCGGTGAAGCGTCTGCACGACCTCGACAAGCCGGGCATTGCCGCGCTGATCCTGTTCGTGCCGGTCGTCTCGATCGTCGCCTTCCTTGTGTTGTGCCTGTTTCCAGGGCAGCCTGGGCCCAACCGCTATGGCCGGCGCACCAACGAGCCGGCTGAATCGAAGAGATAGAGAGGCATGATGTCGTCCGAAAGCCGCTCCGCACTTTTCGGCATCATGTTCTAGGGGCCGATCGGATATCTCGCCATGCGCTACCGCACGCTTGATCCGAAACTGATCATCGAAACCGCCGAGCGGCTTGAAGGCCGCGTCGCCGACCGTTTCCCGGACGCCGGGCTGCGCGGCGTCGCCGCCGAACTGGTGTCGCTGTCGCGCGATCTGGCCAAGGCCGCCAAGGCACTGGAAGCGCCGATCTGGTGGCTGCGCGGCATCATCGTCGCCGCCGTGATCGCGGGCGCGCTGATCTTCCTGTTCGTCGGCACCATCTTGCCGCTCATTCACATCTCCCAAGCCGACGACGCGGTGCAGTCGGTGCAAGGCATCGAAGCCACGATCAACATGATCATCCTCGCCGTGCTCGGTTTCCTTGCCCTGATCCGCACAGAGGAGCGCATCAAGCGCAAGCAGGTGTTTCGCCAGCTGCACGGCCTGCGTTCGCTGATCCACGTCATCGACATGCACCAGTTGACCAAGGATCCGGCGGCGCTGTCGGCCAGTTTCAAGCCGACCTCGCATTCGCCGGCCCGCATCACCAATGCCGCCGATCTCGCGCGCTATCTCGACTATTGCTCCGAAATGCTGTCGATCACCGGCAAGATCGCGGCGCTGTTCGCCCAGTCCGTCAATGACGCCGTCGTCATCGACGGCGTCAACGACATCGAGAACCTGGCGTCCAACCTGTCGCGCAAGATCTGGCAGAAGATCACGTTGATCGACGGCCGGCCGGCGGCGCCAGAACCTTCTCCGGCACCAGGCCCGGCGAGCCAAGCCGCTCGGCTTCCGCCGCGCGCACCAAGGCGCTGACCCGCTGGACCGTCGGCGCCGGCGTGCCGGCTTTTTCGGCGAGCCGCAAGACAGCACCCTGCAGGTCGTCGATCTCGGTCGGCCGGCCGCGCCGCAGATCATCCCACATCGACGAACGCGCCTCGGGGTCGATCGCCAGCATGCGCCGTGCCAGGATCTTGAACAGCCAGTCGGGCAGCCTGAGCACCTTCGGCAGCAGCGCAGGGCGCAGGCTGGCGATGCCCGCCGGCTCGATGCCGGAGGCCTTCATCGCCAGCAAGGCCTCGTCGATCTGGCCGGCGAGGATCAGCCGCCAGCGCCTGTCGGCAAGTTCAGTCGCCAGCGGCAGGCCCGACAGCGCCACCAGCGCATTGTTCAGGTTCATCAGAAGCTTGCCCCACAGCACGGCCTTCATGTCGCCATGCGTTTCGACGGCGAGGCCTTCGACGTCGAGAAGGCGGGCAAGGCCGGCATCCCCATCTTCAACCATTACCTTGCCGTCGCTGGCACGGTGGACGCGCAGCGGCAGTTCGCCGTCCGGCGATTGCACGACATTGAACGGCACCATGCCGGCCAGCACCGTTTGCCGGCCTAGCGCCGCGCTCAGCCTGTCGGCATTGTCGACGCCGTTCTGCAGGCTCACCACCACGGCATCGGGACGGGCATGGGCCTTGATTAGGGCCGCCATATCCTGCGTCGCGCCGCTCTTGACTGTAACCAGGATCACATCGGCCACCGGCAAGGCGACAGCGGGATCCACGGTGACGGCGAGTGCTTCCGACTTGATCAGTCGATCGCGGCCTTCGAGGTCGCTGACGCGCAATCCGCCCTGCCGCACCGCTGCCTCGATGCGCGGTCGGGCGAGCAGGACAAGCTGCCGCCCGGCGAGTGCCAGGCAGCCGCCGGCATAACAGCCAATGCTGCCGGCGCCGGCAATGACGATCCTCTTTTCCCCGTTTGCCATCTCTTGCTCCGCATCGGTCGACTATACGACATGAAAACCATAATGTCGGCGGTATCGTCGGCCATGGGGCTGGCCCCTACGTCTGGCCGTGACAGGCCTTTCGCTTTCGACTATCGCTTTTGCCATGACGCTGCCGACTGATCCCGCCGCAAACCTCGCCTCTCTCATCCGCTGTGCCTCGGTGACACCAGCCGAAGGCGGCGCGCTGGGCGCGCTGGAGGCGATGCTGAAACCGCTCGGCTTCCTGGTCGACCGGCCGGTGTTCTCCGAGGACGGCACGCCGGATATCGAGAACCTCTATGCACGGCGCTCCGGCAACGGCCCGCACCTGATGTTCGCGGGCCATACCGACGTGGTGCCTGTCGGCGACGAAGCCGCCTGGACGCACCCGCCTTTCGCCGCCGAGATCGCCAATGGCGAGATGTATGGCCGCGGCGCTGTCGACATGAAGGGCGGCATTGCCTGCTTCATCGCCGCGGTGGCGCGCCATGTCGAGGCAAATGGCGGACCGAAGGGCTCGGTGTCGCTGCTGATCACAGGCGACGAGGAAGGGCCTGCCATCAACGGCACGGTCAAGCTGCTCGAATGGGCCGCATCCAAAGGCGAAAAATGGGACGCCTCGATCGTCGGCGAGCCGACCAATCCGGACACGCTTGGCGATATGATCAAGATCGGCCGGCGCGGCTCGATGTCGGGCAGCATCACCGTCAATGGCCGCCAGGGCCATGCCGCCTATCCGCAGCTTGCCGACAATCCGGTGCGCGGCCTGATGAGCCTGGTGGATGCCTTGCTGCACCCGGTCTTCGACAAGGGCACGAAGGATTTCCAGCCGACCAATCTGGAGGTGACCTCCATCGATGTCGGCAACCCGGCCACCAACGTCATTCCGGCCAAGGCGACCGCCACCTTCAACATCCGCTTCAACGACAGCTGGACGGCCGAGACGGTCCAGGCCGAAATCCACAACCGCCTCGATCAGGCGGCGGGGCGCAAGAAGTATCGGCCAGGCAAGAAGACGCCGGTCGACTATGACCTCGTCTGGCGCGACCGGCCGAGCCATGTCTTCCTGACCCGCGACGACAGGCTGGTCGAGACGCTGAGCGGCTCCGTTGGTGCGGTGGTCGGCAAAAAGCCGGCGCTGTCCACCTCCGGCGGCACATCGGATGCGCGCTTCATCAAGGATTATTGCCCGGTGGTCGAATTCGGCCTGGTCGGCAAGACCATGCACATGGTCGACGAGCGCGTCGCCATTGCCGATCTGGAAACGCTGACGCGAATCTACCAGCGCTTCATCGACGACTGGTTCGGACAGGGCTGACCGGCATGCTTTCGGCGGACGAAACCCAAGCTTCGCTGACCGGCGCCTGGCGGCTGATGCTCGGCAAGGCCGATGGGCTGCGCCTGCTCGACCTGTCGGCCGACGGCTTCTGGAATTCGTTCTTCGCCATCATCATCGCGGCTCCGGCGCTGATCGTCGGCTGGGTCGGCATCGCCAACCAGATCGGCGATCCCGATGCCTTCGCCGGCCGCTTCTCCATGCTGGTGCGGCTGGCGACGGTCGATATCGGCTCCTGGGTGCTGCCGCTGGTCGCGCTCGCCTTGGTGGCGCCGCGCGCCGGCATTGGCGGGCGCTTCGTCCACTATGTCGTCGCCAGCAACTGGGCCTCGGCCATCACCGCCTGGCTGATGCTGCCCTCGGCGCTGATCAGGCTTTTCCTGTCGTCGACAAGCCAGGTCTCGAGCCTTGTGTCGCTGCTCCTGTTTTCCCTGTCGATGGTGCTGACCTGGCGCATGACCAATGCCACGATCGGCAAGGGCGCGGCCGTCGGCACCGCCGTTTTCGTCGGCATGTTCATCGCTTCGCTGCTGGTGCTGTTCGGGTTGCAGATGCTGCTCGGCATCGCCGTGCCGGACGATATCGGGGCTCAGAGCCTCTCGGGACTCTATCCCGGGTAGAGCCCAGTTCTAGCCAGGGCAGAGTTGGTGTCTATCCGGGGTAATCGACGCCTATCAGGAAAAGCCCATCGGGCGGCGCCACCTGGCCGCAAGCGGCGCGGTCTTGCGCCTCGAGCGCGGCCTTGAGGTCGCCTGATGTCCAGCCGCCGTCGCCGACCCGCTTCAGCGAGCCGACCATGGAGCGCACCTGGTTGTGCAGGAAGGACCGCGCCGAGGCTCTCACTTCGATCACGTCACCCGTTCGGCTGACATCGAGCCGCTCCAATGTCCTGACCGGGCTGTTGGCCTGGCACTGGGTGGAGCGGAAAGTGGTGAAGTCGTGCCGGCCGAGCAGGAGCTTCGCCGCCTCGTGCATCGCGGCGGCATCGAGCCGCTTCGGCACCCACCACACCTTGCCCTGTTCCAGTGCCGAAGGCGCGCGCCGATTGAGGACACGGTAGAGATAGTGCCGGCCCGTGGCCGAGAAACGGGCATCGAAATCGTCGGGAACGACTGCAGCTTTCAGGATGGCAATGCGCGCGCGCGCCGCCTGCAGGTGCGCATTGATGGCATCGCGCACCTTGTCGTCGGGCCACGCCTTGGCAAGGTCGACATGCGCGACCTGCGCGGTGGCGTGCACGCCGGCATCGGTGCGGCCGGCGGCGCGCAGCCGGACCGCCTCGCCGCAGAATTTCTCGATCGCCTGTTCGATCGCCTGCTGCACCGAAGGCTGATCGGCCTGGTGCTGCCAGCCGGCAAACAGGCTGCCGTCATATTCGATGTCGAGGCGAAAACGCGGCATGCCGGTCGGCTGTACGCTCTCGCCTAGGCGGCGAGAGCGGTGAAGGCGGAGGCGTAGACCAGCCTGCCGGCTTCGGGTGCGTCGCCCCAGGCCAGCGCCTGCAGCGCTTCGCCTTGGTATTCGCTGTCGAACTTTTCAGCCCGGGCGTGGCTATAGCCGAAACGGCCGTAATAGGCCGGATCACCAAGCACAACGGCCAGTGTCTCGCCAGCGTCCTTGAGCCGGATATGGGCCTCGCGGATCAACGCGCCGCCGATGCCGGAGCCGTGAAAAGACGGCTCCACCGCCAGCGGGGCAAGCGCCACGGCGGCAAAACTCTTGCCGCCGTTCTGCACGAACAGGCGCGAAAACAGGATGTGGCCAACGGCCTGCCCGTCTTCTTCCGCCACCAGTTCGACGACGGCATCACCGCCGGTCACCAGCGCGTCGACCAGTCCGGCCTCCGCCTGCTGGCCGAAAGCGTGTTCCTCGACGAGGCGGATGGCCTCGCGGTCCCGCGGCGTCGCCGCGCGTATCGACATCATGCTCATGAGAATTTCAGTCCTTTTTCGATCTTGGCTCCGCGCAGGAATTCCGACGCGGCGGCGGGCTTTCCGCCCGCACGTTGAACTTCGACCAGCCTGATCGCGCCTTTTCCACAGGCGACCGTCAGCCGGTCATCGAGAATTCCTCCCGACTCGCCCAAATCTTCCGAAGGCGACAGGCCTTCGGACAGAGTCGAGCGAAGCAGTTTCAGCCGCTCCATGCGGCCGCCAATTTCAATTTCGGACCAGGCGCCGGGAAAGGGCGACAGGCCACGAATGTGGTTGTGGACGTCGGCCGCAGGCCGCGTCCAGTCCACGCGCGTCTCGGATTTATCGATTTTCCTGGCGTAAGTCACCCCTTCGGCCGCTTGCGCGGTAAATGTCAGGGTATTCCGTTCCAGCCGTTCCAGCGCTTCCACCATCAGGGCAGCGCCAACGCTCATCAATCGATCATGCAGATCGCCGGCTGTCATATCGGGGTCGATGGCGCATTTTTCAAGCAATGCCACCGGTCCGGTGTCGAGGCCCTCCTCCATGCGCATCACCATCATGCCGCTTTCCAGGTCTCCTGCCATGATGGCCCGCTGGATGGGGGCGGCGCCGCGCCAGCGCGGCAAAAGCGATGCATGGCCGTTGATGCAGCCGAGCCGGGGCGCCTCCAGAACCGCCCTGGGCAGAAGCAAACCATAGGCGACGACCACGGCGATATCGGCGCCGAGCGCAGCAAAGGCAGCCTGTTCGGCCTCGCCTTTCAACGATGCCGGCGTGCGCACCTCGATGCCCAGCCGCTCGGCCTCGCGCTGCACCGGCGACGGCGTCAGCTCCAGCCCGCGCCGGCCCGCGGCGCGCGGCGGCTGCGTGTAGACGGCGGCGACATCATGTCCCACTTCGGCAATGGCGCGCAGCGTCGGCACCGAAAACTCCGGCGTACCCATGAAGACGACACGAAGGGGCATTTCCCCTATCCCACCAGTTTGCCTGGCGCCTTGTCCTTGGCGAGCTTCCTGAACTTCTTCACCACCATGTCGCGCTTCAGCTTCGAGATGTGGTCGATGAACAGCACGCCGTTGAGGTGGTCGATCTCGTGCTGCAGGCAGGTCGCCATCAGGCCCTCGGCCTCCATCTCCTGCAGCGTGCCGTCGCGGTCGAGATATTTGACCCGCACGGAAGCCGGGCGCTCGACCTCGGCATAGTAATCCGGGATCGACAGGCAGCCTTCCTCGTAGACCGACCGCGCGTCGGCGCTTTCGAGAATCTCCGGGTTGATGAAGACGTGCGGCGCCGGCGTTTCGTCTTCCTTGGCAAGGTCGATCACCAGCATGCGCAGCGGTTCGCCGATCTGGATTGCCGCCAGCCCGATGCCGGGCGCGTCATACATGGTCGCCAGCATGTCGTCGGCCAGTTTGCGCAAGGGCGCGTCGACGCGCTCCACCGGCTTGGAAACCTGGCGCAGGATGGGGTCGGGAAGGATGATGAGCGGCTTGATCGGCATGGCGTTTCACCTAAGACCTCCAAGGAAAGGCGTCAACCGGTGCGCCTGAGCCTCGTTCACGTTTTGATCTGTGCCAGCCCGCCGAATCGGCTATGCTGTCCACATGAATGATCTCAGCACCATCTTTTCGGAGCCTGTCGTACGGCTCGGCGCCTCGACAATCACGCTGGGTCACGCGCTGGCCTTCGGCGCCTTGCTGTTTCTCGGCTTGTTCGTGGCGCTCGTCGTTGCGCTGTGGCGGTCGGCCAAGGCGCGCGCGGTCGCCGCCGCGGAGGCCGCCGACCATGCCCGCGACGCCGAGACACGCATGGCTGGTATTTTGCAGTCGCAGGCTGAAATGCAGGGCCGCATGGGGGCCATCGCCGAAGTGTTCGGCGCCCGGCAGGCCGAATTGACGCAATCGATCGGCCAGCGCCTCGACGCCATGACCGGCCGCATCGGCCAGACCATGACCGAGCAGACCAAATCCACGCATGAGAGCCTGGCGAAACTGCAGGAGCGGCTGGCGGTCATCGACACCGCGCAAGGCAACATCCAGTCGCTGGCCGGCCAGGTCGTGCAGCTGCAGGCGATCCTCTCCAACAAGCAGACCCGCGGCGCCTTCGGCCAGTCGCGCATGGAGGCGATCGTCGCCGACGGCCTGCCGCATGGGGCCTATGAATTCCAGGCGACGCTGTCGAACGGCAGCCGGCCGGACTGCCTGGTGAAAATGCCGAACGGCGCGCCGTCACTTGCCATCGACGCCAAATTTCCGCTGGAAGCATGGAATGCCATCCGCGCCGCCGACGGCGCCGACCTGCAGAAGGTCGCGGCCCAGGCCTTTCGCCGCGACATCGAGGTCCATATTCGCGACATTTCGGAAAAATACCTGCTCCAGGGCGAGACGCAGGACACGGCCTTCATGTTCGTGCCGTCGGAATCGGTGTTCGCCGAAATCCATGAGAATTTCGAAGCGGTCGTGCAGAAGGCGCACCGCGCCCGCGTCATCATCGTCTCGCCTTCGCTGCTGATGCTGTCGATCCAGGTCATCCAGGCGATCCTCAGGGATGCCCGCATGCGCGAGCAGGCGCATCTGATCCAGGGCGAAGTCATCAGGCTGATGGAAGATGTCCAGCGCGTCGACGAGCGGGTGCGCAAATTGCAGGGCCATTTCGGCCAGTCGGCCAAGGACATCGAAGACATCCTCGTCTCGACCTCGAAGGTGACCAAGCGCGGCCAGAAGATCGAGGCGCTGGAGTTCGGAGAAGGCGAGGCCGACGTCCCACACGGCGGCGCCGGCAAGGTGGAAGCCGCACCGCGCGTGGCTGATTCCAAGACGGGACAGCTGAGGCTGAGGGTCGTCGAAGATGGAGAGTAGTCGCTCGACGCCAGAGATTAGCGAAGCGTCTATCCCATCGTCATGTATGGACGGCCCCTCTTGGGCAAGAGGCAAAATAGCGGCGCCGGCGCAAGTCTGGAGCGGTCATGTATTCGGCCTTTAATGCGATCGATTTCGATGACCGCTGGCCCTCAGGGGTTACG
>NZ_SRTD01000148.1:0-381 GCF_004792105.1 Mesorhizobium sp. M8A.F.Ca.ET.161.01.1.1 | reverse complement strand
CGACAATGTATGGTCAAAGCGCGCAACTCGATACCGTCGGGCGGTTGCTCGAGGTGGACTTGGCGGTCGTTCCTCCGCGGCTGCGGAGGCAGTCAGACTATAACCAATCTTGGAACATGCGCAAGTTGATCATGATGGCTCGCGCTGGCATGTTGGAACTGGAATCGCAGCCGCCGTCCCGGATTGCACAGCAGGATGACGGGAGCGAAACCGGCTTTGAGCTCCGCAGCGATGAGCATTGGTCTAAATATTTCCAACGCACTGTCGTTGGCATGTCGGAGTTCGGCCACCTCAGCCGCGAACGCTTCGAAGCGTTGATCGGTCGGGAGCGGCAGCGCTCGTTCGATGCCGCGACCCAGAACAGCGCGCTGCTCGACAAGC
>NZ_SRTD01000147.1:0-381 GCF_004792105.1 Mesorhizobium sp. M8A.F.Ca.ET.161.01.1.1 | reverse complement strand
ATAGCCTTGACGGCCAGGCGTGCCATCTCCGCGATCGGCTGCGCGATCGTGGTCAACGGCGGTTCGCAAGCGGCTGCTTCCGGGACGCCGTCGAAGCCGACGACGGATACGTCCTTGGGAACCTTGAGGTTGCGCGCGGCAAGCCATTCGAGCGCTATCAGCGCCATTCTGTCGGACATTGCCAGGATGGCCGTGGGCGGCTCGCCGGCAGCGAAGATCGCCTCGAGTGCTGCCCTGGTGCTCGCGGCATCGTTGGCCGTCTCGTAGACGGGGACGCTGGAGGTGTCGACGCCAACGCGCGAAAGTTCGTTGAAATAGCCGGTGAGCCGGTCGCGCGTTCCGGCATAGAGTGCCGTGCGCACCTGTTCGGGTGAAACGAAG
>NZ_SRTD01000146.1:0-382 GCF_004792105.1 Mesorhizobium sp. M8A.F.Ca.ET.161.01.1.1 | reverse complement strand
GACGGCCTGGAAGAGATGATTGCAGCGCTTCCCGCGTCGTCTCTGGTGCTCGTTGGCTGCGGCATTTCCAACCACGACAATCTCGGAGCGATGTTTCGCAACGCCGCAGCCTTTTATGCCGATGCGGTGCTGCTGGACGAGACGTGCTGTGACCCGCTCTATCGCAAGGCGCTGCGGGTTTCCGTGGGGTCGGTGCTGTCGGTCCCCTATCATCGCGGCGGCGGGGCAGTGGAGATGCTTGAGCGGCTCGCGGCAGCCGGGTTTTCGATCTGGAGCCTTTCGCCCGGTGGCGAGACCGAAATCCGCGATATTCCCCGCGCTGAACGCATGGCGCTCGTCATCGGCACGGAAGGCGAGGGGTTGCCGCAATCGGTGCTGTCGC
>NZ_SRTD01000145.1:0-382 GCF_004792105.1 Mesorhizobium sp. M8A.F.Ca.ET.161.01.1.1 | reverse complement strand
TCGATGTCGAGGGACATCGTTGTCCCGTCAAACTCTGATGTGGTGTCGGTCATGGTATCTCTCCTTGAGTTAGGAGAGTTTTAGATGAATTTGTCTGGATGATATGTATCTAAAAGTCCGAATTTCATGCCTATTTGTCCATATTTGTGCGGCGCACAACGCAGGCGCGTGCGCGGACGCAGGAATGTGTCCGGGGTCGTGCGCGTTTCTGCCCGCGGGAAATCTTTGCGGGCGGGCAACCTTTCAAACCGCCATCCGTTTAGCCGTCCATGACCGATGCTGACGCAAATTCGAAACGAGCCGATGGCACCGGCAAGAATGGTGCAGGGAAAGTACATGTCGAGAATGCAGCCGATGAGCCGCTGCCGCCGGAGGAAATCGG
>NZ_SRTD01000144.1:0-383 GCF_004792105.1 Mesorhizobium sp. M8A.F.Ca.ET.161.01.1.1 | reverse complement strand
GCCAAAGAGCCGGAAGTGGAAACCGTGTTCTCGCGCACCGGTACCGCCGAGGCGGCCATCGACCCGATGCCGACCAACATCTCCGACAGCGTGATCGTACTGAAGCCGCGCAAGGACTGGCCCGATCCGACGCTGGCCAAGGACGCACTGGTGGCGCGCTTCGAAACGCTGGCCGGGCAGCAGCTGGGCAACAGCTTCGAGTTCAGCCAGCCGATCGAGCTGCGCTTCAACGAGCTGATTTCCGGCGTGCGGACCGACCTGGCGGTGATGATCTTCGGCGATGACTTCAGCCAGCTGCAGAAGGTGGCCGACCAGGTGGCGCTGAAGCTGCGTGCGGTGAATGGCGCGGCCGACGTGCGGGTGGAACAGATCTCCGGCCTGCC
>NZ_SRTD01000143.1:0-384 GCF_004792105.1 Mesorhizobium sp. M8A.F.Ca.ET.161.01.1.1 | reverse complement strand
AGGACTACGACCTCACCATCGTCTCCCACACCGAGCCGAACGACATCGATATCTATTCGCGCAAGGACTATTACTTCAACTACGCAAACCCGGCCTTCAACGCCATCATCGACAAGCTCAACCTGACCTCGGACGAGGCGAAGCGGAAAGAGCTGCTGGGAGAGGCGCAGAAGATCCTGGCAGACGACGCCGTGGTCGGCTTCCTCTACGAACTGCCAAAGGTCGGCGTCTGGGACGCCAAGCTGCAGGGCCTATGGGAAAATGCGCCGATCCAGGCCAATGACCTGACCAAGGTGAAGTGGTCGGACTGAAGCTCTCCTCGTTTCGTCATCCTAGGGCGAAGCGGTGAGCGAAGCGAACTGCGCAGACCCTAGGATCCATGCC
>NZ_SRTD01000142.1:0-385 GCF_004792105.1 Mesorhizobium sp. M8A.F.Ca.ET.161.01.1.1 | reverse complement strand
CGGCGACCTCCGCCTGGCCGGCGCCGTTCAGCGTCCAGCCGCCATCGGCAAGCCGCTCGATCTCAAAGTGCAGGGTTTCCGCGCCGACAAAAACCGTCGACGCACGCCGAGCGCGTCCGCCAGCCGGAATCGCAGTCGGCTTCATAGGCGAGGCTGCATGGCTTGTCGTCATGGACGAAGAGCGCATGGCCCCTGAGTTTCCAACCGTCGCCCGCATCGGAAAGCAGGCAGGCATCGTGCCCTTCCAGGTCGAGCCGCCGCCATAGGATCGAAGAGTGCGGGCGCATGATCACGCTCCTGTTTGAAACATCATGCCTCATCATTCGTCCGTCAGGGCAATGCCGTTGCCGTTGCGGGCCGACGAAACTGCCATGTGCTGACAGAA
>NZ_SRTD01000141.1:0-385 GCF_004792105.1 Mesorhizobium sp. M8A.F.Ca.ET.161.01.1.1 | reverse complement strand
CATCAATTGATGGCGGATTGCTTAAAGAAACCTCCGGTTGGGATAGAATCTGTGTGACTGCATGCCAATGAACCCCACGGGACCATTTGCCGGCCATCTCAGAACTCTGCACCGCAACAATCTTGCTGGCTATTTGTGCCGACCAGAACTTTCCTTCTTCGACGGACCTGACGGCCCAGATCGGCCCTCCGCTCATTCCTTTGAGTGAGGTAACCTCCCGCGCGCCGCTTCCATCAACGAGAGCTCCCTTTGGCTGAAGATAGAAAAAGAGGTCATAGCCTGGTGCGGGGTCTTTGACCGTCGGTTCATCGAATAGGAAATCAGTTTCGAGGTTCAGCATACGCTGACGCAGAACTTTACGATCGTAGGCCGCGCCTTCTGTCAT
>NZ_SRTD01000140.1:0-386 GCF_004792105.1 Mesorhizobium sp. M8A.F.Ca.ET.161.01.1.1 | reverse complement strand
CTGCCGCCGAACTCCAGATCGCGATCCGGCACGCGTGCGCCCAGCGAAAACACGATCTTGTGCGCCGGAATGGTCGAGAGCGCCTTGCCGTAATTCAGGCCTGGCGTCTGGTTCTCACCCTTCACGCCGGTATAGGCAAGGTTGGCGAAGACGTAGTCGGAATCGTAGGCACCTTCGATCTCGACACCGTAAATCCTGGCCTTGCCGACATTGTAGAAGTAGCTTGAAGCACCCGTCGCCGTCAGCTGGATGAGGTCGGTGAGGTCGTTGTAGAAGCCGGTCGTCTTCACACTCAGCGCATCGCCGTCCTGAAGGATGTCATTGCCGGAGGTGGTGAAACCCACTTCATAATTGTTGGATTTTTCCTTCTCCAGGTCGAGGCTGAC
>NZ_SRTD01000139.1:0-387 GCF_004792105.1 Mesorhizobium sp. M8A.F.Ca.ET.161.01.1.1 | reverse complement strand
GCCGCGCCGGCGTCGGCCGGCATCTTGGATTTCGGAAGCGATGGATCAGGCAGAAGCGGGCGGCGGGCCATGTGCGGGATAGCCGGCGTCTGGCGAAAGCGCGATCCGATCGGCGCCGGCGACCTCTCGGACATCGCCCGCATGATGCAGACGCTCGCGCATCGCGGCCCCGACGATCACGACAGCTGGAACAGCGCCCGGCTGGCGCTCGGTCATCGACGGCTCACCATCATCGACCCCTCGCCCGCCGCGCGAGAACCGATGCTGACAACCGACGGTCAGGGCGTCCTTTGCTACAATGGCGAGGTCTATAACTACCGCTCGCTGCGTAAGACGCTGGAAGCCGAAGGCCTCGAGTTTCGCACGGTCTCCGACACCGAGGTGGTG
>NZ_SRTD01000013.1:19599-164140 GCF_004792105.1 Mesorhizobium sp. M8A.F.Ca.ET.161.01.1.1 | reverse complement strand
GAAGCTCGTCCGCCGCAGCGCCGCGCCAACCAAACCGCTTGGCGCTGCGGCGGATGCATAGGGGGAGAACTGTTACCTATGTATCCGGTTCAATCTGTTACCCATCTATCGGCTGGACACCGGCAGGGCGATGAGGGGCAGCGCCGACCTCGGCGATTGTCTAAACCAACCCCCGCTTCACCATCATCGCGTCTGCCGAAGGCATCTTGCCGCGAAACGCCGTGTACAGCTCTTCGGGATCCTTCGAGCCGCCGGCAGCGTAGATGTTCTTCCTCAGCCGCTCGGCCAGCGCCGGGTTGAAGGGGTCTCCGGTCTCCTCGAAGGCGGCGAAGGCATCGGCGTCGAGCACCTCCGACCACATGTAGGAATAATAGCCGGCCGAGTAACCGTCGCCCGAGAAGACATGGCCGAAATGCGGGGTGCGATGGCGCATCGCGATCGTGTCAGGCATGTCGAGCTTTTCCAATGTTTCGCCCTCGAAACGAAGCGGCTGTTCCGGCGCGTCGGGCCGTGCATGGTAGGCCATGTCGATCAAGGCGGAGGCGGTGAATTCGACCGTGGCGAAGCCGGCGCCGAAAGTGCGCGCGGCCAGCATCTTGTCGAGCAGCGCCTTCGGCATCGGCTTGCCGGTCTTGACATGCAATGCATGCTTTTCCAGCACCGCCGGCACCGTCAACCAGTGCTCGTAAAGCTGCGAGGGCAGTTCGACGAAGTCGCGGCTGACCGAAGTTCCGGAAACCGATGGCCAGGTGACGTCGGTCAGCATGCCATGCAGCGCATGGCCGAATTCGTGGAACAAGGTCTTCGCCTCGTCGACCGACAGCAGGGCCGGCTCGCCCGCCGGCGGCTTGGCGAAGTTCATGACGTTGTAGATCACCGGCTTCGCGCCGTGACCGAGCTTATATCCGGACTTCAGCGCGCTCATCCAAGCGCCGGAGCGTTTCGAGGGCCGCGCGAAATAGTCGGCCAGGAACAGGCCGCGCTCGCTCCCGTCGGCGTTTTTCACCACGAAGACACGCGCGTCCGGGTGCCAGGCGGCAATACCCTTCTTCTCCTCGAAAGTGATGCCGAACAGCCGCGTCGCCACGTCGAAGCAGGCGTCGATGACGCGGTCGAGCTGCAGGTAGGGTTTGAGTTCGGCCTCATCGAAGGCGAACTTTTCCGCGCGCAGCTTCTCCTGGTAGAAGCGCCAGTCCCAGGCGGCGAATTTTTCGTTGCTGCCGGCTTCGGCCGCCAGCCGCTCCAGTTCCTTCTGGTCGGCGGCGGCTTTTTCCAGCGCCTTGTCCCAGACCGGGTCGAGCAGCGCATGCACCGCCTTCGGTGTCTTGGCCATGGTGTCGTCGAGCTTGAGCGCGGCGAAGGAGGCATAGCCGAGCAGCTTCGCCTTCTCGGCCCGCAGTTTCAGCATGTCGCGCACCACCGTCGTGTTGTCGGACGCACCACCGTTCTGGCCGCGCATGGTGAAGGCGCGAAAGGCGATCTCGCGCAGGTCGCGGCGCTCGGAGAAGGTGGTGAACGGCTCGTAGATCGAGCGCGACAGGGTGACGGCGTAGCGGCCCTTCTGGCCACGTATCTCGGCGGCCTCGGCCATCGAGCTTTTCACGAAATCCGGCAGGCCGGCGAGGTCGGCCTCGTCGAGGAAGAGCGCCCAGTCGCGCTCGTCGGCCAGCACGTTCTGACCGAAAGTCGTGCCGAGCGACGACAGCTCCTCGCTGATTTTCGCCAACCGCTTCTTGCCGTCGGCGTCGAGCTTGGCGCCGGAACGGACGAAGCCTTTCCAGGTCTTCTCCAGGACACGCAGCGTCTCGGGATCGAGCTTCAGGCTCTCGCGGCGCTGATAGAGGTCGTCGATGCGGGCAAACAGTTTTTCGTTCATCGAGATCGCCGAGAAGTGCCTCGACATCTTCGGCGAAATGTCGCGCTCCAGCGCCTGGATCGTCTCGTTGGTGAAGGCGCCGGCGCGGCACCAGAAGATCGACGAGACGTGATCGAGCGCCTCGCCGCCCAGTTCCAGCGCGGCAAGCGTGTTGTCGATGGTCGGCGCATCCTTGCTGGTGGCGATCGCGTCGATCTCGGCCTCATGCGCCTTCAGCGCGGCGTCGAAGACAGGGGAGAAATCACCGTCGCCAATATGGGCAAAATCGGGCAGGCCGAGCGGTCCTCGCCACGCGGTCAACGGATGGGCGGCGAGATCGACGGCTTTCGGAGAGGGCATGGAGGGTCTTTCGCTGGCATCAGAAGGAGGGTGTCACCGATGTAGGGCGTGGCCCGCGGGCCCGCAATATGCCAGTTGGCCGATCCGCCTCAGTAGCCCTCGCAGTTTTCGGCGATCGCGGCTTGCGAGCTGGCGGTGATGCGGTTGTTGTTCACCGCGAAGGTTTCCTGCATCAGCATGTCATTGTCGGGGAAATCGTAGCAGGCGATCACGGTGGTGACCCCGCCCTCGCTCTTCTCGATGCGGTGCCGGATAGCAGCACCGGCAACCGCGCCTTTCCATTCGTCGAGCGAAGCGATGAATTCCTGCTTGCTCTGGACGACGCCGAGGTCGTCGAGCTTGATGCGGACGTCGTCGGCGAGCAGGTCTGACAGCTCGGTGCGATCGGCGACCAGCAGCGCCGAATACCAGCGGCTGATGATGGCGCGGTCATCGGCGCGAGCGGCAACGATCGCTATCAGCAGCGCGGCCGCCGCGAAAACGACCGGCCGGACGCTCATCGCCTGCCGCGCCGTACCGGTCATTCCAGCACCGGGCGCTCGAAATCGCCGGTTTCCTTGTTCATCACCCAGAGCTCGCCGGTCGAAATGTCGAACCAGGCTCCGTGCAGCGACAGCCGCCCCTTGCCCTCGAGGATCGAGACGCAGGGAAAGGTCCTGAGGTTGGCGAGGGAATAGCGAATCGAGATGCGCTCGAGTGCCGTCTGGCGCTCCGTCGCCGTCATGAAGGTGCTGGCCGACACCGTCTCGGCGGCGGGCGCGATCAGGCTCATCCACTTGCCGATGAAGTCGCCGGGCGACAGCGGCGCGGAATTGGGGTCGAGCGCCGCGCGGATGCCGCCGCAGCGGCCGTGGCCCATGACGACGATGTTCTTGACCTTGAGACTCTGCACCGCGAATTCGAGCGCCGCCGAAGTCGAATGGAACTCGCCGTCCGGCTCGTAAGGCGGCACCAGGTTGCCGACATTGCGCAGCACGAAGAGCTCGCCGGGGCCGGCGTCGAAGATCGCCTCGGGTGCAGATCGCGAGTCGCAGCAAGCGACGATCATGGTCTCGGGCGCCTGGCCTTCGCGGGCGAGCTCGCGATAGCGGCCGCTCTCCGTCAGGTAGCGGCCGTTCATGAAATTGCGGTAGCCGGCGAGGAGGTGTTCGGGAAGATGAGGCATGGGCGGCTAAGGCCTTTCCGGGTTGGAGGCGGCAGCTCTGCTATTTTGTTTACGCATCGTGCTTTCCGAAAGCCGATTCCGGCTTTCGGGCCGATACGTCGCGGTCGAGGAAAGGCTCTAACGGCAAAAGCCCGCTACGAGCAATGCAGAATTGTAGGGGCTGGCCATAAATGCCATGCGCCAAAAGCGTGACGCCCGCCGACATTGTCATGCCCAGATGGCGACCGGTATGCCAAAACCGTCAGCGAGCGGCGGGTCGGGAAACGGTTTTGCTTTGCCGCTGGCGATGCGGCCGGCGATCAGCGCCATCGCCGCCGCATCGAGGAAATCGTCGGCGGCCGCACCACGTGGCGGCGGCTGGTCGACGAAGTCCATTTCATAGCCATGCCGGCAAAGCAGTGCCTTGCGCTCCGCCATGCCGGCCGGGTTGACACTGCCCTTGATCTTCTTCGGCAACAGCATGGCCTGGTCGCCATTCAGGCGGCAGAAGGCGACTTCCGGATGCGATTCGAAGACGCGGCCACGCAGTTCGGGCCGCGCGATCAGCAGTGTGTCGATCTCACGGATCTTGGAGAAGATGCCGAAGGCCTGGATGGAAACGCCGCGCGGTGGATCGGATGTGGTCCTGGCCACCTCGCTTGCGCTGCGATGCGCGGCGTACCAGGCTTCGATCGTGGTGAAGCCGCAGGTGTCGGCATAGAGCGCGGCGCGGGACGGGATCGAAAAGACGCTGGACTGGCGCGCGCCGAGCAGCGGCCGCACCAGCGCTTCCGGTCCGCGCCCGCCATTTTGCGAAAATTCCGGCAAGCCGATCGGCATGTCGACGGCGACGATCGCGTCATCGGGGATCGCCGCCAGCAGGGCAGCAAATGTGGGGAAGACATCGACCGAAGGCGCGGGGCTGGCGTCACGAGGTGTCGAACCGGGTTCGTGCAGCACGGCGATCCAGCCGGCCTTGCAGCCATCGGCGCCGACGAGCACGATTTCGGCGGGGGTCACGCCCGGCGGTCCCGCCCCGGATGCGTCAGGTGGCGAAGCTGGACCATGGCCATCGGGTGCGACAGGCTCTGCGCATCGGTTTCGAGCTGCAATTCGTCGCCGCCGCGCTTGGCCGTGCGCGCCAGGATCTCGTAGACCGCCGCCGTGGTCGACTGCAGCGCCTTGATCGCCGGCTGGCCGGACAGGATGCGCGCCAGGTAGACGGCGGCCGTCAGGTCGCCCAGACCGTTCGGCGGCTTGTCGATCAGGCGGTGTTCGGCGAGCAGCGCCTGGGTGCCGTCGAGCAGCAAATTGCCGGTGCCGCCTGAAATCATCGCCGGTGCCGAGGTGACCAGCATGGTCGACGGTCCGGCATGGAGCGCCGCCGAGATCACCGATTTCAGGTCGGGCAGCGGCGCGCCGGCCATCCATCCCAGCTCATAGCGGTTGGGGGTGGCGATGTCGGCGATCGGCATCAGGCGGTCGCGCATGGCGGCGGCGGTGGGCTCGGGCACATAGAGGCCGCCGGAATCACCCATCACCGGATCGCAGATATAGACGGCGTCGGGCGTCCTGGCCTTGACCGCGGCGACCAGCGAGGCGACCGCCTCGGCCTGGCCGGCCTCGCCGAGGTAACCGGAGAGCACGGCGCCGACTTCACCCAGCCACGGCGCGCGCTCCAGATCGGCCATCAGCGCCTTGAACTGGTCGAGCGGCGGCACGATGCGGGTGGCGCGGCCATGTCCGGGATGCCAGGGCAGGATGATTGTCGGCACCGCCCACACCGGAAAGCCCAAGGTCTCCAGCGCGAAGACGGCGGCGCGGTTGCCGACGGAGCCACGGGCGACATGGCTGGAAATGACGATGACCGCGCGCGGCGCGTCGGCTTTTTCGGCGCTCATTGTTTCTTGATTCCTAGCTGTCCCGGGTGAGGAAAAGCACGAGCCAGACCATCAGGCCCAGCGCCAGAAGCAGTCCGAGTATCCGGCCAACGCGCGTACCCCAGACTTCGATCGGATCCGTGCGATCGGCGTCGGCCGCGGAGACGTGGTCGCGCATGCCTTTCGTCGTCCGTGCCACGAAAGAGTTGCCGGCCGGATCGGTCTCCTGCGCGACGCGCTGGAGGATACGGCGCGATTCGCTGTCGCTGTTCTGGCGTTGCGCCATGTTGATGTCCCGTTCTGATCGGACCTTATCGCGTTCGCGGACCCAATCACAGGGCCTTGCGCGGGCCCGATTCACGCAGAGCCTGTTCCAGAGGTCGAGGCCGTTTTCTTGCGCGCCGATTGTGGTAATGCTTCGCCTGCAACTTCTATCGAGGGAACCCCATCATGCTTGCCCAGCGCCTTGCTCGACCATCGACATTCCGCACGCTGCCCGCCTTCCTGATGATGGCAATCGTGCTGCCGCTGCTTGCCGGCTGTGGCTACAACACCATCCCGACGGCGGAAGAAAACGCCAGGGCGGCATGGAGCGAGGTGTTGAATCAGTATCAACGCCGCGCCGATCTCATTCCCAATCTGGTCGAGACGGTCAAAGGCTATGCTTCGCATGAAAAGGACACGCTCGACGCGGTGGTCGAGGCGCGCGCCAAGGCGACGCAGATCACGGTGACGCCGGAAACGCTGAAGGATCCGGAAGCGCTCAAGAAGTTCCAGGATGCCCAGGCAGGGCTGACCAGCGCGCTGTCGCGGCTGATCGCGGTGTCGGAGGCCTATCCCGACCTCAAGGCCAACCAGAATTTCCTGGCGCTGCAGGCACAGCTCGAAGGCACCGAGAACCGCATCGCGGTGGCGCGGCGCGACTACATCCAGGCCGTCAGGGACTACAATCTGACGCTGAAGACCTTCCCGTCGGTGCTGTGGGCGACCTTCTGGTTCCGTGGCAACGAGCCGTTCGCCAACTTCACCGTCGACGAAGACAAGATGCAGCCGCCGAAGGTCGATTTCGGCACGAAGCAGGGCGGGTGAACGGGCCATTGTTTCGCGGGGCCTGAAAGCATTGCGTTCCGTGGCGCCCCCCTCTGTCCTGCCGGACATCTCCCCCACGAGTGGGGAGATCACATGTCGCGTTGGCTTTCGCCAATCTCCAACGCCTAAAAGGGAGAGCCGGCGGTCAAGCCGCCAATCTCCCCCCTCGTGGGGGAGATGTCCGGCAGGACAGAGAGGGGCGCCTCGCGCGTACCTCACTCTTCTTGGGTTTCTTCTCGGTTTCCTTCTCCTACCCCTAAGCGCCTTCGCCGCCGATCTGCCGGCGCTCACCGGCCGCGTCGTCGACAATGCCGGCATCATCGATGCCGGCACACGTGCGGCGCTGACCCAAAAACTCGCCGCCTTCGAAACCAAGGGCTCGGACCAGATCGTCGTCGCCACCATCCCCAGCCTCGACGGCGAGGAGATCGAACCCTACGCCAACCGGCTGTTCCGCTTCTGGAAGCTCGGCCAGGCCAAGGAGAACAACGGCGTCCTGCTCCTGGTCGCGCCGAACGATCGCAAGATGCGCATCGAGGTCGGCTATGGGCTGGAAGGCACGCTGACCGACCTGCACACCAAGCTGATCATCGAGAACGACATGGTGCCGGCGTTCCGTGCCGGCGATTTCTCCGGCGGTATCTCCAAGGCCGTCGACGACATGATCATGGTGCTGGAGGGCAATCCGGAGGACTTGGAGGCGCGTGGCAAGCGCAACGAGCAGCCGCCGTTCAATGCCGACGACCTGTTCTTCGCCGTCTTCATCAGCATCTGGGCGATCATTTTCTTCGGCAGCATCGCGGCCTCGGTCCTGCCGCCGATCTTCGGCCAGAAGCTCGGGCCCGGACGCTATCGCTGGCTGGGCATGACCTTCGAGCCGCACCGGCGGTCCTCATCCGGGGGCGGCTGGTCGTCCGGAAGCTCCGGCGGCGGCTGGTCTTCGGGTGGCGGGGGTGGCGGCTTTTCGGGCGGCGGCGGTTCGTCCGGCGGCGGCGGCGCCTCGGGAAGCTGGTAGGCCATGGTAAGAGCCGCC
Organism: Mesorhizobium sp. M8A.F.Ca.ET.161.01.1.1; assembly: GCF_004792105.1. Taxonomy (NCBI): domain Bacteria; kingdom Pseudomonadati; phylum Pseudomonadota; class Alphaproteobacteria; order Hyphomicrobiales; family Phyllobacteriaceae; genus Mesorhizobium; species Mesorhizobium sp. M8A.F.Ca.ET.161.01.1.1. Next base: position 156,779 of record NZ_SRTD01000013.1, on the reverse strand, counting down.
GTCCCATCGATGCCCGGCCGATGCGCCACGGGATTGCGCCTGGCCTTAATCACACTGGCGTCCCTGCTGCTTGCCTCGATCGCCGCCTTCGCCGCCGATCTTCCGGTTCTCACCGGCCGTGTGGTCGACAATGCCGGCATTATCGATGCCGCGACCAAGGCCGCGCTGACGCAGAAGCTGGCGGACTTCGAAACCAAGGGCTCGGATCAGATCGTCGTCGCCACCATCCCCAGTCTCGACGGCGAGGAGATCGAACCCTACGCCAACCGGCTGTTCCGTTTCTGGAAGCTCGGCCAGGCCAAGGAGAACAACGGCGTCCTGCTCCTGGTCGCGCCAAACGACCGCAAGATGCGCATCGAGGTCGGCTATGGGCTGGAAGGCACGCTGACCGATCTGCATACCAAGCTGATCATCGAGAACGACATGGTGCCGGCGTTCCGTGCCGGCGATTTCTCCGGCGGCATCTCCAAGGCCGTCGACGACATGGTCATGGTGCTGGAAGGCAATCCCGAGGAACTGGAGGCGCGCGGCCGCCGCAATCCCGCCGACAGCAGCACTTCCATGGACCCGATCGTCGCCGTGTTCCTGATCCTGTGGGCGACGATGTTCTTCGGTGGCCTGGCAATGGCATTCCTGCCGCCGATGTTCGGCACGAAGCTGTCGCCGGGCGTGTATAGATGGCTGGGGATGACGTTTCGCTATGGCCAGGGAGCGGGCGGATCCACGGGCAGCAGCGGCTGGACGACGGGGTCGTCGGGCGGCGGCTGGTCCTCGGGGTCAAGCAGCGGCGGCGGCGGGTTTTCGGGCGGCGGCGGCTCGTCCGGCGGTGGCGGTTCTTCAGGAAGCTGGTGAGACAAGATCATGGCAACACGACCGATCAGCCCGCAGGATCATGAGCGCATCGCCGCTGCGATCCGTGCCGCCGAAGCGCAAACCGATGGCGAGATCTATTGCGTCGTGGCGCATGCCAGCGACGGTTATTTCGCCCCCGCCGCGCTGATGGCGACCCTCGGCATGCTGATCGTCAGCCTTGCCGTCGCCTATGGGCTGGAAGCCTGGTGGCTCACCATCCGCCTGCCGCATTTCGTCATTGCCGAGTTGCTGGCGCTGGCCTGCGTGCTGGCCCTGCTGTGGACGCTGCCCGGCCTGCGCATCCACATGGTGCCACGCCGGCTGCGCTATCAGGCAGCGCACGCCAATGCGGTCAAACAGTTTCTCGCCCGCAACGTTCACCGCACCACGGCGCGCACCGGCGTGCTGATCTTCGTCTCGATCGCCGAGCGCTACGCCGAGGTGGTGGCCGATTCAGGCATCGACGCCAAGGTCGGCCAACAAGTCTGGGACGGAGTGGTGCGTGACCTGACCGCCCATGCCGGGGACGACCGGCTCGCCGACGGCTTCGTCAAGGCGATCGAGCAGGTGGGGGCGGTGCTGGCCGAGCATTTCCCTGTTACGCCGGGCGATACCAACGAACTGGACGACCATCTGGTCGAAATCTGAGTCTGCCGGCAGACGCCACCCTGCCGATCCGGCCCATTTCGGGACGGGGCTTATCCAATTTCGGCAATGTCAGGATCGGATGTAGAAAGCGGTTGGCGGGCCGCCCCGGACTCTTGCAATCGGCCGATGCGGGTTTATGGTTAACAAATCATGAATACGCTGACGATCGATATTCGGAAGGCAGACCCGCGCGATGCCGGCGCCATTGCCGAGGTGCACTTGGAAGCCTGGCGCGGCGCCTATAGCGGCATCATCCCGCACCGCACGCTGACGTCGATGATCAACCGCCGGGGAACCGACTGGTGGGCGAATGCCATACGCCGCGCGGCGACCGTGCTGGTCGTCGAGATCGGCGGCACGATTGCCGGCTATGCGACGATCGGCAAGAACCGCGCCAAGGAGCTCAAGCAGCAAGGCGAGATCTACGAATTGTACCTGCGCCCGGAATATCAGGGCATCGGGCTGGGCAGGCGGCTGTTTTCAGCGGCCAGGGCGCGGCTTGCCGACCATGGGCTGAAGGGCATGGTGGTGTGGGCGCTGGAAGACAACCAGAACGCACTCGCCTTCTACGCAGGTGCCGGCGGACGCGACATCGCCGAAGGGGTCGAGATTTTCGAGCAGAAGGCGCTGAAGAAGGTCGCCTTCGTCTGGGAGTGACTGCCGGGCACGATCGCGGAAGGCGAAGTCCCGGGCTCACGTAAATCACGACGCTGAAACATCTTGTGCCGATGATTGAACGCGCCGAACGCCATCGCGTCCCGCCGGATGCATGTAAGCACCATTCGCCGCATTGCACCATTTTGCGCCGCCCGCTATCTCCTGCCAATCGAGAGAGGGACAAAAGCCATGCGCATCGAAGCCATAGCCACTGGAAAGAATCCGCCTGAGGACGTCAACGTCATCATCGAGGTGCCGATCGGCGGCGAGCCGATCAAGTACGAGATGGACAAGGAGGCCGGCACGCTGTTCGTCGACCGCTTCCTGCACACCTCGATGCGCTACCCCGGCAATTACGGCTTCGTGCCGCACACGCTGTCGGGCGACGGCGACCCGATCGACGTGCTGGTTTGCAACACGCGTGCGCTGGTGCCGGGCTGCGTCATCAATGTGCGGCCGATCGGCGTGCTGATCATGGAAGACAATGCCGGCCAGGACGAGAAGATCATCGCGGTGCCGTCACCGAAGCTCACACTGCGCTACGAGAACATCACCGAATACACGCAGCTGCCCGACATCACGCGCCAGCAGGTGCAACACTTCTTCGAGCACTACAAGGATCTCGAGCCCGGCAAATGGGTCAAGATCGAAGGCTGGCACGATTCCAAATACGCCAAGAGGATGATCATCGACGCGGTTGCACGGGCAAAGGCGAGCAAGTAGCTCGAGCGGTCAGTTATCAACCCGGCCGAAAGCCGGCACGTCGCCGATCACCACGCGCTTGTCCTTGCCGCAGGCGAAGCCTTTCGCCTTCTCGTCGGCGATCTTGCGCGCCTGGTCGTTGGCGGTGGGGTTGCCGGTGGCCAGCACCAGGCCGACGGTGCAGCCGTCACGGGCGTCCATCTGGGCGACCTTGGCGACGAGCAGCACCTCGGTCTTCCTGGTCTCGTCCTCGGGATTGCTGATCGAGCGGCGGTGGATGACCGCGAATGGCACCGCCTTGTCGCCATTGGTTTCGATGCGCCACTCGACCTTGGCCCCGGACGAATTGAAGGCCGAAAAACTTTCCCAGGCGGACGTCATGTCGCCGCCGGGCGGAAAACCGTAGAACAGCGATTCGCGGGCGTCGTCATATCCGATCAGCACGGAATAGCCGCGATAGCCGGAGCAGGCGAGGTCGGCCCAATCGCCGTCGCCCTGCTCGGCCTGCGCATAGGTCACGCAGTCCTTCTTCCAGTCGAGGTCGGTGTAGGCGCTGGATATCTCGCCGGCTTGTGCCGCCTGGCAGAGGCCGGCGAGGATGAGCGGGATCAACAGGCTGCGCATCGCGGGGATCTCCGTTGGCGGTCGTCCCAGCGTATCGCCAATCGCTATTTCTTCAAGCTCGCCTCGATCAGCAGGTCGGCGTTGCGGGCGACCGACTGTGCCGGTCCGCCGAGGCCGAACAGCTGGCCGCTGATATAGGCGCCTTCGATGAGCAGCAGCAGCCCGTCGCCCAGCGTGTCAGGGTCATGCGCGCCCATCGCAGCCGCCATGGCGCGCAGGCGGCGGCGCAATTCCTGCTTGTTGGCCTCGCTGACGACGCGGGCCGGATGGCTGTGGTCGGGATATTCGACCGCCGCATTGGTCATGCCGCAGCCGCGATAGTCCGCCACCTGCGTTCGCTTGCCGATGCGGGTCAGGAAAGCCTTGATCTGCGCACGAGGGTCACCGGGATTGGCGGCAACCGCCTCATCGAAACGCTCCCAGTATTCAAGATCGTATTGCCTGAGGTAGGAGGCGGCCAGTTCGTCCTTGGAGGGAAAGCTGCGATAGAGGCTCGGCTTGGTGACGCCGGCGCGCTTGACGATCTCGTCGACACCGATCGCCCTGATACCTCGCCGGTAGAACAGGTCATAGGCCACGTCGAGGATCTTCTTGGCGGCCTTGGGTGGCGCCGACGCATGACCGTCGCTGATGGTCAGTTCAATATTTTTGTCGCTTGGCATCATAAGACTCGATTGACAATGTTACCGATCGGTACGTATACATACACCCACCTTGCAACGTACCGGTCAGTAACATGATAGCTCAATCCCGTCCGTTTGGCCAGCGCTACGCTTTCGTCGTGGTTGGCGTCATCTTCCTCTGCCTGCTGATCGCGGCCGGCCTGCGCTCCGCGCCGTCCGTCATGATGCTGCCGCTGGAAAACAGCTTCGGCTGGCGGCGCGACGTCATTTCATTGGCCGCTGGCGTCGGTATCCTGCTCTATGGGCTGACCGGTCCGTTCGCCGCGGCGCTGATGGAACGCATCGGGCTGCGCCGCACGCTGCTTGCGTCGCTGGTGGTGATGTCGGCTTCGACCGGGCTCAGCCTGCTGATGACCAAGCCCTGGCATCTGTTCATCACCTGGGGCGTTTTTTCCGGCATCGGATCTGGCGCCGTCGCCAGTGTGCTGGGTGCCACCATCGTCAACCGCTGGTTCAAGACCAATCGCGGCCTTGTCATGGGGCTGATGTCGGCCTCCAGTGCCACCGGCATGCTGATTTTCCTGCCGCTGATCGCCTCGCTTGCGCAGGCAGGCGGCTGGCAGCCTGTCGTCATCGCCGTCGCGATCGCGACCGCGGCGTTGATCCCTCTGGTCTGGCTGCTGGTGCCGGAGCGCCCGGCCTCGATCGGCATGGTGCGTTATGGCGCAGAGGCGGATGATGTGCCGCCGACTTCGCCCGCGTCACAAGGCAACTTCCTGGCGCATACGCTCAACACGTTGCGCCGGGCCGCCGGCACGCGGGTGTTCTGGTACCTGTTCGCCACCTTCTTCGTCTGTGGCTTCACCACCAACGGTCTCGTCGGCACACATCTGATCGCGTTCTGCGGCGACATGGGCATCGGGGAGGTGCAAGCGGCCGGCCTGTTGTCGATGATGGGCATTTTCGACCTGATCGGCACGACGCTGTCAGGATGGCTCACCGACCGTTACGACCCGCGCAAACTGCTTGGCGTCTACTACGCGGTGCGTGGTCTCTCGCTGATCTACCTGCCCTATTCCGGCTTCTCGGCGACCAGCCTGATCATCTTCGCGGTGCTCTACGGTCTCGACTGGATCGCCACCGTGCCGCCGACGCTGCGGCTCGCCAACGAAGCCTTCGGCGACCGTAGCGGGCCGATCGTGTTCGGCTGGATCGTCGCCGGTCACCAGGTGGGTGCCGCCACCGCCGCCGCCTTCGGCGGTACGATGCGCGAACTGCAGGGCAATTACGAACTGGCGTTCCTGATTGCCGGCATGACGGCGATCGCCGCCGCCTGTATTTCGCTCCTGATCAACACCAGCCGGCCGGCTTTCGATCCGGAACCGCAGCCGGCTTGAGGCGGCAGGCAGAATGGCCGATCTTCCCACGAGGGGGAGATCGCCAGCTTCGCGGAACGGCGCGAACTTTCAGTCGGGATAGCAGACCATCGGAATGTTGGGCCAAACCGCCGCATCACAATTGGCGCTGGCCTGTCTCTGCTTGAAGGCGGCGCTGACCGGGCCGGTCACCACCGGGTCGACGCCATCGGGTGCGTCGGCAAAGGCCTGTTGCGCGGAAGGCGCGTCAGCCGGCAGGACGGCACGCGCTTCCTTCAGCGTCGCGGCTGATTGCGCGGCATTGGCCGCCAGCAGGACGGCAAAGGCGGCGGACGCGATCAGCGGCCAAAATCGGTTGAGTTTATCGGTCATGACGTTCGAACTGTCCGGGCCCTCAAAGGTTCCCGCCTTGGTTAACAAAATCATTTCACACGCAGATGCTTAAGATTTGATGAGTATTTGGTGTCGCGCTTCCCCTTTCGCAACTGCGAAAAACCCTGTATGAGCCGCGCAACCGAAAGAGGCAGCGCCTTTGGCCTGCTGCCTGCAACGCTTCCGAGACCAGAATCATGAACCTCCGTAATATCGCGATCATCGCGCACGTCGACCATGGAAAGACCACCCTGGTCGACCAGCTTTTGAAGCAATCCGGGTCTTTCCGAGACAACCAGCGCGTCGCCGAGCGCGCCATGGATTCCAACGACCTCGAAAAGGAACGCGGCATCACCATCCTGGCCAAGGCGACCTCGGTCGACTGGAAGGACACCCGCATCAACATCGTCGACACCCCCGGCCACGCCGATTTCGGCGGTGAGGTCGAGCGCATCCTCTCGATGGTGGATTCGGCCATCGTGCTGGTCGACGCCGCCGAAGGGCCGATGCCGCAGACCAAGTTCGTCGTCGGCAAGGCGCTGAAGGTCGGTTTGAAGCCGATCGTCGTCATCAACAAGATCGACCGTCCCGACGCCCGCCATGTCGAGGTGGTCAACGAGGTGTTCGACCTGTTCGCCGCGCTCGATGCCACCGACGAGCAGCTCGACTTCCCGATCCTCTATGGTTCGGGCCGCGACGGCTGGGTGTCGGAAAATCCCGAAGGCCCGAAGGACCAGCAGCTTGCGCCGCTGTTCGACCTCGTCATCAAGCATGTCCCGGCGCCGACCGTTCATCCCGGCCCGTTCCGCATGATCGGCACCATCCTGGAAGCCAACCCGTTCCTCGGCCGCATCATCACCGGCCGCATCGAGAGCGGCACGCTGAAGTCGAACCAGGCGGTCAAGGTGCTGCACAATGATGGCACCCAGATCGAAACCGGCCGCATTTCGAAGATCCTTGCTTTCCGGGGCCTCGAGCGCCAGCCGATCGAAGAGGCGCAGGCAGGTGACATCGTTGCCATTGCCGGCCTGTCCAAGGGGACCGTCGCCGACACGTTCTGCGACCTGGCGGTGACCGAGGCGCTGCATGCGCAGCCGATCGACCCGCCGACCGTGACCATGTCCTTCCTCGTCAACGACAGCCCGCTCGCCGGTACCGAAGGCGACAAGGTGACCAGCCGCGTCATCCGCGACCGGCTGCTGCGCGAGGCCGAAGGCAATGTCGCGCTGAAGATCGAGGAATCGCCCGACAAGGATTCGTTCTTCGTCTCCGGACGTGGCGAATTGCAGCTCGCCGTGCTGATCGAGACCATGCGCCGCGAAGGCTTCGAAATCGCCGTCTCGCGTCCACGCGTCGTCATGCAGAAGGGCGAGAACGGCGAATTGCTGGAGCCGGTCGAGGAAGTCGTCATCGACGTCGACGAGGAGCATGCCGGCGTCGTCGTGCAGAAGATGTCGGAGCGCAAGGCCGAAATGGTCGAGCTGCGGCCCTCGGGCGGCAACCGCCAGCGCATCGTCTTCCACGCGCCGACGCGCGGCCTGATCGGTTACCAGTCGGAATTGTTGACCGACACGCGCGGCACCGCCGTGATGAACCGGCTGTTCCATGCCTACGAGCCCTACAAGGGCGAATTGCCCGGCCGCACCAACGGCGTGCTGATCTCCAACGAGCAGGGCGAGTCGGTCGCCTACGCCATGTGGAACCTGGAAGACCGTGGCCCGATGGTCATCGATCCGGGCGTCAAGGTCTATCAGGGCATGATCATCGGCATCCACAGCAGGGACAACGACCTCGAAGTGAACGTGCTGAAGGGCAAGAAGCTGACCAACATCCGCGCCGCCGGCAAGGATGAAGCGGTCAAGCTCACCCCGCCGATCCGCATGACGCTGGAGCGCGCGCTGGCCTGGATCCAGGACGACGAGCTGGTCGAGGTGACGCCGAAGACTATTCGCCTGCGCAAGCTCTATCTCGACCCGAACGAGCGCAAGCGCTTCGAGAAGTCGTCGAAGGCGGTCGGCGCGGCGTAATTTTCCATTTTACGGAACTGACGGAAGGGGCGAGGCACATCGGTGCCTCGCCCCTTTTTCATCCCCCAGCGGCCAGGATGATGGCCTGCCGATCTGGTTCGCTGGCAAGATTGACGCGGATCGTCGTCCCCTCGCGGGCTGGCTTGCGAAGGGCTTTGCTCCCCTCGGAATCAACGACCAGCAGCCGTCGCTCCTCCAGCGCCTGGAGCCGCGATCGCGAGATGCCGAATTCGCTGGCCAGCAAGCGGTCGAGCCTCAGCGATATCGGCACTTCCAAACCCAGCCGGAGTTCCAGCGCCGTCGCGCCCTGCTTCATCCCGCCGATCACCTGTTTGCGCACGGCGGCATCAGGGAATTCCTCGACGCGCCCAACCTGGTTGCGCAGGGCGACGATGTCGAAGGCATGGCGACGTGCCAGCTCCGGATCGTTGCTCTCGAGCGCCGCGAGAAGCGCCGGCCCGATGTCACGGCGGTTGCAGCGTTCGAAAATGCCGAAATTCCAGGAATTGTCACAGTCGACGCAACGATAGATCAGCCAGACGTCGATGCGCTTGCCATTGGCGTTGACGCGGAATTTCCCGCTGCAGCGATAGGCTTTCACGCCGCCGCAGCGATTGCAGTTGATCAATGGGCGCGGTGCGATTTTAGGCGCGATCGTCCAGTGGATGCGCAGGATAGAAGACATGCCGGTAAATCCTTCCCGTCGGGAAGTTCATCCGGTCGGCGATGTCGAGATGCCCGTGCGGGCGCGGCGTGGCGGGTGGCTGCGGAGATCGTGAAGTCGGGTGTCGCTGGGCGAAAAGCGCGCGACAGCGGTTCAGCAGTGCCAAACCGGTCTCGAACCGCCGCCCAGAGGAACACATGAAAAATGAAACAGGCACTGCTGATGCGGCGCCATGCAGGTGTGTCGGGGGAGTTGACGAGACCGGCGGTTACTGAGGCAAAGTGAAGCTCGAAATTGTTTCGCGGCGGCCCTTCTAGCGGCGTGACGCCGCGCGGACAAGCGTCATTTTGTCGGCGCTACCGCAGCTCGATGGCTTGCGCTAGTGTCAGGTTTCAAAGGTTGCCAGACAGAGACCCTCGCCATGCACCTCACCTCGCTGCTGATCTTCGCCGCCGCCTTGTTCGTGGCCGCCGGTTCGCCCGGTCCGTCGATCGCGGCACTTGTCGCGCGCGTCATTTCGAAGGGCTTTCGCGACGTGTTCCCGTTCCTGCTTGCCATGTGGATCGGCGAAGGCATCTGGCTTTCGCTGGCGGTGTTCGGGCTCGCCGTGGTGGCGCAGACCTTCCATCTCGCTTTCGTCGCGGTGAAATGGGCTGGCGTCGCCTATCTGGCCTACCTCGCCTGGAAGATGTGGACGGCGCCCGTCGACGCCAAGGAGGGCGAGATGCCGCGTGAAGACTCGCCGGCGAAGCTTTTCTTCGCCGGCATGGCTGTCACGCTCGGCAATCCCAAGATCATGATGTTCTACCTGGCGCTGTTGCCGACCATCATCGACCTCGCTTCGGTCAGTCTCGTCGGCTGGGTCGAACTGACGGCGACCATGGCGGTGGTGCTGATCGCCATCGATCTCGCCTGGGTGCTCGCCGCCTCGCAGGCACGCAAACTGCTCAGGAGCAAGCGCGCCATGAAGATCGCCAACCGCGTCAGCGCCACGACGATGGCCGGTGCCGCGGCGGCCATCGCGGCGCGCTCTTGAGGCGACCCGTCAGCCCATCATGTTGATGATGGGGGCGATCTCGACGTTGCAGTTTGGCATGGCCAGCATCGGGCAGCCCTTGGCCTTCTCGGCGGCTTCGTCGATATCCCTCGCCTCGATGATCGAGTAGCCGCCGGTCGGGTTGCTGCCGCCATTGTTTTCGACCTTGCCGCCGGGCAGCACCGTCTTCGACATGCCGACAGGATTGCCGCGCTCGACCACGGCCGAGCCGAGTTTTCCGAACCAGTCTGTCCAGGCGTCGGTCATCGCCTTTCGCTCGGAGTCGCTCGTCGGCATCTTGCCGGAGCCGTGATAGACGTAGAGAAACTTCGCCATGTTCTCCTCCCTTGATGAGCGGCATCGAACCGGCATGCGGTCATGCCGCATGCCGATCATCGGACCAAAATGACGAGTGGGCAACGAAAATACGCAATCGCTAATATTCGTGCTGCCGCGAGGTGATCGCCTTGCGCCCTCCTGCCATTCTGAAGGGTGGCGCGCCGGCTCCTGGAATACCGCCTTGCGGCAAGCTCATCAGTTGGGCAGAACGCCGGCCGCCGGAAGTGAAGCACTCTTCGGGGCCAGCGGCCCGCCGGAATAGAATTTCGAAGCCGGGTTCTCCTGCATGAAATCGTAGGCGACCATGCCGAGCGGCCGCTTTTGCCGTTCCGATGCCGCCTGATGCCAGGGGATTACCTGGCGCAGCGCCTCGAGTGCCGCGGTTGGCGCCGCGCCGAATTTCCGCTGCGGGTTCTGCGCCTTGCGGATTTCCATCCAATAGCTTGCCGTCAACAGGTCCTGCGCCAGCAGGTGGAACGACACGTCGACCGCCTCACGCGCGCGTTGCGTCTTGATGCGGGTTTGCGCTTCCAGGTCCTCGACGGTGGCGACGATCGCTTGGCCATTCGGCGTCACCGGGGTGCCGAGGTCGGCCAGCTCCTGCCAGAGATCGGTCGGCAGATAGCCGTCGAAGGTCGGGATGTCCTTGCGCTCTTCGGGCTTCAGCACATCGGCCGGCTTGACCACGGTGAAGAAGGGGTTGCGGAAGCGCTCGATGCGCTGCGCCACCGCGACGCCAAGATTGGTCAGCGAGATGGTGAAAGCCTCGACCTGATTGGCCATGGGATAGGGATCCCAGTTGGCGTTGGAGAAGATATAGCCGGACTTGCCGTTACTCAGCGGCCCGCCCTTGATGTAATATTTCATGAATTGCGGCGTGCTCAGCTCCGGCGAGCTCTGCGGCGTCAGGCCCGGCAGGATGGCCGGATTGTGATCCGACGAATTGATCGAAAGCAGCACGGATTGGCGCAGATCCGCCCAGGCATGCCAGGCCGAGCCCTGGCGCTGGCTGGAGGCGCGCATGCTTTCCGGGTCCTGGATGATGCGGGCCGGATCCTCGTCGAAGAGATAGCTGCCCTTGATCATGTCCATGATCCTCGCCGCGTCCCATGTCAGCCACGGGTAAGGCCGCATGGATTGCACCGGCACCGATATCGGCGTCACGCTGGAGTTCATGCCGTTGAGCCCCATGGCGTAGCTGAGGTCGGTCCATTCCAGCAGTTTTCGCGCGTCCTCGAGCAAGAGCACGGCTTGCGCCTGGGCATAGGCATTGGTGCTGATCAGCGCGGCCTGGTCGGCGGCGAAGGGTTCGAGCGGCTTCAGGCCGGCCTGGGAGAGGGCCTGGGAGGCGGGCATGCGTGTGCCGTTGAAATAGGCCTCGCCCTCGCCGACCATAGTCGCGCCGATATTGCCGAGTGTCGCGAGGTCGCCTTCGCCGAGCGTGCCGCGCGATTGCACCACCGGCGTCACCCGCTTGTTCAGCATGTCGACAAGCATATGCGTCAGCTGCGGGCTGGCGGCTTCGTAGGACATGGTGTTGGCGCGGATCGCCATGATCGCGCGCACCAGCGCTTCTTCCTGCAGTTCCGGCCCGTAGCCTCTGTTGACCCCGCCCTTGAAGCGGGCGAGCTGCTGCTCCTTGAGGAGCTTGCTGTTTTCCGGCGTCGTCGGATCGCCGGAGAAGATCACCGTTTCGCGCTGATCGCCGGCGCCACGGTTGAACCAGTAGATCGTGATACCTTCGGCCGCACCCTCGAGCAGCAGGCCATAGGCATCCGCCGAGCGCTGCAGCGCTTCCGGGCTAAGCTCGACCTTGGCGCCGTTGCGGGCGATGTCGATGACCTGATCGATAGTCAGGTCATGCCCGGTCAACGTTACTGTCTTGGCTGCCGCGGTCTCGAAAATGGGCTGATAGGTGGTCGCTGCCTCGAAGGCATGAGCGGGTGGGGTGGCGAGCGCCAGTGTCATGGTCAGGGCGCAGAGAAAAATCCGGGGTTGGGCAATTCGCTCAAGCATAAGGGCTCCTATTCTCGAAGCGTTAGCCTCGGGCACGAAGTTTCACCCCTCGGAAATTTTGTTTCCCGGAAAACTAACTGGCTGCATTCGCCTGTCAACGCTTGATGAGAGCAGGACTGACGGTGCAGCCCGCGTGGCCCTATCGCGCCATGGCGTGGTATTCGTCGTTGGGCCGCATGTCGATTGCCGCCGCGACGCGGTTCGACATGTTGAAGAAGGCCGCGGTCGAGGCGATGTCCCAGATGTCGCGGTCGCTGAAGCCTGCCTGGCGCAGCGCCGCGCGGTCGGCCTCGACGATCCTGGCCGGTTCTTCGGTCAGCTTGACGGCGAATTCGAGCATCGCCGTTTGCTTCGGCGAAAGGTCGGCGGCGCGGAAATTCATCACCATCGTCTCGCCAAGCAAGGGGTCGCCCGAGAGCTGGCGCACCGCCGCGCCATGCGCGGTCAGGCAATAGTAGCAGTGGTTGATGGAGGAGACGGCGACCGCGATCATCTCGCGTTCCAGTTTCGACAGGCCGGATTCGCCCAGCATCAAATCATTGTACATGTCGGTGAAGGCGCGCAGCTTCTTGTCGTCGAAGGCATAGGCCCTGAGGACGTTGGGGACGAGGCCGAGCTTCTCCTCGCATTTGGCGAAATAGGCTTTTGTCGGTTCGCTCGGCTCTGCCGGGGCCAGGTCAAGCGCGGTGATTTTGCCTGTCATGGATCATTTCTCCTCGTCACGCGATGGCCTGCCGCCGAATTCCGATAATTCTTGGCAAGCCGTCAAACCTTTGTCGCCAAACAGCGGTCATCTGCTACCATAGTCGCAAAAGCATGCGACGGGAGGGAAGAAGCGTCATGGCCAGCGTGAAGTCCGCAGCTAAGTCGAAGAAGAAGGCAACGGCGGCGAAGACGGAGGACAGACCGGCCAGGCTTGCCGACTATCTGCTCGCCCGCGCGCCGGCTGAGGATATCGCCGCCTATGACGTGGCCGACCTCGAACGCGCCGCCGATCTCGCCGGCAAGGCGGTCGCCGGCCACAAAAAGGGTGAGTGCGTCGTCGCCGTCGAAGCCGATTCGGGCGTCGTTCGCGAAGGCCGCCCGGTGACGGTCATCACGGTCGTCAACGACAACATGCCGTTCCTGTTCGATTCCATCCTCGGCGAAGTCACGGAGACATCAGGGGGACCGACCCTGGTCACCCATCCGGTGATCACGGTTCGCCATGGCAAAACGGGTGTGGACGAAATCCTCGGCGATGGCAATTTCGCCAAGGACGACGGCAGCCACGACCGGCTGAGCGTGATCCATGTGCACATTCCCCGGTTGACGTCAGCACAGGCAAATGGCTTGACCGAGCGGTTGCGCAAGATGCTTGGCCAGGTCCACGCCGCGGTCAACGACTGGCGGCCGATGCTCGCCCGGCTCGATCAGGCCATCTCCGAATTCCGCTATTCTGCGGTGCCGCTCGACAAGAAGAGCGTCGCCGAGGCCATCGCCTTCCTGGAGTGGCTGCGCGACGACAATTTCACCTTCCTCGGCATGCGTGAATTCAAGTACACCGGCGGCGAGGAAAGCGGCAATCTGGAGCGCTCCGAAAAACCCGGCCTCGGCATCCTGACCGACCCGGACGTGCTGGTGCTGAGGCGCGGCACCGAGGCGGTGACGACGACGCCTGAAATCCGTGCTTTCCTGCACGGACCGGAGCCGCTGATCGTCACCAAGGCCAATGCCAAGTCCTTGGTGCACCGGCGCATCTATCTCGACTATATCGGCGTCAAGACCTACACCGCCAAGGGCACGTTGGCGGGCGAACTGCGCATCGTCGGCCTGTTCACCTCGACCGCCTACACGCGCTCGGTGATGAAGATCCCGTATCTCAGGTCCAAGGCCGAAACCATCATCGCCAAGTCGGGTTTCGACCGGCACGATCACTCCGGCAAGGCGCTGATCAACGTGCTGGAAAGCTATCCGCGCGACGAGCTGTTCCAGGTGCCGGTGCCGATCCTGCGCAAGCATGCCGCTGCCATTCTCGGCCTGATCGAGCGGCCACGCGTGCGGGCGCTGGTGCGTGCCGACCAGTTCGACCGTTTCGTATCGATCCTCGTCTTCGTGCCGCGCGACCGTTACGACAGCGTCGTGCGCGAGAAGATCGGCGCCTATCTGAAAACCGTGTTCGAGGGCCGGCTGTCGGCCTATTACCCGGCCTTCCCGGAAGGTGGGCTGGCGCGTGTGCACTTCATCATCGGCCGCTCCGGCGGCAAGACGCCGAAGGTCGAGCAGGCGACGATCGAAGCGGCGATACGCGACATCGTGCGCACCTGGGAAGATGCACTTGCCGATGCCGCGGAAGCCGACGGCAGCGATCCGGCGTTGAAGGCCATCGCCGCGCGGCTGCCGGAAAGCTACCGGGATTCGTTCAGCGCGGCGGTGGCGCTGGCCGATGCCGGGCGCATCGCCAAGATCAGCGCCGGCAATCCGATCGCCATCGACTATTACCGCCATACCGGGCAGAAACCGCAGCAGGCGGCGCTGAAAATCTATCACCATGGCAGCCCGGTGGCGTTGTCGCGACGCGTGCCGGTGCTGGAGAACATCGGTTTCCGCGTCATCAGCGAGCGGACTTTCGCAGTCGGCGACGAGGCCTCCGGGATGGTCTTCATCCACGACATGGAGCTGGAGAACAGCTACGGCGCGCGAATAGACCTCGCCGATGGCGGCGCGCTGTTCGAGGACGCGTTCCTGTCGGTGTGGCGCGGCGACGTCGACAATGACGGCTATAATGGCCTTGCGCAAACCGCCGGCCTGTGGTCGGGCGAGATTACCATCCTGCGGGCCTATGGCCGCTATTTGCAGCAGGTCGGCATTCCGCAGAGCCAGGATTTCATCGCCGCCGCCCTCAACCGCTATCCCGAGATCGCGCGCGGCCTGCATGACCTGTTCATCGCCCGCCTCGGCCCGACGGCGGAAACGGAAGGCGCGGTGGCGGCCAAGCATCTCAAGGCCAAGATCAAGGATGCGCTGGAGGATGTCCCCAACATCGACGACGACACCATCATCCGGCGCTACCTGAACCTGATCGAAGCCTCGCTGCGCACCAATCATTTCGTTGCCGATACGAAAGAGAAAGGCCAGTCGCTGGCGATCAAGCTCGAGTCGCAAGCGGTCGAGGGATTGCCGGCGCCGCGGCCATGGCGGGAAATCTTCGTCTACGGTTCCGAGGTCGAAGGCCTGCATCTGCGCTTCGGCCCGGTCGCACGCGGCGGCCTGCGCTGGTCGGACCGCGCCCAGGACTACCGCACCGAAGTGCTCGGCCTGGTCAAGGCGCAGCAGGTCAAGAACGCCGTCATCGTGCCGGTCGGTGCCAAGGGCGGCTTCTATCCCAAGAAACTGCCGATGAGCGCCGGACGCGACGCCATCTTCGAGGCCGGCACCTCCGCCTACAAGAACTTCGTCTCCAGCCTTTTGTCGATCACCGACAATATCGGGCTGGACGGTGTCATTCCGCCGGCCGGTGTCGTGCGCCGCGACCAGGACGATCCCTATTTCGTCGTCGCCGCCGACAAGGGCACGGCAACCTTCTCCGACACCGCCAACGCCATCTCGGAAAAGCATGGCTTCTGGCTCGATGATGCCTTCGCGAGCGGCGGTTCGGCCGGCTACGACCACAAGAAGATGGGCATCACCGCCAAGGGCGCCTGGGAAGCGGTCAAGCGGCACTTCCGCGAGATGAACCGCGACATCCAGACCTCGCCTTTCACCGTCGTCGGTGTCGGCGACATGTCGGGCGACGTGTTCGGCAACGGCATGCTGTTGTCGCCGAAGACGCGGCTGATCGCAGCCTTCGACCATCGCGACATCTTCATCGATCCCGATCCTGACATGGCTGCCTCGATGGCCGAGCGCGAACGCATGTTCGCGTTGCCGCGTTCGAGCTGGCAGGACTATGACAAGACCAAGCTGTCGGAAGGCGGCGTCATCGTCTCGCGCAGCCAGAAGTCGATCACCTTGCCGGCTGCCGCGGCGACCGCGATCGGCCTCGCCAAGACGACCGCCACGCCGGTCGAGATCATGACCGCCATCCTCAAGGCGCCCGTCGATCTCCTGTGGTTCGGCGGCATCGGCACCTATCTCAGGGCATCGACCGAAACCAATGCCGAGGTCGGCGACCGCGCCAACGATGCCATCCGCATCACGGCGCTCGACGTCCGCGCCAAGGTTATCGGCGAGGGTGCCAATCTCGGCGTCACCCAGCGGGCACGCATCGAGTTCGGCATGAATGGCGGCCGCTGCAATTCCGACGCTATCGACAATTCGGGCGGCGTCAACTGCTCCGACGTCGAGGTCAACATCAAGATCGCGCTGGCGTCGGCCATGCGCAAGGGATCGCTGACGCGACCGGCGCGCAACAAGCTGCTGGCCGAGATGACCGACGAGGTCGGCGGCCTGGTGCTGTCCAACAACTACCAGCAGACGCTGGCGCTTTCGATCGCCCGCAAGCGCGGCCTCGCCGACATCGCGCATCAAAGCCGCTTCATGACCGCGCTGGAGGCGCGTGGCCTGCTCGACCGCGTGGTCGAGACGCTGCCGTCGCCGGCGGCGCTTGCCGAGCGCGAGGCGCGCGGCGAGCCGCTGACCCGGGCCGAGCTCGGCGTGCTGCTCGCCTATGCCAAGATCGTGCTGTTTTCCGACATCGTCGCCATCGACGTGCCGGATGATGAGCATTTCGACCGCGACCTGATGGGCTATTTCCCGGACCGGATGGCGAAAAAGTACGCTTCCGAGATCCGCGGCCACCGGCTGCGCCGCGAGATCATCGCCCGTGTCGTCGCCAACGATCTGGTCAATCGCGGCGGCCCGTCCTTCGTCAACCGGCTGCAGGAAGCGACGGGGCGCACCGCCGCCGACGTGGTGCGCACCTTCGCCGTGGTGCGCGACGGCTTTGCGCTGCCGGCACTCTATCGCGAGATCGACGCGCTGGATAACCAGATCGACGGCCAGGTGCAGCTCGATCTCTACCAGATGGTGAGCCGGCTTATCTATATGAGCAGCGGCTGGTATCTGAAAAACGATGCCGGCACGGCATCGCTTGGCCAACGCATCGCCGAACTGCAGGATGCACGCAAGGCGCTGGAGCCCAAACTGGTATCGCTGCTGCCGGTTTTTTCGCGCGAGCGGATCGAGGAGAAGCGGCACGGGCTGTTCAAGGCGGGCGCTCCGGAAAAGCTCGCCGAGCAGCTGGCGATGAGCGAGGCGGCGGAGCTCATTCCCGACATCGCGCTGACGGCGCGCACCGCCGGTGCCGGTATCGTCGCGGCCGCAAAGGCGTTCTTCGCCGTCAGCGATGCCTTCCGCATTCCGCGCGTCGAGGATGCGGCGCGCTCGATCACGCCATCGGACTATTATGATCAACTCGCTCTGTCCCGCGCCACCGACACGATCGGCGCGGCGCGGCGCGGCATCGCGGTGGCCGCGCTCACCGGCCATGCCAAGGCCGCGGATCCGGTGGCGGCCTGGCTGGAAGCGGGCGGCGAGCGGGTGGCGCGCATCCGCGAGCGGCTGCAGGCGCTGACCGAAGGCGGCGACATCACCGTGTCCCGGCTGTCGGTCGCGTCGGGACTGATGAGCGATTTGACGGGGATGTGAGCATCTCCGAAACGCCGGCGCCGCCCCTCATTGCCCTGCCGGGCATTTCTCCCCGCATAGTGACGGGGAGAAAGGGCTGGCCGCGGCCTCGGCGCCTTCTTTTGGGACGCTGGTGATTGGCGAAATCCGCAGTGACGGCGCCCCTCTCCCCGTCTCTATACGGGGAGAGGATGCCGGCAGGCAGGTGAGGGGCGGCACGAACATTTGCCAGTTTGCATGCCCATGAAAAACATGCAGACATGACGCCCGACGCGGGCGGGCCGGGGGAATCAGCATGGCGGCGGTAGAGACAGTGCAGCGGGCGTCGGGGCGCGGCATCTGGGGGTGGATGTTCTTCGACTGGGCGGCGCAGCCGTTCTTCACCGTCGTCACCACCTTCATTTTCGGACCGTATTTCGTCTCGCGCATGGCGAGCGACCCGACCGCCGGACAGGCGGCCTGGGGTTATGGTATCGCCGCGGCGGGGCTGGTCATCGCGATCCTGTCGCCCATCCTCGGTTCGATCGCCGACCAGACCGGGCCGCGCAAGCCGTGGATCGCCTTCTTCGCGACGATCAAGATCGTCAGCCTCACCCTGCTGTGGTTCGCCGCGCCCGGTTCGAACCTGTTCCTGGTCGTGCTGTTGTTCTCGCTGGCTTCGGTGGCGGCCGAGTTCTCGACCGTGTTCAACGATTCCATGATGCCGCGCCTGGTGCCGAAGGCCGAGATCGGCAGGATCTCCAACATGGCCTGGGGACTTGGCTATCTCGGCGGTATGATCGCGCTGATCTTCGTCGTCCTGTTCCTGGCAGGCAATCTGGAGACCGGCAAGACGCTTATCGGCATCGACCCGCTGTTCGGGCTCGATCCGAAGCTTGGCGAGGACGCGCGCTTCACCGGACCGATGTCGGCCGGCTGGTATTTCCTGTTCATCCTGCCGATGTTTTTCTTCACGCCCGACGCCGTCAAGGGCATCCCGATCGGGCCGGCGGTGCGCGAGGGCCTGTCGGAACTCAAGTCGACACTCGCCGAAGTGCGCAACCGCAGCGGCATCCTGCGCTTCCTCGCGGCGCGGATGATCTATCAGGACGGCGTCAACGCGCTGCTGGCGCTGGGCGGCACGTTCGCGGCCGGCATGTTCCACTGGTCGATCACCGAGATCGGCCTGTTCGGCATCATCCTCAACGTCGTCGCCATCTTCGGCTGCTGGATCGCGGCGCGGCTCGATACCGCGCTCGGCTCGAAGCACGTCGTGATGGTTGCGCTGGTCATGCTTTCGGTCGCCACCGTCGGCGTCGTCTCGACCGGACCGGGCTTCACACTGCTCGGCCTTATACCGCTGTCGACCGCCGATTCAGGCGGGCTGTTCGGCACCGCCGCGGAAAAGGCATACATCATGTATGGCCTTTTGATCGGCCTCGCCTTCGGTCCGGTGCAGGCCTCGTCGCGCTCCTACATGGCGCGCAGCGTCACCGCCGCCGAATCCGGGCGCTATTTCGGCATCTACGCGCTGGCCGGGCGGGCCACCAGCTTCCTGGCGCCGTTCATGGTGGCGACCATCACCACGCTCAGCGATTCGCCACGGCTCGGCATGGCCGCGATCATCCTGTTCCTCGGCATCGGCATGGCGATCCTGGTTGGAACGCCATATCCGGCGGATCGGCCGGTTGAGTAGCAGCGCCACTTCCTTCTCCCACAAGGGGAGAAGGATGGGGGTGCTCAATGCCGGAAATGCCGCACGCCTGTGAACACCATGGCGATGCCATGTTCATCCGCGGCAGCGATGACGTCGTCGTCGCGCATCGAACCGCCCGGCTGGATCACGGCCGTGGCACCGGCCTCGATGGCCGACAGCAGGCCGTCGGCGAAGGGGAAGAAGGCGTCCGAAGCGACCACCGAGCCCCTGGTCAGCGGCTCGGTCACCCCGGCGGCCTCCGCCGCGTCGAGCGCCTTGCGGGCGGCGATGCGTGAGGAATCGACGCGGCTCATCTGGCCGGCGCCGATGCCGACAGTGGCGCCGTCCCTGGCATAGACGATGGCGTTCGACTTGACGTGCTTGGCGACGCGGAAGGCGAATTTGAGGTCGGCCATTTCGGCCGGCGTCGGCGCGCGCTTCGTCACCACCCTCAGTTCGAGGTCGTCGACCACGGCGTTGTCTCGGCCCTGGACGAGCAGGCCGCCGGCGACGGACTTGACCGTCGTGCCTGCTGTACGCGGATCGGGCAGGCCGCCGGTGACCAGCAGGCGCAAATTCTTCTTGGCGGCGATGATTGCCGCGGCCTCGTCGGTGGCGTCGGGCGCGATGATCACCTCGGTGAAGGTTTTCATGATTTCCTGCGCCGCCTCGGCGTCGAGGGTGCGGTTCAAGGCGACGATGCCGCCGAAGGCCGAGACCGGGTCGCAGGCGAGCGCCTTGGCGTAGGCCGCCTTCAGCGACGCGCCCTCTGCGACGCCGCAGGGATTGGCGTGCTTGATGATGGCGACGGCGGCCGAGCGGTTGGGGTCGAACTCGCCGGCCAGTTCGAAGGCGGCGTCGGTGTCGTTGATGTTGTTGTAGGATAGCTGCTTGCCTTGCAGCTGCCGCGCCGTGGCGACGCCCGGCCGCTTGTCGCCATTGACATAGAAGCCGGCGCCCTGATGCGGGTTCTCGCCATAGCGCATGACTTCGGCCAGCCTGCCGCCGAAGGCGCGCCAGGTCGGATGCTCGATCTCCAGCGCCTCGGCGAACCAGCCCGAGATTGCCGCGTCATAGGTGGCGGTGCGGGCGAAGGCCTTGGCCGCCAGCTTCTTGCGGAAATCCAGCGACAGCGAGCCGATGTTCATCTCCAGCGCGTTGAGCACCGCGGCGTAGTCGCCGGGATCGGTGACGATGGCGACGTAAGCGTGGTTCTTGGCCGAGGCGCGGATCATCGCCGGGCCGCCAATGTCGATATTCTCGACGATCGCCGCGTAGTCGGCGCCGGAGCGGCGGACTTCCTCGAAGGGATAAAGATTGGAGACGACGAGATCGATCGGCTCGATGCCATATTTGCGCATCGCCAATGCATGCTCGGGATCATCGCGCACGCCTAGCAGCGCGCCGTGCACCGACGGGTGCAGCGTCTTGACGCGGCCGTCCATGATCTCGGGAAAGCCGGTGAGCTCGGAGACGTCGCGTACCACCATGCCGGCCTCGGCGATCGCTTTTGCCGTGCCGCCAGTGGAGACCAGCTCGACGCCGGCCGCGGCCAGCGCCCTGGCAAAGTCGAGCATGCCGGTCTTGTCGAAGACAGACAGCAGCGCGCGGCGGACCGGAACGAGGTCGGGGGCGGGAATGTTCTTGGCAGGAACGGCCATGGGCTGGCGGCCTTTCAAGTCTGGAGGAGCAAGCCCGCGCCGTAGCACATGAGGCCCGGAAATCAAGCGTTCGCTTTTTCACGGCATGCCATTGCCGCCGCAAGCTCAGTTGTTTTCGGGATAACCGGCGATCTTTGTCCGCGTCAGCTGCCAATGGACTTCGGCAATTTCGGACGCCCTGAAAGCGAGCACGATCTGGCGGCTGCGGCGTGGACCGCCCAGACCGGCGAAATAGATCGATTCCTCCACCTCGGGCATCACTTCGCTGGAGGTGAACACCCAGGTGTCGGCCTGATCGGCGGTCAGGATCAGCCGCTCCTGTTCGTCCTGCAGCAGATTGATGTCCGGATGGATGTGAAAACGAACGGTGATGAAATCGCGGCCGTTGTTGCGGACCGCGGCGTTGCCGGGCCGATGGAACCGGTCCCGGCCCACCAGCACATTGCCGTCCGAGGAGAGTTTCAGTTCACGCTCATGCAGGAAGCCGAAACGCTGGAGATAGCCATCATGACGGGCGATGAAGCCGTGGACGCCCTTCTGGTCGATGCGTTTGCACTGCACTTGCTGCGGGCCGCCGATCAACGGCGAACCCAACTGGTCGTTGACCCGCAGCGCATGGGTGAAACGCGCCGAAGACGTGTCGTTGATGGTGGCTGTCGAATGCGCGGCGGTGGCACGGGCCAGCGGTCGGAACTCGGCGGCGCCGTAGGTGTCGATGCCGGCATTGACGATGTAATGCTGGCGCCCGGACGACAGTTCGAAGGCGAGGCAGCCGGCATGGGCTGCATTGGACACGTCGACCGGCGGCGGCAGGCCGGTATCGGCGATGACGGTGGTGCCACCGATCGCCAGCCGCTCATAGCCCGAATGCGGCGCATGCAGCAGCGGCGAGCCGGCGGTGTCGTCGTGGCGCAGGATCGTGGCGATGCGGTCATGGATGGTGGCGCCCATGCCGTTGAAGCGGGCGAGGCTGCCGTCCTGATGGCGGAAGAAGCGCAGCGCCGGCAGCATGCGGTCGATGGCGCCGATCAGCGCCTGCGGCGGCGCTTCGGCCTGGTTGGCATAGGTCTGCCGCAGCGGCAGAAGGTCGGCGAGGATTTCCAGCACCGCCATCGGGTTGCGCGAGACATGGCCGCCGTCGGCAAGAATCTGGCGATTGAGTTCGTCGGCGAGGTTGCGGGTGGCGCCGCGCAGCGCCGAGGCCGGCGCTGGGAGGGACAGGGCGGCGAATGCCAGCGCGATGCGAGCGCGCAGCCGGTCCTTGCCGTCGGGCATTTCGCGCGCCATGGACTTGAGATAGCGGATCTGCATCGCCAGCGATTTCAGGAAGGCCCGGTAGAAGGGAAATTCGGCGCCCTGCAGCACGACGGAAGAATGCTGCAGCCAGGCGATGATGCGTTTGGCCGTCGTGCCTGGCTCCCAGGCAATGCCCGAAATATGGCTGCCATGCATGGTGATCCAGTCGGAAACGAGCGCGCGGGCGTTTGCCGCGGCCAGCTCCGTGCCGGCGGCGCGCATGTGGCGCAGCCAGCGGAAGCCATGCAGGGTCTTCTGCCAACCGTGATTGGGGACATTGATCTGGAAAGGGGATTTGCCGCCGGTCTCGACCAGATGGCCAGACAGGGGATAGCGGCCGTAATAGATCTCGAGTGCGATCTGCGGATCGGCGAGGCGCAGGTCAGGCGGCGCGATCAGGACGCGTTCGGGCGTGCGGCCGGAATAGCGCCAGCGATAAACCGGCCCGGCACGCAGGCGCCGGCGCGTCTTGCGCCAGAACTCCTTCGCGACCAGCGTCCACAGACGCGTCGTGTTGCCGGCAGCAAGTGCCAAAAGCCCTCCTGGTCGTCCTCTACCCCGGCACAAGTTTACATGATTGAACGTAGCGTGCGAAGGCGAATTCCTGGCAACGGGTCCAGTTAACCCGGTCTTAACCCTGACTTGCCCTAAAAAAGTCAACAAATCCGGGCGGTTACACGCTTAGCCGGCGCGGCGCATACGCGCGGCGAAGAAGCCGTCCAGACCGGAGCGCTCCGGCGCGCCGAGGTCGAGATCGGCGGGCGTGGTGCGCAGCGTGCCTTGCTGCGTCAGGAACGAATCGATGCCGGCGATCTCGCCCTGATGCAGCGGATCGTCAATGACCGTAGCCGCGTCCTTGAGGAAGGAACGATGCAGTTCTTCACCTTCGAGCGGGTCGAGCGAACAATTGGAAAAGACGATCCGGCCGCCGGGCCTGACCAGCGTGACGGCGCGGGCGAGCAGCCTGCGCTGCAGGTCGGCGAGTTTTTCGACGTCCGCCGCCGTCTTGGTCCACGGCACGTCGGGATGCCGCCGCACCGTGCCGGTCGAGGAACATGGTGCGTCGAGGAGCACGGCGTCGAACAACGCCGCCGGCTCGTATTTGAGCAGGTCGGCCTGGACGATTTCGGCGGACAGTCCGAGGCGGTCGAGGTTCTGCTCCAGCCGCGCAAGCCGGTTCTTCGAGGTATCGACGGCGGTGACCCTGGCGCCGGCCAGGATCAGCTGAGCTGTCTTGCCGCCGGGCGCGGCGCAGAGATCGGCGATGCGCAATCCGCCGACATCGCCGAACAGTCTTGCCGGCAAGCTGGCGGCCGCATCCTGGACCCACCAGGCGCCTTCGGCGAAGCCAGGCAGTTCGGTGACAGGGCCGGCAAGCTTCTCCACGCGCACCGTGCCGGTTGGCAGGACTATGCCGCCGAGCTTTTCGGCCCAGAGTTCGGCATCGGCCTTGACCGAGAAGTCGACCGGCGCCTCGTGGCGATGGGCGGCCAGGATCTGCCCAGCCTTCTCGGCGCCGTAGGCCGCCTTCAGCCGGTCGGAAAACCATTTCGGCGCTTCGTCGGTGGCGGCAAGCACTGCCGGAAGTTCGGCCTCCTTGGCGCGCGCGAGCGTGCGCAGCACGCCGTTGACCAGGCCGGAAAAACGCTGCGTGCGGGGGTCGGACTTGGCGTGCGTCACGGCGAGGTCGACGGCCGCGCTGTCGGGAATGTCGAGGAACAGGATCTGGGCCGCCGCCACATGCAGTATGTGCGACAAGGCGGTCGCGTTGGGCGGCAGCGGCTTTTCCAGGCGCCGCGCCAGCAATCCCGATATGGTCATGCGGTAACGCAGCGCGGTGACCAGTATGGCGCGCACAAGGCCACGGTCGCGCAAATCGAGCGCCTTGTATTGCGGATGGCCGTTCTCGTGGTCGGTCAGGCCATCAAGCGGCGTGCGGGCGTCGATGACGGCGGCCAGCAGCCGCGCCGCCGCCTTGCGCGCGGCAAGGCCGGCAACGAACTCGCCGCCGGCATTGTGTTCCTGATCGCCTGAAACCGTGCGTCGAGGTGCTCTGCCCGCCACGCTCACGACCACCGGCCCTTGGGTCCGGTCGGGTTGCGGCCCCACGGATTGGATTTCGGGCTGGCCGGTTCGGCCTGTTGTTCCGGTTCGGCCGGCTTGCCCCACGGTCCGGCCGCCTGCGGCTCGTCCGCCCGCGGCGGCGTCTGTGTCTGGCGCTGCGTGGCCCGCGCAGCGCCATCGCCCATTTCGCGCGCCATCGCCTGCAGCGCGGCGATGCGGTTGTCGGTGCTCGGATGGGTGGAGAACAGACTGTCCATGCGCTCGCCATGCAGGGGGTTGATGATGAAGAGATGCGCCATTGCCGGATTGCGCTCGGCGTCGGGGTTGGGAATGCGTTCGGCCCCGCGGGCGATCTTGTCAAGCGCGGAGGCCAGCCACAGCGGGTGTCCACAGATTTCGGCGCCGCGCCGGTCGGCCTCATATTCGCGGGTGCGGCTGACCGCCATCTGCACGATCATGGCCGCGAAGGGCGCCACGATCATCGCCGCCAGCACGCCGACAAAGCCGAACGGATTGTTTTCGCGGTTGCCGCCGAGGAAAAAGGCGAAATTGCCGAGCATCGAGATGGCACCGGCAAAGGTGGCGACGATGGTCATGGTCAGCGTGTCGCGGTGCTGGACGTGGGCGAGCTCATGCGCCATCACGGCGGCGACCTCTTCGTGGGTCAGCCGCTGCAACAGGCCCGTCGAGGCGGCCACCGCCGCGTTCTGCGGGTTGCGGCCGGTGGCAAAGGCATTCGGCTGCGGATTGTCGATCAGATAGGTTTTCGGCATCGGCAGCCCGGCCTGCTTGGCCAGTGCCTGGACGATGGCGTAATATTCCGGCGCGTTCTTCTCGTCGACCTCGACGGCGCGGTTCATCGACAGCACCATCTTGTCGGCGTTCCAATAGCTGAACAGATTGGTACCGGCGGCGACCACCAGCGCGACCATCATGCCGCCCGAGCCGCCGATCAAAAAGCCGACGCCCATGAACAGCGCCGTCATGGCGGCGAGAAGCATGGCGGTGCGAATGGTGTTCATCGTCTGCTCCTGTCGCGATGGTGGTGAAAAAGGGTCGATCCTTGCGAGGTCATCGCTATATGATGGGAAACGCCTGTTCCTGTTTCAATCCGCGGGAAATATCGCATGAACGACGAAACCAGTAAAACGCCCGCCGGCGATGGCAATGCGCCGCGGAAAGATTTGACGCCAGCCGCCCGCCGGGCGCTGGCGGAAGCCGACGCACGACGCACCGACTATCTCGCGCAGGAAGCCGCCCTGCCGAAAGAGATCGGTGGCCGTGGCGGCAAGGAGCCCGGCCGCTATGGCGACTGGGAGATCAAAGGCCTGACCAGCGACTTTTAGAGTGTGTCGATATTCAGCTGAGGCCGGCCGGCGTATCTCGCCATAGCTGGTGCGCCCAGACTAAGCGGCACTGCGCTGGGGCTCGAGCGCCAGCCAGCCTTGCTCGTCGACCGTGAGGCCGACCATGTCATAGGCCGATATCGCGGCATGCGGGGTCTGCAGCGCGTGCTGGTGCGTGGCGTTGATCACCATGACCGAAGCGCCCGCCGCCTCGGCCGCCGCAATGCCGGCCGGCGCATCCTCGAACACCAGACAATCGCGCGCGTCGAAGCCAAGCCGTCTCGCGCCGAGCTGGAAGCAATCGGGCGCCGGCTTGCCGCGGGAAACATCCTCCGCCGCGACGAGGACCGCTGGGACAGGAATGCCGGCGACCTTCATGCGTGCAAGCGCCAGCGAGCGTGGCGCCGAGGTTACGATCGCCCAGCGCTCCGGTGGCAGCGAATTGAGGAACGCAACGGCGCCGGCGATCTGGAGAATGCCATCCAGATCGGCCGCTTCCGCCTTCAGGAGCAGGTCGGCTTCGTGCGTCGGATCGACGCCCGGGAGCGCCAGGGCGGTGATGGTCTCGATCGCCCGCACGCCATGGATGGTCGGCAGGAAGGCGGCGACGTCGAGGCCGTGCCGTCGTGCCCAATCACTCCATACCCGCTCCGCCGAGGCGATGGAATTGATGAGCGTGCCGTCCATGTCAAAGAGAAAGGCGGCGAATTTCTTGCCTGGGTACATGATTTTCCTTGGATTGCGGGGTGTGCCTTGGGGAAGAGCGCAACCGTATCTTCCAGGCGCCGGCATGGAAAGGCGCGAGAACGCCTTTTCGGACGGTCCAGGGAACCACCATCCCCCAACCGCGTTTCAGCCACACTATCTCCATGACCATCGAAGGGGGACGCGATGCTGATACGGCTCGGCTACGAAATCGCCATTGAATGCACAGAGCCGACGCCGGTGATTTCGCTGCTCGAGATTCACCGGGACAGGCAGGCCGATATCAAGCGGCAGACGCGGGTGCTGACGTCGCCTTCGGTGCCGACTCGGCTCTACCATGACCTGCACGGCAATGCCTGCCGCCGCTTCACTGCCCCCGCCGGCGGCTTTCGCATCCTCTACGACGCGGTGATCGAGGACAGCGGCGAGACGGACGAGATCAATACGCTGGCCAGGGAAATGCCGGTCGCCGAATTGCCCGACGAGGTGCTCGGCTATCTCCTCGGCAGCCGCTATTGCGAGACAGATCATTTGAGCAATCTCGCCTGGCAGCTTTTCGGCCATCTTCCCTCCGGCTGGGCGCGGGTACAGGCAATCGTCGATTATGTCCACAACCGGCTGTCTTTCGGCTACGGCTATGCGCGTTCGACTCGCACCGCCGCGCAGGCGCACGAGGAACGTGTCGGAGTGTGCCGCGACTTCGCCCATCTGGCGATCACGCTTTGCCGTTGCATGAACATTCCGGCGCGCTACGTGAACGGCTATCTCGGCGACATCGGCGTGCCGGCCGATCCGGCGCCGATGGATTTCTCAGCCTGGATGGAAGCATTCCTCGACGGCAAGTGGTACACGTTCGATCCGCGCCATAACCGGCCCAGAATTGGTCGCGTCGTCATCGCGCGCGGCCGCGATGCCACCGACGTTCCCTTGCTGCACAGTTTCGGCCCACACCGGCTTACCTTGTTCAAGGTATGGACCTACGAGCAGGAAGGCAGGCTGTTCAATCCACCCCACCACGGTATCGACAGGACGGCCAGCGCACAGATGCTGGCCTAGGCATGTCGATATTCGGATGAGGCGGCCTGCGATTGCCTCACCTGAATCTCAACACAGCTGTCCCGGTACAGTTGACCCGTTGCGGCACAGAGACGCTGTTCCGCAACAAGACGTCGCCGCACACCCCACGAGGTCTTTGGTCTCGCATGGTAAGCGTCCGGTAAACGCGCGCGCGAATACAGTCCGACGTTTACCGGTCATTCACCTTCCTGCGCTGTGAAAATCCAACAAAAACAATGTTCTGCTGGCGAACTCCTGGTCTGCGGTCCGATCGCCGCGTCATCCGGCTGGAATCCTGCACTGCCCTGTCCGCGGCGACGAGGCCGAGGCAAGCGGAGGCTGTTGGATGCGGAATTACGGGGGTCTTGTTCACGCGGTCGGCGAGTTGGCCAGGGATCGCGGTGGAAATTTCGCGGTCCTGTTCGGCTTTGCCGCCTCGGTCTTGGCGCTGGTCGCGGGCTTTTCGGTCAATGTGACCCAGCTCTACAATGCCAAATCGAGCCTGCAGGGCGTGGTCGATGCGGCTGTAACATCGACGGCGCGTGACCTGACCACCGGTGCCATCAAGGAAGCCGACGCCAACAAATCCGTGCAGGCTTTTCTGGAAGCCAACAGCACGGCGGGCATGCTGCACGCCGGCCAGATCGTGCTCGACAAGCTGATCGTCGACAGGACCGCCAATACGGTCCAGGCGGATGCCCACGTCGATGTCGACCTCTATTTCCCGTTGTTCAGCACCGGTGCCATGCAGCGCGTCGGCGCTTCCACCACAGCGCTCTATTCCGACAAGCAGATAGAGGTGGCCATGATGCTCGACATAACGGGATCGATGGCCAAACGGGGCAACGTCAACAAGATCGGCGACCTGAAAGCAGCTGCGCGAAATGCCGTCCAGACGATGCTCGAGAACCAGGACTCGAAGAACCCCCGCGTTCGTGTCGCGATTGTGCCTTATGCATCTGGCGTGAACGCCGGCAAACTGGCGGAGAACGTCTATGCCGAAAAGCAAGGGAGTTCTGAACTGCCACCCGTCGCCGGCAGTTCGCTTCTGGTTGCCAAGACGGGCAAAAATCTGCTGCCGTCCTTCAGCGACTACATCTCCATTGTTGGTGCGGCCATGCCGCGCCCGGATAATTGCGCTACGGAGCGCAAGAACAAAAACGGCGACGCGGATTTGAGCGCCGACGGCCCAGACACTGTTCGCACAGACAGGAACGGCAAGAAATATTATGCCCTGGTCAATCGGGATGATCATCTCGGCGGCGAAGGAATGAACAGGTGTCCTGACGCGCAAGTGATCCCGCTGACCGCGGATTCCGATGCATTGCTTGATTCGATCGACGACTTCCGGGCCGGTGGTTATACAGCCGGCGCAATCGCCATTCAGTGGACCTATTATATGCTGTCGCCGCAATGGCGCAGCGCGATCAAGAATGCCGGCCTCGGCAACGGCGCTTCGAATGCCAATGGAAAGAGGATTGCCAAGGTCGCAATCCTGATGACCGATGGCCAGTTCAATACGGCCTTCGCGGGTGCCGCCGGGAGCTACAACGGCCAGGGTAACCTTGCGCGCGGCAATGCTGAAACGCTGTGCGGCAACATGAAAAATGACGGCATCGAGATTTTCACCATCGGCTTCGACCTGAACGATAAGGACATGTCGGCAACCGAGCGGGACCAGGCAAAGGCGGTGCTAAAGGATTGTTCGTCGAAAGACTCCTCCGCCACCGAGAAACATTATTTCGAGGTGTCCACCGGAAGTGAATTGGACGATGCCTTTCAGGAAATCATCCGCAACACCGAAAAGGTCATACTGACCCAATAATCCGCGAAAAGGAAAAGGCCGCCGCTTCTTTCGAAGCCGGCGGCCTTCCGTGTTTCCGTCCATGGCGCGGCTCAATGGCGGTGACGTTCACGTCACCCGCCGCGCATCTCGCGCCTTAACGGGAAGACTGCTTCCCGAAAGTGCAATCCGCTGAGGCCACGTTCTGGAAAACGAAATCACTCGACATCGGATCACCTCCTTTCAGTTCGTTGAACACACCTTCATGATGGGGTGCGTTGCAGCAAATGACAAGTGCCCTGCTGAAAAAGGCGTCCTTGCCGGAAGATGGCGCCGCATGCTCCGGCTTGCGATCCAGGTCTTAAACGGACAAGATTGAGCCATCGACCGCGGGGGGAAGGACATGGACGCCACCGAAAGAGCGGCGCGCATCGTTAGAACGGTAGTCGAGGCGGTGAAACCCAGCTTCGCGGTCAGGCTGTGGACAGGTGAGCGGATCGGCCCCGCCACCGGCCCCGTGCTGATCATCAACGACCACGACATTGTCTGGCAGATCGTTCGCCGACCGTCCCTGTCGACCCTTATCGAGATGTGGATTTCCAAGGCAGTCGACATCGAAGACGGATCGCTGTTCGATTTCTATGCCCTGCCTTCGACGGGCAAGCTGCGGCCGAAGCTGAAGACTTTGCCGAAACGGGCGCTTCTGCGTGACTTGCCGGCGGTGTTGTTTTCGAGAAAGCAGATGACGTCGCGGGTAGATCTCGCCGGTCGCAACCCGTTCGTCAGCGGCTCCAGCAAGGAGGCGATCCAGCATCACTATGATATCTCGAATGCCTTCTATGGGCTCTTTCTCGACGAGCGCATGGTCTATAGCTGCGGGTATTTCCAGGATTTCGCAAACGGCATCGACGAGGCGCAGGTCGACAAGCTCGACCATATCTGCCGCAAGCTTCGGCTGAAACCCGGTGAAAGATTGCTCGATATCGGCTGCGGCTGGGGCGCGATGCTGATCCACGCCGCGAAAAATTATGGTGTCGTCGGACACGGCGTTTCGCTGTCGCAAGCCCAGACCTCGCTAGCCCGCGAGCGCATTCGCGCCGAGGGTCTGGAGGACAAGATCACCATCGAGATAAAGTCCTACGCGGAGCTGACCGGCACCTTCGACAAGATATCGTCCATCGGTATGTTCGAACATCTAGGCCTGGCAAACCATGCAGCCTACTTCTCCGCCGTCCACCGGCTGCTGAAGCCGGGCGGCATCTATCTGCATCACGCCATCACAAGGCGCAGCAAGGGCGACATCAAGAAGACCCTGCGCAAGGGGCCGGAATACAAGGCACTGATCAAATACATCTTCCCGGGTGGCGAGCTGGACACGATCGGCATGACGCTCGGCAATCTCGAAGCACACGGCTTCCTCGTCTACGATGTCGAGAATTTGCGCGAGCACTATGCCCGCACCTGCAGGCTGTGGGCCGAGCGTCTGCAGGCGCGGTTCGGCGAGGCGATCGCCGAGGTCGGCGAAGCCAAGGCGCGGCTGTGGCTGCTTTACCTGAGCGGTTGCTCCATCACCTTCGAACGCGCCTCGGCTCAGATATTCCAGACCGTCGCCACAAAGCGCGCGCGGGGTCCAAGTGGCTTGCCGCCGACGCGGGCGGATCTCTACCGGTAGCGCCGCGCGCCGAGCTCGGGCTTTATTCGGCGATGCCGAGCGAGGCGATATAGGCCGCCGAAGCCGGTATCCGGGACTTGTCCCTGATCTCGATGATGAGGCGCGGATTGCTTTCGAGCCTGGCGAGCGCGGCAAAGACCGAACGCCATTGGATCGTACCTTCGCCGAGGCTCCAATGACGATCGGCGTAGCCGTCGGCATCCTGCAGATGGACATGTTGCAGGCGGTTGCCGGCGGCGTGCACAAAGTAGTCCACCGGCGGAGCGCCGGTCGAGCCATGGGCATAGTAGGCGTGGCCGGTGTCGATGGAGACCGCGACCGCGGGCGACTTGAAGCTGTCGGCCAAGGCCACGCGGATGTGCGGATCCTTGTCCTCGTTGTTTTCGAGCACCATGGTGCAGCCGATGTCTTCGGCCCGCTTGACGGCGTCGCGCAGTGTCAGGTGGCAGTACTCGGTGATTTTTTCGCGCTCGCCGGGATTGTTGTCGAGGTTGTTGTAGGACCAGGTCGTGTAGGGGCTGTGGACGACCATGTGCGTCGCACCGACGGAGGCGCAGACTTCGAGACCTTGCAGCAGACGTTTGCTGATGACGCTGCGGATATCGGGGTCCTGCGAGGCGATGGTGAAGCCCCAGAAAGGTCCGTGAATCCCGAGCCGCCCCTTGTGGCCGTCGAGAAGCTTTCTGGCGCGGGAGGCGAGCGGTGACCAGTCGCCGTTGAGAACGTTGGCCTCGGCGAAGCTTTGCAATTCGAGGTCACGCTGCCTTTCGAAAAGCCAGTCGCGGTGGATCTCAAGGTCGTCCAGGGTCATGGCCGCGCCAAGGATGGGCAAGGAAGTCATAGGCACTCCGATTGGTGGGATCTGAAATTGGCGGACGACGGAAGCGACAAGGCGAGCCGCGCCAGCTGTATGGCGCGGTTTTCTGTCATGCGTATTACAGGCAGCGTGAAGAGGGGGGCCACATCTCTATCGCACCAGGGCGGCGCGCTACGGGGCTATGCCGCCACGAAACGCATCGGCGCACCGATATCGACACGGCCGGGTTGGTCGACGGTGCAATAGACGCCGAGATTGTGGGCGTTGTAGCGCACCAGATTGCGCAGGATGCCGGGATCATTGTCGAAACCGTCCTGGGCAATGATGGTGAAGCCGCAGCGGCGGCACGGCTCGGAGATGGTCAAGACGAGGTCGCCGATGGCGAGCTTGCGGCCGATCCATTCGGTTTCGGGAAACGAGCCGTCGACTGGAGCCATGTCGACGACGATGTTGGGGCGGAAGCGGCGCGGATCGGCGGCACCATCGGGATGCAGTGCCTTCAGCCGCGCCAGCGAGGCCGTGGTCAGGAGATGGATCGGCGCCTTCTTGTAGCGCGCCTGCGTCAGCGGGCCGGCATAGGCGGGCGGGGCGTTCTCGCGGCCGAACGGGCGAATCGAGGCGGCAAAGCCAAGATAGTTCGACACCGCGCGGTCGCATTCGGGGCCTGGCGCGCTGAGCCAGTCGCCGCCGGGAACGGCGATTTCCAGTACGCGATCATGGCTCAACCGGGTCCTGATGCGCGGCACCTTGTGCCACTTGGCGTCACGATCGGGCCGGGCGATCTCGTTGTCCGACGTATCGACGAGGCCGAACATACGGTCGCCCTCGATACTGTCGGTGCCGACCGCGATCGCCTCCAGCCGCTCGCCGGCGAGCGAACTCGCCGGATAGCGCCAGAGTTCGGCAACGCAGCCGATCGCGGCCATGGCGGGCGTCAGCCCTTCTTGTTCTGCCGGTTGGCGACGAGGTCGTCGACCACGGCCGGATCGGCAAGCGTCGAGGTGTCGCCAAGGGCGCCGAAATCGTCCTCGGCGATCTTGCGCAGGATGCGGCGCATGATCTTGCCCGAGCGGGTCTTGGGCAGGCCGGGCGCGAACTGGATCTTGTCGGGCGTGGCGATGGCGCCGATCTCCTTGCGGACATGGGCGACAAGTTCCTTGCGCAGATCTTCGGTCGCTTCGACGCCCCTCATCAAGGTGACGTAGCTGTAGATGCCCTGGCCCTTGATATCATGGGGATAGCCGACGACTGCGGCTTCCGAGACTTTCTCATGGCTGACCAGCGCCGATTCGACCTCGGCGGTGCCCATGCGGTGGCCGGAGACGTTGATGACGTCGTCGACGCGGCCGGTGATCCAGTAATAGCCGTCCGCATCGCGGCGGCACCCGTCGCCGGTGAAATACTTGCTCTTGTAGGTCGAGAAATAGGTCTGCACGAAGCGGTCGTGATCGCCATAGACGGTGCGCATCTGGCCGGGCCAGGAATCGGTGATGCAGAGATTGCCATCGGCCGCACCCTCCACCACCTTGCCCTCGCCGTCGACCAGCTGCGGCTTGACGCCGAAGAAGGGCCGCGTCGCCGAACCCGGCTTGAGGTCGGTGGCGCCGGGCAGCGGCGTGATCAGGATGCCGCCGGTTTCGGTCTGCCACCATGTGTCGACGATCGGCACCTTGCCGTCGCCGACGACGTTGAAATACCACTCCCAGGCTTCCGGGTTGATCGGCTCGCCGACGGAGCCCAGCACACGCAGCGACTTGCGCGACGTCTTCTTCACCGGGTCGTTGCCGGCGCCCATCAGCGCGCGCAACGCCGTGGGCGCGGTGTAGAAGATGTTGACCTTGTGCTTGTCGATGACCTCCCAGAAGCGTGACTGTGAGGGGTAGTTCGGCACACCTTCGAACATCAGCGTGGTGGCGCCGTTGGCGAGTGGCCCGTAGACGATGTAGCTGTGGCCGGTCACCCAGCCGACATCGGCGGTGCACCAGTAGATGTCGCCGTCATGATAGTCGAAGACATATTGGTGCGTCATCGACACATAGACGAGATAGCCGGCGGTGGTGTGCAGCACGCCTTTCGGCTTGCCGGTCGAGCCCGACGTGTAGAGGATGAACAGCGGATCTTCCGCCTTCATCTTCTCCGGCTTGCACTCGGACTTCACCGTCGCGACTTCGTCGTGATACCAGACATCGCGGCCCGGCGCCCAGCCGATCTTGGCGCCCGTGCGGCGCACGACCACGACGTTCTTGACCATGACGTGGTGCTTGGCGGCGATGTCGATCGCCTTGTCGGTGTTGTCCTTGAGAGGAATGGGTTTTCCTCCACGCAGGCCTTCATCCGATGTGATGACGAAGGTCGATTCGCAGTCGACGATGCGGCCGGCAAGCGCATCCGGCGAAAAGCCGCCGAAGACGACCGAATGGATGGCGCCGATACGCGTGCAGGCCAGCATCGCGTAGGCCGCCTCCGGGATCATCGGCATGTAGATGGTGACGCGGTCGCCTTTCTTGACGCCGTGCTTCTTCATCACATTGGCGAGCCGGCAGACATGCTCGTAGAGCTCGCTGTAGGTGATTTTCTTGTCGTCGTAAGGGTTGTCGCCTTCCCAGATGATGGCGGTCTGGTCACCGCGCTTCTTCAGGTGGCGGTCGATGCAATTGTACGAGACATTGGTCTGGCCATCCTCGAACCACTTGATGGAGACCTTGCCGTCGAAGGAGGTGTTCTTAACCTTGGAGAAGGGCTTGAACCAGTCGATGCGCTTGCCGTGCTTGCCCCAGAACTTGTCCGGGTTTTTCACACTGTCGGCATACCATTTTAGGTAGGTGTCATTGTCGATCAGGGCGTTCTTCTTCCACGCCGGCTTGACGCGATGGACATGAACCTCGGACATTTCTTGGCTTTCCTCCCGAACCAATCCGCCAGCTTGAAATGCCCGCGGGATCGCGGCGACGCAGCCGCGAATTCGGCGGCATTATTACCAGTTCCGCCGCGACGGCAACATTAGACGTTGGATTCGCGCGGCGGGATGCCGCAGGGGCGCTTTTCGAGACTGTCAGCACTCGAAACGGTTCGCTGCTAACTGCATGTTTTTGTGGGAAAAGTTCGTTTTGCGATCAAGAAAAATCAATAGACAGTTAAGTAACGGCGCGCACAATTGGTGCCTGGGAGGAAAGGAGAATCAACCTTGGGGACCGCAATGCGCGACCATCTTGAAATGGACCTGATGCTCAAAGGCTACGGCCTGACCACGGCCAAGATTCTTTATCATTTTCCCGACCACCCGCATCTTCTGCAGAGCTTCGTCTGGCAGGACTACGACATCGCTCCGAAGTTCCCGGTGCTGATCCGGTTCATCGAATTCTGGAAAGCCAAGCTGGATGGGCCGCTGCATTCGGTGGTCTATACGCACCAGAAGCTGATCGCCCCGAATGAATGGCGCAAGGTGGATGGGGAGTTCGTCCTGCACTGAGGGTCGGATAGGGCGACGATGGCTGTCGAGGAAGGCGTCCTACGGCGCCCCCCTCTGTCCTGCCGGACAGTCCGGCAGGACAGAGGGGGGCGCTGTCCCGCGACGTAACCTGTTAGCGCCTATCAATCACATGGCCGGCGGGTTCAGCCGGGCAAAGCCTTCCTGGCGGCGATAGGGGAAGTACGGGTAGGGCGCGGTGACCTCGCTTGCCGCGTCGAGTTTTTTGACCTGCTCCGGCGTCAGCGTCCAACCGACGGCGCCGAGGTTCTGGCGCAGTTGCTCCTCGTTGCGGGCGCCGATGATAACAGATGAAACGGTCGGGCGCTGCAGCAGCCAGTTGATGGCGATTTGCGGAACCGTCTTGCCGGTCTCCTCAGCCACCGCGTCAAGCGCCTCCATGACCCTGTAGAGATGTTCGTCCTCGACCGGCGGGCCGAAGCTCGCGGTCTCGTGCAGGCGGCTCTTTTCCGGCAAGGGCTGGCCACGGCGGATCTTGCCGGTCAGGCGGCCCCAGCCGAGCGGACTCCACACCAACGCGCCGACGCCCTGGTCGAGGCCGAGCGGCATCAGCTCCCATTCATAGTCGCGGCCGAGCAGCGAATAGTAGACCTGGTGCGCGACATAGCGTGGGTAGCCGTGCGTCTGCGCCAAGCCGAGCGACTTCATCACTTGCCAGCCGGAGAAGTTGGAAACACCGACATAACGCAGCTTGCCGGAGCGAACCAGGCCGTCCAGCGTCGCCAGAACTTCCTCGATCGGCGTCCCGGCATCGAAGGCGTGCAGCTGCAGCAGGTCGATATAGTCGGTGCCGAGACGCTTCAGCGCGGCATCGACCGACTTGATCAGCCGCGAGCGTGACGAGCCGTGGTCGGCCGGGCCGTCGCCCATCGGCAGCGCGGTCTTGGTCGAGATCAGAACGGCGTCGCGGCGGCCTTTTATCGCCTCGCCGAGCACCTCTTCCGAGGCGCCGTTCGAATAGACGTCGGCGGTGTCGAAGAGGTTGACGCCGGCCTCGAGGCAGATGTCGATAAGCCGCCGCGCTTCTTGCGCGTCGCTGTTGCCCCAGGCGCCGAACAGTGGGCCGGATCCGCCGAAGGTTCCGGCGCCGAATGAAAGCGCCGGGACTTTCAAACCCGATGCGCCGAGACGTCGATAGTCCATTTTCTTGCTCCTGGTGGTTTGTGAAGAAGTGAGGCGATTCGGATGTCGGAGATGTCACAACCGGACGGAGGCGGGCGCGCCTGATATGGCGCCGCGATCGAGGCGCAGCGCCAGTCCGGCCACGGCGAGTGCCGCGAGCGGCGGCAGGGCAGCGACCCAAGTGAGCGAACCCAGTCCAAGGCCATGGGCGATGACCGCGCCGCCAAGCCAGGCGCCGGCGGCATTGCCGAGATTGAATGCGGCGATGTTGAACGATGAGGCCAGGCTTTGGCCGGCGCCTTGCGCCTTTTCCAGCACCCACATCTGCAGTGGCGCCACGGTGGCGAAGGCGGCCGCACCGAGCAGGCCGACATAGATCACGGCCATGACCTGGCTGTGGATGGCGAAGCTCATCGTGGCAAGCACCAGCGCCAGCACCACGAGACTGCCGAGCACCGCCGGCACCAGCCAGCGATCGGCGACCTTGCCGCCTGCGAGATTGCCGGCGATGAGGCCACCGCCGAAGACGAGCAGAATCGGCGACACGGCCGCTTCCCCGAAGCCGCTGATCTCGGTGAGCAACGGAGCGATGTAGGTGAAGACGGCGAAGACGCCGGCATAGCCCAGCACCGTAGTGGCGAGGCCGAGCAGGACGGGCGTTCGGCGCAGCACGGCGAGATCGGCGCGCAAGTCGCTCTTCTCCGGCGTCGCCTGGCCACGCGGCACCAGGGCCAGGATGACGGCGAAGGCCGCGAGGCCGACCGCGGTCACTGCCCAGAAGGTCGCGCGCCAGCCAAAAGCCTGGCCGAGCCAGGTGCCGAAAGGTACGCCGAGGATGTTGGCGATGGTCAGGCCGGTGAACATCAGCGCGATCGCCGAAGCCTTCCTGTTGGGCGCGACCAGACCAGTGGCGACCACTGAGCCAACGCCGAAGAACGTGCCGTGGGCAAAGGCGGTGACAATGCGCGCACCCATCAGCGTCCAGTAATCGGGCGCCAGCGCACAGGCGAGGTTGCCAATGGTGAAGATCGCCATCAGCGCCAGCAGCACGGTTTTGCGCGGCCAGTTGCCGGTGGCGATGGTCAACAGGGGTGCGCCGATGACGACACCGAGCGCATAACCCGAGATCAATTGGCCGGCGGCCGAGATCGACACACCAAGATCCTTACTGACATCGATGAGCAGGCCCATGATGACGAATTCGGTGACACCGATGCCAAAGGCACCGGCAGCGAGGGCATAGAGAGCAAGAGGCATGGCGGTTTCCACTTTGAAAGACGGGCCGTTCAGGCGATGAGCGCCTGTCCAACCCGCGCCCCGACCGGGAAGATCGTGTTGCCGAGTGCTGTGAACCAGACTTGATCAGGGCATATTTTCTGTGAAATAGATTCACAGATGGCCAGACCCGACATAAACCGTTCCGGCGAGATCGAAGTCTTCGTGCGCGTTGTCGAGGCAGGCAGCTTTTCCGCCGCGGCGCGCGCGCTGCGCATGACGCCGTCGGCCGTCAGCAAGCTGATCGCGCGGCTGGAAGCCCGGCTTGGGGCGCGGCTGGTCAGCCGCTCGACGCGCAAGCTGCTGCTGACGCCGGAAGGGGCGGCGTTTTATGAAAGCGGGCTACGCATCCTTGCCGACATGGCGGCGGCGGAGCGTGAGGCGGCCGCGGGCGCCGCGCCGCGCGGGCGGCTGCGCGTCAACACCTACGTGCCGTTCGGGGTGCACCGGCTGATCCCGCTGCTGCCGCGCTTCCTCGAACGCTATCCCGAAATCTCGGTCGATCTGGTGCTGACCGACAGTGTCATCGACCTGATGGCCGAACGCGCCGATGTAGCGATCCGGGCCGGGCCGCTCGGCGAATCACGGCTGGTGGCGCGCAAGCTCGGGCAGAGCCCGGTGGTCGTCGTTGCGGCCCCTTCCTACCTCGAGCCGCATGGCACGCCGCTGACGCCAGACGATCTCGACACACACAACCGGATGGGCTTCGGCTTCGTAAGGCACATTGACGGCTGGCCGTTCCTCGACGCGCAGGGCAATGCCGTCATGATCCCGATCACCGGCAACGCGCTGGTCAGCGATGGCGAGGCAATGCGGCTGATGACGCTGGCCGGGGTGGGCATTTCCCGGCTGGCGCGCTGGCATGTGGCGGCCGATATCGCCGCCGGGCGGCTGGTGCCGCTGCTGGAGGATTTCAACCCGGGCGACGAGGAGGCGACGCACGCCGTCTATGTCGGCCAAGGCCGCCATCTGCCGGCACGGGTGCGGGCCTTTCTCGATTTCCTGGCCGAGACGGTTCGGCTGTAGTTGGAGCCGCGCGTCCATGGGATACGCGGCTTCGAAAAGGCCGGCTTTCCCGCAGGCTATGCCTTAGGGACGAAGGGCGCCGGACGCCGGCCGGCGCCCTGGCGCTCGACCATCCAGCCGGGATATTCGGCCGGCAAGGCGCTCACCTCATCCAGCCTGGCGAGATCGTCGGCATCGAGCTTGAGGCTGGTGGCGGCGAGGTTTTGTTCGAGCTGCTCCATGCGGCTGGCGCCGATGATCACGCTCATGACGAAAGGCTTGGCCAGGACATAGCCGAGCGCCACGGTGGCGACGCTGACATCATGCTTCCTGGCGACCTCGCGCATGACGGCGACCGCTGCCCAGGCGCGCTCCTCGTTGACCGGCGGGAAGTTGAAGGAGGCGCGGCGACCCTCGCCATTGCCCGGCGCGCCAGGGCCGTATTTGCCGGAGAGCAGGCCGCCGGCCATCGGCGACCACACCATCAGGCCGAGCTTCTCCTCGTTGATCAGCGGCACGATCTCGCGTTCGAGGTCGCGGCCGGCGATCGAATAATAGGACTGGATGGTCTCGAAGCCGGCAAAGCCCTTGCGGTCGGCGATGCCGAGCGCCTTGGCGATGCGCCAGGCCTGCCAGTTGGACACGCCGACATAGCGGACCTTGCCGCTGGAGACGAGATCATCGAGTGCCCGCAGCGTTTCGTCGATCGGCGTCACAGCGTCGGTGCCGTGCAACTGATAGAGATCGATATGGTCGAGCTGCAGCCGTTCGAGGCTGGCATCGACCGAATCCATGATGTGGCCGCGCGAGGAGCCGCGCTGGTTCGGCCCGTCGCCCGTGGCGGCATGGACCTTGGTGGCGATGACCACGGTCGACCTGGCAATGCCGAGATCCCGGAGCGACTGGCCGAGCAGGCGTTCGGACTCGCCGAACGAATAGACGTCCGCCGTGTCGAAAAAGTTGACGCCGGCGGCGATCGAGTGGCCGACAATCTCATTGACGCCCTTCTGGTCAAGGCTGGCGATCAGGCCCCATTGGGCGTTCTGGCCGGCGGCGCCGAAGGTCATGGTGCCGAGGCAAAGTTCGGAAACGAAAAGCCCGGTATTTCCAAGCTGATTGTAGCGCATGGCGAAAGCTCCAGAGAAATGTGTGATGACACAAAACAAATAAGAACGGTACGTTTCGTTTCCAGTGCTGGTGCAGCGACCTCGTTGATCTGGCCCAACGGCTAGCGGCTGCCGAAGATGGCGGAGCCGACTCGTATGCTGGTGGCGCCAAAGGCGATCGCCGTTTCGTAATCGCCCGACATGCCCATCGACAGTCCGGCGACGCCGGCCTCCCGCGCCAGTTTTTCCAGCAAGGCGAAGTGCGGGCCGGGATTCTCGTCAGCCGGCGGGATGCACATCAGGCCTTCGATGGTGAGGCCGTGGATTTCCCGGCAGCGTTTGACGAAGGCGACCGCCTCGCGCGGTTCGATGCCGGCCTTTTGCGGTTCGGAACCGGTATTCACCTGGACATAGAGTTTTGGCGCCCGACCTTGCCGGACAATTTCCTTGGTGAGCTCGGCGGCGATCTTTTCGCGATCCACCGTTTCGATGACGTCGAACAGCGCTACCGCCTCCTTGGCCTTGTTCGACTGCAGCGGGCCGATCAGGTGCAATTCAATGTCGGGGAAAGCCTCCTTCAGGTCAGGCCATTTGCCTTGTGCTTCCTGGACGCGGTTCTCGCCGAAGAC
Source organism: Mesorhizobium sp. M8A.F.Ca.ET.161.01.1.1 (assembly GCF_004792105.1). NCBI lineage: Bacteria > Pseudomonadati > Pseudomonadota > Alphaproteobacteria > Hyphomicrobiales > Phyllobacteriaceae > Mesorhizobium > Mesorhizobium sp. M8A.F.Ca.ET.161.01.1.1. Next base: position 116,537 of record NZ_SRTD01000013.1, on the reverse strand, counting down.
GCGCTGGCCGGCCTCGATCACGGGTTGGATATCGACGGCGTCGAAGGTCTTGGAGACCGCCACCAGCGTCACCGCGCCGGCTTCACGGCCGGCCTCCTGCTCGGCGGCGGCGATCCTCGCCTTGACCGCTAAAAACTGCTGAACGGTGTCGCCCATATGCAAATCCCGCTGTTTTGACCCGCGTTTTTGTCGGACGCGATGCCCATATGGTTGACGGGTTTGCCAAACCATGGTGAACACCCGGACCACATTTCGCGAACTGCCGGGCTCTTGCCCGCAGTCCGCATGCTTTTAAGTGAAAAACGTCCCATGGCAACCGAACGATACAATCCGCGCGCGTCAGAACCCAAATGGCAGAAGGCCTGGGCCGAAAAGAAGCTTTTCGAAGCGCACAATGACGATCCGCGCCCGAAATACTACGTGCTGGAAATGTTCCCCTATCCGTCGGGGCGGATCCATATCGGCCACACCCGCAACTATACGATGGGCGACGTGGTGGCGCGTTACAAGCGGGCCAAGGGCTTCAACGTGCTGCATCCGATGGGCTGGGACGCCTTCGGCATGCCGGCCGAAAACGCCGCCATGCAGAACAAGGTTCATCCCAAGGAGTGGACCTACCAGAACATCGCCACTATGCGCGAGCAGCTCAAGGTGATGGGCCTGTCGCTGGACTGGGCGCGCGAATTCGCCACCTGCGATGTCGATTACTACCACCGCCAGCAGATGCTGTTCCTCGACTTCGTCGAGAAGGGGCTGGTGACGCGCAAATCCTCCAAGGTCAACTGGGACCCGGAGGACATGACGGTGCTCGCCAACGAGCAGGTCATCGACGGACGCGGCTGGCGCTCCGGCGCGCTGGTTGAGCAGCGCGAATTGACGCAGTGGTTCTTCAAGATCACCGATTTCGCGCAGGACCTGCTGGATTCGCTCGATGGCCTCGACGAATGGCCCGAAAAAGTGAAGCTGATGCAGCAGAACTGGATCGGCCGTTCGGAAGGTCTGCTGATCCGCTGGCCGCTGGCCTCGGAAATTGCCGGCGAGCACGAGCTTGAGGTCTACACGACGCGGCCCGACACCATTTTCGGCGCCTCGTTCATGGCGATCGCCGCCGATCATCCGCTGGCCAAAAAGGCCGCCGAGACCAATCCGGCGCTGGCGAAATTCATCGACGAAGTCCGCCATATGGGCACTTCGGTGGCGGCGCTGGAGACGGCTGAGAAGAAGGGCTTCGACACCGGCATCCGCGTCGTCCATCCCTTCGACGGTACTTGGACGCTGCCGGTCTATGTCGCCAATTTCGTGCTGATGGAATATGGCACCGGCGCCATCTTCGGCTGCCCGGCGCATGACCAGCGCGACCTCGACTTCGCCAACAAATACGGCTTGCCGGTGGTGCCCGTGGTGATGCCGGACGGCGAGGACCCGTCGGCTTTCCAGGTGATCGACGTGGCCTATACCGACAATGGGGCGATGATCAACTCGCGCTTCCTTGATGGCATGACTCCGGACCGAGCTTTCGACGAGGTCGCCAGGCTGCTGGAACAAAAGACCATCGGCAATCGCCCCATGGCCGAGCGCAAGGTGAACTTCCGCCTGCGCGACTGGGGCATTTCGCGGCAACGTTACTGGGGCTGCCCGATCCCGATGATCCATTGCGAGGATTGCGGCGTGGTGCCGGTGCCGAAGGCCGACCTGCCGGTCAAGCTGCCGGACGATGTCGATTTCGACCGGCCGGGCAATCCGCTCGACCGTCACCCGACCTGGCGGCATGTTAAGTGCCCGCAATGCGGCAAGGACGCGCGCCGTGAAACCGATACGATGGACACGTTCGTCGATTCGTCCTGGTATTTCGCCCGCTTCACGGCGCCGTGGGCGCATGACCCGACCGATCCCAAGGCAGCGAACGAGTGGCTGGCGGTCGACCAGTATATTGGCGGCATCGAGCATGCGATCCTGCATCTGCTCTATTCACGCTTCTTCACCCGCGCCATGCGCGAGACCGGCCATGTCGACCTGGCCGAGCCGTTCAAGGGCCTGTTCACGCAAGGCATGGTCGTGCACGAAACCTACCGTGTCGGTTCGGCATCGAACGGCCGCTGGCTGGCGCCGGCCGAAGTGCGGCTGGAGGATGTCGACGGCAAGCGCCGCGCCATCGACATCGCCACCGGCGAGGCGGTCACCATCGGCCCGCTCGAAAAGATGTCGAAGTCGAAGAAGAACACGGTGAGCCCGGAAGACATCACCGATGGCTACGGCGCCGACACGGCACGCTGGTTCATGCTGTCGGATTCGCCGCCCGAACGCGATGTCGAGTGGACCGACGATGGTGCGGCCGGCGCGCATCGCTTCATGCAGCGCATCTGGCGGCTGGTGTCGACGGCGGCCGAGACGCTGGCAGGCATCGCACCGAAGGCCGCCAATGATGGCGACGCCGGAGCGGTTTCCAAGGCCGCGCACAAAATCCTGAAGGCGGTCGGCGAAGACATCGAGAAGCTCGCCTTCAACCGTGCCATCGCCCGCATCTATGAACTGGCCAACGCGCTGACCACTCCGCTCAACGAGGTGACGGAAGGCAAGGCTGATACGGCGCTGAAAAGCGCTTGCCGCGAGGCCGTGGAGATCATGGTGCATCTGATCGCGCCCGTGATGCCGCACCTTGCCGAAGAGTGCTGGGAGGTGCTGGGCGGCACCGATCTGCTCGCCGAACGGCCGTGGCCGGTCTTCGATCCGGCGCTGGTCGTCGACAACGAAGTCACCTATCCGGTGCAGGTCAACGGCAAGAAGCGGGGCGATTTGACAATTGCCCGCGACGCGGACCAAGGTGCGGTCGAAAAAGCGGTCTTGGCTCTCGACTTCGTGCAGAAAGCACTTGAAGGTAAGGCTCCGCGCAAGGTGATCATCGTGCCGCAGAGGATCGTCAATGTCGTTGCCTGATCGGGAAAAGACAGAGTTGAGCGGTCTGCTGCGCCGCATCGCGCTTGCCGGTCTTGTCGGTTCGCTTGCGCTCGTCTCGGCCTGCCAGGTGCGGCCGCTCTATTCCAGCGCGCCGCTGTCGACCGGCTCGACCGCCAATGCCGAGCTGGCGTCGATTGCCGTCAAGCCGGTCCGGACGCGTTATGCCCAGCAGGTGCGCAACAATCTGATCTTCGGGTTCGGGCGCGGCGCCGGCGAACCGGCCTCGCCGCTTTATTCGCTCGATCTCGGCGTGACCGAAGCCGTTGAATCCTCGGTGCTGGTCCAGGTTGGAACCGATCAAGACGAGCCGACCGCCGGTTCGGTGACGCTGACCGCCGGCTACACGCTAACCGATGCGAAAACCGGCGCGGTGATCGCGGTCGGCAAGCGGGCGATCACCTCGTCCTTCGACAGGCCGCGTCAGGAGTTTGCTTCCTACCGTGCGCAGATCGACGCCGAGAACCGTGCCGCGCGCGAACTGGCCGAAGCCCTGCAACTGTCCATCGCCCAGGATCTGGCCCGGCACGGCAAGACGGCCAGCTAGCGCGAGTCGCCGCATCAGAAGAGGCCGAATCGCCCCTCTCTCCTTGATCTCATTTCCTGTTCCCGGCGATCGGACTCGTCGGCAGCCGTGCTGTTTGGCGGCATGTAAATCTCCGCCCGCTGGTTGTCACGCGAGCAAAGGCTCGCCCTTTTTCCGATCGCCGCATTCGGATGAGCAACCGGTCGTGGAAACACGATCGGCTGCTCGAATCCTCATCGTGCGGCGTCGCCGCGAAAGATGCGTCTCGATCGCTCCAGCGACGCTGACAGGAAGCAACTGTTAACCACTCGCTCCCTATTGCTCAGCAGACATTTCACAGTGAGTCTTGAGCATGGAAGCCAGGCGTTTTTCTCGGGTCAATTCGTTGCACGCAGTTTCGCCCGATGACCCCCAAGGAGAGCGTTCCGGCGGCCCGCGCGGCAAGGCGGATGTTCGCCAGCCCGGCGCTTCTCACGCAGGTCATTCCGAGCGGGTCGCCGATTTCGGCGGCGACACCGAAAGCCCTGCCTGGCAAGAGTATTTTTTCCTTGCGCCCAATGTGCGTTTTACACGCACGCCGGACTATGAGCCCAAGCATCGCCAGCAGGACGAGGTTGCCGGGGAGGGTCGCCCGCAGGCGCTCCCGACGCAGCAGGCCGGGCCTGGCGCCGTCATGCATCGCGGGGCGTCACCGGCCGGGTCCGCTCAGCCAGCGCGCGGCGGCGAGACGTCGAAAGGCGTTGTGCCGGCGGCTCCGAAGGTGCCCGCAACGGCACCAGCGGCCACGCGTCCGGCACCCGTCGCCGGGAATGGCGCGCCGGCCAAAGCAGCCACCGCTGAAAAAGCCCGGCGGCCCTATCTTTCGGATCACGCCTTCTTCGAGGGCCTGGCGCCCCTTCTGGTCGATGTGACGTCGCCGGTCCGGCAGGTCAGCCCGGCTCCGCGCGCACCGGTCGCGGCTCCACCGCTTGCCGCGGCGCGAGCCGACGTCTCCGCGTCCGCCGCGGCCGATGTCACCGCCTTGTTCCGTGTCATCGAATGCGTTCCCGGCCAGGCACCGTCCGCCCAGCCCGACGTCTTTCCGGCCAACTCCAACAAGGCCGTGGCCGAGCCGTCCGTTCCGGCTGGCAGGGCTGCCCGGCAGGCTCGGATGGCGGCCGCAGTCGCACCTGCCGCAAGCAGCGCCGCCTCGGCGCCGATTGTGCAACGCGTGGGCGAAGCCGTTCCCGCAGCGCGTGCACCGTCGCTGCCCATGGCTGGCAAGGTTGCCCAGCCGGAGACGGGCGAAGGCTACGAGCTTCCCTCGGAGGAGCTGTTGCAGCAGCCACCCGAGGGCCAAGGCTTCTACATGTCGCAGGAGCGGCTCGAGCAGAATGCCGATCTCCTGGAAAGCGTGCTGGAGGATTTCGGCGTGCGCGGCGAGATCATCCACGTACGCCCCGGTCCGGTCGTCACCCTCTACGAATTCGAGCCGGCACCTGGCGTCAAATCCTCCCGGGTCATTGGTCTCGCCGACGACATCGCCCGCTCCATGTCGGCGGTCTCGGCGCGCGTCGCCGTGGTGCCCGGTCGCAACGTCATCGGCATCGAGCTGCCGAACGAGACCCGCGAGACCGTCTATTTCCGCGAACTGATCGAATCGCAGGGCTTCCGCAAAACCAGCTGCAAGCTGGCGCTTTGCCTTGGCAAGACGATCGGCGGCGAACCTGTCATCGCCGAGCTGGCGAAGATGCCGCATCTCCTCGTCGCCGGCACCACCGGCTCCGGCAAGTCGGTCGCCATCAACACCATGATCCTGTCGCTGCTCTACCGGCTGAAGCCGGAAGAATGCCGGCTGATCATGGTCGACCCGAAGATGCTCGAACTGTCCGTCTATGACGGCATCCCGCACCTTCTGACCCCTGTCGTCACGGACCCCAAGAAGGCCGTTACCGCGCTCAAATGGGCGGTGCGCGAGATGGAGGACCGCTATCGCAAGATGGCGCGGCTCGGCGTGCGCAACATCGACGGCTACAACGAGCGCGCCGCCCAAGCCCGCGACAAGGGTGCGACGGTCGTCATGACCGTGCAGACCGGCTTCGAGAAGGGCACCGGCGAACCGCTGTTCGAACAGCAGGAAATCGACCTCGCGCCAATGCCCTACATCGTCGTCATCGTCGACGAGATGGCCGACCTGATGATGGTCGCCGGCAAAGAGATCGAAGGCGCCATCCAGCGCCTGGCGCAGATGGCGCGGGCCGCCGGCATTCACCTGATCATGGCGACGCAGCGGCCTTCGGTCGACGTCATCACCGGCACGATCAAGGCCAATTTCCCGACCCGCATCTCCTTCCAGGTCACCTCCAAGATCGACAGCCGCACCATCCTGGGCGAGCAGGGCGCCGAACAGCTGCTCGGCCAGGGCGACATGCTGCACATGATGGGCGGCGGGCGCATCGCCCGTGTGCACGGCCCCTTCGTGTCCGACGCCGAGGTCGAGCATGTCGTGGCGCATCTGAAGGCGCAGGGCCGCCCCGAATATCTGGAGACGGTGACGGCCGACGAGGATGAAGAGGAAGAGGAAGGCGACCAGGGAGCGGTCTTCGACAAGGGAGCCGTTGCCGCCGAGGACGGCGATTCCAGCTATGACGAGGCGGTCAAGGTGGTGTTGCGCGACAAGAAATGTTCGACGTCCTACATCCAGCGCCGCCTCGGCATCGGCTACAACCGCGCCGCTTCACTGGTCGAACGGATGGAGAAGGAAGGTCTGGTCGGCGCACCGAACCATGTCGGCAAGCGCGAGATCATGACGGGCAAGCGCCAGCCGGCGGCCGCGTCCCCCGATGACGGCACGGACTGACCGGACGGGCTGCTCTTGATCCTTGGCGCGTAAAAAAAGGCCGGTTGCCCGGCCTTTTTTTGTATCTGGTGTCGGACCGCTCAGCCGATCTTCTGGCCGGTCTTGGCCCAGTCGGCGAGGAAAGCGGCAAGGCCCTTGTCGGTCAGCGGATGGTTGACCAGCGCCTTCAGCGTCGCCGGCGGCGCGGTGATGACGTCGGCGCCGATGAGAGCCGCCTGCTTGACGTGGTTCACGGTGCGCACGGAAGCGGTCAGGATTTCGGTCTGGAAATCGAAATTGTCGTAGATCTGTCGGATCTCCTGGATCAGTTCCATGCCGTCCGAGCCGGTGTCGTCGATGCGGCCGACGAAGGGCGAGATGAAGGAAGCGCCGGCCTTGGCGGCGAGCAGCGCCTGGTTGGCCGAGAAGCACAGCGTGACATTGACCATGCGGTTCATCTCGGTGCGGATGGTCTTGCAGGCCTTCAGGCCGTCCAGCGTCAGCGGGACCTTGATGCAGACATTAGGCGCGATCTTGGCCAGCACTTCGGCCTCCGCCATCATCTGCTTGTATTCGATCGCCACGACTTCCGCCGAGACAGGCCCTTCGACGATGTCGCAGATCTGCTTGGTGACCTCGGCGATCTTGCCGCCCGATTTCAGGATCAGCGAGGGGTTGGTGGTGACGCCATCGAGCAGTCCCAGATCGTTCAGTTCCTTGATCTCTTTGATATCGGCGGTGTCGGCAAAAAATTTCATGGCGGGTCTCCTGACGATTTCGTCGTGCTTGGGAAGGCGCGTTCAGCGTTGCTCTTTGATCTAGACCAAAGTCAGGGCAAGGTCACGCCTCATGATCGAAGATTCGCCCTTTGTCGCGGCCGCACCGGTGCTGGTGCCGATGCCGGCCGAACGTCCCTACACCTATGCCGTGCCGGCCGGCATGCGGGTGGTGCCGGGTTCGATCGTGCGCGTGCCGCTTGGGCCGCGCCAGGTCGCCGGCATCGTCTGGGACGGCGCGGTCGAGCAGGTCGATGCCAGGAAATTGCGCCCGATCGAGCAGGTTTTCGACTGCCCGCCGATCGACCGCGCCATGCGCCGCTTCGTCGACTGGGTGGCGCAATATACGCTGTCGGCGCCGGGCATGGTGGCGCGCATGCTGCTCAGGGCGCCAGAGGCCTTTGATCCCGAACCCTGGATCGAGGGGCTGCAGCGCACCCTGCTTGTGCCCGACCGGATGACGGATGCCAGGGCGCGCGTGCTGGAGACGGCCGAGGGTGGGTTGGCCTGGACGCGCTCCGGCCTCGCGCACGCCGCCGGCGTGTCGTCGACGGTGATCGAGGGGCTGAAAGCGCAAGGCGTGTTCGAGACGGTGATGATCCCGCCGCGCCCGGTGGTGGCCGCGCCTGACCCAAGCTATACCGTTCCCGAACTGATGCCGGACCAGAACGAGGCCGCGTCGATGCTGCGCGCCAATGTCGCGGCCGGCGAGTTCAATGTCGCGCTGCTCGACGGCGTCACCGGTTCGGGCAAGACGGAGGTTTATTTCGAGGCGGTGGCGGCCGCGCTCGAGCGGGGCGGCCAAGTGCTCATCCTGCTGCCGGAAATCGCGCTGACGCATGCCTTCCTCGAACGCTTCCAGCAGCGTTTTGGCGCCAAGCCGGCCGAGTGGCATTCCGACCTGCCGCCGCGAATGCGCGAAAAAGTCTGGCGGCAAGTGGCGGAAGGCGGCGTGCGCGTCGTCGCCGGCGCGCGCTCGGCGCTGTTCCTGCCATTCAAGGAGCTTGGCCTTATCGTCGTCGACGAGGAACACGACCCCGCCTACAAGCAGGAAGACCGCGTCTTCTACAATGCGCGCGACATGGCCGTCGTGCGCGGCCATATAGGCGGCTTCCCCGTGGTCCTGGCGTCGGCGACACCGTCGGTCGAGAGCCGAGTCAATGCCAGCCAGGGCAAATACAACAGGGCCGTTCTATCGGCCCGCTTCGCCGAGGCGGCACTTCCCGACCTCAAGTCGATCGACATGCGGCGCGCGCCGCCGGCGCGTGGCGGCTTCCTGTCGCCGGTGCTGATCGACCATATGCGCAGGACGCTTGAGAAGAAGGAGCAGTCGCTGCTGTTCCTCAACCGCCGCGGCTACGCGCCGCTGACGCTGTGCCGGGTCTGCGGCCATCGCTTCGGCTGCCCGGTGTGCTCGGCCTGGTTGGTCGAACACCGCTTTCGCGGCCAGTTGGTCTGCCACCATTGCGGCCATAATGAGCGCCGTCCCGAAGCCTGCCCGGAATGCGGCACGCTCGACCACCTGGTTGCTTGCGGTCCGGGAGTCGAGCGCATTGCCGAGGAGGTCGTCACGCATTTCCCGGACGCGCGCACCATCGTGCTGTCGTCGGACATCATGGGGGGTGTACGACGGTTGCGGCTGGAGCTGGAGGCAATCGCCAATGGCGAGGCCGATATCGTCATCGGCACGCAACTGGTCGCCAAGGGTCACAATTTCCCTGATATGACGCTGGTCGGCGTCGTCGACGCCGATCTCGGCCTTGCCAATGGCGATCCGCGCGCCGCCGAGCGCACCTTCCAGCTGCTCAGCCAGGTGACCGGCCGTGCCGGCCGCACCGGCAAGAAGAGCCTGGGCCTGCTGCAGACGTTCCAGCCCGACCATCCGGTGATGCGGGCGATCGTCTCCGGCGACGCCGAATCTTTCTACCAGCGTGAGATTTCTGAGCGCGAACGCGCTGCCTTGCCGCCCTTCGGCCGGCTGGCCGGCGTCATCGTCAGCGCCGTGACGCGGGCGGAGGCGGAAGGCCATGCCCGCGGCCTGCGCCGCGCGGCGCCCGAGGCGTCGGACCTGTTCGTGCTCGGGCCGGCGGAAGCGCCGCTGTCCCTGCTCGGTGGCCGCCACCGCTTCCGCCTGCTGATCCAGGGCGAACGGCGCGCCGACATGCAAGGGTTTATCAGGGCCATGCTCGCCAATGGACCGAAGCAGCGCGGCTCGGTCCGGGTGCAGGTCGACATCGACCCGCAGAGCTTTCTGTAGGGACGCAATTTCAGCTACAGCTGTCTCGGCGAGAGAAACGGAAAGATCACATGAAAACCCTTGGCCTGCTCGGCGGCATGAGCTGGGAATCGACCGCCATCTATTATCGCCTGCTCAACGAGATCGTGCGCGAGCGGCTGGGTGGGCTGCATTCGGCGAAGCTTCTCATGTGGTCGTTCGATTTCGCCGAGATCGCCGAGCGGCAGCATCATGGTGATTGGGACGGCGCCGGCGCGCTGCTGGTCGATGCCGCGCGCAAGCTCGAGGCCGGCGGCGCGCAAGGCCTGCTCTTGTGCACCAACACCATGCACAAGCTGGCCGACCAGGTGCAGGCATCGGTGTCGATCCCGCTGATTCACATTGCGGATGCCACGGCGTTGGCGATCAAGCGCGCGGGCATGCAGCGGCCGGCGCTGCTGGCAACGCGGTTCACCATGGAGCAGGACTTCTACAAGGGCCGGCTCGCCGACAAATACGGCCTCTCGCCGGTCGTACCCGATGCGGCCGGCCGCGACATGGTGCATGGCGTCATCTATGACGAGCTTTGCCAGGGCATTGTCTCCGAAGCCTCGAAGGCCGCCTATGTCGCCGAGGCAAACCGCCTGCGCCGCGAAGAGGCCGCCGACAGCCTGATCATGGGCTGCACTGAGATCACCATGCTCATTGGCCAGGGCGATTTCGACATTCCGGTTTTCGACACGACCCGCATCCATGCCGAGGCGGCGGTGGAATTCGCGCTCGGTTGATGCGGGTCTCCTAAAGTGCCTTGAGCCATCTGGCGCGGCATTTTTCCTCCGCTAGAATGCCCGCGATTTCAAGATAGGCATTTCGAGGGACACGATGGATTTTGCGCTTCCATGGCCGACGAGCCAGGGCGAATGGCTGGCCTGGTCGAGCGCGGTCTTCACCGTGCTGCTCGGCCTTCTGTTTTTCCTGGCGCCGGGTCTGGCGTTCCGCATCCTGCGCCTACAGGCGAAACCCGAGAAGGCGGCGGCGATCGCCGAAGGGCGCGGTCGCATGTCGGGCTTCTATCTCGGGGTCGGCCTGTGCTGCATCCTGCTCGCGCAGCCGCTGGTCTACATGGCGCTCGGCTTCTCCTGGCTGTTCACTGCCTTCGGCCGGCTGCTGTCGATGATGTCGGATGGCGCCAATACACCTTTCAATTGGGTTTCCATTGTGGTGGAATTGGCGCTCGCGGCCTTGCCGCTCGCCTTTGCCTTCGGCTTTGTGCCCTGAATCCAAGGGTATTCCGGCGCGCAGGACGCTGATCTTTCGCCGGATGCGACAATAGTGCCTGAAAACCATGCGGAACGACGCATTGCGGTCTTAAAATGCCTGTGCTAGACGGCAATCGACTTTCGGCCGGGGATAGCGGAAGCCGCGCCTCCGTGCTTGAAAAAATGCAGTAAGGTCAAAGATTTAGCCAGAGTTTTTGCTCGCGCCAACAATCTGCGGCCTGTCAGACAAGAGAAAAGACGGTCCGTGGCCCAATCGTCATCGCCAATCTCAGGTGTCGCAGAACGCTATGCCGGTTCGCTGTTCGAACTGGCATCGCAGGCGAATTCCGTGTCCAAGGTCGAGGCCGACCTCAACGGTTTCGAGGCACTGCTCGCGGGCAGCGCGGACCTCACCCGGCTGATCAACAGCCCGGTGTTCTCCAGCGAGGACCAGGCCAAGGCCATCGCGGCGATCGCCGACAAGGCTGGCATCACCGGCCTGACCGGCAATTTCCTGCGCGTCGTCGCCAAGAACCGCCGCCTGTTCGCGGTGCCCGGCATGATCAAGGCGTTCCGCCAGATCGCGGCCGAAGCCCGTGGCGAGGCCGCCGCCGAAGTCACGTCGGCTCATGAGCTGACCGCGGCCCAGCAGACCGAACTCAAGGCCGCGCTGAAGAGCGTTGCCGGCAAGGACGTGGCCATTTCCGTCACCGTTGACCCGTCGCTGCTCGGCGGGCTGGTGGTCAAGATGGGCTCGCGCCAGATCGATACGTCGCTCAAAACCAAACTCAATTCGCTCAAGCTTGCACTGAAAGAGGTCGGCTGATGGACATCCGCGCCGCGGAAATTTCCGCAATTCTGAAAGACCAGATCAAGAATTTCGGCAAGGAGGCCGAGGTCTCCGAAGTCGGACAGGTGCTGTCCGTCGGTGATGGTATCGCCCGTGTCTACGGCCTCGACAATGTCCAGGCCGGCGAAATGGTCGAATTCCCCGGCGGCATCCGCGGCATGGCGCTCAACCTCGAAGCCGACAATGTCGGCGTCGTCATCTTCGGCGCCGACCGCGACATCAAGGAAGGCGACACCGTCAAGCGCACCGGCGCCATCGTCGACGCGCCTGTCGGCCCCGGCCTGCTCGGCCGCGTCGTCGACGCGCTCGGTAATCCGATCGACGGCAAAGGTCCGATCAAGGCGGTCGAGCGCAAGCGCGTCGACGTCAAGGCGCCCGGCATCATCCCGCGCAAGTCGGTGAACGAGCCGATGTCGACCGGCCTCAAGGCCATCGATGCGTTGATCCCGGTCGGCCGCGGCCAGCGCGAGCTGGTCATCGGCGATCGCCAGACCGGCAAGACGGCCATCATCCTCGACACGATGCTCAACCAGAAGTCGGTGCACGACAACGGCCCCGAGAAGGAAAAGCTCTACTGCGTCTACGTCGCCGTCGGCCAGAAGCGCTCGACCGTCGCGCAGTTCGTCAAGGTGCTGGAAGAGCGCGGCGCGCTCGAATATTCGATCATCGTCGCCGCCACCGCTTCCGACCCGGCGCCGATGCAGTTCCTGGCGCCGTTCACGGCCTGCACCATGGGCGAGTATTTCCGCGACAACGGCATGCATGCACTGATCAGCTACGACGATCTGTCGAAGCAGGCCGTCGCCTATCGCCAGATGTCGCTGTTGCTGCGCCGTCCGCCGGGCCGCGAAGCCTATCCGGGCGACGTCTTCTACCTGCACTCGCGCCTGCTCGAGCGCGCCGCCAAGCTCAACGACGATCTCGGTGGCGGTTCGCTGACCGCGCTGCCGGTCATCGAGACGCAGGCCAACGACGTGTCGGCCTACATCCCGACCAACGTGATCTCGATCACCGACGGCCAGATCTTCCTCGAAACCAACCTGTTCTTCCAGGGCATCCGTCCGGCCGTCAACGTCGGCCTGTCGGTGTCGCGCGTCGGTTCGTCGGCGCAGATCAAGGCGATGAAGCAGGTTGCCGGCTCGATCAAGGGCGAGCTCGCGCAGTACCGCGAAATGGCTGCTTTCGCGCAGTTCGGCTCGGATCTCGACGCCGCCACGCAGCGCCTGCTCAACCGCGGCTCGCGCCTGACCGAGCTCCTGAAGCAGCCGCAGTTCTCGCCGCTGAAGACGGAAGAGCAAGTCGCGGTGATCTTCGCCGGCGTCAACGGCTATCTCGACAAGCTGCCGGTCAACCAGGTCGGCAAGTTCGAGCACGGCCTGCTCAGCCACATGCGTTCGGCCGGCAAGGACGTGCTTGACGCCATCCGCAAGGAAAAGGCGCTGTCGGACGATCTGCGCGCCAAGCTGAAGGCCGAGATCGACGCCTTCGCCAAGACCTTCGCCTGAGCGAAGTGCCAGTCCGGATGAGACAAGACGGGATCAGGTTTGAAGCATGCCTTCATTAAAAGACCTTCGTAACCGTATCGCCTCGGTCAAGGCGACGCAGAAGATCACCAAGGCGATGCAGATGGTCGCCGCGGCGAAGCTGCGCCGTGCGCAAGAGGCGGCGGAAGCGGCGCGTCCCTATTCGGAGCGCATGGGTTCCGTGCTGGCCAATATCACCCAGGCGGTCGGTGGCGGGGGCGATGCCCCGGCGCTGATGACCGGAACCGGCAAGGACGACGTGCATCTGCTCGTCGTCTGCACCGCCGAGCGTGGCCTGTGCGGCGGCTTCAATTCGCAGATCGCCCGTCATGCCCGCGACCATATCCGCCGGCTTCTGGCCGACGGCAAGCAGGTCAAGATCATCTGCGTCGGCAAGAAGGGTTTCGACATCCTGCGCCGCGACTATGCCGCGATGATCATCGAACGCGTCGATCTGCGCGAGGTCAAGACGCTCGGCTTCGTCAATGCCGATGCGATCGCCCGCAAGGTCATCCATCTGTTCAACGAGGGCGCCTTCGACGTCTGCACGCTGTTCTACTCGCAGTTCAAGTCGGTGATCAGCCAGGTTCCGACCGCGCAGCAGATCATTCCGGCAGCGTCCGCCTCTTCGGCTCAGCCAGAAACGGCCGATGGCGCCAGCGCCGTATACGAGTATGAGCCGGAGCCGGGCGAAATCCTGTCCGACCTCATCCCGCGCAACATCGCGGTGCAGATATTCCGTGCGCTGCTCGAAAACGCGGCGGGCGAAATGGGCGCCAAGATGAGCGCCATGGACAATGCGACGCGCAACGCCGGCGAGATGATCAACAAGCTGTCGATCACCTACAACCGCCAGCGGCAGGCGCAGATCACCAAGGAACTGATCGAAATCATTTCGGGCGCCGAGGCGCTCTAGGCGCGGTCAGCGGGTCATTGGCCCGCGAACCGGACCGCGTGAGAAACAAAGGACGAAAAGGGTAAAGACGATGGCGAAAGCAGCGACCCCGAAGACGGCAGCCCCCAAGGCAGCAGCTCCCGCGAAGGCGGCCAAGGCTCCGGCAGCGGCAGTAAAGGCGGCTCCGGCCAAGGCGGCAGCAGCGCCGGCCAAGGCCGCCGCTGCCAAGACGCAGGCCGTGGCCACCAAGGCGACCGGCGTTGTCGGCAAGGTCCGCCAGGTCATCGGCGCCGTCGTCGACGTGCAGTTCGGCGAGCATCTGCCGCCGATCCTGAACGCGCTCGAGACCAACAATGTCGGTAATCGCCTGGTGCTCGAAGTTGCGCAGCATCTGGGTGAAAACACCGTGCGCTGCATCGCCATGGACTCCACCGAAGGCTTGGTGCGTGGCCAGGAAGTGCGCGACACCGGCGGCCCGATCGCCGTGCCGGTCGGCCCGGGCATGCTCGGCCGTATCATCAACGTCATCGGCGAGCCGGTCGACGAGGCAGGCCCGGTCGACGCGGTCGAATTGCGCTCGATCCACCAGCCGGCTCCGGCCTATATCGAACAGTCGACGGAAGCGCAGATCCTGATCACCGGCATCAAGGTGCTCGACCTGCTCGCGCCCTACGCCAAGGGCGGCAAGATCGGCCTGTTCGGCGGCGCCGGCGTCGGCAAGACGGTGCTGATCCAGGAACTGATCAACAACATCGCCAAGGCGCATGGTGGTTACTCGGTGTTCGCCGGCGTCGGCGAGCGCACCCGCGAAGGCAACGACCTTTACCACGAGTTCATCGAATCCGGCGTCAACAAGAAGGGCGGCGGCGAAGGCTCGAAGGCGGCGCTGGTGTACGGCCAGATGAACGAGCCGCCGGGCGCGCGCGCCCGCGTCGGCCTGACCGGCCTGACGGTTGCCGAATATTTCCGCGACCAGGGCCAGGACGTGCTGTTCTTCGTCGACAACATCTTCCGCTTCACGCAGGCGGGTTCGGAAGTGTCGGCTCTGCTCGGCCGTATCCCGTCGGCCGTGGGCTATCAGCCGACGCTCGCCACGGACATGGGCGCGCTGCAGGAACGCATCACCACCACCACCAAGGGCTCGATCACCTCGGTGCAGGCGATCTACGTGCCGGCCGACGACTTGACCGACCCGGCGCCGGCGACCTCGTTCGCTCACCTTGACGCGACGACGACGCTGAACCGTTCGATCGCCGAAAAGGGCATCTATCCGGCCGTCGATCCGCTGGACTCGACCTCGCGCATGCTCGACCCGCTGGTCGTCGGCGACGAGCACTATGCCGTTGCCCGCCAGGTGCAGTCGATCCTCCAGCGCTACAAGTCGCTGCAGGACATCATCGCCATCCTGGGCATGGACGAGCTCTCGGAAGAGGACAAGCAGACCGTGGCCCGCGCCCGCAAGATCGAGCGCTTCCTGTCGCAGCCGTTCTTTGTCGCCGAAGTGTTCACCGGCGCGCCGGGCAAACTGGTCGACCTCGCCGATACCATCAAGGGGTTCAAGGGCCTCTGCAACGGCGACTATGACCACCTGCCGGAAGCCGCCTTCTACATGGTCGGCGGCATCGACGAAGCGGTCGAGAAGGCACAGCGCCTCGCGGCTGAAGCGGCTTAATCAAGGGAATAGGGAGTAGTCAGTAGTCAGTAGTGAATAGCAGCTGGGTGATCGGGGCGGTTGTCCTCTCTCCCTACTTCCTACTCACTATTCCCTACTCGCTAAATTGACATGGCTGAAGCTTTCAAGTTCGAACTGGTCTCGCCGGAGCGCCTGCTGGTTTCCGCCGAGGTCGAATCCGTGGTCATTCCGGGCGCCGAGGGCGAGATGACCGTCATGGCCCATCACGCGCCGGTCATGACCACGATCAAGCCGGGCGTCGTCACGGTGAAGAATGCCTCGGGCAGCGAAGAACGCTATGTCGTGTTCGGCGGCTTCGCCGACATCGTCCCGGCCGGCTGCACGCTGCTGGCGGAATCGGCTGTGGCGGTGAAGGATGTCGACCGCGCCGACCTCGCCCGCCGCATCCAGGAAGCCAGGGAAGACGCGGCCGACGCCAAGGACGATCAGTCGCGCAGCAAGGCGGAACAGTTCCTTAGCCAGCTCACCACGCTGGAAGGCGCAATCCTGCCGGCCTAAAATTCGGTTCAGATGACTTGATGAAAAGCGGGGCCTTGCCTCGCTTTTTTGTTTGTTGGGGTGTCAGGCGTTTCAGCTGCGGCGGCGATATCGCACCGCCGACATCGAGGTCTTGTACCGCCTGTTGACCCGTCCAGCTCCGCCTTACGGTCCTTCGCCGTCTATGCCGAGCGCGGCGAAGGCCAAGGTCGTGCCGTCCCTCCGCAGATGGACAAGATGGATGGCCACGAGTTCGATCAGCGTCTGGCGTTCGGCGTGATCCCCGGCGAAGCCGGCCAGATCGAATACCGCCGTCACGGTTTCGTTCGCCGGCAGCTGCTGGTCCAAAAGCGCCGTCAGCTCCGCATCGAGCGGATCGGTGAAATGGCCCCTCGGCAAGCTCTTTCCGCGCGCCGCGCAGGCGGCGATCCAGGCTGCCACCACCAGCGTGAGGTGGACCAGCTCGGTGCCGGCTTCCAGGCACTCGATAGCCGAGGCAATGATGCGCTGCGGCAGTTTCTGGCTGCCGTCATTGGCGATCTGCGCGGTACGGTGGGCAAGTGCCGTGTTCGAAAAACGCTCGGCAAGCTCGGCCGTATAGGCTGATGTGTCGAGGCCGGCATCGTCAGGCAATGTCGATCTGGCTTCCTCCCAAAGCGCATCGACGAACCGCCGGATCGCCGGATCGGCGAAGGCGCCGTCGACCGTGGCATGGCCGCTGAGCAGGCCAAGATAGGCGATGCCCGAATGCGCACCGTTGAGCAGCCTCAGCTTCATGTCCTCGAAGGGGGCGACATCGCCGACCATGGTGACCCCGAATTTTTCCCAGGCGGGACGGCCCGCCGGGAAATCGTCCTCGATCACCCATTGGCGGAAAGGCTCGGTCATCACGGGCCAGGCGTCCTCGATGCCAAGTTCGCCCGATATCCGCGCCCGGTCGGCATCGGTCGTGGCCGGCACGATGCGGTCGACCATGCTGGAGGGAAATGCGACCTGATCGGCGATGTGGCCGGCAATTCCAGCACCGCCCGCCGAACCAGGTCTGGCATCGCGCAGTGAGGCGAATTCGACCAGCAGCCTGTGCAAGGTGGCGCCGTTGGCCGGCAGGTTGTCGCAACAAAGCACGGTAAAGGGCGGGGTGCCGGCGGCCAGCCTCCGGGCGAGCGCTTCGGTCAGAAAACCATGCGCCGTCTTCGGCTTTTGTGGATTGGCCAGGTCGTGGACGATGTCGGGATGGGCCGTGTCCAGCCCGCCGCCGGCCGCCCGCAAATAGGCTTTCTCGGTGATGGTCAACGTCACGATGCGGGTGCGCGGATCGATCAGCGCGGCCAGCACCGCGGCCGGGTCCTCCGGCGCCACCAGCAGCGAGCCGATGGAACCGATGACATGCAGCTTCTCGCCGCCGCTGCCTCGAACCGCCAGTGTGTACAGCCCATCCTGCGGCGCCAGCGCGTCGCGGGTGTCGGCGCTGCGCAACGACACGCCTGTTATGCCCCAGCCCGTCTCGCCAGCGGCCAGGCATTCATCGATGTAAGCAGCCTGGTGGGCGCGGTGAAAGGCGCCGACGCCGAGATGCACAATGCCCGGCGTAACCGTGCCACGATCGTATCGAGGCGCGGCGACCTTGGCCGGCAATGCCTGCGCCGTGCGGTTGGAAAGGCGAAGGGCTGTCATCGGTTTGCGGCACTCATCTCGTGGGACGGCTGGTCAGGGAATGGCTGCTAATCCGCGGGCGGATCGCAAAACGGCGTAACATCGGCGGCGGTTGCCGACAATGCTCAGCATTGCTCAAAAGTCATCATACAACAATCCGATTTTTGTATGTTGACATTATTTCCAGCCGATCCTACCGATAGCGACCCTGGGAGGATGCCGTGGCACTGACGAATGCGGATTTGCTGTTTCCAGCCGAGGCGCGTCCGCTCTCGATCGCCCGCGATCTCTACGCCGGCATCAAGGACCTGCCCCTCATCAGCCCGCACGGCCACACCGACCCGCGCTGGTATGCGCTGAACGAGCCGTTCCCCGATCCCGCGCAACTGCTCATCGTACCTGACCACTATATTTTTCGCATGCTGTTCAGCCAGGGCGTGCGGCTGGAGGCTCTCGGCGTGCCGACGCTCGATGGCGCGCCCGTCGAGACCGACGGCAGGGCGATCTGGCGGCTGTTCGCCGAGCACTATCATCTCTTCCGTGGCACGCCGACCCGGCTGTGGTTCGACCATGTGCTTGCGCATCTGTTCAGCATCGAAGAGCCGTTGAGCGCCGCAACCGCAGATCGCCATTACGACACGATCGCGACGGTGCTGCAGTGGGAGAACTACCGCCCCCGCGCCCTGTTCGAGCGCTTCAACATCGAGGTCATCGCAACGACCGAAGGTGCGCTCGACGATCTCAAATGGCACCAGATGATCGGCGACAGCGGCTGGGAGGGCCGCGTCGTCACCGCCTATCGGCCGGACGCCGTCATAGATCCCGATTTCGAGGGGTTTTCGGTCAATCTCGACCGGCTCGGCGAGATCACCGGGTGCGACACCGGGACCTGGGCCGGCTATCTCGACGCGCACCGCCAGCGCCGCGCCTTCTTCAAGAGCTTCGGCGCGACCTCGTCGGATCATGGCCATCCTACGGCCGAGACCGCCAACCTTTCCGATGCTGCGGCGCAGGAGCTGTTCAACCGGATTCGCTCCGGCTCGCAGGACGAGCGTGAACGAAAGCTGTTTCGCGCCCAGATGCTGACCGAAATGGCCAAGATGAGCCGGGATGACGGGCTGGTGATGCAGATTCATCCCGGCTCCTGGCGCAATCATTCGCCTGGAATTTTCCAGAAATTCGGCAGGGACAAAGGTTTCGATATCCCGACCCGCACCGACTATGTGACGGCGCTGAAGCCGCTGCTCGACTGCGTCGGGCTCGAGCGCGACCTGACCGTCATTCTGTTCACGCTGGATGAGAGCAGTTACGCGCGCGAGCTGGCGCCGCTGGCCGGCGTCTACCCGGCGCTGAAGCTCGGGCCGGCCTGGTGGTTCCACGACAGCCCGGAAGGCATGCGCCGTTTCCGCGAGATGACCACCGAGACCGCCGGCTTCTACAACACCGTCGGCTTCAACGACGACACGCGCGCCTTTCCCTCGATCCCGGCCCGTCACGACGTGGCGCGGCGGGTCGACTGCGCGTTCCTGGCGCGCCTCGTCGCCGAGCACAGGTTGCGCGAGGACGAGGCTCATGAACTCGCGAAGGAGCTTGCCTACACGCTCGCCAAGACGGCGTACCGGCTCTGAACGGGACGCTCCGATTTTTCAAAGGGAGGAAGTCATGTTGCATTTTTCGAAATTGACGGCGGCCACATTCGCCTTCGGTTCGCTGCTGATCGGCATTGCAAATGCCGAGACCGTGCTGCGATCCTCGGATACCCATCCGGACGGCTATCCGACCGTCGAAGCGGTCAAGTACATGGGCGACCTCATCAAGCAGCGCACCGCCGGCCGCTATTCGATCGAGGTCTATCACTCGGCGCAGCTCGGTGAGGAGAAGGACACGATCGAGCAGACCCAGGCCGGGGTCATCGACCTCGACCGTGTCTCGATGGGACCGTTCAACGGTATCGTGCCGGAAACCGCCGTGCCGTCGCTGCCCTACATGTTCCGCTCGGTCGAGCACATGCGCCATGTCATGGACGGGCCGATCGGCGACCAGATACTCAAGGCGTTCGAGGCGCATGACCTCGTCGGCCTCGCCTTCTACGATTCCGGCGCGCGTTCCTTCTACAACACCAAGAAGGACATCACCTCGATGGCGGACATGAAAGGCATGAAGTTCCGCGTCATCCAGTCCGACGTGTTCGTCGACATGGTCAACGCGCTTGGCGCCAATGCCACGCCGATGGCCTATGGCGAGGTCTACTCGGCGCTGCAGACCGGCGTCATCGACGGCGCCGAGAACAACTGGCCGAGCTTCGAATCCGCCAAGCACTACGAAGTGGCCAAGCACTACACCATGGACCAGCACCAGATCGTGCCGGAAGTGCTGGTCATGTCGAAGGCAAGCTGGGAGAAGCTGTCGCCGGAAGACCAGGCGATCGTGCGGCAGGCGGCCAAGGACAGCGTCGTGAAGATGCGCGAGCTCTGGGACGCGCAGGAGAAGAAGTCGCGCGACATCGTCGAGAAGGCCGGCGTCAAGGTCAGCGAGATCGACAAGCAGCCGCTGATCGACGCAATGAAGCCGGTCTACGACAAATATTTGTCGACGCCGGAACTGAAGGATCTGGCGGCGAAGATACAGGCCGAAAAATGAACGGGGCTAACAGGTCAGGCAGCGCGAGGACTCCTGCGCTGCCTTCGGACGCCCCTGCCACGAGAGGCTTCTGGCTCGCTGCCGAGCGCGTTCTCTCCGGGCTTGCCCGGCTGGCGTTGTGGGTCAGCGGCGCCGGCCTGACGCTGATGACGATCATCATCTTCTGGCAGGTCTTCTCGCGCTACATGCTGAACCGTTCGCCGAGCTGGACCGAATCCTTCTCGGTGCTGCTGATGGGCTGGTTCATCTTCCTGGGTGCCGCGGTCGGCGTGCGCGAGCGCACGCATCTGGGCTTCGACGTGCTGCTTTACGTCCTGCCTGCCTCGGCCAAGGCGGTGCTGCGCAGCATTTCCGATCTTGTCGTGCTGGCCTTCGGCGCCGGCATGATCGTCTACGGCGTGCAACTGGCGAGGCTGACCTGGAATACGGTGATGCCTTCGCTCGCCCTGCCGGGCGGCGTCAGCTTCCTGCCGGTCATCCTGGGAGGCGCGTTGGTCTGCCTGTTTTCACTGGAACGGCTGGCCGGGCGTTTTGCCGGCCTGCCCGTCGACGCCGACATCCATGCAACCGGCGAGGAGGTCTGAACCATGGCCTTGATGGTCCTTTTCGGCACCTTCGTGTTCCTGCTGGTCATCGGCACGCCGATCGCGTTCTGTCTGGGCGTCGCCAGCTTCGCGACGATCCTCACGCTAGGCCTTCCGCCGGTCGTGGTGTTCCAGCGGCTCAATTCCGGCGTCAGCGTTTTTTCGCTGATGGCCATACCCTTCTTCATCTTCGCCGGCGACCTCATGGTGCGTGGCGGCATCGCCGCGCGGCTGGTCGCGCTGGCAGGCTCACTGGTCGGCCATTTGCGTGGCGGTCTGGGGCAGGTCAACATCGCGGCGTCGACCATGTTCGGCGGCATTTCCGGCTCGGCGGTGGCGGATGCGTCGGCAGTCGGCGGGCTGATGATCCCGCAGATGAAGGCGCGCGGCTACGGCATCGACTACGCCGTCAACATCACCTCGGTCGGCGCCATCATCGCGCTTTTGATCCCGCCCTCGCACAACATGATCATCTACTCGATTTCGGCCGGCGGCCGGATCTCGATCGCGGATCTGTTCACGGCTGGCGTGTTGCCGGGTCTGCTGCTGGCGCTGTCGCTGATGATAACGGCCTATTGGGTCGCCAGCCGCCGCGGCTACCCGACGGAGCCCTTCGCGGGCTTCGGTCGGGCCTTGCAGCTGCTTGTCGCCGCCATTCCGGGCCTTATCCTGATCGCCATCATCTTCGGTGGCGTCAGGTCCGGCATCTTCACCGCGACCGAGAGCTCCTGCATCGCTATCGTTTACGCCTTCCTGGTCACGCTGATCATCTACCGCTCGATGAGTTGGGGTGACTTCGTCGCGGCGACGACGGCCTCGGTGCGGACCACCGCCATGGTGCTGATGATTATCGGCTGCGCGGCGGCCTTCGGCTGGCTGCTCGCCTATCTCAGGGTGCCGGCGGCGCTAGTCGCCTTTCTGCAGTCGGTATCCGACAACAAGCTGGTCATCCTGCTGTTGATCAACATCGTGCTGCTCATTCTCGGCACCTTCATGGACATGTCGCCGCTGATCATCATCACGACGCCGATCTTCCTGCCGGTGGTCATGGCCTATGGCGTCGATCCTGTGCATTTCGGCGTGATCCTCATCCTCAATCTCGGCATCGGCCTT
This sequence comes from Mesorhizobium sp. M8A.F.Ca.ET.161.01.1.1, assembly GCF_004792105.1. Classification (NCBI taxonomy): domain Bacteria; kingdom Pseudomonadati; phylum Pseudomonadota; class Alphaproteobacteria; order Hyphomicrobiales; family Phyllobacteriaceae; genus Mesorhizobium; species Mesorhizobium sp. M8A.F.Ca.ET.161.01.1.1. The sequence continues at coordinate 94,563 of NZ_SRTD01000013.1, read as the reverse complement.
TGCACGCCACCGGTTGGCGCGGTCCTGTTCGTCAGCTGCGCCATTGGCCGCATTCCGATCTGGACGGCGATGCGCTCGATCTGGCCATTCTATGGCGCCGCCTTCGTGGTGCTGATGCTTGTCACCTACATACCGGAAATCTCATTGTGGCTGCCGAGCCTGTTCCATTAGGAGATCACACAGGTGTCCGATATCGCAAACGACCTCAGGGTCGAGAGAAAACCCAAACTGTCGGAAACCGTCGTGGCGGCGATCCGCAAGCAGTTGCATGCGGGTGAAATCCTGCCCGGCCACAAGCTGCCGACCGAGGGCCAGCTGACCGAGACCTTCGGCGTCAGTCGCACCGTCATCCGCGAGGCGATGGCCAAGCTTGCCGCTGACGGCCTTGTCGAGCCGCGGCAGGGGGCGGGTGTCTTCGTCACCGAGCACATCTCGACCATGTTCGGGGCGCTGGCTGCCGACATGGGGGCCAAGGATTCGATCGCGCTCAACGTGCTCGAGGTGCGGCTGGCGATCGAGATCGAATCGGCCGGGCTCGCCGCCATCCGCCGCAACGCCGCGCAGGAAGCGGCGATCCAGGAAGCCTTCTTCGAGTTCGAGCGGCTGCTACTCGACGGCCAGCCGACCGGACCCGCCGATCTCGCCTTCCATCGCGCCATCGCCAGCGCCACCAACAATCCGTTCTATGTCGAGATGCTCGACGTGCTCGGCCGGCGCGCCATTCCGTGCGACGTGACCTCGCCCTGGTCGACCGAGCTGGTGCAGTCCGACAGCTACCAGCGCGGGCTGCAGCGAGAGCATCTGGTGATCCTGAACGCGATCACGGCGGGCGATGCCGAGGCCGCGCGCGAGGCGATGCGTGCCCATCTCGGCGCCAGCCAGCAGCGCTACCGCGAACGCCTGCAGGCGCGGCAGGCCTATTACGCCAGTTCGACCAGGGCCGCCGCCGGCGAATGATCCACCGGAAGTCAGGACAGAGATGAGCCAGAACCACACAGACTACACATCGCGCTTCGCCATCGATCCGGCGGCCGCCGCCGCCATGGGAACGGACGAACTGCGCCATAATTTCCATATCGACGATCTCTTCCAGCTTGGCCGGATCAGCCTGACCTACACCCACTACGACCGGATGATCGTCGGCGGTGCCGTGCCGGTGGCGACGGCATTGCCGTTGGAAGCGATCAAGCCGACCGGCACCAAAGGTTTTCTCGATCGGCGCGAATTGATCGCCGTCAATATCGGCGGCGCCGGCTCGATCGAAGCCGGCGGCCAGTCCTTCGACCTGCGGGCGCGCGACATGCTCTATCTCGGCATGGGCTCCAGCGATGTGGCATTCGCTTCGGCAGATAAAGACGACCCCGCCAAGTTCTATCTGCTCAGCGCCCCGGCGCATCAGGCTCATCCCAGCCGGCTGATCCGCCTCGATGACGCCAAGCGCCTCGATCTCGGCAGCAAGGAGGCCTGCAACGAGCGCTCGATCTTCCAGTTCATCCATGCCGGGGGAACAAAGACCTGCCAGCTCGTCGTCGGCATGACGCAGCTGGCGCCGGGCTCTATCTGGAATACCATGCCGTGCCATGTGCATGACCGGCGCATGGAGGCCTATCTCTATTTCGACCTGCCCGATGCGGCGCGCGTTTTCCATTTCATGGGCGAGCCGGACGAGACGCGCCATATCGTCATGCGCAACGAAGAGGCGGTGCTGTCGCCGGGCTGGTCGATCCATTCGGGCGCCGGCACGTCCAACTACGCCTTCATCTGGGCGATGGCGGGCGACAATGTCGACTACACCGATGTCGATGCCGTGGCGATGGACGCGCTGCGGTGAGCGATCTCACTGCCTTCAGCCTGGCCGGCAAACGCATCCTGGTCACCGGCGCCAACACCGGGATCGGCCAAGGCATCGCGGTCTCCATCGCGCGCGCCGGCGGCGCGGTGATCGGCGTCGGCCGCTCGTCGATGGCCGATACGGCGAGCAAGGTCGCGGCTCTGGGCGGCGAATTCAAGGCGGTTGCCGCCGATCTTGCCGACACCGGAGCGGCCGGACCGATGCTCGATCGTGTCTGGGGCGAAAGCGGACCGCTCGACGGGCTGGTCAACAATGCCGGCATCATCCGGCGCGCCGATGCCGTCGACCTGACGGAGACCGACTGGGACGATGTCATCGATGTCAATTTGAAGACGGTCTTCCTGCTCAGCCAGTCCTTTGCCCGGCGCGTCCTTGCCGGCGGGCGCCAGGGCAAGATCGTCAACATCGCCTCGGTGCTGAGTTTCCAGGGCGGCATCCGCGTCGCGTCCTACACGGCGTCAAAGCATGGCGTGCTCGGCATCACCCGTCTGCTCGCCTGCGAGTGGGCGGCGAAAGGCATCAACGTCAACGGCATAGCGCCGGGCTATATCGAGACCAACAACACGCAGGCGCTGCGTGCCGATCCCGACCGCAGTGCCGCCATCCTCGGGCGCATTCCCGCCGGGCGCTGGGGCGAGCCGGGAGACATTGGCGATGCCGCCGTCTTCCTGCTGGCGCCGGCCTCGAACTACATGCATGGCGCGGTGGTGCCAGTGGACGGCGGCTGGCTGGCGCGATGAGGAGATGACAATGACCGAGCCTAAGACTTTCGCGCAAGCAGGCGAGGGTGCCTGGATGCCGACGCCAGACGGCAATCGCCGGCGCGTGCTGCTGTCCACCGACGAACTGATGATGGTCGAATTCGGCTTCGACAAGGGCGGCGTCGGCGCGCTGCATTCGCACCCGCACGTCCAGGCAAGCTACGTCGCCGAAGGCCGTTTCGAGGTGACCATCGACGGACGGACCGCAATCCTGGAGGCCGGCGGCAGCTTCATCGTGCCGTCCGGCCTGGTGCACGGCGTCAGGGCGCTGGAGGCGGGACGGCTGGTCGACAGTTTCACGCCACACCGCGCCGATTTTCTCGCCTGACCGGGCCGCCGGCGATTTCCCGGCCAATGAAAAAACCCGCACTTCCAAGGAAGCGCGGGTTTGTTGCCTGGGCGCCAATGGCGCCGCGGTACTCAAAACATCACCGCAGGACCGGAAACCTGCCGGATCATGGTGAATATAAACTTAATGCGTGTCAGGTGATGCGCCTGAGCAGGCCGAAAAGCCGTTCGAACGTCCTGCCATAGGGCGGGCGCAGAAGGGCTCCCGCGCTCAAGCGCGACTGCTGGAAGACCGGCTTCTCCTTGCTGAAGGTGCGGAAGCCCCACTCGCCGTGATAGGTACCCATGCCGCTGGCGCCGACACCGCCGAAGGGCTGGTTCTCCTGCACCAGATGCAGCATGCAGTCGTTGATGGTGACGCCGCCGGCGACGGTCTCGCGCAGGATGCGCCGGCGGTTGCCGCTGTCGCGCCCGAACCAGTAGAGCGCCAGCGGCCGGTCGGCCCGGTTCACATAGTCGATGGCGTCGTCGACCGTGGCGTATTCGACGATCGGCAGCACCGGGCCGAAAATCTCCTCGCGCATCAGCCGCAGGTCCGGCCCGGCGTTGCTGACCAGGGTCGGCAAAAGCTTCCGCCCTGCGGTGCCGAGGTCTTCGCCGGCCGGGTTGATCTCGGTGATGTCGGCGCCGGCCTCGCGGGCCTCCGCGATCATGGCGCGCAGGCGCTGGTAATGCCGGTCGCTGATGATGGCGGTATAGTCGGGGTTGTCGCGCAGCGAGGGATAGAGCCGCGCCACCGCGATTGCGAGCTTGGCAGCGACCGTGGCTGCCTGTCCCTTGGGCACCAGCAGATAATCCGGCGCGATGCAGGTCTGCCCGGCATTCAGCAGCTTGCCATAGGCGACGCTGGCTGTTGCCGCGTCGAGATCGCAGGAAGGGTCGAGGATCGCCGGCGACTTGCCGCCGAGTTCGAGCGTGACCGGGGTCAGGTTGGCGGCGGCGGCGATGGCGACCTGGCGTCCGACCGCGGTCGAGCCGGTGAACAGCAGGTGGTCGAAGGGCATCGAGACGAAGGCCTTGCCCATCTCGGCATCGCCGGTGATGACGCTGAGTTCATCCGGGGCGAAGTGCTCGCCGGCCAATCTGGCCAGCAGTTCGGAGAAAGCAGGCGTCAATTCGGAAGGCTTTACCAGGACGCGGTTGCCGGCGGCGAGGGCCGCCGTGACCGGCGCCACGGCGAGCTGAAAGGGGTAGTTCCACGGCGATACGACGCCGACCACCCCAAGTGGCTGCGGCAGAAGGCGGTTTTTGCCTGGCAGGAAGGGCAAGGTGGTGGCGACACGACGCTCCCGCATCCAGCCGCCGACATGCGCAAGCGCATGGCGAATACCGGCGCGCACGACGAACAGTTCCGCAAGACGGGTCTCATGCGCCGAGCGGCCGCCGAAGTCAGCGTCGATCGTGGCGCAGATTTCGCTCTCATGCCGCTCGGTCAGCGCCAGCAGGCGTTTGAGACGGTCTTTCCTCAGGCCAAGGTCCGCAAAGGGTTGCTTCTCGAAAGCGGCGCGCTGTAGCCGGAACCGCTCGTCGAGAGCATCCTGTCTTACCTGCAGCATCGTGCCCTCCCGGCCTGATTGGCCAAGTTTACATCGCAGAGCGAAGGAATCCAGCGGGAGCGATGGTGTCGTTGGGGAAGGGGGCGCGATGATGCCCCCGATGTCATAAGCGGCGTTGGTGATTTTACAGAAGGTGGTTCGGCAGGCCTTGTGCAATCCTTGGTTGCATGCTGCAATGGCGGACGGGCAAGGTCTCGACACCAAGGGGGTTGGAATGAGCGGAAAACACCACATGCTGGCAGTGGCCGGCATTTTCTTAGTAACCGGCGCGATCGGCATCCTGTCCGCGATCGTCCTGCTGGCCTTTGGACATTCGCCGAATATTGTGGGTTCCGCCTCAAGCGTGGCCTACGTCATCGGTGGCTACTACTTCCTGAAAGGGTCAAGGCCGGCGAAGATTTTCCTGACGGTCATGGCGGCTCTCGCCACGCTGCTGGAAGCCGTCATCGGCATCCTCATGCTGAGCGACGGCCAATTGCCGATAGGCCTGTTTATCATGCTGCTGGCGGTCCTTACCGGCTATTGCTTCCATGCGCTGCAACTGTCGAAGGCTCTCAAGGCCGAATTCGATCGCCGGTCCGAGACATATCGGTTGGAGAAGGGCAAGGCCGCCCAGCGCTATTATGACGAATTGGAGCAAGGCAGCAGCGGCGAGTGATGCCTGGGAGGGAGCTATATCTCTGTATCACCTTAGTCTGACCTGTCAGGCGGTCGTGCGCGGCGCTGGTGCAGATCGGCGATATCGACCGTTGTGATCGGATGAAGGCTGCGCTACTCCAGGCCCTCACCCGGAGGTCGCTTTGACCGGTTTGCCTATCCTCTCCAATCCACGAAAAGCCGTTCCCAGTCCGGCGGCCGCCTGATGCAGGTAATGGCAGCGAGCATCCGCGCCGAGGATCCCAAGCGGCGCGTGCTGAAGGACGTGTTCGGCTTCGACGATTTCCGCCCCGGCCAGGCCGACGTGATGGACGCGCTGCTCGGCGGGCGCCATGTGCTGGCCGTCATGCCGACGGGGGCCGGAAAATCGCTCTGCTACCAGGTTCCGGCGCTGGTGCTGGGCGGGCTCGCCCTCGTCGTCTCGCCGCTGGTGGCGCTGATGCAGGATCAGGTGGCGGCGCTGCGGCTTGCCGGGGTAGCGGCCGATACGATCAATTCCTCGCTCGATCGCGAGGCCAATGTCGCGGCCTGGCGCCGTGTCGCTTCAGGCCAAACGCGGCTGCTCTATCTGGCGCCGGAGCGGCTGATGACCGAGCGCATGCTCGAGGCGCTCTCCAGGCTCGACGTCAGCCTGATCGCCATCGACGAGGCGCATTGCATCTCGCAATGGGGGCCGGCATTCCGGCCCGAATATGAAGATCTGTCTCGGTTGCGCGGCATCTTTGCCAATGTGCCGATCATCGCGGTGACGGCGACGGCCGACGAGAGCACGCGCACCGACATCGCCGCCCGGCTGTTCGCCGAGCGGGTCGAGACGCTGGTGCTGGGTTTCGACCGGCCCAACATCAAGCTGGCCATCGAGGCCAAGCAGGACAGCAAGCGGCAATTGCTGCGGTTCATCGAGCGCCATGCGGGCAAGAGCGGCATCATCTATTGCCTGTCGCGCAAGAAGACCGAGGAGATGGCGGCCTTCCTCGAGAAGAACGGCGTGAGAGCGCTTGCCTATCACGCCGGCATGAGCAAGGAGGCGCGCGAGGCGAATCAAAACGCCTTCATGACCTTGTCTGGCGTCGTCATGGTGGCGACCATCGCCTTCGGCATGGGCATCGACAAGCCCGATGTCGCCTATGTCTTCCACACCGATATGCCGGGCAGCCTGGAGGCCTATTATCAGGAAATCGGTCGTGCCGGCCGCGACGGACGCGAGGCCGAGGCGCATATGCTCTACGGTCTTGGCGACATCCGCATGCGGCGGCTGTTCATCGATGACGAGGACGCCTCGCCCGAGCACAAGAGATGGTCGCATCGCCGGCTCGACACGCTGATCGGTTATTGCGAAACGGCGCAATGCCGTCGCCAGGTGCTGCTCGGCTATTTCGGCGAAGAGGCTCAAGCCTGCGGCAATTGCGACAACTGCCTCGATCAGGCGCCGCGCGCCGACGGCAGTGCCGAGGCGCGGAAAATCCTCGCGGCGGTCGCGCAGAGCGGCGAGCGCTTCGGCGCGGCCCATGTCATCGACATCCTGCTTGGCCATGAGACCGAGAAGGTGCTGGCGCGGGGCCATCAATCGCTGAGCAGTTTTGGCACCGGCGCCGCGCACAGGAAGACTGTGTGGCTGTCACTGATCCGGCAATTGGTTGCCGGCGGGTTCCTGATGCCGGATCCCGAGGGCCATGGCGGTCTCGCCATCTCCGAAAGCGGCCGCGCGCTCGACCGCGGCGAGATTGAATTCCGGTATCGCGTCGAGACGCGGGACCCTCTCGTGCGCGGCAGGAAGCGTTCCGGGGAAGGCTCCGCCGCCGACGCCGAAGGCGTGGATGCCTCGCTGCTGGCGGCGCTCAAGGCGCTGCGGCTGCGGCTCGCCAAGGAGCGCCAGGTGCCGGCCTATGTGGTGTTTTCCGACCGCACGCTGATCGACATGGCCGCCCGCCGCCCGCGCGACCTCGACGCCTTCACCGAGGTGAATGGCGTGGGCGGGGCGAAGCTCAAGGAGTTTGGCGAGGTTTTTCTGGCCGCGATCGCGGGGCATCGGCCCGACGGGGCAGGCTGAGGATCAGGCTTGGCGATGGGACTGCCTTCAGCTGCTGTTAGGCTACCCCGCCTCCGCCGAAACGACGGCCACCGCCATACTTCCGACGGTGTACCGATTGTTTGCGATCGAACTTACCCACCCGCTCTCTTCTCCCAGACGACGACATGCGTCTTCGGCAGACGGGATCTGAGGCGTTTCTATGGGATTGTCATTTGAGGATGATGTAGAGCGGGATGAGGATTGCCAAGGCGGCGACGCCAATAGGTTAGTGATCATGCGCCGCCGCAGCGACGTGTCGGAATCTACGCAAAACCCGCCCCTCATTATTGCGCCAACTCAGCATCGCGTAATCAAGGCGCGAGCGCAGGTATCGGCTAAATTAGATGCTCAGGTTAGTCCGGCAGAGGATTATGAAGGCGCGAACGGCTACGTGGCCTCGTCCACCAGAGCAGCGCCGGCCCGATAGCGATGCAGCGGCTCGGCGTCCTTGCAAGAGTTGCCTGATGGCGCCGAGCCTAACCGGCGAGAGACTGGTAGGGGGCACGGCATCCCGCTGGCCAGGATGATCATGCGCCTTCCTCCAATAGAAGCGAAGTTATCCGAATGAATGAAATAGGAGGTATCCTTAGCGCGACCACGTCAGCGCCTCGCCAGCATGATCAACGCGGCTGAAACGATCGCCATCACGATCATGAACAGCGCACCGACCTCAGCCAATTTATACATCAGGGGGTCAGTGTGGAGCGGGTCGTTCGCCATGCGAGCGATCAACCGTCGGGCACGTTCGTCCTCTTGGCGAGTTTCAGATTTCGCCTTGCACGCATCAAGCAACTCTTGGGCGTAGAGTTGTCTGGAGTCTTCCGAAGCGACCTGCGAATTGGTGTCCAACCAAACTTTGAACAAGTCGGGCTTGATGCGCATGGTAGCGTAGCTTAGCCCCTCCAAGCTCTCCATATGCGTCGCATCGAAATTCGCGTGCCACTCTTCCCAAGTCGGGGGCATGTCATCGGCACCAGGAAGTTGCCGGATAAGTGGATAATCTTCTGGGGTGTAGACCGGCAATACCCGCACCACTTTCTAACCCGCCAAGGCGCGCACGATGGCGAAGCCCACGCCGATCGCAAGGCCCGTGGCGAGGCTTTCGGCAATGCGGATGACAAAGGCGCCGTAGCGCTCGCGCAAACACGCTGGCGGGGCTCTCAGGACAGCAGGAATGTCGAAAGTGCGTTCCATGCCGAGCAACATAGATCGAAACCGGGAATCTATGAATCCCCTCGATATGGCGTCATCGAACCCGGACGGGGGCGGTCAAGACGGTTTTAGCAGTGATCTCGCGGACCACAACTGGTTAATCAAAATCCGGTTAAGCGAAGTAATATCATTATGCAAGCGAAACGAATTAGCCCGGCGACCTCGGCTTCCGGACTTTTTGTGGGCATGCGACGGTTGTTATTGATGTTGTGGCGGAGAGGGAGGGATTCGGTTTCACGCCTATCCTGCTGAAAATGCTAATCTTTTCGCGCTTTTTGTTACGCAGTTTGTTACACTGCTACAACTGCGATTTACAATCGCTCTTTTGAGCTCGCCTGCCCAATCCATCTTATCTGTCGAAACCGACGCAATGGCGCGGCGGTGGATTGGGTCACTCTGTCATAGTATCCGCGCTTCATTAAGTTGACGATGCCGTTTAGACTCGGAGCTGATCCTTTCCGGTCGATCACCAGGATTTGGCGCGCGACCCGGCACCGGCGGTTCGTCTTTGTACGTTTGTGTCATCCAGGCCGGATCAACTCGGCCATCAGGCTTCTCACGACTTATGCATGCGTTTCCCACTTTTATTAGCATTCGGTGCGAACCCGCACCCTGCACCAAACCTGCGACGCCTAAGCTATCGTCCTCGACTTGAGCGTTCCCTGCTTCTCGTGGAAGACGCTAAATTCGCTCGTGCGTTATTGCCGGCCAGCAAAGGCTGCGGGTCGGCGGTGAGGGTGTCGAGGAGCGGCGGCCGTTCCCTTTCACTCAATAGTGCCGCCGGCGCCTGGATGGTTTCCACGACGCCGCCCCCGCAATCGTAGCCGTTGTGATGATCATCGTGCATGCGCTGAGCTGTTGGGGACATGCTGATGGCGGTGCCGGAAGCACCGGAGACATGTGATATCTCGGCAGCGGGCAGAGCGGCTTCTCTGTCGCTGCACAGGAAAGCGTAGAGTTCCTTCACGCAAATGCGGGCGTCCTTCTTGTCTTTTTGAAAGGGCGGGACGAGGGGCAACCTGATATCGGCCTTTTGGTAGAACGGACTGCGCTCTTCGTACAGCTGGTCAACCTTCTGCTCGATGTCGGCGCCTTGCAGCAGCGGCCGGCTGGTGTCCCTCTCGAGGCGCCTGCGGAGCTCTTTCAGCTCGGGTGTCGAGCCAGATCGACCTCGCCTTATTAAGAATCAGGGCTTGATTGGACTCCTTGCCAAAGCAGCCGCCGCCGGTTGCGATGACGATGGGGCCTCTCTCCAGCTGCTTGGCGAGCTCTTTGGTCTCCAGGTCCCTGAAGTGCGCCTCGCCACGGCCAGGGTCGGCGAACATCTCCATCAGATTGCCGTGATCGGCGACGATATGCTTATCGATGTCGACAAACTCCACCCCCAACTCCTTGGCAAGCTGGGCGCCGATGGTCGACTTGCCGCTCGCCGGCATGCCGACGAGCACGACCGGCCGCGTACCGAGGGCCGCGAGGATCTCGCCGGCTTGCGGCGAGCGAGCGACCGCAATCTGTTGTCTTGCGACGATGGGCGACCTGGAGGTCCCTGCCGCCCTCGACCTGCTTTCTCCTGACGAGTCCCAGTGTAATATCTCCCAGGCACCACGGGGAATGGGGACTAGCTGTGAGCTCTGCGCGCGGTGCGCGAGCTCGGCCCGATAACTGGCCGGCGTAGGGAACTCGACCTCGAAGCGATAGTTCTGCGCGGTTCTGAACGCCGTGTGAACGCCGCGTAACCGCGGCCTGTCCATCCTGATGACCCAGTTGGTGGTCTCGACCTCGCTGCAGTCCCGCTCCTCGAAGGCCAGTGCCGCCTTCCTGAAGGCGCGCGTAAAAGCCTCGTCCGGGATCTCGAAGACATGGCGCACGGCATTGGTGACCAGTTGGGCCTCCGGCGCCGTGCTCACGCTCTGGCCGGTCAACTCGTCGGCTATCCAGACCTGCCCGCCCGACCGTTGGTCAAGATGCGGCACCTTCACCTCGATGCCGTCCTGCCGCAAAAGCTCGGCAACCGCATGCACAATTTTTGGTAATCGCGCTTTCTTGCGCTTCGGCGGGGGCGGCTTCGAGCCTGGCCCGCTCAAGGGCCTGTTCGCTGCTCAGCGTTATCGTGCTGGCGCGGTCGTCTTCGGCCGAGATTGCTAAGGCGCTGAGCAGAATGCGCTTTTCGACGGCGAGTCTGATCGAGGCCTCCATGACCGATGCCGCCAGCGTGGGGTTGTCCTTCAGATCCGCCAGGCTGCCATCGACGTCGAACCGGCCCTGGTGGAGCTTTGCCGCCTGCGCCTTGACATATGGCGCCGACTTGAAGCCCGGCCTCTGCTCCAAGAGCCGCTGCAATTCGGTGGTTTTTTGCATGAACACCCGCGCACCGGTATCGGACTTGTAGGCGTCAGTGCCGACCTTGATGCCGACGCTCAACAGATTGATGGCGCTTTCATGCAGCTTGACTTCCGACTGCTCATGAGCCGGCTCGCTATTGAGCTGCAGGTTCCAGTCCTGGAGCTCGGCCACTAACAACGCGGCCAGTTCGCAGGCCACCGGATGCCTGGCGGCCTTGCTGTCTTCCCTCGCCCTGGCGATGAGCTCATGGAGGGCCTGGCCATCCGGCCGATCTTCCTGCAACAGTGCGCGGATGTCGGCCTTGAGCTCATTATGAATGCCCTCGTAGGTGCCGAAGATGGCACGCTCGGCAAACCAGCGTTGCGCCTCCAGCGGCTGCGCCAGCACGTTGCGCTGCAGGCAGCTGTAGGTCTCCAGCACCAGCCCGGTGGCCGACAGGATCTGCTTGGACCGGGTGAACTGGTAGCCGCTTTTCTCAATGGCCGGCGTGTGCGACTTCGGCGGCTTCATCGAGGCGATGCCGCGCGCCTGCAGCTGCGCGTCGAACTGGCGCACATGCTCGTAAAGGCGAGGCTGGTCGCCAATGATGACGACGGTGTCGCCATCAAAATCGCCGTCGAGCATTTTTTGTTCGACGCTTGGAACCGCAACCAAAGAGCCGGGCGCGAACACCTCCGTCGCCTGCAGGATGCCGACGCACTCGAGCGCGGTGTCGGCCTTGACCCGGTCCTTTTCCTCCAGCCAGTACGAATGGCACTTTACGTCCTCGGCAGACATCACGACCCCGCGCTCGGCGAAGTCCGCCGGCCACATTTCGTCGGGCACAACGATCAAGATGCCTTTGGCAAAGAAGGTCGGATCGTCGGCGGCAAGCCCAGCCCCCGACCTGTGCGCGAAGTTGAAGCTATATTGGAAGGCCACGCACCGATCCAGGAACGCCGCGGTCCGGTCGCCATCGCGCGCCGACCTGACCCGGTCGGCGGCGAACGGGCGCAGGTTGGGCTTGTCATAGGGGGAGCGTCCGACAAGCACGCCAGCGTCACGGGTCAAGGTCTTGCTCTTGCCCGTCGGCACATGCAGGCATTCGTCGCTGGACGGCACGGCGATAGCGCTCGAACCCTCGATATGCCCGCCCGTGACCGTCCGGAACAGCTCCTCGGCGGTGAGGCTTTGATGGGTTTCGAGCCAAGCCTGAGCCTTCTCGCGGGTCTCCTGTGCTACCTCGACGCTACGCGGATAATGTTGCAGCGCCGAGGGCGGTACCGCCGATTGCCTTTTATCGGCATAGGCAGGCATCCGCTCGGGAGCGTCGTGGCGAGCCCGGGCAATGGACGGCATGCGCTCGGCCAGTGAGGCCCTAATGAAGCCGCAGCCGTCATGCGGCCGCAAGGCGATCTCGCCGTCTCGCCCCTCGAACCGGAAGGGATGCACTGCGCCTGCGGGATGGTCGGGCAGAAGGGACAGCTTGAAGCACCCTTCCAGCGCATAATCATGGGGGCCAATGTCGGGGATGCCCGGCGGCGCGGCAAATCCGCGGCGCTGGGTATAGTAATAGGCTTCCTTGAACGGCGCCCAGGCCCGCGACAGCTGCTCAAAGGCCGTACCCGGAGCCGTCTCGGCATAGGGGATCGCCAAAAGCTTGCCGCTTGGGGCCTCTGCGGCCGTGAAAGGCAGGTGAGAGGCAAGCTGGTTCAGGCTCTTTTGCGGCGGCTTCAGTTTGCTGCCGCCGAACAGGTCCATGCGGTAGGGCACGCCCTCCACGGTGAACGTGCGTGTCAGCATGGCTCCAGTCGGAGTTCCCTTTAGCTGCACCGCCACCACCTTCACCGCGCCCGAGGTCAAGCGGTGGAAAATGGAATAGCGCAACTCGGCTTCGCTGGCCAGCGGCCGGCCTTGCATGTCGACCACCGGCAGCCGCATCAGTCCGGCATCGCCTTGCGGCGGTCTCGGCTCGTGGTCCATGGCCTGAAGGACCCGATGGACATCGAAGCTGGAGGCTGCATGCTGGGCCTGGATCATCGATGCGTTCTGCGCCATGAAGGTGTCGAGCGCTTCGAGCGGCTCCTTCGCCTCGATCTCGGCGATCACGCTCGAGTTCGCGCACCGCCTCGGCGCGCGCCGCGGCGCTCCTTCCTCGGCTGATGAACACTGCCGATCATAGATTCGACTGCCAGCCTCAAAGCCCCATCGTCGTGCATAATATGGGCTGGCCTCGCTACATTCGAAGGGGATCGAAGGCCGATCCCACGGTGCGGTGAAAGAAGCTGCAAGCGGCTTCCAAGACTAGGTGCGAGCACCTCGATCTCATTGTAGGCCCGTCATCGGATCATATGGAAATCGGTGAGCTTCATCCGCCGGCCTTTTACAACGTGGTTTGGTCGATCCTCTAGGGGATTACGCAGTCTTAAGCCAGCATTAATACCTTAGACGCGACACTAGGAATACTTTTACTATTCGCTAAAGCTCGATGCTATTTGACGAGGACTGGTCTTGCGTTTGCAGTTTTCTAGATGAGAGGGCTAAAGGACATTAGCGTCGGGACCAAGCTCTCGTTGGGCTTTGGGCTGGCGCTGCTGTGCGTCGTGGCCGTGGGAGTATTTGGGGTCGCGCAACTGCGATCACTCAACAAGGTCACGAGCGAGATCACCAGCGTTTGGTTGCCCCAGGTCCAGATCGTCGGCGAGATGAAGCGCAACCTCGCGGAACACCAGCTCTATGCGACGTTGCGCGTGCGCACTGCCGAGGCTGCGCAGATAGCCGGCATTGAGAAGGAGATGGCGAGGGAAAGCGACGAAATACTGCAAGGTCGGCGCGCCTATCGCCGGAGTGCCGGATCGCTGGCCGAGCAGCAGCTGTTCGACCAGTTCGTCAACCTATGGACGGCCTACGAAGATTCCCTGACATCGATTTTCCCGCTCCTCGAAACAGGAGGGCGAACAATGGCTGTCAAGGAGTTCGAGACGGTATCGCTCCCGACCGTTGCCGCCGCCACGCAGCGATTGGACGACCTGCTGGCCCTCACCAGCGAGCGCAGCACGGCCGCGGCGGTGATGGCGGACAGGACCTACACCGTTGCGCAAAGATTGACTTGGCTGGCAGTTCTTTTTGCCGCCGGGTGTCTTGGTGGGCTTGTCGCCTGGATACGCCACAATGTCAGCAAGCCGATCCTCGCCGTGACCGAGGCGATGCGTTGCTTGGCGCAGGGCGAGCGCCGTTCGAGTCTCATTGCGCTGAAAAGGGATCGGCAGGACGAGGTTGGAGTGCTGTTCTCGGCCTTTGCCGGCTACCGGGCCAGCCTGGAGCGCAGCGATGCCTTGGCCCGAGAAGCCGAGCTGGAGCGGCAGCAATTGGCCGCGGCCGCCGCCAATATGCCCGTAGGGCTTTGCATGTTCGATGCGGAGAGGCGGCTGGTTCTGTGCAACCAAAGCTACGCCGATCTCTACCATGTGCCGGAGCCCCTGACTCGTCCCGGCACGCCGTGGATCGATTTGATGCGGTTCCGGATCGCGGCGGGCCTCTATGCCGGCCATGACCCGGAAAAGTATGTGCAGCAGCTGACGGAGACCATCGATCGCGCAGAGCGGACGGTGAGCCTGGTGGAACTCAGGGACGGACGCACCATCGACCTCATCCATCAGCCACTGCCGGGCGGCGGGTGGCTTGCCACTCACCATGACGTGACCGACTTGCGGCGGAGCGAAGCCAAGATTTCATACATGGCGCGCCACGACGGACTTACCGAGCTTCCAAATCGCATATTGTTCCGCGAACGCGCCGAGGAGGCTTTGGTCGAGATGCGGCGTGATGGTAGCAAGATTGCTTTCCACTGCCTCGATCTCGATCATTTCAAGATGGTCAACGACACGCTGGGGCACCCGGTTGGCGACGCCTTGCTGAAGGAGGTCGCCGCCAGACTGAAACAGGTGGCCCGTGAAGGCGACACCGTGGCAAGGCTCGGCGGCGATGAGTTCGTGATCATTCAAACCGCGGTTGATCAGCCGGTCGAGGCGACAGCTCTTGCCCAACGGGTCATTGATGGGCTGAGCGCACCTTATGTCGTCGATGGCCACGGGGTTATGATCAGCGCCAGCATCGGCATCTCGATCGCGCCGGACGATGGCATTGACGCCGACCAACTTCTCAAGACCGGCGACATGGCGCTCTACCGGGCGAAGGCGGAAGGCCGCGGAACCTACAGGTTCTTCGAACCGGAAATGGATGCGCGCATGCAGGCGCGGCGGTTTCTCGAACTCGACCTGCGCGAAGCGGTGGTGCGGCAGCAGTTCGAAATCTACTACCAACCGCTCCTCAATCTCGACCGCGGCGAGGTCAGCTGCTTCGAGGCGCTGCTGCGCTGGCATCACCCGACGCGCGGCATCGTATCCCCGGGAGAATTCATCCCGCTGGCCGAGGACATCGGCCTCATCGTCCCGATCGGTGAATGGGTTATCAAGCAAGCCTGTCTCGACGCGGCAAGCTGGCCCGGTAGCATCAAGGTCGCCGTCAATCTGTGCCCGGCGCAATTTCGCAACGCGCGCTTGCTCTCCACCATCGTCGAGGCATTGGATATCTCGGGACTGCCCCCCAGCCGGCTTGAGCTTGAGATCACCGAGACAGTGCTGCTGGCCAACAGCCAGGCGACTCTCTCGATGCTGCAACATATCCACATGCTCGGCGTTCATATCGCGATGGACGACTTCGGAACCGGATATTCGAGCTTGAGCTATCTGCGCTCGTTCCCATTCGACAAGATCAAGATCGATCAATCCTTCATCACGGACGCCGGAGATATCGACAGTTCCGTCGCCATCATTCGAGCGGTCACGAGCCTCGGCAACAGCCTCGGGATGCAGACCACCGCCGAGGGCGTCGAGACCGTGGAGCAGCTGGAACGGGTCCGAAGAGAAGGCTGCACCGAGGCGCAGGGCTTCCTGCTCAGCCGCCCGCTGCCCGCGCGGGACATCCCCGCGATGCTGGAGCGGACCCGCGCCGTGGTGGCGGGCGAGATCATTGAGACCGAACCCGAAACGTCAGGCGAGCGAGACACGGACAAGCCGGGCAGGCGTCGCAGTAGGGCGTCTGTCCCCGCCTAACCGGGATGCAAGCGAAAAACAGTGCCAACGAACATGAGTTTGCCGGCCTAGTTCAGGCCGCCACTCGGATCATGTCGATAGCGGGTGTGTAGGTCGGCGCGGCTCGAAATTAGGTGTGCTGAGCGCCGGTCAAAGTGGGATTAGCTTGTCATATCGATTATGGGATCCAGGTTGAACCCGACTTGCAGGACTCTGCTCGTAACCGAGCAGATCAACCTCACATTCGGTCGCTGCTCTTCACGGCTGCACCAACATCCCGCCTACGGCCGCTGGGCTCGGGCGACGAGACCATTCTGAGTGAGCGGCGTTTTATATACCCGTTCGGTCGTCAGTACCTTGCGTTCACGACAGATACGCCGGCGATCCTCCTGCTCCGGTGTTGGCTCTTTGACCATTGCACATATGCGCGGTTCGCCTCGCTTGAAGGCAAGGAGAGACGAGCGTTTCACCATCGATCTTATCGGTTTTGGCTCGGCGACTGCGACGAGACACTGCGATAGAAGCGGGATCAACGACGTAGCTCTCGATCCCCGCCTTGCTCAGAACCCGATGGATCCAGGAGCCATCGAGCCCGGCTTCCTGGATAGCGACGACGGGGAAGTCTGGCCCCATGCGTGCTCTTGCCTTCTCTCGCACGCTATCGAAGCGACGGAACAAGGCGGATAAATCACCACTGGGGACACTGTGTTTCGACAACTTCTCGCCGCCACCTGGCGACAACGACGAGATCAGCCAGGTTGAACGGCTGAGCTCCAGCGATACGAAGATTGCGCCCAGACCAGTCCGGATAGCAGTCAGAGTTTCGGATCGGTCGGCCACTACATGCATGGTGTTCCTCCGCGGGGTGTTTGTTAGCAGCGTCACTCTGCCAGAGCACGCGCCGCTATCCATCCGTCGCCATGGGATCTGGTGATTGTTCATGTCGCCGATTCCCGCGAAGGAACGCCACCATGACCAAGATTGAAAGTAAGACCGCCAGCGCTGCCGTCAAAGACATTCTGCTTTCAGACCCGGACGGACTTCACGAAATGATCCGTGCGGTGATGCAGGAGGTGCTCGAGGCCGAGATGGACGACGGTGGAGGAGACCATCGAGCGCACGCTGACCTTCTTTTGCCTGCCGCGCCAGCATCACAAGCATCTCAAGAGCACCAACATGCTTGAACGGCTCAATGAGGAAATCCGCCGGCGCACCTATGTCGTGCGCATCTTCCCCAACGCCGAAAGCTGCCTGCGCCTCGTCAGGGCGCCGGCTGTCGAAACCAACGAAAACTGGATGGAGGCCCTACATCAACATTGACGACCTGCGCGAGCACAAGAAGCTCGCTCTACGCCAAGCCGCATGACCAGCATCGTGGCCGCCCCATTTTGCAGAACTTGACGCACACAACCGCCACTTCGAGTTTACCGACCGCACCGAGTCATCCACGCAAAGACCTGCGCAGCGTCAGCTTCAGAGCTTGGTCCCACCGGCTGAACGCCAAAAAAGCGGATCTTGGCCATCGGAAGCGCCCTCAACCGACTGAGAGGTTTCGGCTTATGCGATGCGACTGGCAGTCCTGCGCTCCGGGGACAAGGCCGTGGCGGCAGAAGATCCCCTGGACATCAGGCGATGTCCGGAAGGCAGCATCGTAGTAACGGTTTTTACGCCGCTCGCGGCACGCGCGAGGTGAACGTCGCCCGGGTGACCGACACGCTGGTGCCGTCAATATCGCTGATAATCTCCACCCTGGCCTCCAGTTGTTTCACCAGTGCTTCGACGATGGCTGTTCCAAGTCCGGTAGCCGGTACGTCGTTGGCGATCTTGCCGACGCCATTGTCCGAAACCGTCAGTTTCCAGTCACTGCCCGCGGTCTCGTAGCTCACCTGGATGCGAGCGCCGGTTCTCTTCTTGGGGAAAGCATATTTGATGGCGTTGAGCACGAGTTCGGTGACAATTAGTCCCAGACTGACTGCCCTTTGCGAATCTATCCTGCCGCCTTCGGCCATTACGGTGACCGTGATCGGCTGGGCTTCGCCGACCATCGACGAGGCGAGGCTGCTGCACAATTTCGGTAGGTAAGAGCCGACATCGATCTCGTCGACGCCGGCGGAGGTGTGGAGATGGCGTTGCACCTCGGCCACGGACAGAACGCGCTGATGGGCGTCCTTGAGATGCTGGCGCGTCTCTTCCGACGTCACCGAGCGTGCCTTCAGCAACAGGATCGAGGCAATGATCTGCAGGCTGTTGGCAACCCGATGCTCCATCTCGCGCAGCAGGACGTCTTTCTGCCGAAGCAGGTCTTCGGTGCGACCGAGCAGTTCTTCCTTCTCCCGCTCGATGATACGACGGGCCGTTATGTCATTGAAGGCGAGAAGGATGGTGATGGCCGAACTATGGTCGTAAAGCACCTTGCGGGCATTGAGCAGCATGGTGCGACGGCCGATCCGCGTTCCTGAGCCATGCTTGCCTCCCTCTATCCCTTGATCTGGATCTTCTTCGGCCGATCCGCCTCCGGCCGGTGCAACTCGACTTCGAGCAGCCCGTTGGCGAAACGCGCCTCGACCCGTTCCGGGTCGACGCGGAATGGCAATTGCACTGTCCGGGAGAAGGTCCCATAGGCGCGCTCACGGCGGTGCCAGACGGATTTCTCGTCCTCCGTTCGAGGCTCGCGCGTTCCCTTCAATGTCAGAATGTTCTCGCGCACCGTGAGGCCGATTTCGTCAGGTGATATCCCCGGCAGTTCCGCGGCCACCGCCACGCTGTCCTCGCCAGTCCAAAGATTGATCGGCGGAAACTCCTGAGCGGCGCTGGCGGTCAGCCCGGCCAAACGCTGGTTTACTTCCTGTTGCATGCGCCGCATTTCCACAAACGGATCGAACCCGATGCGGCCGAAATCCGACAAAAGCATGTACATCCTCCTATGATTCACGACCTTGCATGATTGCCACGCGCGACACGTGCGTGCGCACCGGAAGCGGAATCGATCGATGGCAACAGGAGGGGCGATCAGCACAGAGACCGAGCGGCCCGATCGCGCAACCTCGCAGAATGCGAGAAAGAGGGGTTCGGGCAGACGCCGGAACACATCCTCCTTGCGAAGCGACATGAACCGAACTCGATCCACCGTAGGGCCGGACCGTCATTCCCGTGCCAGGACCCGATAGCGGCATCCGGCTTTATCATTAGGTGGCCCCAAATGGCCTTTCACGAGGTGATCTTTGACATTCCACCAGTCACCTCTTCGGCAACAGCGGGGTCCCTTCGAATCCGTAGCCACGTTGCCTCTAGTCGCTGATTTGGCTTCCCTTTGCGCAACTGTCGGGATCGACGAAGCGTCCCGAATTGCACCGCGGTTCGATCAACTGATCGCAGGCGACGCGCCGCATCGTCATGGTAGCTGACGAATGAATCGGCATGACACGTCGCAGTGACCGAGACATCAAGCCAGCACCTATGTCGGCTTGCCGCAAGTCAAAAGAATCCAGCCCTGCGTGCCGCGTTCGCTGACCTTCGCCAGTGACGCCATTTGCATTTCGGCCGGACAGATGGGCACAGACATGTGCAATTCCCGCATCGCCCATTATTGGAACTCACAAGGCGGCGTTCTTTCCGTCTTGGCGAGCAGCGGGCCAACGCGTTACCGGCGGTGATCTTCCTGCAGCTTTAAATCAGTCGCCACCAACGACGAAATCAGATTTGGCCAGCACGCCGGCAATCCTGGCAAATCCCACAATGCTTGCCGCGCCTGCTCGGGTGTCATCTGTCCGGCGATCGCTGCGTTGCTGCTTCTCACCGCGCAACTGAATACCGGTCCCCGACGCGCTTTTGGCCACTGATTCAGGAATACGAGCGCTTCGCGCACTGTGTTGATGTCGTGACGACGTCGTTGGTCTTAACCTGGACCGGCGATAGGAAAGCCAGACCGGTTATTCTTACCTCCCTGCGATCGCACGCTGGATCTTTCATTCGGTGGTTGGTTGCGTGACAGGTTTCGAACGTTAGGTCTTGTTTTCTCTGGAAGATCGGGCTGTACGACATAATCCAAATGTTGCGACGCAGCGAAGGCTTCTGCTGGTTCCCGAGTTGAAAAAGCCAGTTGCACCTGGATGAGTGTGTCGCCGCCACCCAATAGCCCATCAGATGTTCAATGGCAGGCGGCGTCCGACGCTCGAACAGCAAGCGCCACGGCCGGCGGGTAGCCGATGCCACAGCTTTGGAGCTGCCCCGGATACTATTATAAGACCGATTGACGCGGGGCTCGACGCGTTTGCGGCAAATAAGCTCGAGTGTGGACAGAGATGTGACGTTCTATTGAGTCGCTGACCCAATCGGTAGCGACCTGGTGATCCACGCAACCAATTCCGGTCGTTTCTGTCACTAAGAACTCGATATTCGCTATTTGCACCTCGAAAGTCGCATAATTGGCAGTGAGAAACTCAACGCGTTGTGAGGATGGCATAGAGAAGCAGTAGCCCCTTCTCTAGTCTCGCTACGGGAAAAATTCTGGAAAATGGGTCTGCTTGGCTGGACGCAGAACGCTGTGGTTATTCAGCCGGCATTTCTGAAGCCTCTCCAAGACAAACAGCTTGCCTTCGCGCACGCTGTCTTCGAGCGGCTTCGGCTTCGCCAGATGCGCCGCAATCGCGCTGGCCAGCATGCAACCTGTCCCGCGCATCGATGTGGCAAGGCGCGGTGCATCGAAGCGGATGGGTTCGTGCCCGGAGCGTAACAGAATATCGGTCGACCGGGTTCCCGACGCATGCCCACCCTTGATCAGCAGGGCTTGAGGGCCGGCGGCCAGCAGTCTTTTTCCTTGTTGGAGCGCTCCGTCCTCATCCACTGCCAGTTCGGAGCCACTAAGGAGCGCCAGTTCAGGGAGGTTGGGCGTGACAATGCAGCAAAGCGGCATAAGATCGCGCTTCATGGCAGCGATAGCGCCTGCTTGCAGAAGTGCGCGGCCTGAGGTGGAGGCCAGCACAGGGTCGAGTACTGCGGGGACATGCGGAAATTTGCGCAGCACTGCGGCAACGGCAACAATGATCTTGGCAGTCGCCAGCATGCCGATCTTGATTGTGGCCACGTCGTTGGCCTGCAGCGCGGCGCACATCTGATTGGCCACCAGGCTAGGTGGCGAATAATAGATTTCGATCACGGCGTCATGCGTTTGCACCGTTAGCGCTGTGACGGCGAGACAGGTGCGCACGCCAATGGCAGAGATCGTCTCGATATCGCGTGCAATTCCAGCACCGCCACTGGAGTCCGATCCACCGACGACAAGCACATGTGGTTCTCGCCTCAGCGCCATTGGTCCGTCTTTTCGATCCATTCTCGCGTGCGCGCCTCGGGGTCGTCGTTGAGCGTGATGTCGGTCACCACCGCCGCGCTGTCCGCGCCAGCCGCAAAGACACCGTCGAGCCGCTCAGGGTTGAGGCCACCAATGGCGACCAATTGAAACGGCGCGACCTGGCGCTTCCATTCGCTGATCCGTTCGACCCCTTGCGGCGCCCATTTCATCTTCTTCAGGATGGTCGGATAGATGGGTCCAAGCGCTATGTAGTCAGGCTCGGCGGCCATCGCCGTTTCCAGCTCCTGATGATCATGTGTGCTCAGTCCGAGCCTTACGCCGGCTGCCCGTATCGCCAAGAGGTCAGCGGTCTGCAAATCCTCCTGGCCGAGATGTATGAAGTCGCAGCCTTCCTCGATTGCCAGGCGCCAGTGGTCGTTGACGATGAGTTGGCACTGGTATCGAGCACACAAGGCCTTCGCGGTGCGGATCTCCGCGCGCAACCCAGCCTCATCCACGGTCTTGATGCGCAGTTGCAGAAGCCGGACTCCGAGTGGGACCAGCCGTTCGATCCAGGCAGCGCTGTCGACGATCAGATAAAAGGGATCGAGCTTCATGAAAAAACGGCCCTGCCGACCATCGGTGTCGATGGCACGGCGACGTCGCGCGGTTCGAGCATTCCCGAACTGAACGCCTCACGACCGGCGTCGACCGCCTTACCGAAAGCACGCGCCATGCCGACCGGATATGCCGCCTTGGCGACCGCTGTGTTCAGGAGCACGGCGTCAAAGCCGAGTTCCATGACGGTGGCCGCGTGCGACGGCCGTCCGAGCCCCGCATCCACAATCAGCGGGACGCCAGGGAAATATCCGCGCATCGAGCGCAGCGCCGTCATGTTGACCGGTCCCAAGGCGGAACCGATCGGTGCGCACCACGGCATCAGGACCTTGCAGCCCGTTTCCAGCAGCCGCTCGGCGACAACGAGATCGTCGGTGGTATAGGGGAATACCGCAAAGCCGTCCTCGCACAGGATGCGGGCGGCTTCAACCAGACCGAACACATCCGGCTGTAGCGTGTCGTGATTGCCGATCACTTCGAGCTTGATCCAGTTGGTGCCGAAGACCTCGCGCGCCATTTTCGCGGTGGTGACGGCTTCCTTGACGGAGAGGCAGCCGGCGGTATTGGGCAGGATTCTGGCGCCCAGCGAGCGGATCAACGACCAGAATTGTTCGCCGGCTCTACCGCCCGCCATCTCACGCCGCAACGAGACGGTCACCACCGACGTGCCCGACGCCTTGACTGCATCGGCAAGGATGGCCGGCGAAGGATATTGAGCGGTGCCGAGAAGCAGGCGCGACGAAAGCTCGGTTCCATAAAGCTCCAACATGCTAGCCGCCCTGCATGGGCGAGAGGATTTCGATCCGGTCGCCGTCGCTCAACTGGAACTCCGTGCGGTTGGCTTTGTGCACGAGGTCGCCGTTGACGGCGGTGGCGAGCCAATCGCCCTCATAGTCGAGCGCGGCAAGCAACTCGGCCAGCGTGGTGGCGGCAATCTCACGCGCCTCGCCGTTGACCATCAGTTTCATGAGCATGCTCCTTGGTTCTGTCTTGACTGAAAACCAGGCCGGCAGCCTGGCGCGCCATGGCGGGGGCGAGGAGAAAACCGTGACGATAAAGACCGTTGATCGCGATGATCTCACCGTCTGTTTCGACGCGTGGCAAATTGTCGGGAAATGCCGGACGGACACCCACACCGGTTTCAACGATCTCGGCCTCACCAAAGGCCGGATGGAGGGCATGGGCGGCGCCCAGCAGCTCCATCATGGAACGCGCCGTCACCGGTCCGGCGCTCTGGCTTTCAATCATCGTCGCTCCGATCATGAAACGGTGATCGGTGCGCGGCACGGCATAAAGCGGAAAGCGTGGATGAAGCAAACGGACCGGCCGCGACAGCGAGACATCAGGCGTGCGAAGGATCAGCATTTCGCCGCGAACACCGCGCAGCCTGTCATCGGCCGCTGCCATTCCCATGCAGTCTATCTGACGGGCGAAACCCGAAACAGGCCGGGCGTCGCAGCCGAAGTGGAATTTGACACCCATGGTCGCAAGGTTGTCATGAAGTGCCGCCATCGCCTGGCGTGGGTCGAGGTGAGCCTCGTTGGGGAAGAGCAATCCACGCCGGAAGCGGCCGGCGAGGTCGGGTTCCAGGAGCGCAATTTCGTTTTCATCGACGCGCCTATGCCCTGACGTGCGACTGGCGAACCGGTCAAGCTCACCGGCATCACGCGGCGCGGCCACGACCAATGTCCCGGCCCGTGTCACCTGACCCGACAGCACCGCATCCCACCAGTCGGCAGCGTCGCGTCCGAGATCCAGCACCGGCTGCTCCGCGCTTTCGCGCTCGCACCATGGCGCCAGCATGCCGCCGGCGAACCACGACGCGTTGCCGCCAAGGCCATGCCGCATCTCGGCGACTGTGACCGTCGCGCCGCGGGCGGCGAGTTCGAAAGCGACGGTGAGGCCGGCAACGCCGGCCCCTTTGACGAGCACCCTCATGATGGTTTGGGAGCCTCCGGCACGACCGGTACGCCAGTCTCGTCCGCCGGCATGTAGAGATCGCCGCCCTCCCGGTATTTTGCCGCCATTGCCGCCATGCCTTCCTTCTGAGCCTCGGCACGGATGTCGTGGGAAATGCGCATGGAGCAGAATTTCGGCCCGCACATCGAACAGAAATGTGCCAGCTTGTGCGCCTCCTTGGGCAAGGTCTGGTCGTGGAAGGACCGTGCGGTTTCGGGGTCGAGCGACAGGTTGAACTGGTCCTCCCAGCGGAACTCGAAGCGCGCGCGCGAAAGGGCATCATCCCTGGTTTTCGCTGCCGGATGGCCCTTCGCCAGATCGGCTGCATGGGCGGCTATCTTGTAAGTGATCACCCCAATCTTGACGTCGTTGCGGTCGGGAAGGCCGAGATGCTCTTTCGGCGTGACGTAGCAAAGCATTGCGGTGCCGAACCAGCCTATCATGGCGGCACCTATCCCTGAGGTGATGTGGTCATAGCCCGGCGCGATGTCGGTCGTCAGCGGCCCCAACGTGTAGAACGGCGCCTCACCGCACACTGCGAGCTGCTTGTCCATGTTCTGCCTGATCTTGTGCATGGGGACATGGCCCGGGCCTTCGATCATCACCTGGCAGTCCTTTGCCCAGGCAATCTTGGTGAGTTCTCCAAGTGTTTCCAGTTCGGCGAATTGCGCCGCGTCGTTCGCATCGGCGATTGAACCGGGACGAAGGCCGTCGCCGAGCGAGAAGGAAACGTCATAGGCTCTGGCGATGTCGCAGATCTCCTCGAAATGCTCGTAGAGGAAGCTCTCCCGGTGATGGTGCAGGCACCATTTGGCCATGATCGAGCCGCCGCGCGAGACGATGCCCGTGACCCGGTCGACGGTCAGCGGTATGTAGTGCAGCCGCACGCCGGCGTGGATGGTGAAATAGTCGACGCCTTGCTCGGCCTGCTCGATCAGCGTGTCGCGATAGACCTCCCAGTTGAGGTCCTCGGCGATGCCGCCGACCTTTTCGAGCGCCTGATAGAGCGGCACCGTGCCGATCGGCACCGGTGCATTGCGCACGATCCAGTCGCGGATGTTGTGGATGTTGCGGCCGGTCGACAGGTCCATCACCGTATCGGCGCCCCAGCGGATCGCCCACACCATCTTTTCGACCTCTTCGGCCATCGACGATGTGACAGCCGAGTTACCGATGTTGGCGTTGATCTTCACCAGGAAATTTCGCCCGATGATCATCGGTTCGCTCTCGGGATGATTGATGTTGGCGGGAATGATTGCGCGTCCGCGCGCCACCTCGTCGCGCACGAATTCGGGTGTGACGAAATCTGGGATCGCCGCGCCGAAGGCTTCGCCGTCGCGTTGCAGCTTGCCGCGCATCACCTCGCGGCCGAGATTCTCGCGGATGGCTACGAACTCCATTTCTGGCGTGATGATGCCGGCGCGCGCATAGGCAAGTTGGGTCACCGCCTTGCCCTGCTTGGCCTTGAGCGGCCGATTGCGTATCGGAAATTCCGGTGTCAGGCGCTCGCCGGTGGCGAATCCATTGTCTTCCGGCCGGACGTGGCGGCCGTCATAGGCTTCGACATCGCAACGCGCCGTGACCCATTCGTGGCGAAGCCGGGCAAGGCCTTTTTCGATGCTGGTTTGGACTGATGGATCGGTGTAGGGGCCGGACGGATCGTAGACGGTGACGGGCGGTTCGCCGGCCGTCGGATGGACGGAAATCTCGCGCATCGGCACCCTGATCTGCGGGTAGAGGACGCCGGGCTTGTGGATTTTCCGCGAGGCGGGCAGTGGTCCCGTCGACACGGCGGGGGTGAGGGCATTCATCGTGAGGCTCCTTTGCTCATGCATTGGAGACCCAGTTCTGTGCCGGAAGGATGAAAAGACGCTTCTGTAGACCTGCTGCAGCAGGACCTCGGGCGTAAACTCCCGCAAAGCGCTTGCACCGTCCCTACGCCAGTATGAACTGGATCAGGTTCAACGGGTCACTGCGCCGCGAAAGCCAGCAGTATCTCAGCCCCTTACCGGGACTCCCCTGGTGAATGCCTCAAGTTGAATGGGCCGGTGCTGCTTTGTCAAGCGCCTTCGGGCGCCTTCGGGCGCCTTCGGCCGGTGGCGACGTCCGGCGGCCGGCCGAGCGGAGAGCTCGCGCATGCATCGGGGACAAGTCACGCCCCGTAGACCAGGGCTGGAATGGCCAAAGTCTCATTCGCTTCGTGAAGGATGGAAAAACTGTATCGGCCATGTGCGTCGAGATCGACCGAGTAGCTCAGGCGGTCACGGATGTGGTTATCCTGGTCGAAGGCGACGATTTGCGGCTTCAGCGAGGTGATTTGCACCACGTCCAGGTAGATGGAGTTGCAGATATGATCTGGTCGTCGGGCTGGCAGGTGCAAGCGGCCGCTCTATTCAGGATGCGGCATCGGCGGCGTTCCCGATACCAATGATATCTTGCGGGCAACTTATGCAATCACCGGCTTCGTAAAACCCGACGGCGGCGGCCGTGTCCTGGCGCTGAGGATGTGCCGCTGTTCCAGCAGAGAAATCGCGTGGGCGCGGAGTTTTCGCTCTGCGAGGAAGAGTTGACGCAATCGTTTAGCTTGCTTGCAGTTCGTAGAGACCCGCCTTTGAAAGCAACTAAGCTATTGCATTGATATGTTGGTGCGCGATCGATCGCTACATAGCCGGCCGCCATTATCCGAGTATTGATCCGCCGGTGTTCGTGTTGCCGTATATGGCAATCCCTGCGAGATCGTCGCGGCCGGATCGGCCGCACCCTCTAGTCATAAAAGGGGAAGCGACCGAGAATTCCGCTGCCGAAAACTTCTCTGGCTTGGCTATGCATGCGGTAGATGAGATCGCCGCCTACCGCGACCTGGTCGAGGAAGGCATCGACGCCCAGTTCGGACAGCCTGGTTATCGCAATGCGTTAGCGGCTCAGACTTGCGGTCTCGAGAGCGGCCTTTGGGGGTCACCTCTTTTTTGTTTCAGAGGTTGGAAGACGGCTGCTCGTTACCCAATAGAAATGGCGACTACGGAACGCGATCGATCGCGGCCATCAGGAAACACCTGTCTTCGGCTCAACCTCGACATGGCGTCCGATCGACCGCAGATATACAGCTATCTCGTCCATGAGATGATCGCGTTCGCCGTAGATCTCAGCAATCCTGCGCAGCTGTGGCTCGACGGACCTCCGTTGCGCCGGCGTCAAATCAGCATCGCCAAAGACATATCCCAAGTTGCCAATCGCGCAAATGTTGCAGCCGGCCTCCACAACTGCTTGCACGAATGCCGGAATGTCTTTTTCTTGCATAGTCTTCATGTCGAACCTCTCGTGAATGGCGTGCTTGCGCGCCCATGCTGCCTTTTCAGCGTGTCCTCTGGGCGGCGCAAGCCTTGAGCGTAATTGTGCCGGGCAACCTCGACTATCCCGTCTGCCACGCTCTTTAGAGTCGGTGGGGTCTGGTGATTGCAGGCTGGGCCACTCAAAAGCCTGCAAGAAGAAAGTCATGGCGACCATTGCTCAAGATCGCGAGGGTGCGTGCAAGACCTTCCGTTGGCAGTCATGCACGCTCACCCAGCAACTGGGTATTGAGCAACTGGGTCTCACGTCGCGGGTCTCGTGTGCTTCACAGCCGAAAATAAGGTACCACCGTGGCTATTCTCAAGTGCAGGCTACCTCTTCAGGACACGGCGGAGTGCCTTCCGACGCACCCCTGGTGCAACGTGCGACCTAACGAGACACATCTCGTTCGCGTTCCCTCGACCTTTCTTCGTATTGCTGCTTGCCCTGCGATTTCAGGCCCTCTGCTAGCTTCTCGGCCGCTCTTTGGCCTGCAATGTCACTATTCAAGATCATATCCGACATCCCTGGATGGTCATAACCGTAATGCGCATGCAGTTTCCCTCACGAGCAGCGCCTATCCGTCGATTAGTTCGTCTTCCGGAACCCGAAGCCCTTTTTATCCGGCGTACCTATCCACCATTCAACCGGTATACCTTTCCCAACTTTGGCGGACCATTTACCTCAGGCATGATCATCTCGCGTGACATTTTTTTTTGGCGCCATCATCGCACGTGGCATTTTCTAAAAACCAAGACGTGTCAATTTGTAAAATCAAGGATGCGGCCGCGCCCGTTGCGAGGATTTGCAGGTAGCTCTTCAGCCCCAACACGATGTGTGAGGCGGCGGTGGAAAAGGCAACCGACGGCGTCGACGCGTCCTTTGATGATCGCAAGCGATATGCTTCGTCGCGAGCCCAGATTGCGGTCTCGGGCACAAGGCGAGATCACAGTTCTGCGATCTGTGGTAACGCGAGCCCGCAAAGCGCCGCTGCGGCCACCGCTTTTGGAATCTGGACGAGATTCGTCGTCGTCTGAGATCAGTTGATCGAGCAGTTCGCGCGCGCGGGACGCGCTTGCGGTGCAGTCTCTCCCGCGAGCTCGCCCGTGACCTTCTCATCGACGACATCCGAGAGCTGCGCGGACGGCCCTATGACCTCGTCGCTGTCGCCGGCGGCTGGAAGCACCTGACACGGCCGGCCTATGCCGATGCCATCCGCGCCTGCG
The DNA here is from genome assembly GCF_004792105.1 of Mesorhizobium sp. M8A.F.Ca.ET.161.01.1.1. NCBI lineage: Bacteria > Pseudomonadati > Pseudomonadota > Alphaproteobacteria > Hyphomicrobiales > Phyllobacteriaceae > Mesorhizobium > Mesorhizobium sp. M8A.F.Ca.ET.161.01.1.1. The sequence goes on along the minus strand of NZ_SRTD01000013.1, from coordinate 66,274 downwards.
GAAGCAGCGGGCGTGCCGTGGACCTGACGTGGTCGGACGTGCTGATGCTGATGTGCATCGGCACTTCCAGCCGATTACCCGCGCCGAATTGTCGTCGGTTTTCGGGAAGTAATCAGTCGCGACCTGATCGGCCATCTGCGGCACCGGCCTGATCGCGTCGAACCCGCGCAGTCCGACGCCCGGCGCTCCCTACACCTATGTGACGACAAAAGCGTCCTGCTCGAGTTCGGCCTCGACACGCTTCGCGATCTCCCGGACTGCGAGGCGCTCGAGGATGCCGGGCTGCTGAGCAGAGATGAGCTGCTTGCTGGTGAAATTATGCCAGAGTTGGCTAGTGGCCATGAGGATGCGGGTTTGGATACGGAGGAATAGCTTGGCGCTGCAGACGCTGTGGCCACCGGGCTTGCGAGTGCTTCCAGCTTTCCATAGCGAATCTAGCGCGCCCAAGGGCGTCCGAAATTTGTAGGCAAATTTCGGACATGGACACGGTCAGCGACGTCAAGCAGGCAGCGGTATGCGGCCTCTGCACCGCTGTCGCCCAAAAATTCGTGGCCATGGGCAAGCCCCACTTGAGACCCCCAGAGAGAACGCTCGTGAGCGATGGAAACGGTTTTGGTCCAAAGCTTGATACAGATGGCCTGCAGATGGGTGTAGGGTTTCAAAGCGCTCGAAGACGCGCCTTCGCAGAGTTAAAAGTCCGCGACGAACTCGTGTGTCGTTTGTCGCCAACTGCAAATTCGATAGTTAGCGCAATTATACTGCGCCGAGTCTGCCATCTCGAGCCCCAAGGGTTTGTGAGGCCTCTCGGCTCACCACCGCCTTTGCTAACCGCCGTGATTCCAAAGACGCGTGCCTTTACGGAGGGGGTCAAACGGCCTATATTATTCTTTATAAGGAGAAGAATAATGGGCACACTTGCTCGCATCTACACCCCCGCAGAGGCAGCCGCCGTCAGCGGGATAGGAATCAAGGCCGTGCACAATGCGATCGACAAACGCATTGTCGATACTGTGCCAAGCACTGCTCGGCGCATCGGTGGGGTCGTCCGACGGGCATTGACCGGCGAGGATTTGCTGCGGCTCAAGCTTTGGTATGGCGTGGGTGCGACATTGCCCGCTGATCGTCGCTACCGCCTGTTCGAGGAAATCAAAGCTGCCCCAAGGGCCAAGACCGTAAGGGCCGACGACCTGCTGATCGTCGACGTCGCCGAGGCACGTAAACAGCTCAAAGCGCGCATCGTGGATCTTGATGAAGCGGAGGCCGCCATCGGCCGCGTTAAAGGGGTGATGGGCGGAGAGCCTGTCTTCAAAGGAACCCGCATCCCTGTTCGTATGATCACGACGATGCTAGCGCAGGGCGCAGATGAAGCGGAGGTTCTGGAGGGATATCCGAAGCTAACGCCGCGCGTGATTGAGCTCGCCAGAATGTGGGTCGCCGCGCACCCGGTTCGTGGGCGGCCTAAGAAGCTGGTCGAGCAGGGCGTGAAAATAAAGTCGTCGAAGCGCGTGGTTTTGAAGGGCGACCCAGGTCCGTCGGCCAGGTCGAGACGCGTGTGACCTCGTGAGGTTTCTGATCGATGAGTGCCTGCACACGTCTCTGGTTGCGGTAGCCCAAGAACGCGGACATGAAGCAAACCACGTCAACTGGCTTGGGCTAAGCGGCGAAACCGACTGGGACCTCATGCCGCTCATTATCGATGAGGATTTCACCTTCGTCACCAACAATGCTAAGGACTTCAGGAAGCTCTATGCCAAAGAACCGGTTCACGCCGGCCTGATTATCGTCGTCCCTCAGGTCGGGCCTGAAAAACAGAGAGAGCTCTTCGATGCTCTCCTCGAGGATCTTGGCCCAGAGGAATTCCTGATTAATGAAGTTATCGAAATCGAGATCGAAAACGGCATTGCAATCGTAACACGATACGATCTGCCGTCGCCCTAGCTGAGGCTGCGCGATCTCCGCTTATGACCGACCCGGTTGCCAGTCGCTCATCTGCAAAATGTTACCGCCGAGTTTTGCAAACGCGCGTTGGCGGCAGGAGAAAACGAGAATCTGCTGATCGTGTGATTGACGATGCAAAGCGTCGAACATGCGCTCGATGCGGTCGTCATCGGAATAAACCAAAGCGTCATCCAGGATAACCGGTGTGGGTCGGCCGTCGCGGGCAAGCAAACGGGCGAAGGCCAGACGTGTCAGAACCGAAAGCTGTTCTCGCATGCCGCCACTCAACCTATCGACATCCTCATCCTGACCATTGCGGCGAACGGTCTGTGGCAACAGTGTGTTCTCGTCGAACACTATGGAGATGTCATCGAATAGCAATCCAAGCAGCGGTCGCAGCTCGGACATGACCGGCTTCAGATAAAGATCGCGTGCCGTCGAGCGCGCAGCGACCAGCGTCGTGCGCAGCCGGTCGAGGACGGCTTTTTCGAATTCGAAGCGTCTCGCTCGCTCTCCAGCGATTTCCAATTTTTCTGTGGCCTCGCGCAAAGCTTCTTCCACCGCGTCGTCGGACCGAGTGCGAATATGGCCATTGAGATCGGCCAGGGTTACACGCAACTGACTTGCTTCCTGTGTGGCGGCATCCTGAACCGAACGGGCGCGGCGCAGAACGGCTTCAGCGCTGGTGAGATCGCGAGCGCCGTCGCGCAGGGGAGCAGCGCGCATTTCGGCCGCTTCGCGCAGCTTTTGTCGTGCGGTGGCCTCGGTGAGCAGCAAGCGCCCCTTTTCCTCGCGCGCTGCATCGGGTCCCAATATGACCTCGAGGCTGGTCAGTTCCGCCTGGATGGTGACATAAGCCGTCTCCGCAGCCATGACAGCCTCGTCGGCATGGCTGCGCAAAGGCAAGGCCTCGCGCACGCTGTTGCGTGTTGTCGCCACACGCTGCTCGGCTGCGGCATGATGTTGCCGGATCTGTTCTGGATCGACTTTGAGTTCGAGGTCCCCGGCCCCGAGGGCACTCAGACGAGCAAGCTCCTCGTGTAATTGCTGTATCCCCTTGGGCGCGAGATCGGCAAGTCGCTGACGCGCCAAGCCCAGTTCGGTAGCTTTGTCGCGCGCTTCCACTAGGCGCTGGCGTGCCGTCCTGAGGCTATCGACACCGAGGGACGCAAGCAGGCTGCGGTGCTTCGCTTCGGCGTCTTCGATGGTCCGGTCGGCCTGCTGCGGCCGATTCGATCGCAGGGTCAAGGCTCCGATGCCGGCAATATCCAGGCGTACGGTGCCAGCAAAGCTTTGGTCTTCTGCATGGGGCAAGGGCTTGGCATCGATGGTCACCAAATCGGCGGCGCCGTCCCGGTATTCCATGCATAGCGTCGGCAGGGTTGCCAGGTGAGCTGCACGAAGGCTGGCGATCTCGATTTCGAGCGCCTGGAGTTGCTCGACAGCTTGTTCCGGCACCGCCAGCATCGCCAGTGCTGCCTCTCCATCTTCGATCTGGGTTCTGGCGACTTCGGCTTGTTTCAACCGGTTGTCCGAGCCGGCCAGTTGTTCGGCAGCGTCACGCGCCAAAAGAGTCGCATCCAGCCGCGCGAGCAATTCGCGTGCTTCGCGCTCTTCCAGTTCGGCTGCTTGAACTTCGCCCATCGCTTGTTCGTTTTCGGCAATGGCAGAAGCGCGCCGATCGAGAACCTCACTGCGGCGAAGCTGCGCAATCGTCGACTGCTGGCGCAAATCCGTGGCTCGTTTGAGCGCGGTCCGAAAACTATCGAGGGCCTGCTGCGCCGCGTCGTGGTGAATTGCGGCAAGGGCAGCTTCCGCCTCGGCGGCTTTCAAGGCTTCGCTGTGCGATTTGGCGGCCTCGACTGCGGCTTCCGCGGCCGAGATGGCTTCCCGCCGAGTGGCGCCTTCTTCGGGGTTTTCAAGCTCAGACAGACGCGCCAACGCCATGCGCCGCTTGTCGAGCGAATCGCGCAGACCGGTGACTTCGGCGCTGAGACGCTGCTCGTCTTTCACCAGCTTGTCACGCTCGTCGAGCGCTGCCGCATAGAGACCGCCGCTCTTGGGACGCAGCGTTGACGTAACCAGGCTATAGAGTTCTTCTTCACATGCCGCGGCGATTTCGGCCATGCGTCGCCCGCCGGTCAGGGCTTCAACTTCCCCCTGAACCGAGGACAGTAGGCTTTCGCGCACGCGTTTTTCGCCGTCCTCCTCGCTTTTGCTGCGCCTTTCGATGCCGGTGACCCCTTGGCGAACCCAGAGCAATCCTGCCGGTCCTGCGCTTCCGCCATGGATTAGTTTGCCGATAAAGGCTTCGGCCTCATCGGCTTGAGCCAACAGTCGCCCGCCGTCGAGGTCAATAACGCTGGCCAGCCTGCCGCCATAAAACTGCTTGGCAAGTCGATAGCGTCCTTCTGAAGTGGTGATGTCGGCCTCCACCACCGGATTGCCCCCACTGTAAGGCCGCAACAGTCGCACGCCTTCGGGTGTGCCCGTGTGAGGCTGGAAAAAGAGTGCGTGCAGCGCTTCGAAGAAGGTTGATTTGCCGAACTCATTGACCGCGCAAAGCACGTTGACGCCGTCGCCGATGTTTTCGATGGCGACGCCTTGCCCGGCGAACCGTTTGACGTTGTGGAGCCGAAGGGCCGTAAGTTTCATGATCCCATCGCCTCGCAATAGCTGAACAACCGAACCAGTGCTTCTCGCGATATGTCGCGTTCGACAGCCGACCGGGTTTCGTCGCTGCTTTCATCCAACAGTGCCTGCGCTGCCTCGCGAAGGGCACCAGAGCGGTCGATCCGATCCAAATCGCCACTTTCGCAGTCGGTCGCGAGCCCGTCCCCGTCCAGTTCCAGATAGGCGAAGTCGGGCGCGGCTACCGCGATCGCCGCTTGAAGGATCGTTCGCCCACTTAACCGCACCCGGCCAGACGCGGCAATTCGCAGCAAAGTCTGACGCCGCAGATGAGCCGGTGGAAGCAACGCTTCAAATGCCGCGGCGCTGTCGTCGCCAGACAGCAGATGCAGGGGAGCGGTTTTCCAGGAAAAGCTAGCTGTTTCAACGGCCACGATCTCGGGCACGGCGCCAGGCCCGGCAATGGAAACGACAAGGGCCTGACCGGGTGTATCATGCTTGAAACGGTCAGGTTCGGGCGCACCGCTATAACGGCTGCGCTCATTGATGGTGACGGGTCCGTGCCAGTCGCCAAGTGCCAGATAATCGAGGCCGGCCTTAGTCGCGCGATCTGGTGCAATGACATCGGACGCTGCTGAATCTTCGGAAAAGTTCTGAATAGCGCCATGAGCAAGGCCGAGCCGGATGGCGCCTTGCGGCGTCGCGGCGCTGTTCATCCACTCGGTAAGGTCGCGACCGGGTCTGCGGGTGGTGCAAGGTGCAGGCAGCAGCGCCACGTCCGCGCCAATGGTCAGGGTTTCGGGCCGCGTCGCCAGCAGGACATTGTCCGGCACAACGCTGTCCGCTGCACTCCACAATTGATCAGCCAACAGGGAATCATGGTTGCCAGGCAGCAATATCCAGCGCAGAGGCGCGCTCTGGCTCATCTCGGCCATGGCCTGCCGCAACATCGCTGGAGTGGGCGTTTCGGTATCGAACGTATCGCCGGCCAGAAGTATGGTGGATGCACCATGGACGCGTGCCTGCTCTGCCAGCCGGCTGATCGCGCCATGGCGCGCTTCACGGAGCCGCCCGCGCAGATCCTCTGGCATGTTGCCGAACCGCTTGCCGATATGAAGATCGGAGCTGTGGATGAATCGAAACATGGAGTCTCCGAGACTATGTCGATGCCAGGTTGCGCTGGGCGCGATCGATGGCTTCATCCAGCCGGGAGCGTGAAATCGCCGCAAGTCGCTCGACACCGAGCAGACGTGCAAGGTCGAGAGCGGGGTCGGACTGTTCCAGAATGTCCTCGTTCGCAACGACGACAGCGGCCAGCTCGGCGATTGGAATGTCGGCAATGGACCGGCGGGCATCGGCATCGAACGGCATGCGATAATCAAGCAGGTCGACCACCGTCCCTCTCTTCCATAGGAAGCTGCCGCTGGATTCTTCAGTTCTATCGAACTCGCGCAGATGCAGGTCGATCCGCTCCCGAATCTTGTTGCCCGTTCTGAGCCAGCCATGCGCCCGTGCGATGCGCTGCGCAAGGACGTCATCTCGCAGAGGTCCTTCCTGCTCGATCACCGCGTCGACCATGGACCGCAGCGTGCCTCGGTAGACGAAGTCATAAAACTGATCCGGGCTGGTGGAAAATCCGGTTAGATCAGTCAGGCGATAACGGCCGCCCGTCGGTACGGTATCATGCGTCGAATGCGCGGCCGCAGGCAAAATTCCTGCAGATGCCGATGGGCGCTCTCCCGTCGCGAGGGGAGCGGCGACAAGTTCTGGCTCTGATTTTATCGACGGATGTTCCGGTTCGCCGGCCGATGCTAGGTCTTCGGCTGGCAATGGGTCCATGGGGTCGACCTTATGTCCCATGTCCCAATGGATCGCGGCTTCACTTTCCTGTTGTTCAGCCTGTTTGCGACGGCTTTCCTCGAGCAGCGCGGCCAGGCTGGCATGAAGCCTCTCGGTGCAACCTTCGAGATCAAACCACCAATCGGTTGACCATACCCGGACAATGTTCCACCCGAGGCCGCGCAGGACCTGCTCGCGGACCTTGTCTCGATCTCGCGCCGTGGCAGAACTGTGATAGGTCGCGCCGTCGCATTCGACCCCAGCCAGATAGGCGCCGGCGAGATCGGGATGCCGGATCCCTATATCCACTCGAAAGCCCGAAATGCCGACTTGAGGAACGATGGTCCATCCGCGCTTCTCAAGCTCGGCAGCGACGGCCTCCTCGAAAGGGGATTCCAGGGCTCCGACCGATCCGCGTTCCTGCGCTGGCAATGCCACAGCGCCGCGTTCGGCAAAATCGAGAAAGGCTTTGAGATGCTGTACGCCGATCGCTTTGGTTCGGTTGGGGTCGATCTGGTCGGCGGCAAAACCTGAAAATACGATCAGTTCCTGCCGCGCACGCGTCACCGCGACATTCAGCCGGCGTTCGCCGCCGTCCCGATTCAGCGCGCCGAAATCCATGCTGCGCTTGCCGGCATTATCTTGCGAAAAGGTGATCGAAAACAGGATTATGTCACGCTCGTCCCCTTGGACATTTTCCAGATTCTTGACGATGGCGGGCTCAATACGCTCGTCGGCAAAGAACCATTCAAGCTCCGGCTCTGTCTGGCGTGCCTTGTCGAAAAGGTCGAGGATGAGCGACTGCTGTTGCGCGTTGAAAGTGATGACTCCGAGCGTGGGTCGGTCCTTTTCCGGTAGGGCCAGCCAACGCCGCATCCTGCTGACCGCCTCGTCGGTTACCGCTTGGGCTTCGATTCGATTGGTGCGGCTTTTGCCACGGTCATAGATGCCGGTCGTGATTTTTCGCAGCTGAACTGCCCGATCTTCCACCGTTGGCGAAGGGAATGTGATGAGCCGGTTCTGATAGTAGTGATGGTTGGAAAAGGCGATCAGCGACTCATTGCGGCTACGATAATGCCAGCGCAGGTCACGTACCGGGATGCCGGCCGCTTTGGCTTCGTCGAGAATGCTCTCAAGATCCTTTTCGTGTTCGACGACTTCCTCGTCCTCCTCGTTGCGGCCAAAGAAATTGGTGGGCGGCAACTGCTTGGGATCGCCTACGATTATGGTTTGATGGGCTCGCGCGATGGCACCGACGGCGTCCCAGGTGGTGATCTGCGATGCTTCGTCGAAAATCACCACGTCGAACAGGGCTTGGTCGGGCGGTAGATATTGAGCGATTGAAAGAGGGGACATCAGCATGCACGGCGCGAGCTTGGCAAAGCTCGTCGGCATCGCGCCAATCATCTCGCGGATTGACCGGCTGGGCCGCTGCAATTCCATCTGATGGCGCAACAGGCCCAACTCGGAATTGCGCGGGACGCCTTGCACAGCCGGCAAACCATGAGCGATGGCACTGATGACGCGAAGGCTTGCTTGAGCGCGGACAAGATCGTCGATTTCCCGGAAATCTTCGATGGCGTGCTCGTGCTGGAAGCGACGGAAATTCCGCAGCACCGGATCGGCATCCAGCGTGGCCGGCAGCCACCAGCGTACATAGGCCAGGCGGAACGCGGATTGAGCTTCAGCTGGTCGCACTAGACCCGCCTCGATATCGTCGACCAACGCTCCCAGATTGTGACTGACAGCCCTGCGACGAATGCCGCACCACGAAGTCCAGTCCCGGAGAAGATGACGGGCGTCGAGCAAGTCTCCCATCGCAGTCGTCAATTCGGTCAGCGGGTTATCATGTTCTGCCCAAGAAGGCGTCTTTCCAGCAGGGATCGCAAATTGGGTCTTGGCAGCCTCGAATGCTGCAGAAGCCGCAAGGAAGCGGGCTGCCCCATAGCGCATCGTGCTATCTGCTGCACCGCTTCGCAGGCTCGGGGCGGTTGCTTGCAGGAGCGCTTTGAAATCCTCCGTGCCGAGGCCGGGCAGGCGTAGCGTCTGTCGAAGCCTTTCGGCCATCGAGAGTATCTGATCGATACGGTGGGTGTCGGTATCAAGTGCGGCAAATCCGATCGGCTTCCCAGATAGGATGTTGGCTTCGACAGTGGCCCGGCGGTCCTGCATCAGGCGCAACAGCAGCAAGTCGTGCTGAGGATCGGCTACCCCCTCTGTGACATAGCCTTGAAGCAGCTTCTGGACTTTGCGTTTGCCCAACTGACTGTTTGGCCAGAATGCAGAAGCGGCCTGCTGCCATTGCTGCTCTATGTCCTCCACCCGTATGCGCGCAACGGCAGCCTCGTCATAGCGGGCCGACAGGTCCTTGCGAGACTTGCGATAGTCTCCGATTGCCTCATTGAGAGTGGCGAGGGCTCCCCGCAACTGGGCGAAATCTCGATCAAAGACAATGCTGACGTCATAGCCGGCACTGTCCTGGAGTGCCGCTGCTAGTTTTCGCAGCGCTTCGAGCTCCGCTTTTGACGCGTCGCCTTTGGCGCGCAGGCCGATGCTCACCAGGAAGGCGTCGAGTGCGGTCGCTAGAACCTCGGACGCATTCTTGAGGGTCTTTGCCCCTTCGAGCAAATTGTCCTGCCAGCCTGACGTCCACTCGGTGACATCTATAAGACGCAAGACCGACCGCATCTCCACCGACTGAAATGCGAGACCTGTTTCGGCGGCAATATGCTCCAGCGCCAGCCGGTTTGCCTCGTCATGGGAATCGCGCGATGGCCAGGACAATCTCGGAGCGTGCTGCCGCTTGTTCTTGAGAGCGATGCCGAGCGCCAGATAAGGCGTCAGACCATTGACATGGTGCCGATGCAGCGCTTCGACATAGGCATTCAGTTCGTCGCGACGGACGCGAAGCCGCTCGTTGATCGCAATCCACTCCGCTGCGTCCACGCGCACGCCGCTTTCCCAGCTGATCCTGAGCTGGGTGAGAAAGTTGCGTCGGTCCGCCTTGCTGGAATGGAGTTCGAGACAATGCGCGCCCAGGCCATGTTCGCGCAGGCGGCGATACACCACATCGAGCGCCGCCGTCTTCTCGGCCACAAACAGCACGGTTTTGCCAACTGAAAGACAGTTGGCAATCATGTTGGCAATGGTCTGGCTCTTGCCAGTGCCGGGAGGACCGATGATGACAAAATCGCGACCCTCAGCGGCGGCAAGACTTGCGGCGGTCTGTGAGGAGTCGGCCGGCAGCAGCAAAACCATGTCGGACGGGGCATAGTGCCGGTCGAGTTCGCGCTCGTCGCGGAATGATGCGCCATTGCCCTCGAAAGCTATCTCCGGCGTGTCGATCAGATGGCGCACGACACGGTTTTCGCGCAGCGCATCGGTACGCTCGACCAGATCCTTCCACATGAGAAACTTGGCGAAGGAAAAGGTCGACAGCGCCGTCTCGTCCACCACCTCCATGCCGGGGACGTCGCGCACTGCCTGGCGCATAAGACCGAGCAGCCTCGGCACATCAACGCCGCTTTCGTCCTCGGGCAGCTCACCGGAAAACTGTGGCAGTTTGAGCTCGAAGTCGCGTTCGAGAAACTGCAACAAGGTTGCGTTGAATCGCGGTTCATCTTCATGGAAGCGCAAGGTAAAATGCGATGTTGCGCTGCGGCGCTCGATTTTGACCGGTACGAGCAGCAATGGCGCGCGATAGCTGCGCTCGTCCTCGGCCTTCTTCTTCCAGCGCAGGAAGCCGACCGCCAGGAAGAGCGTATTCGCGCCGCCCTCGGCAAAATCGTTGCGCACTTGCCGGTAAAGATCGATCAGCCGGGATTCCAATTGACGCCCATCGAGCGTCGACGGGAGCTCGTCGCGCAGAAGCGCTTCCGCGGCAAAGCCACGCTGGAGGTCACGTCCGTGCACCTCGCGATAGAGGACAGCATCCCGCTCGCCCAGTGGATTCTGTTCGGGGAGCGAAATCAGCCGGATCGAAGCGCCTGCCATCAGACGGTCCTCGAGGTAGCCGACGTCAGTACAAAGAAACGGAATTGTCTTCTTGGAGTCCGGAAAATTGAGCAGGCGGTTCCGCAGTGTCAAATCGAGGAGCTTTTTCTGCCAGCGGTCGATCCGTCCGGCCGCTGTCGTCGGCTTTACCTCGACGATCTCGACCGGCAGGGCTACCACGGCCGGTGCGGCTGGCAACGGCAACGCGATTTCGGTTGCCGCCTCTGCATCCACGCTGCGGCGCGTCGGTTCGTGCGAAGCAAGCGGTGTGATGCCGCCGCTGCGCGAGCGGCGTATATCGATGGCTGCGACAAAGGTGGCTACCTGCGTTTCGTCGAGCCGCTGTTCGATTGCGTGTTGGGCAGCCTCCAACGTCATCGCCGGCCGATGCGTCACGCCTGTCGTCTCAAACACGATGAGTTCGCGCGATGCCAGCGCCTTGCGGACCTCCATGGCATCGGGTTCAATGGCGTTGGCGAGCGTCCTTTGTGTCATCCAGACGCCGACGGCCGCGTGTCCCTGAAACATCAAAACGACGGGATGCAAGCCCGTCGCCTCCAGGGCGGACGCGAATAACAGACTGGTATCGAGACAGGTTGCCAGCTTTTCTGCCGTAATAATTGAGGGACGTCGAATTTTTTGGCCGCGGCTTTCGAAGCTCGCAGGTGGCTCTGCATAATGCAGCGATAGGCCAGCAATGGCCGAATAAATTGCGGCCGCCAGCATGAATGCGCGTTGCGGATTGCCGCTTTGATAGCCATCGAGGCTGGAAGGATGACCATGCGCTGCGAGCAGCTCCGCTGCGGAACGCAGCAGTCCTGCGATCGCCGGGTCGTTCGGCATGACGAATGCGGCGAGCAATTGCGCCATATCGACGACGCCACCCCATTCGTCGCGGGCAAGCAGGCGCACCGCAACGCGCTGCTCGGCCAGCACTGCGCCTCCTGAGGTTAGGCGCAACGTTATCTCCCCGCGCTCAGCCTCGTTGAGACCGGCCAGATAGCCGGCGTCGAGATCGATTTTTCGATCGCTTAAGGGAAGCCGGTCGCCAGCAACGATCCGATCAATTGTCCAGCTTTTGGCGCGCAAAAAAGGGGGGTTCGATGTCAGCTCGAGAGTGCATTTTTCGAAACCCTGCTGGGTCGGGTTGTTGAGCGCGATAGACCGGATCACCGGAATAGCATTTTGGAAGGACGCATATGTAAAGCTGGCGGCGATGTCCGCCACGACTTCTATTACGGGCGCGGCTGATATACCGGCAGCATCGCCAGTCTCCGAACTCGTTTCCATACCCCATCCCCTATTTTCATTTACGATAGAACTTTGCCGCCAGAATTTGAAAGTAAATTCTCGGTATGGTCGCCGCTTATGTCCAGCAGCATAGATTTCTAAAAGTGTTACCGCCCAGATAACGGTCGAAATGGAGACAGGCGATAATCGGTCGTCACGATTGGAGGGGATCCAAAAGTCGCGGAAATCGGAGCGCCGGCGCACGCTGCTGAAACCCAAGACGGGCAGGACGTCATCCGCAAATGTGTGGCGGTCCGGGCGCCATGGACCAAGCGTTGCGCGCCTATCGCGAGCGCTGTCGTGGCGCCTATCGCGGACTCGGACCCAGCCCGACAGTGACGGCGAACCTCGATCGGCCTATCGGTGAGGCGGTCGAATTCCGCCCATAGACTATCGAAAGGCACGCACTTCCAGCTCTATCTCCTCGTACGCGTTGCCGGCTACCTAAATTCGTGCGCGCGGTCCAATGCCTTTGATTGCTGATGTCGTTGTGGAGACGTTTGATCGCTGAAGCATTTGTTTGCTGACCTAGCGGCGCGGGGGGAGGTCATTTATTGGGTACATCTCCAGCACTCTATGTGCGATCGCGAGGAAAATTTGTCCAGACAAGCGAATTCATCGAATCTGGACTAATCAATAAGTATAATGATGGTAAGATTCGGGGGGCAGGAATGGCCGAGGTTGGACTTTTGGAATGGGCGGATAAGCAGCCCGACTGGATTAGGGATGCCTTAAGAAGACACGCCGCGCGGCCGGGCTTCAACCTCGAGCAGGAGGATAAGGCCGGTGTAACAGCTCGGGTCCGCCACGTCGGTGGATTTACCGCTGATCTGCCCGAATGCTCTCCGCTCTCGGCGGAGCATTTGAGGGCCAACAGTTCGAACGAGCCGCGCGCGGTGCTTTGCTCACTCGGCCCCGTCAAGCATTTGAACCGCCTCGCCGAAGAGCAGCAACTGCGTTTCGCCACCGATGGCATCACCATTATCTACGGCGACAATGGAAGCGGAAAGAGCGGCTATTGCCGGATCGCGAAGAAGCTTTGCCGTAGTCTGACGGCGGATGATCTTCTTGGCAACGTGTTCGAGATCGGCACCAAACCGCCAGCCGAAGTGCTTGTCCGGTTTCTCGAAGAGGGTGCTACGGAACCGACCCCCATAACCTGGAAGGACGGAACGCTGCCCCCCGCGTCAATTGCACGGATCTCCGTTTTCGACTCCGCGAACGCTCGCCTCTACGTCGATAAGCAAAACCGTATCGGTTTTCTGCCCGCAGCCATCGCGCTTCTCGAAAGCCATGGACGTCACCGCACCGAGCTCGAAGCCGACTTCCGGGAAGAAATCAAAGCGATCGAAAAGAACCTAAAGACACCATTGCCGAGTGGGTACACAGCTGCCGGCGCGGTCGTAAAGCTGCTGGCTCGTCTCGAAATCAAGTCAAAGGACGTGATGCCTTCCGCAGCCGAAATCAAAAACCTCGCTGCCCTCTCAGAGCAGGACATGGCTGATCTCGCTGGCCTCGAACAGGCTCTGGCAAGCGACCCTTCAACGATGGCGACAAAGCGTCGGCGTGCCAAGGCGGCCTTGGAAAAACTGCTGACTGCATCTGAACAGATCGACGCGGCTCTCTCAGCGGCGGCCCTCGAGATTTATCGCAATCTATATGCAACAGCCGATTCTACAGCGCAGGCTGCACAACTTGCCGCCTCAGGAGCGTTCGCGACTATGCCGTTGAGCGGCGTTGGGCTTTCTCCCTGGCGGTATATGTTCGACCATGCACGAGCCTATTTAGCGAGCGTCACTGGCATCGATCATCAGCACTTGCCAGATCAGGAAGGCGATCGTTGCATGCTCTGCCAGGAGCCGATGACGGCGGACGCCGCGGGGCGGATCCAATCCTTCAATGACTTCGTAACGGGCGCCGCAAATAAGGCGGCGCAAGTCGCATCTATTGCCCATGAAGAGGCCCTGCGCCAAATCAAAGGACTCACCATTGCGACCGGGGAGGCGGTTGAGGCGGCTCTCGGAGAGTTTGGCGATCTGTCCGCCGCACGCAAGGCGATGGTGGCCCTGATCTCGGCATATTATGTCGAGGCAGGTAAAAGGCGTGATGCAATTGTCGTTGCGGCTGCGCTGTCCGAGTACGCTGCGTTCCCGCAACTTGCGGCGCCAGTTGCATCGAAACTCCGAACGGAGGCGGAGGCGCTAGAGGCCGAAGCGCTGACGGACGACAAGGCAGCGGCCGACGACGGGAACCGCGCTACCGATCGAGCTCGTCGCGATACACTCAAGGATCGGAAAAAACTGGGCGACGATCTCACCATCGTTCTCGCGCGCTTGGCGAATCTCGAAGAGCGGCGCAAGCTTCTCTCATGCTGCGATGCTGTCGAAACAGGCTCGGTGTCACGGCAGATGACGTCGCTTCGACGAAGCCTCGTCATGCAGGATCTCGAAAAGCGCGTCGTCGCCGAGATTGAGACTCTGGCGTTAACGCACATCCCGTTCGCAGTTAATGATCGTAGTCAAGATGGGCAGAGCTATTTCGAGGTCGGGCTCAACGCGGCAAAAGCGATCTCAAACAGCAAGGTCTTAAGCGAAGGAGAGCAGCGCGCGCTTGCCCTGGCCTGTTTCTTAGCCGAGGTCGGAGGAGACACATCGCGTCAAGGCATGATCATCGACGACCCCGTGTCATCTCTCGACCATGTTCGGATCAGGCGGGTCGCGGCAAGGCTCGTAAAAGAAGCGGCCACAGGACGTCAGATTATTATTTTCACCCATAATCTTCTGTTCTTCAACGAGGTGGTTGACGCAGCTGCGCAGGCCAATCCGCCGATTCCCCTTGTTCGAAACTACATCAACAAGTCCGAATCTGCCGGTTTTGGCTTGATTAGCGAAACTGACGAGCCGTGGATCGCACAGTCTGTCACGAAGCGCATCGAGACTCTCAAGACGCGCCTGAAGAGCTTCGACGGCGCCACTGATTTCACCACCGATGCTTGGCGAAGGTCAGCGAAGGATTTCTACAGCGATCTTCGGGAAACCTGGGAGAGGCTCGTTGAAGAAATCCTGCTCGGTAAAGTCGTCGAGCGATTTAACAGCGATGTCAAGACACAGAGCCTGAAGGGTGTGGTGGTCGAGGACGAAGACCACAAGCGAATCTATTGGGCCATGAAGCGAGTTTCGGAGCGTTCTGGACATGACATGGCGTCCGCCAAGGCCATTCCAGTTCCAACACCAAACGATATGAAGAGCGATCTTGATGGAATTGACCAATATCGTATCGACACCACCAAACGAAAAAAGGATGCCGAAAAGCGCCGGATTGAATTCGAACAGCCTCCCAAGGCGACTGTACTCTAGCCTAATGACTATTGTCGTGTATTACTGGCCCTCACTGGCTTCATCCTGCTGCGCATGCCGGTGTCCGCCTGCCGCGGGCGAAGCCGACGTGACGAGGAAGTATCGCGAGGGCGCCAAGCCATCAATGGCTGTGCGCTCGCTCTTCATCTTGGATTTCAGCGCCGAGAAGCCTGACCGCTGGTAGTGCTTCGCCTGCACAATGTCGCCGCCGGCAAGGGCATGTCGACCATCCATCGCGTCGTCCGGTCCCTCGGGAAAGGCCTCGAAACGCTTGTCGATCTCGCGACCTACGAGGTCGCGGGCCAAATCCTCAAACTCGTTATGGGACAAACTCGAGAAATCATAAGCCATGCGCCCAGATTGAGTGCCCATTTGGTGGGCAGACAAGCAACCGGGGGCACAATTGCGTCGTGCCTCTCCATTACCAACAAAAAGATAAACGCGCTTTCCAGGCGATGCGGTCGGATGATCGTTTCGCGCTTGGCAAAAGCGAACGGATTAGTCTATGGCTCTCGGCGGGGGGGCGAGTTATGCGACGGGTGCGAATCCTTCAAGTAGGCGATATTCACTATCCGGATTGGCATCCTTCCTCTAGCAACATCGATGCCAAGGATAGCAAGTTCGCTCCGAAAATAACGCAGAAGCTACGCGCGTCTTCGCTGCGTGCCGTCTTGACGAAGCTTCGGCGGCTGACGACTTCGGAGCCCTTGGATTCGATCGCCTTCATGGGGGATTTCACGAGCCGTGGCGACAAGACTTTCATTGCTTCGGCATTCCAGCATTTCACGTTGCTCTGCCGCGCACAGGGGCGCAGTTCAAAGGCGCTTCCGTTGATATTCGTACCGGGAAATCACGATGTGAACCGTGATGACGCGCGCGAACTTGGACCGACTGAGAAATTCAGCGAAATGGCGAGTTTAGCCGCCCGCTTGGGTTGGCAGACCGTTCCCGTGGACCAACCCGTGCACTTCAGACTTCCGACAGGATCCGCAGGCGCAAACTTCATCCTCGTCAACACAGCGATAGGCAGTTGGGAGCTTCAGAACCTTCCCGCGTTCCTTCGTGATCGTCTCGAGGCACTCGGTCCTTCTACAGAACCTGTAGATCTCGGCTCGCCGGACACCTCGGGACATTCGCCCGCGACACCTCCCAGCGATCCAGACAAGGAGGCGTCCGACGACGAGTATTACGGTCAGATGGACACGCCATACATCTCGCGTGAGATGCTTGCAGGCCTACAGGAATTGCTCCAGCAGCCCGACATGCGTTACGGCATCATGATCGGCCATCACAATCTGCTGCCACAAAAGACTCCGCGCATTACGCCATACGCGGAGATGCTCAACAGCGGATTTGTCAGAACTCAGCTGCTGCAGGGCAACAAGCCTATCGTCTACCTGCATGGACACATACATGCCGATCCGGTCGAGATCGTCAACGATCCAAGGTTTCCGGACGGCAAATTGATCTGCATCTCAGCACCAGAGATACAGTCAGGTTTCAATGAGCTCGTCTTCTTCACGACCGATCAGGGAGAGCTCGTCGGCATCCGACTTATACCCTACCGCACCAATGTCGCCGACGGGACGGTCATGGAAGGCGAACATTGCTTCATCTCGACTATGTCCAACGGCAAGGCCTTTCTGAACAACGACACGTTTGACCTGATGCGCCGACTGCGCGACCATGCCACCAGGCGCGGGAATGGGTTACTCTTCTGGGACGAGATCACTGAGATTGCCGCCTCCGCCGAGCTCGGGCTAGATTTGGAAGACTCTCTTCTGATGCTCCAAGCGGCGCGCTTCGTCGAGATAGACGGCCTCACGAAGGCAAACTCGGCTTGGCGCATTAAGGTAAGGGACGAATAGAGATGGAGAATCCGTTCGGCCCCAACAGGATCGAGTACGAAAGTCGCCCGATACTGTGGTTCAGTCAGAAGTCGGCCTTGATTTCTGCCGCCGCCAAGCCGGTCTTCGTCGCAGGGACGAGAGGCAGCGGCAAGACCAGTATTCTTCGCTCGCTTTCCACAGTTCATATCCTCGAAGACAAAAGTCTCGCGGACCAAGTCGGCAAGCTCGGCTGGTATGGCGTCTTCTTCCAGCTCAATGAGACATTTTCGCCCCTAATCGACAACGCGGTTCTGAACCTCATTCCGGAGCGGATACGCTTCGACACGGCCGCCGTGATCCCGCGGCAATTCGTAATCTTCTCTCACTATCTGGAGCTGAAGATAGTCGAACGCCTGCTCGAGAGCATCAGCCAGCTCAGACGCGACAGCCACTTGAAATACCGGGCCTCTGAAGATAGGGACGTCGCCTTGGCACTGCATCGCGAAGTGCTGCACTTCATACCCCAACCTGCCCGTCTCGACTTCTTCAGCATAGATGAGCTGCGGGGTGGGATAACCCGGTACGTCGACGAATGCTTCAACGCGTTCTTCTTTGCCGCCGATGAGGGAGCGACCGGCTTCAGAGCGACAGACCCTGGCGCGATCATTAACAAGGTCGCGACCGCGATCACCCCACTTTTAAATGGCCCATCTTTCGCCGGTGACAGGGCGCCCTTCTTCAAGATCCTGATTGACGACTGTGAGGCACTGACACCGCTCCAACAGCAGTTCCTGAACACCTTGGTGAGGAAGACGCGCGGCAATGTGAAATGGGTCCTCGCCTACATCGGCGGCCTTTACGACACGATCCGGACGATCATACCCGGCCAGTCGCTCTCGAATGCTGACCGGGACGTCGAGAATCTTGATTCAGTCGATCCGAGGGAGTTCGCCACGCTGTGCGAGAACGTGTCGTCGCTTCGGCTCTACTATGCGCTTCCTGACCATCTGCGGAGTGATCTCAAGCGCAACGATGCGCTCAGCGCGTTTTCGCTCAAAAACCGGCTGGGGCGGCTTTCCGTCAATGACATCATCGAGCGGGTTATCATATCGGGTCATTCCGAGGGCAGAGAAGAGCTTGTGGCACTCGCTGATGCAGCACGTGAATTCCTCTCCGTGAATTTGAGGACGGCGGATCAGCAGCAATTCCTTCTTGATCGAAAAGCGCGCCCTTATGCCGAAGGGCTGGCGCTCGCGCTCATGAACCCGGAAATCAAGCGCCGGCCCATGAGCAAGGCGGATGCTTCAAATCTGAAGAGGTCGATCGCCCGGAAACAGGGATGGGCTTTTCTGAAAGCGTGCCAGATGCTGCGTCTGCATGACTACCCGTACGTAGGGCACCAGATCATCACATCATTGAGCGACGTCTGTATACGCGATTTCCTTGATATAATGGGAGAGATCTTCCGCCGCAGTGTTCCGAGTTCCAGTGATCCACGAAAACTGGTGGAATTCATCAACTCGGATTTACAGATTCATCTCGAACAGCAGAGACAGGCTGTGAACGCCGCCTCTCAACGGAAGCTTGATGGACTTCAGGCGCTTTCACATCCGTACGAAGAAGAGAGCGTGCGCATGGTGCGGGCGTTGGGTTACCTGACCGCTCGCCTCCAGACAGAGTTTGCCGAAGAAAATGCTCTAGGAACGACAGAGAGAGGCATTTTCAGGGTTGATCTAAAGGAAATGCGCTCGCTGGTGAACCGACTGGAGCAACCCAGCGGAAAACTGGACGAGGTCCTGCGTCGGGCGGAAAGGGATGGGTTTATCCGGGAGGTCTCCGCCGCCGGCAACTTTGAGGTGGACCGCGCCGACCCCGCATCGAAGGAGATGCTGATCAGATTGCATCGGCGATTTGCACCTTACTTCGGGTTCTCCTATCGCGGCCCGTACGAAATCAACACAATCCCTGCGGCGCAGATGGTCGACCTGCTTTTTACCAGGCATCGGCTCCCAGAAGACTGGGCCGACTCGGTGTTTAAGGAGCTCGTCGCGCGGCCCGCACTCAAGACCGAATTCCAGCACTCGCTTTTCGAGAGCGATCTCGAATGACCGCTTCAACTGTCGAGTATCGAGTCTTCGGCCATCTGGCCGTCACTGAGAAGGCGAGAGATGCAGGTACCTGCGAAACGATGGAGGCAGATATCGCGATCGTCGCGCTTGGATGGGAAACGCGTTTCGCCGCGTTCGAAAACCATCTTGACCTGAAGGTCGGCAAAATCGTGGTTCTGGACTTTGCTCTGAAGGAAGCGAACGTCCCAGCCGTCGAAGAAAACCGGCGAAAGCTCATCGCTATGGGTACCCGATGGGGCGTCGAAGTGACTGCGATCACCCTCGAGCCTTCCATCGAGTATCAGAAGAACATCAATCTCCTCGATCACCTGCTCACTCAGATGGCCGCTTCATGTGGCTCATACGAAGGAAGCCTGCGGAAGGTTTTCGTCGAGTGCTCGACGATGCCGCGAATCTACATCCAATGGCTGATTGCGGTGGCATTCAAGAAAATGTCGATTCAGTCTCTCGAATTCGGGTACGCCGAAGGTATCTACGGGAACGCGATCGGCAAAGAGGATTTTTCCAGCGGCTTGGACCGATACGTCACCGTCCCTCATCTTCAAGGCAGCGGAGGAATGGGCGAAGAGAAAGTCCTGCTCGTGGGGATCGGAGGAGATGCCGACGTATTCTACGGATTGATCGATATCGTCAGTCCGGAACGGATCTCGCTCCTCGTCCCAAGAAGCGAGAAGAATGCGCATATCGATGCTTTGCTCGATCAACAGGTGGCCAAGGTACGTGAAACCCACCGGCTCGAAGATGGCGAAGTTCGCGACATCCAGGCTTTCGGGCTGATGGCCCACCTCGATGCTTTCGAGACGTATCTCGACGGGTTCGGCTCGCGTGCGGTGGTGAACGTTTTTGTCAGCGGCCCGAAGGTTCAGGCCATCGCTGCTGCCGTGCTCGCCTGCTCCGACAGCCGCGTCCATCTCAAGGCACGAATTCCCACCTCCTATGCCCATCGTGAAGTCTCAGCGAATGGGCGGTATCATATCTATAGGCTGATTGACCTGACATCCCCTGCCTGCAGCCTTCCCGGGACGTTCTGACACGATCTTGCATTCGAGTAGCATCATGGTCCCAGTAGCCGTTCCGCCAAGCCTTCAGCGCATGTTCGTGTCGCCCGATCCGGTCGATGGGGGACTAATTCCCACTTAGAAGCTGCTCTACATCAGATCAGGGGAAATGCAGACTGGCAGAATTCCATAATTAGCGACTCAAAACATATACTCAGGCGAGACTGTTTAGCATAGAAATAGTGAGCGCTCTCCAATATGTTAGGCTCTGTCGCAGTAGCGCAACAAGCTCAGTCTTTGGATGGGTGGTATGAGGATGAGACGACTGAATGTGTACAGGCTCAGTCATTTTATCGAGGCTCTCGTTTTTGTCGTAAGCGCGTTCGGTGCGACGTGGCTTACCAGCTTTGTGAACGCGCCATGGTGGGCATATGTGATTATAGCGGCCATCACTATGGGCATGTTCGTAGCCGTGCGTCGGGTCCTTTCTGAGCCGCAACGTATGGGACTCTTGGCACACAACTCGGCAGCGACCTCTGCGTGAACCCAGGCGCCTTGAAAATGTCCCCGATGCGTCCGGATTTTTGGCGGTGATCTTCAATCAAATGCGATGAGCTGCAATTTCTGGCGACGGCCACGCTAAGGGCGGGCCTCCAGCACCATGTTGAACGGTGTCTCCGCGGCGCGACGCAATCGCTTGAAGCCGCCGCCGGTCACAACCTTGCGCAGCCTCGCCTCACCGGCCTGGGCTCCAAGCGCGAGCCCGACTTCCTGCGACACGGATGCGGGCGTGCACACGAAAGTGGAAGCGGCATAGTAAACGCGGCCGACGGGATTGAGGTTCGCCGCCAGATGATCATGCGCGAACGGCTCGACGATCATCCACGTGCCGTCCGGCTTGAGCGATCCGTGGACATGGGTGGCGGCGCCCGTCGGGTCGCCCATGTCGTGAAGGCAATCGAAGAATGTGACGAGGTCATACGTTCCGGGATAGCTCTTGGCGGCCGCCACGTCGAACCGCGTGTTAACGCCGACGCCGGCTACCTCGGCCGCCTTGCGGGCGCGCTCAATCGAGGGGGCATGATAGTCGAAGCCGACGAAGCGCGAATTGGGGAAGGCCTGTGCCATGAGCACGGTCGATGCACCATGACCGCATCCAACATCCGCGACGTCCACGCCGCGTTCGAGCTTCTCGACGACGCCCT
The DNA here is from genome assembly GCF_004792105.1 of Mesorhizobium sp. M8A.F.Ca.ET.161.01.1.1. Lineage (NCBI taxonomy): Bacteria > Pseudomonadati > Pseudomonadota > Alphaproteobacteria > Hyphomicrobiales > Phyllobacteriaceae > Mesorhizobium > Mesorhizobium sp. M8A.F.Ca.ET.161.01.1.1. The sequence continues at coordinate 45,066 of NZ_SRTD01000013.1, read as the reverse complement.
CCAAGGCCGGCAGCCAGGAGTCGATCAGATTGGCATTGTAGCCTGGACGGAAGAACCGTTCCGTACCGCGAAACAGACACGCGCTATGATCGTGCCACCCGACGCCCTTGCCGGACTGGAATGCCTGCCTCACCTTTTCTTCATCGAGCCACAGCGCGGACAGGAACTCGAATGCGCCTGCCATGAAGGCCGGGCTGTCTTCATCAGCGAACACCAGCTCTTGCTCGGCGTTGAGATAGAATTTGTCGCTCGCTTCATCGTAGTCGACGTAACCCGCCGCCGCCTGCCCGGAAAGCCATTCCCTTACGAGGCGTTCCTGGGTGCCGGTGCGTGTCGAAAGTTCGGCGGCCGTCATCTTGCCGCCTTCGCGCAATGCCTTAAACAGGCCGAGTCTGTCCCCCAGCAGGACTCCCGCGCCCGTTGCGATCGCACCGAGATCGCCGACCATTTTCCCCAAGAATGCGTCCAACTTTTCCTGATTCGCTTCAGACATCTGAATCTCCCTTTGGGTTCAATCTCTCCAGGCGACGGAGCCGTGCTCGTCATGAGGCGCCTTGAGCATCAGATGCTCGAAGACATGCAGATATCCCCGGCGGCTCATCCGCGCTGCCGATCCTGCACCAGACCATATCGGTGACGAGCGGCGCGGTGGTCGGGAATGACAGCCACCTCCATGCCGTTGAAAAGCAGGAAATCCGTCACTTTGCCCTCGTCGGTAACCGGCGGAGCCGGAGTGGTCGTCACCAGGGCAAGCCCTGTTGCAGCAGGTATCCTTGGGCAGCCTGTCAGAACATCGATGACTCCGGTTGTGGTGCCGGGGCGGGCGATCAGGGGCCAAGTGATTGTTCCGCGGCGGCTGTATGTTGTGGTAAGGTGATCATGCGAACTCTTGTTGGTCGGTCACGTGTTTTGCGGATGACCCGCATGTACTGTGCCAAATGAGAAAACCATTCAAACGCAATCCAGTAGATCTGACTGTATCCGACATTGTCGGAATTTGGACATCGCCGAACGCGAAGCGCTCGGGGCTTGTGACGATACTTGAGCGTGCTGCTTCGGAGGAGGGATGCGCCTCGAACCGGCCGCGAGGCCTTTTTCTGGCAACGGATATTCCGGCCGGGTTAGGCCGCGAGGAAAGCGACGGTGAATAAGAGGTAGAGGACCAACCGTTTTGAGCGGGTAGTTGCCGTGTTGCGCCCCCAGGCAAAGGCCAGCACCACGGAGCAGTATTTCTGGTGGCGATACTACATCGCCTTTAAGTGCCGGTTACCCGTTTTTACCCAGTTGGCCTGGTGCATTCAGAGCGAGGTCGTTGGAAACCGCTTATTGTGGCTATGAGCAAACTCGGGATGGAGGAGTGGACCCAAAAATTGGCAAAATGCCCCAGGGAGGATTACATGGGTCGCTCATTCCCCGTACTCGTTACAGGTGCGCGTCGCTACGCAAACAGCTTGCTTTTGACTTGGCGTTTCTTGCCGTTTCGGCATCGCTCACTAATTCGGCCGCTGCCGACACCGTGAACTGGCGTCAATTCGAAGGGACCAGCATAACTTGGGCCTACGACATCCACCCCTATGCGGATGCTCTCGCTGCGCAACTTTCCGGAGTTCGAGAAGCTGACCCGGCATCAAGGTCACGCCGGAACTCTACCCAGACGATTCTTACTGGAACAAGATGACGATCCAACTGACGACGAAGTCGCCAGCATGGGATGTGTTCGGCACTGGCATTCAGCCCGCGTAGGACCTCGCTCCGAGTGGCGCCTGCTGGACAAATACCTGAGTGATCCGAAGCTTACCGATGCTGGATACGACTACATTCGGACATGATCAAGAAGTGCGCGGCTCCTTCCTTCGCCAATGATAACTGGAACCAGGTCGTGGACGGCATCTCGTCCGGCCGCACCGCGATGACGATCGACTCAAAAATGTTCGGCTTCTGGAACGATGTTGCGGGGAAGCCGGCATCCGGCAAGATCGCCTTCGCTCCGCCGCTGCACGCACCGAGCGCCACGAGCTTGGATTCTGACATCTGGATCTGGGCTCTCGCCATGAACGCGGCTTCCGAAAAGAAGGGCACGGCCTGGCTGTTCATCCCGTGGGCCACCTCCAAGCAGGTGGCGCTCAAGGGTGCCCTTGCTGGCCAGCTCGTCAATCCGCCGCGCACGTCGACCTGGCAGGACGATACCTAGACTAAGTACGCTTCGCAGCCCGAGTTCAACAACTTCGTTGACAGCTTCAAAAAGATACAGGATCAAGCCGCGCTGGCTTTCACACCGCGTGTCGGCTTCGGCGAAGCCATGAACGCATGGGCCGTGGCGATGCAGAAGATGGCAAACGGCGATGACGTCGAGACGACGTTGAGGGCGCTTGCCGAAGAAATCCGCACTGGCCTCTGATCAAAAGGAACAGGGCAGTACTATTGCACTGCCCTGTTCCCGCCAACGGCGGAGATCACGCCGTGTCACCCCAAGCACTTAAACCCAGCGCTGCTTCGCCCGGCCGCGCCGACGATTTTTCTTGGCCGCCAAGGCGGCAGCCTGCGGCCGGGGCCACAACCGAAACGACCACGGCGATCAGTCCGTAAGCTGCCCGGGGCAGCGGAAGGGCGGAAAGCGCCTTCAGGTGGCCGCACAAGTAGGGTCTCGAGACGGACTCAGCGCGGCAGCACGCTCGATCCCATCAGCGCCTCATCGATGGCGCGCGCCGCCTGGCGGCCCTCGCGGATCGCCCAGACGACCAGCGACTGGCCGCGCCGCACGTCGCCCGCCGCATAGAGCTTTTCGACGCTGGTCCTGTAGTCCCGGTCATTGGCCTCGACATTCTTCGAGCGGCGGCTGTCAATGGCGATCTTCATCTGGCCGGCCAGTTCCGACACCGGCCCGCGAGCGGCTGGCCCGGCAAAGCCGATGGCGATGAACGCGAGATCGGCACGAATGACGAATTCGCTGCCGGCGATCGGCTTGCGCTTTTCGTCGACCTCGCAGCATTTGACCCCGGTCAGCTGGCCGTCTTCGCCGATGAACTCGAGCGTCGCCACCTGAAACTCGCGCTCGGCGCCTTCGGCCTGCGAGGACGAGGTGCGCATCTTGGTCGCCCAGTAGGGCCAGACCGAAAGCTTGTCTTCCTTTTCCGGCGGCTGCGGACGGATGTCGAGCTGGGTGACGCGGACCGCGCCCTGGCGGAAGGCGGTGCCGACGCAGTCGGACGCGGTATCGCCGCCGCCGACGACGACCACATGCTGGCCGCCGGCGAGGATCGGATGCGACGGCCACGCCACCGACTGGATCGGTTCGCCGCCGACACGCCTGTTCTGCTGCACCAGATAGGGCATCGCGTCATGCACGCCGCCGAGATCGTCGCCGGGAATGCCGGCCGCGCGCGGCGTTTCGGAACCGCCGCAATAAAGCACCGCGTCATGTTCGGCGAGCAGCTCGGCAACCGGCTTGTCGACGCCGACATTGACGCCGCAATGGAAGGTGACGCCCTCGCCCTGCATCTGCTCGATGCGCCGGTCGATATAGTGCTTCTCGATCTTGAAGTCGGGAATGCCGTAACGCATCAGCCCGCCGGGCCGGCTCTCGCGCTCATAGACATGGACGTCGTGGCCGGCGCGGCCGAGCTGCTGGGCAGCCGACATGCCGGCCGGGCCGGAGCCGATGACGGCGACGCGCTTGCCGGTCTTCTTCTCCGGCGGATAGGGCCTGATATGGCCGGTCTCGTAAGCCTTGTCGGCGATCGCCTGCTCGACCGTCTTGATGGCGACGGGAATGTCCTCGAGGTTCAGCGTGCAGGCTTCCTCGCAAGGTGCGGGGCAGATGCGGCCGGTGAATTCCGGGAAATTGTTGGTCGAATGCAGGTTGCGGATCGCATTGTCCCAGTCGCCATTGTAGACGAGGTCGTTCCAGTCCGGGATCTGGTTGTGGATGGGACAGCCCGTTGGCCCGTGGCAGAACGGAATGCCGCAATCCATGCAGCGCGCGGCCTGTTTCTCGACCTCCTTGTCCGACATCGGCAGCGTGAATTCACGGAAATGCCGGATGCGGTCGGAGGCCGGCTGGTACTTGTGCACCTGCCGGTCGATTTCGAGAAAGCCTGTTACCTTGCCCATAGTCCAGCTCCTGCTGTCCAGATGGCGCGCCTGGCGACGCCCTGCAGCTGGATCAGATGGGGCATCCCGTCCACACATGGGCCGCACCAAGTTGCCCAAAATTCGACTATGTACACTTGCCGGGCTCAAAGCTCGTGAGGGGCTCGCCATGCAGCCAGTTCTCGACTCTAATCGAAGGAGCCGGGGACTCCATCTGCAATACCACGTTGCGGTCCAAAGCTATTTCCAAAGGTTTCTGCACGAGCTGGTTTCCTCTCAGAGACGGCACACGGGTTCAGGGAGGAGCGCATCGCTCGTCTTGCCCCATTAAGTGCAGTCACAGTCACTCAGTCTCAAAAGCCATGCCAACGCGCTCAGCGCGCAGTTAGCGCCCATTGCTTCGAAAAACCTCGTCAGTGCCCAGATGTTGGTTGTAATGAACCTGACATTTGTCTGACGCTGTCAGCTTTTGGACACGCGATCACGCGCTTCGTGCCGCCAGGCCAGGCCGAGCCCTGTGTTGCCAGCGGTCGCTTCGATGATTGTACCGCCCGGCGCGAGCTGGCCACGCTGTTCGGCATTAACGATCATCGACAACGCAATGCGATCCTTGATCGATCCGCCGGGATTTTGGCTTTCGAGCTTGACGAAGAGAATTCCTGACTCCGACGTTGTACCGCTGACCAGCCGTGTTGGAGCTGAAATCAGAGGAGTTCGCCTTGGTGGAGACCTTTCGGACGCAGCGATAGCAGCCATCAACCAGCTTCTTCTAAAACACAAGGTGATCTTCTTCCGCGGCCAGGAGCATCTCGACGATGCGGAGCAGGAATTGTTCGCGCGGCGTCTGGGTAACCTTGTACCTCATCCCACGCAGGGGCCGGCAGCCGGCACGGCCTCAATCCTCAATCTCGATTCCGGCCGTGGCGGTGGCAGGGCAGACCAGTGGCATACCGATGTGACTTTCGTCGATGCCTATCCGAAATTCTCGGTCCTACGTGGCGTCGTCATTCCGGCGGCGGGGGGCGACACGATCTGGTCCAACACGCACGCCGCGTACGAGAATCTGCCGGCGCCGCTCAAAATATTGGCGGACAATCTGTGGGCTATTCATAGCAATGCCTACGACTACGCAGCCGTGCGCCCGCGCGCCACAGCCGAAGAGAAGAAGCACTTCGAGGAAGTTTTCACATCGACGATCTACGAGACCGAGCATCCGGTCGTGCGCGTCCATCCGGAAACCGGGGAGAAGTCGCTGCTGCTCGGCAATTTCGTGCAGCGCCTCGTCGGCCTTTCCAAGAGCGATTCCGCCAAACTCTACGAGGTGTTCCAGTCCTACGTCACTGCCCCGGAAAATACCGTGCGGTGGCGCTGGCAAGTAGGCGACGTCGCTATCTGGGACAACCGTGCTAACCAGCATTATGCGGTCAACGACTATGGCGACCAGCACCGGGTTGTGCGTCGCGCTACGGTTGACGGTGACGTTCCGATCGGCGTCGACGGTCGCCGCAGTATAACCCATGTCAAGGCAGCCAAGCCGGCGGCGAAGGCAGCCTGACCGTCTGAACAGGGTAAAGATGAAAACTTCGTATCGCCGCGGCCATATCGCGCTGCTTAACCGCCCCACAAAGCCTTATGATTTCCGAGAAGCAAGGCGAGTTGCGGGCTCGAGGCTTGGCCCGAAATCGAGGTCCTGCAGCGTGGCGCATGGCTCGAGTCGCTGCTCGTGGCCCCGCTGCAGCGGTACAGGTCCCCCACCGCCCCACCATCTCGCCCGCCCTGCACCTCGGATAGCGATCATTCACCGTTTGTTCATTATGATAGCGCACGATCATAACTGGACATGCTGGTAGCTCGTACATGCCTGAAGGCCCTGCGCGCCGACCCAGCGCCGGGGCCTTTTTACTTCCGCAAAATCGATTCCAGCAACGCGGGCACTTCGCAGGATGTCGGAATCCCGCGCTTGCGATGATACGCCGTACAGCGAATTGCGCGAGTCAAACGAATTTGGGTTTCTCAAATATAGAATCGTCGATACCGATCCTGATGGATCGAGCCTCGACGACGAAGTCAACCATCTTCAAACGGAATTATTCAACATTGCCGAGAGCTCCCGGTGTGCCGTCGAAGCCGACATTGGGGAGGTCAGCGGTCACCAACGATCATGGTGATCGCCAGCATCTTTCGTATTCACATAACCGTCGGCCTTGTACTTTCCCGAGGCCATGACATGAGTGGGTCTTCCAAGCACCGATTTGGCCCGGTAGGATTTGCAGGGGGCGCGGACAAGCGGATGAACAAACGGAATGATGCCGGAAAACTGCGCGCGCCTGCTGGGATTTAGCCGACCGTCGATAGGAACATAGCCCTGGTCGACGGCTTTCTGAAGGGCAAGAGTTTCGCCGACCTGGCTCAGGAACATGGCTTGTCGACAACGAGGGTGCGCCAAATCATCGAGAAGGCCGATCGGCTCGTGGGCGGCGCATTCAGACCAAGACTGAAACGTCCAACGCCTCGCCTCGGTCCGATTTCATGGTCGACTATCCCTATGTGTGCAAATGGCCGAGAAGCACCGGCTGGGTAGCGTCACGCCGCATCATTCTTTGCGGAGCTGGAGCGCGCGGGATCGCTGGAGCGGCTGGTGAAAGCGGTTGCCGGGGCGCACAACACGTGAGCTGGCGCCTCGTGTGGCAAAAGGAGAGGGCGAGAGCCCATGGCCTGCAATGAAGCGATCAAGCATTGCGATCGTGGAACCAAGCTAGTCGACCATCCGGACCGCGGCCTTCAATGCCAGCTCGCCTTGGAATCGGCCTTCCAGGAATTGGCTGAGCGCGCAGCGGAATCCGGCTGGACCGAGGAGATAGCCACGCGCTCCTCGAACTCGCCGGCGCGCGCCTCAGGAGCGACTCCGCCAATGACAGACTGAGAGGACGATTAATCGTGCCAGGGCAACGAGAGAGCGGCAGGTTCAAGAAGCTTCGCCTGAACCGATAGGAACGTCGCTGCGCCAATAAAATTGGCGGTGAAGGCTGACCGCGGCCGAGTCGGGCAAGCGAGCGAAGTGCTGAAATAAGGGCGTGAGAATCCAAGACATCGTTTGTAGAGAGCATCGAGCTTCGCGAGATTGTGGTACAGGATCGACCGCAGGTGTTCTCGCAGCGCTCGCAGAACCCGGGATTCTTCCGCGGCACCCGCCAAGGCGAAGAACGGTCAGAGTTGCACGATAACGTTTAAAAGCGAGCCTTCCTCCGAAAGTCTGCGCGCGCAGTTCCACGGTCCGATGCGCTTTCATAGCTATTCCAATCGCCGCGCCCATCCTCTCCCGGATCAGGTCCAGCGGGTCTGCAGTGCATGCGCCCCCAAAGTGGACGCCATTGGGCCGGGTGAACCGGGCTCGATTGCGCGCCGAAGGCCCGTTCCAGGCCCGGAAATCCGGGTCCGTCAGGGCGAGCGCGTGCGGGTCGAGGTAGAGAACGGCCTTGCCGAGAAAACGACCGTGCACTGGCATCGCGTGCGTGTGCCACATGCCATGGATGGCGTGCCTCACCTCACGCAGAAGCCCGCGAAAAGGCAACGGAAGATCTAGCATTTATGGGGGAAATGTTTTTTCGGAGTGCTTGACCCGCAGGAAGGGCAGGGCATGACTGCCTATCGCCCGACCCGGCCGGCCGCACTCATGACCGGCTGGGCTCGGTTAATCCTGCATGCCGCGCCCATGAGGTTGCGCTCTGTCGGGAGTGCGTCGAGCACAACGACGAGATGTAGTTCACGATCTTTGAAACGCGTGTCAACCATCCAAAGTGTGGATGCCTTTCATCGAAACAAACGATTTCATCAATGTTCTGGAATCCTGCATGGGCAGAACAGAAACCGCCCGAAAGGAGATTTTTCATGCGCTCTACCGGGCAGTGGAGTGCTGGGAAAGGGAGTTGCAACTGACCGGGTCCGACTTCTTCCGAGCCTATGGACAGACTGGGAGACGCGCACGGTGTAGCGGCTCACATCGTCATACTGCACCTACGCCACACACCGGCCGGACCTGATCCGGCTTTATGAGCATTGGGCTTTGTCAGTTGCCCAAGCGTGATGGCTTTCGCGACGCGGCGCGCCTCAGGAACTGAGCCGCGTCCAGGTCGAAACGCGGGAAAGAAAGACAGGAAACAGAATGGCCGATCAATTCGCAACGGACGTCATTGCCCTGATCAAGAAACGCGCCGAGTCGGAGAGCGGTGAGGGAATGCCTACGTCATTCGTCGGCGAGATAACAATCGCCACGGAACTGGACGCGCTCGGGTTTGATTCGCTGGGTTTGGCGGACGTCCTCTGGGATGTGGAGCAGGCCTACGGCATCAAGATCGACATGAACACGGCCGATGCCTGGTCCAATCTCAAGAATGTCGGCGACGTCGTGGAAGCCGTCCGCGGCTTGCTTGCGAAGGAGGCTTGAATGGACAGGCGCGTCGTTATCACCGGAGTGGGCGGCCTGTGCGGACTGGGCACCGACGCCGCCTCTATGTGGAAAGAGATGCGCGAAGGCCGCTCCGCCATCGGCCCGATCGCCAATTCCGAGCTTCATGACCTGGAGGGCATGACCGGCGCTGAGATCAAGGCGCTGCCCCAGCACGACATCAATCGCAAGCAGTTCGTCTCCATGGCCCGCTTCAGCTTGCTCGCCGTGCTTGCAGCGCGCGAAGCCATGCGGCAGGCCGGACTTTCCTGCGACGAGGGGAATGCCCATCGCTTCGGCGCGACAGTGGGCGTCGGCGGCTTGGGCTGGGATGTGATGGAGGAAACTTACCGGGCCCTCCTTTTGGACGGCGCGAGGCGAGTTGGCATCCTCGCTGTACCCAAAACGATGCCAAGCGCCGCCGCCGGCCAGGTGAGCTTGAGCCTCGGCTTGCGCGGGCCGGTCTTCGGGGTGACCTCCGCATGTGCCTCGGCCAACCATGCGATCGCCTCGGCGGTGGACCAGATCAAGCTGGGCCGGGCCGACGTAATGGTTTCCGGAGGCAGCGACGCACCCTTCGCATGGGGCGTGCTGAAAGCATGGGAAGCAATGCGCGTGCTTTCACCCGATACCTGCCGGCCCTTCTCCGCCGATAGGAAGGGCCTGGTGCTGGGCGAGGGTGCGGGCATGGCCGTGCTGGAAAGCTACGAGCATGCCACGAGGCGTGGTGCCACAATTCTTGCCGAGATCGCCGGCGGCGGCCTTTCCGCCGATGCCTTCCACATTGCCGCGCCATCTGTCGAGGGGCCAGCGTCGGCGATGCGCGCCTGCCTTGCCGATGCCGGGCTGAATGCCGAGGACGTCGACTACCTCAACGCGCACGGCACCGGTACCAAAAGCAATGATCAGACTGAAACGGCGGCGATCAAGCGTGTGTTTGGAAACCACGCTTATTTGATGTCCATCTCTTCCACCAAGTCCACGCACGCGCATTGCCTCGGCGCAGCGAGCGCGCTTGAAATGATCGCCTGCGTGATGGCAATCCAAGAGGACGTCGTGCCGCCGACCGCCAACTATCGCGAGCCAGATCCCGCTTGCGACCTCGACATCACACCCAATGTGCCGCGCGAGCGCAAGGTGCGCGTCGCCATGAGCAACGCCTTCGCCATGGGCGGTACGAACGCAGTTCTGGCATTCAGGCAGGTGTAGAAGCCATGCAAGACGCCTCATTTGAGGTCACCTGTCGTATCTAGCTGCTTGCCGGACCACTATGTGAAGCGAGCGCTATTGGCTGCCTCTGCGATGCGGGAATTGGCAGCGGACGTCTCACGATCAAACAGGCATCTGCTTGTAGAATTCTTTTAATCGTGAAGCGGCGCGAGTGCGCTATCCGTTGAGGTGAGCAAGGCCGGCGCCCTGGGTGAGCGCTGGTGTCGGGTGGTGGAAAGTACAGGGGGAGCTGTGTGGCCCCCTCTTTCTCGGCCTCGACGATGTGCGAAGGAGCCTGTGCGGCGAACGGGCCGACGCCCCAGGCTCAGAACCTGGGCGAACCTAACTCCCGCCAAAGGACAGCCCAGAGCTGGATACACGAAAGAGATACTGAACCCGCGAATCAGATTCTGATCAATCGTCGTGTCTGAGCTCCGCTCGGCTCTTACGGAGATAATCGCGCGGCCCGGCAACGGCCGCGCGTGCCGCGGGCGTGAGCTTTGCGCTTCGTCAGAAGTGCCTCGAGCGTGACGACGATAATTGACCAGCCATATGGAACGCATTCGCCCAGTTATCCAAAGCGTGGATACCTTTCATCTAAACAAAGGATTTTACCGTTTTTGCTGCAGGTCCCATAGAGGCGCTTCAAGTTGGAAAGATAGGTAGTTCCCATGGTTGCGTTGGATCCGAGGAGCATCATCTGGTGTGCGGGGCGCACAAAGTCAGTCGCATCTGCATTACGGCTTGGTCTTTCGGCGGTCTCCACAAGTTACGCCCCGTTGGTGCGATGCCAATTATTTAACCAATGCTTGGACATTTATCTCAACCAGACAGCTCCAAGGTGAGGTCTTCCATGCGCCCGAATGTCGATTGGAAGTTGTGCTGGGAAAATGAGCTGCAACTGGCCGACCATGTCGAACTCTCCGACTTTTTTCGAAAGACCTATGGACGGACTGGCGCCTTCAACGCGGAGCCATTCGAAGGCGGCCGCAGTTGGGCCGGCGCGAGGCCGGAATTCCGCGCAATCGGCTACGACGCGCATGGGGTAGCGGCTCACATCGGCATGCTGCGGCGCTTCATCAAAGTTGGCGAGGTCGACTTGATCGTCGCTGAATTGGGCCTGTACGCGGTTCGTCCGGATCTTGAAGGGCTCGGAATCGGTTTTTCGATGCGCGTGGCGTACCCAGTGCTCCATCAGTTGGGTGTTCCATTCGCTTTCGGCACGGTTCGGCACGCGCTGCGAAACCATGTCGAAAGATTCTGCAGAGCCGGCCTCGCGAACATTGTGTCGGGCGTTCGCGTACGATCGACCCGTCCAGATGTGCATCCCGACCTGCCGCCCACGCGCCTGGAAGACGTACTCGTGTTGGTTTCGCCGATCGGACGCTCGATGGACGAGTGGCCGTCCGGTACCCTGATCGACCGGAACGGTCCGGAACTATGAAGCCTCTGGACTACATATGCGAAGGGCAGAGTGACAATGCCGATGGCACTGCAGAGCGCAGCGTCTATCTGACGTTTGACGATGGTCCCAATTCATTTTTCACACCGCAGATACTCAATGTGCTGGCGCAACATCAGGTGACGGCGACCTTCTTCGTTGTTGGGGCCTACGCGGCCGACGAGCCGGAACTCGTTCGCCGAATTATTACAGACGGGCACGGTATAGCCAACCACACGATGACTCATCCGGACCTGGCCAAATGCGGGTCCGTCGAAGTCGACTGCCAGATAGTTGAGGCAAACAGAGTCATAGGGATGGCTTGCCCGCAGGCCATGGTTCGGTACTTTCGTGCACCGTATGGCATCTGGACCGAAGAAGTAATCGCTGCATCAGCGGGTGCGGCATTGGCGCCCGTCCATTGGTCCATTGATCCACGCGACTGGTCTCGCCCCGGCGTTGACGCCATCGTCGACAGAGTGCTCGCCGATATCCGGCCGGGCGCAATCGTGCTGTTGCACGACGGGTGCGCTCCCGACGAATTGCAACCAGGCAATCAAGCCAGTCTGCGCGACCAGACGGTGACAGCGTTGTCACGCCTAATTCCAGAATTGCACGGCCGCGGATTTGTAATCCGATCACTTCCTCAACACCCCTGAACAAACAGAGATCCTATGGACCTTCTCACCACAGCCAGTACTGTTGCCGTTTCGTCTTATGCGGTGCTCTCGACTGTTTACAGAGGCATGCAAGCGGTCTACTCCCAACCGGAAAATGTTACGCCGCCGTCGGAAAGCTTGTTCGGATCCGACCGTTGGCCGAGCGTGGATGTCATTATCCCCTGCTACAATGAGGACCCGCGCACACTCGCGGCGTGTTTAGCTTCCATTGCAAATCAAGATTACGCCGGAACATTTCAGGTCTATCTGGTTGACGACGGTTCTGGAAATCGTAATGCCGTCATCCCGGTACATCACGCCTACGAGGGCGACCCGAGATTCAATTTCATTCTGCTCCGCGAGAATGTTGGCAAACGCAAGGCGCAGATCGCCGCCATCCGCCGCTCATCTGGAGATTTCGTGCTCAGCGTCGACTCTGACACGACACTTGCGTCCGACGTCATCACAAAGCTTGCAGTAAAAATGCGGGATTCCATGGTCGGAGCGGCCATGGGCCAGCTGACGGCATACAACCGCAGCGACACTTGGTTGACCCGATTGATCGATATGGAATACTGGCTGGCTTGCAATGAGGAGCGCGCGGCGCAAGGTCGCTTTGGTGCGGTCATGTGCTGCTGCGGCCCATGTGCAATGTACCGCCGGTCTTGTCTCCTTTCTCTGCTGGATCAATACGAGACGCAGCTGTTCAGGGGGAAACCAAGCGACTTCGGTGAAGACCGTCATCTTACGATCCTCATGCTGAAAGCAGGCTTTCGAACCGAGTACGTTCCAGGTGCCGTCGCGGCGACAGTCGTTCCGGACAAGATGGGACCTTATTTGCGCCAACAACTCCGCTGGGCACGAAGCACCTTCCGGGACACGATGCTTGCGCGAGGTCTACTGCGTGGCCTGGATCGCTATCTAACTTTGGATGTGATGGGAGAGAATCTCGGCCCATTGTTGCTCGGCATCGCGGTAGTAACGGCGCTCGGTGAGCTACTATTTTCACATACAGTAAATTGGTGGACGGTGCTGGCTATTGTCACGATGACCATAATCAGATCTACGGTGTTATCTTTCCGCACTCGGCAGCTTCGATTCATCGGCTATTCAATGCACGCGTTAATCAGGATATTCCTGTTGATCCCCTTGAAGGCTTACGCCCTGTGTACATTGAGCAATAGCGATTGGCTGTCGCGTAAAAGTGTTCCCCTGCCCAACAGGAGCACAAAGGAAATCACAAGCGCGATGCCGCTTGCCGGAGCAAATGCTGCGGGCAATTCTGGAATTGCGGAGTCACTTCATACTGCAGATCTTTCGCTCACAGCTGGTGAAGTCTGACGGCCTTGCAGCGCCGAGTGACCGAGTAAGTTGTGTCAGTCGACACGGGGTGAAGCTTTCGAGTTACCTATGGTCAGAACGGGAACTATCTGGAAGCGACACGTGGCATCTTGACGTTATTCTTTGGCGGAAGCGATACACGCGTCGCTCCGGCCGCGACTTTCCAAAGGTGCCATCTCAAGGCGGTGGCCTGCTCTGAACCAGAATTCGCAAGTAAGCTGCCGGTGGCCAATCGGACTCATTCCGCTTGAGATAGACGCATGTCCAATGTAGCAATCGACCTTACCGGCGTAACCAAATTATTCGGAAACAAGCTCGTTGTGGACGGGCTGTCCTTCACCGTTGCATCGGGAGAGTGCTTCGGTCTGCTGGGGCCGAACGGCGCAGGCAAGAGCACGATTGCGCGTATGCTCCTCGGTATGACCCGGCCTGACGCGGGTGATATAACAGTCCTCGGTCTACCAGTGCCGGCACGCAGCCGCTTGGCCCGCAAGGGCATAGGCGTGGTCCCGCAGTTCGACAATCTCGACCTGGAATTTACGGTACGCGAGAACCTGTTGGTGTTCGGGCGCTACTTCGGCATGAGTACAAGAGAGATCAACGCCGTCATCCCACGGCTCCTCGAGTTCGCTCGCCTTGAGAGCAAGGCGGATTCACGTGTCGGCCTGCTATCCGGCGGGATGAAGCGGCGCCTGACGCTGGCACGTGCTCTGATCAACGACCCCCAGTTGCTTGTGATGGATGAGCCCACGACCGGCCTCGACCCGCATGCCCGCCATCTGATCTGGGAGCGACTTCGTTTCCTGCTGGCGAGCGGAAAAACGATCATTTTGACCACCCATTTCATGGAAGAGGCTGAGCGGCTTTGTGATCGGCTGTGTGTTCTCGAGCGGGGACGCAAGATCGCCGAGGGCAGTCCTCATGCGCTGATCGACGAGTACATTGGGTGCAACGTGATCGAGATCTTCGGCGGCAATCCACAGGAGCTGATTTCGCTGATCAGACCGTACGTTCAGCGTGTCGAGGTAAGCGGCGAGACGCTCTTTTGCTATGCGCCTGAGCCGGAGGATGTGCGCATCCAGCTTCGCGGTCGAGCGGGTCTGCGTATTCTAGAGCGTCCACCCAGTCTGGAGGACGTTTTCTTGAGGTTAACCGGACGTGAGATGGAGAAGTGAGCAATGGGTGAACGTTTTGCGGCCGCTCTACCCGCCAACGCCTGGAACTGGATCGCGGTGTGGCGCCGCAATCATCTGGCATGGAAGAAGGTGGCATTTGCTTCAATGCTCGGCACCCTTGCTGATCCGATGATTTACCTTTTCGGGCTCGGCACTGGCCTTGGACTGTTGGTAGGCCGCATCGAAGGTGCATCCTACATCGCCTTTCTGGCAGCCGGCATGGTTGCGACGAGCGCGATGACAGCATCAACCTTCGAAACAATTTACGCGGTTTTCGGTCGAATGCGCGATCAGGGCACTTGGGAAGCAATCCTGCACACACAACTTACCCTCGGCGACATCGTTCTCGGTGAATTGACCTGGGCAGCCACAAAGGCCTTTCTGGCCGGTACGACAATTGCGATTGTTGCCGCCGCGCTAGGTTATGCCGCGTGGACGTCGGTTCTCTACGTGCTGCCGGTCATCGCTCTCACCGGGTTCGCCTTTGCGAGCCTGGCCATGCTCGTCATCGCGCTCGCGCCCAGTTATCACTATTTTATTTTCTATCAGACGCTTGTCATCACACCCATGCTGTTCCTTTCGGGCGCGGTTTTTCCAGTCGGCCAATTGCCAGGAGTGTTTCAGCAGATTGCGGCCTTCTCGCCGCTGGCGAATTCTATCGATCTAATCCGTCCGGTGATGCTCGGCCGCCTGGGCGACAATGTAGGGCTGCATATAGGCGCACTTTGCATGTTCGCTGTATTGCCTTTTTTTCTGTCGGCTGGACTGTTTCATCGACGACTAATGCGTTGACGCTTACCTACGCCCATCAACGAGAAGGAGGTCCGCAATGCCGGATTGCAAACTGCCCCCAGCGGCCCGGAGGCATGCGTGTGCCAGGAATCGCGAGTGGTACAACAACGCCGAAGCCGGGCGCCACCCAGCCGCTGCAGGCACGCGCCCATCTTCGCGACCACACCTCGGAGTACAGGCTGGGTGGTGAGGCGCGCGGACCCACCCGGAGCGTTCAAGCGATAGCAGCCAAGCTTCTTGTGCGCGTCCCCAGACCGTCGCGGCCATTATTTAGTTGGATACACATGCAATGACCCACAACGAACCAACTCCTGAGCCTTTTGTGATCCTTGCTATGCCAAGGACCGGAACACACTATTTAGAAGAATTGCTAAACGAGCATCCGACCGTTCTGAGTAACGGTGAGTTGCTAAACGAATATGATCCCAATTGGCCCAGCACGGATCGCCTGCTAGGCACGGATCGCGAGCTTCTTGAGCTTGCCTATGTGCGCTGCCCTATGCGCGACTACAAGAATGTGACGCATCTTGGCTGCAAGATCAATGAACCTCAGTTTCGCGAGCGTCCAGCATTCTTTGCGGAATTAGCTCGTTGGCCAGCACTCAAGGTCATCCTCGTTGTTCGCCGAAACGTATTGGAATCGCTCCGATCCTTTGTGCAGGCCAGGGAAAGCGGTCAGTGGCTGAAGTTCAGCTCGGACAACGATACCGCTCGGCCACCGAGCGTCAGGTTGTCAATCGCCGACTGTGAGGCTTATTTCAAAGCCGCCGACGATTTTCACGCTCGCGTTATGGACTCCTTCACGTCGACCAACCTGCTTGTAATGGAATACGAGAGCCTACTTCACGAACCTGCCCAATGCTTGGGAGCGGTTTGGGATTTCCTGGGCGTTCCAGCGCTTGAGCCATCAGATAACGCCATCTTGCAGCGCCAGGAAACGCGACCGCTTGATCAAACGGTGGAGAACTTTGACGAGTTGCGGATTCACTTCGCACGCGGACCTTATTCAAGATTTTTTGACCTCGGAGATTCAATGCGCTCCTACGCTTAATCGCTTGTACCGCGTGCTCTGATGGGCGTGTAGGATATCCTGCAGTTTGCGCGCATTCCGTTCCAAAACTGACAAACCAAAGTCACCAAGGCAACCGGCAGTCGATCTGCGGCGAACATCAAAGGGCACGGGCGCAAGGCGACCTGGTCAATTCCCTCTCTGATGAAGCACTTCCTCAGACGCGATCTTTGGCGAGCCTCGAGTGCAGAATTCCGGCAAGGTGGAGGGTTCCAGTGCGCAACTGCACCAATCTCGCTGGACGGGACAGGCGTCCAGTTGGCACGGCGCTTGCTCCGAGATGACAGCAGCGCTCGACCGGAGCGCAGCATGGGAGAAGGAGGAGCCCCCACCCCGATCCGGTCAGGGAGAGAGAAACGATGTTGGTTCCAAGAGTCCCCCGCGCGATCGCAGCGCCCCGCAAGCGCCATTTTGCCCGGACCTACGTGCAGGTACTTGCCGCCATGGTCCTTGGAGCCGCAATTGGCTACCTCTATCCGGAAACCGGCCAAAGCCTGAAGCCGCTCGGCGATGCCTTCATCAAAGTCATCAAGATGATTATCGCACCTGTCATCTTCCTGACAATTGCGACCGGCATTGCCGGCATGAGCGATCTGCAGAAGGTCGGCCGAGTTGCCGCCAAGGCGATGGTTTATTTCCTTACCTTCTCGACGCTTGCACTCGTTGTCGGGCTGATTGTCGCGAATATCGTTCAGCCTGGCGCCGGCCTCAACATCGATCCGGCCTCGCTCGATGTCGAAGCCGTTAAGGGCTATGTGGCCACGGCTCACGAGCAGTCCGTGACCAGCTTCCTGATGAACATCATCCCGTCAACGATTGCCAGTGCCTTCGCGGAAGGCGACATCCTGCAAGTCTTGTTCTTCTCGGTCTTGTTCGGCATTGCTCTGGCGATGACCGGAGAGACGAGCAGGCCGGTCGTTACCTTTCTCCAGGCGCTCACCGCCCCCATTTTTAAGCTCGTCGGCATTCTGATGAAGGCTGCACCCATCGGCGCCTTCGGCGCTATGGCCTTTACGATCGGCAAATACGGAATCGGTTCGGTGGCCAACCTCGCGATACTGGTCGCGACGTTCTATCTGACCGCCTTCCTCTTCGTGTTCGGGGTTCTCGGCGTGGTCTGCCGCTGCAACGGCTTCTCGATCTTTTCTCTTGTCCGCTACATCAAGGACGAGCTGCTGCTTGTCCTGGCAACGTCCTCCTCGGAGGCCGCGCTGCCCTCGCTCATGGAGAAGATGGAGAAGGCCGGCGCCGCGCGTTCGGTCGTAAGTCTCGTCATCCCTACTGGATACTCATTCAATCTGGACGGCACCAATATCTACATGACGATCGCCGCCCTCTTCATCGCGCAGGCGACGAACACAGATTTGTCAATTGCCGATCAGATCCTCCTGCTGCTAATTGCGATGCTTTCCTCGAAGGGTGCGGCAGGCGTCACCGGCGCCGGCTTCATCACATTGGCCGCTACTCTGTCTGTCGTGCCGAGTGTTCCCGTTGCCGGAATGGCTCTAATTCTTGGCGTGGACCGCTTCATGTCGGAATGCCGCGCGCTGACGAATTTAGTCGGTAATGCGGTGGCATCGCTCGTTGTCGCTCGCTGGGAAGGCGAATTGGACCAGTCCCGGATGGAAGCCGCTTTCCGCGGTTAGGGTTACATCAAACGGGCTCCCCGCAAGCAAGCAATAGCGCGACGTGTAAGTCACGGCCTTCACAGCAGTCGAATTGCCGGCCTCCAAAGAGCGCTGGAAATAGTGTACTAACGCGGAGAGTAATACAACACCATGAAGCCCCTAAGCAAACGAACGGTTCACGGAAACTCATCTGGGTCCGCATGGAGCGCTGTTCGTCGAATGCGTTATCAACCGTGGGGTGTGGTAACTATTTCAGCTTGCCGCCCCAAGCCGTCGCGGGATCGCACCGGATGACGGAGGACCGGCCGATCAGAATCGCTAGGGGAAAGCGCGTCACAATTGCCGATCTCGCCCGCGAAGCCGGAGTCAGCGTAGCAACAGTCGATCGGGTTCTGAACGTCCGCCTTCCGGTGCGAGAGGAGACCGCCCAGCGGGTCCATGCGGCCGCGCACGCGATCGGCTATCATGCTGCCGGTCTCATCAAACAGCGCTTGCAGCAGCACCTGCCGCACTACAAGCTGGGCTTCATCTTGAGAAAACCTGCCCACGATTTTTACCAAGATTTCGCTCGCAATATTGAAGAGTCGGTCAGTATGGCTAAATCCTTCCACGGCCTTCCGATCATCGAGTTCGCGCAGTCACATTTGCCGCGTGACCTGCTCCCGCTTCTTAAGGACCTTGGAAGCCGCTGCCAGGCGATCGCCATGGTGGCGGCCGATCACCCGAAAATCACAGCATCAGTCGAGGAGCTCAAGGCGAAAGGTATCCCGGTATTTTCGCTGTTATCCGACTTCGCCGATGGCGTGCGCGAGGGCTACATCGGCCTCAACAACAGCAAGGTCGGACGGACTGCCGCTTGGGTGTTTTCCAAGGCCGCAAAACGGCCCGGCAAGGTGGCGGTGTTTGTCGGAAGCCATCGCTTCCAGGCGCATGCGACGCGGGAAACGGCCTTTCGTGCCTATTTTCGTGAGAACGCGCCCAAATTCGAGGTGCTTGATCCGCTCGTGAACCTTGATGAACGGCAGCTCACTTACGAAAAATTGCTGGATCTTATGCAGCGGGAACCAGAGCTCGTCGGCTTCTATATGGCCGGCGGGGGTATAGAGGGAGCAATTTCCGCGCTCCGAGAAGAGGGGAGCGGTCAGGATCTCGTCGCGATCGTGAGTGAAATGACGCCGCAGTCACGTGGGGCGCTTGCGGATGACATCTTGACGATGGCGGTCGGCACGCCAATGCGCCGACTTTGCCAGGAGCTGATAATGGCAATGGAGCGGGCCATCAAAGCCGGCGTCGCGGAGAGCCCGGGGCAGACATTTCTGCCGTTCGACATTTATCTTCCGGAAAATATTTGACCTTGATGGATTTCTATCATGAGCGCCCATTTTCCTTTCACCGATGAAAGGAAAGCTCGATTGACTCGGCCGTCTCTGTCCGATCTGTGAACCGGCGTGGTTCCGTCTTGAAAGAAGCCGGATGCCGAAATGGCAGCCGCGCTTCATGGAAGGAAAGTCAAGCAATGCGCCAGGTATCGCCCCGCTTTGCACTCGATCACATGGCGGCGCCCCGCCTTGACGTCAGTGCGCTTTTCGCGCTTGCCCGTGACCAAGGCCTGACCGACGTCCAAATCCGTTACCCTCATTTCAGCAATCCTGTCGCACGCGGCATTCCGGCTGCGGACGTTCGGTTTGCCGCTACCGAAGCGGGCGTCACGATCATCTCTGTCAACGCCTTGCAGCGGTTCAACGACTGGACTCCAACGCGTCAGGCCGAGGCAAGCAACCTCGCCGATTATGCGACGGCGTGCGGGGCAGAGACGCTCGTGTTGGTGCCGGCCAACCGCAGCTCGTGGCCCACCAATAGCGAGCGCCAGGACAATCTTCGTTTCGCTCTAAACGAGATCAAGCCAATCCTCCAGTCGCGGGGTCTGATCGGTCTCATCGAGCCGCTGGGTTTCCGAACCTGCTCGCTTCGATCAAAGAAGGAAGCGGCCGAGGCCGTTGCCGCGGTTGATGGCCAGTCCGTCTTTCGCCTCGTGCACGACACGTTCCACCACACCCTGGCCGGGGAGACATGCCTGTTCTGCGAGCTTACCGGCCTGGTGCACATTTCAAGCGTAAACGACCCGACCTTCTGGATTTACCCCGATCGCTTTCTTGCAGGTTCCGACAATGGCAGCCAGATTCAGGCGCTGCTGGATGGCGGCTATGCGGGACCTTTCTCGTTCGAGCTGATCGAGGAAGTCCATTCTCTGGACGATCTCGCAGGCGCACTTGCCGCCAGCATCGACTTTATCCGGCGAGGGCTATTGTCGTCAAAGTAGATGGTGACAGGTGTAGTGACTATAGGTGCGCCTGAATTTTCCGAGGGTTCACAGCGGGGCAGCCATCCGAGATGCCTCCTGTATCATTATCTCCCGCATCCAGATGCTTGCCGGATCGCTATTGTGGAGGGCCGGCCATTGGAGGGTCTCGGTGAATGTGGGAAATGGCAGCGGAAGTTCGATAACCCGCAGGGGGAACGTTTTTTCGAAATGCCTGACCAGCCGTAAGGGCATGGTCGCTATACGAGCTGTGCCGGACACCATAGGTGGAATCATGCTGAAGCCCTGCACGGCGACCTCGACACGTCTCTTAAGGCCATGCTCAAGCAAAAACCATTCCTCGATAGACGGCTTCATCGTACGCCCGAACCTGACCGCGACGTGCCTCATCGACATGTATCTCTCGAATGTAAGCTGCTGTGGCAGCTGCTTGTTTGTGGGACAGCCTACGCACACGAGCTTCTCGTCAAACAGCGCAATGCTTGAATGCACACTCGACGTGAACATATCCGGTAGAATTAGAAAATCGACGTCACCGCGCCGGAGAAGCTCATCGGGGCTATCGTCGACAGGCAGCAGTTCGAAGCTGACGGCGGGGGCTTCCCGTGAAATACGCTCCACAAGCTTTTCGAAAAACACGAGCGTGACGAAATCGGAAAGAATGATCCTGAAGAGGCGATCGGCTCGAGCTGGGTCAAACGGATCCGAAGAAATAATCGAGCACTGGATGTGCTGGAGAGCGTCGCGAACTGCGGGGGCAAATGCTGCCGCACGCGGGGTTAGAAATCGTTCGCGACCTCTTATCGTAAACAGTTCATCGCGGAAATAATCGCGCAGTCGGGCGACGGCCGCACTCATGGCGGGCTGACTCAGGTTGATCCTGCGTGCCGCCGCCGAGAGATTACGCTCCGTCAGGAGTGCGTCGAGCACAACGAGGAGATTTAGATCAAGTCCTTTGAAACGCATGTCATCAGCCATCCATGGGATGGATGCCTTTAACCGAAACAAACGACTTTAACAATTTAGCATTCTTGCAATCTTTTGTCGCAAAAAGTTTATGATGGATGACGTTAAGGTCCGACATATGAGCCGCGTGATCTGCCGAAGCGAGCAATCGTTCGTACTGTGCAGGTCAGAGATTGGCAGTTTGAAACGCCGGGCCGATGGCGCCGGGCTATCAACCAGCGTCTTCGGCGGCCCCGACCTAGCTGGGCGTGGAATCTAATAGGGTGCACCTTTCCAGTCCGAGGCGACTGATGGGCGGTTTGATCCTAAGCTGCCGTGAGGCCTGTGCCAATTGTATCGGCGAGCCAATGCAGCAGTCCGGCAGCGTTTTTGAGAGCTGTTGTAGGCTCGGCCTAAGCCCATTGGCGCAAGCCTATCTGAACGAAGCGCTTGGCCTTGCCGCTATCCGGTATGTGATCTGTGGTGTCTTCTCGTCCTGCTGTTCTTGTTTTGGAACGCCCTTATGGTGAGCCCATCCGGGACGTGGGGCACCGGGAGCACAAAGGTGCAGGCAGGCCGTCAATAGACCGTGGGCTGAGAGCCCGAGCTCGTTACATGGCCGCCCCTGGCGACTTTCCCGGATGCGCTGCGAGCGCGGATCAGTAGATGTCGTGTTGCCCGCCAGCTCCCGTCTTTGACCGAGCCAAGAAGGAGGAACGGGCATGCTTATCATCGGACTGGATATTCACCGCGCCTTCGCCGAAGCAGTGGCATGGGAGGAGGGCAGGCTCAGGCGACTCGGCCGCGTCGACATGCGGCGCGATCTGCTGGCGGCGTTCGCCGCGAAGCTGTCGCCGAACGATGTCGGGGTGATCGAGGCCACCGGCAGCGCGACGTCCGCTGCAGCTGTGATTGCGCCGCATGTGAAGAAGGTGGGGATCGCCAAGCCGAAACAGGTGTTTATCGTTGCCTATGCCAAGATCAAAACGACGATCGACGCCGACGTTCTTGCGCAGCTCTATGCCAGCGGCTTCTTGCCAGAAGTCTGGATTGCGGACGAGCCGACGCAGGCTCTGCGTCGACAGGTGACACGGCGCAATCAGATTGTCCGACAGAGATCTCGATTGAAGAGCGTCATCCAGTCGATCCTTCATAGCCACCTGATCCGTCCTGCCCGCATGCCGACCTGTGCGGCGCCAAGGGTCGGACCTGGTAATCGAGCAGGTCGTACCGCAGGACGAGCGCCTCGCGATCGATGGGCATCTGCGCGAGTTCGACCGATTGGGCGAAGACCTCCAGGTCATCGAACGCGATCTTGTCCGCTCGGCTCTCGAGGATGAAGGCGTGAAGCGGCTGATGACCATTCCCGGCGTCGACATCACCGTCGCGCTGGCGATGAAGGGCGGCGATCGGCGACGTGTCGCGCTTCGACGATCCGCAGAAGCTCGTGACCTATCTCGGGTTGAACCCAAGCGTCCAGCAGTCCGGCCAGGTCCGGCCTACCATGGGCGGATCACCAAGCAGGGCCGTGGTCATGCGCGCGGCATGCTCGTCGAGGCGGCCTGGGCGGCCGCTCGTGCTCCCGGACCGTTGCGAGCCTTCTCCCTGCGGCGTGCGAGCCCGGCGCGGACAGCATGTCGCGGCCGTGGCAACCGCACGCAAACTCTCTGTCGTGATCTGTCATCTGTTGAGAAGGGCGAGAGTTACGCGTAGGCTCGACCCTCCCTGCATGCCAAGAAGCTTGCGCGATGTGGAACTCAAGGCCGGGAGCAAGGCTGTGCGCGGCCAAAAGGGAGCGCACGCCTACAACATAAAGAGCCACCGGGAAGAAGAGCGCCGCTGGGTGGAGCAGGCCGAGGGCGCCTATGCACGCCTCGTCGCCGGTTGGAACCCACGAGGTCCGAAGAGGGTAGGCACGGATGCCGCAAACCGGGCGCCCAGCTTGGCATAAGGGCTACGTGGCCTCAGGAAGCGTCGTCGCCAATGCAGACCATGGACGAATTCCCAGCCGATGCCGAGATGCCGGTCGACCGTGCCTGTCGCCGTCCGGTGATGCGATGCCCCCGAGCGGATGAGTTCGCCCCGGATGCTCCCGGTCACGACGCACGGGTTCGGGTTCCAAGGCGCTCAGTTTTGTTCGCGCCCAATCGGTGTAGGACGCGGCAGAAAATACGAGCGTGACGAAATCGGGAAGAATGATCCTGAAGCGGCGATTCGGTAGAGCCGGGTCAAACTATCCGACGAAATAAACGAGCACTGGATGGGCGGGAGAGCGTCGCGAACTGGAGGGCAAGAGCTCCCGGACGCAGCGTTAAGTTTGAATACCTCCGCGGACATGGTCGCGAGCTTATCGCGCAAATAATCGAGCAGCCGAGCGCCGGCCGCACTCATGACCGGCTGGGCTCGGTTAATCCTGCATGCCGCGCCCATGAGGTTGCGCTCTGTCGGGAGTGCGTCGAGCACAACGACGAGATGTAGTTCACGATCTTTGAAACGCGTGGTCAACTATCCAAAGTGTGGATGCCTTTCATCGAAACAAACGATTTCATCAATGTTCTGGAATCCTGCATGGGCAGAAGCACCTGACGCACACCGATGCCCCCACTGCCTCATGGCGTGGCGAGCGTCTTAAGAAACCGCCCGAAAGGAGATTTTTCATGCGCTCTACCGGGCAGTGGAGTGCTGGGAAAGGGAGTTGCAACTGACCGGGTCCGACTTCTTCCGAGCCTATGGACAGACTGGGAGACGCGCACGGTGTAGCGGCTCACATCGTCATACTGCACCTACGCCACACACCGGCCGGACCTGATCCGGCTTTATGAGCATTGGGCTTTGTCAGTTGCCCAAGCGTGATGGCTTTCGCGACGCGGCGCGCCTCAGGAACTGAGCCGCGTCCAGGTCGAAACGCGGGAAAGAAAGACAGGAAACAGAATGGCCGATCAATTCGCAACGGACGTCATTGCCCTGATCAAGAAACGCGCCGAGTCGGAGAGCGGTGAGGGAATGCCTACGTCATTCGTCGGCGAGATAACAATCGCCACGGAACTGGACGCGCTCGGGTTTGATTCGCTGGGTTTGGCGGACGTCCTCTGGGATGTGGAGCAGGCCTACGGCATCAAGATCGACATGAACACGGCCGATGCCTGGTCCAATCTCAAGAATGTCGGCGACGTCGTGGAAGCCGTCCGCGGCTTGCTTGCGAAGGAGGCTTGAATGGACAGGCGCGTCGTTATCACCGGAGTGGGCGGCCTGTGCGGACTGGGCACCGACGCCGCCTCTATGTGGAAAGAGATGCGCGAAGGCCGCTCCGCCATCGGCCCGATCGCCAATTCCGAGCTTCATGACCTGGAGGGCATGACCGGCGCTGAGATCAAGGCGCTGCCCCAGCACGACATCAATCGCAAGCAGTTCGTCTCCATGGCCCGCTTCAGCTTGCTCGCCGTGCTTGCAGCGCGCGAAGCCATGCGGCAGGCCGGACTTTCCTGCGACGAGGGGAATGCCCATCGCTTCGGCGCGACAGTGGGCGTCGGCGGCTTGGGCTGGGATGTGATGGAGGAAACTTACCGGGCCCTCCTTTTGGACGGCGCGAGGCGAGTTGGCATCCTCGCTGTACCCAAAACGATGCCAAGCGCCGCCGCCGGCCAGGTGAGCTTGAGCCTCGGCTTGCGCGGGCCGGTCTTCGGGGTGACCTCCGCATGTGCCTCGGCCAACCATGCGATCGCCTCGGCGGTGGACCAGATCAAGCTGGGCCGGGCCGACGTAATGGTTTCCGGAGGCAGCGACGCACCCTTCGCATGGGGCGTGCTGAAAGCATGGGAAGCAATGCGCGTGCTTTCACCCGATACCTGCCGGCCCTTCTCCGCCGATAGGAAGGGCCTGGTGCTGGGCGAGGGTGCGGGCATGGCCGTGCTGGAAAGCTACGAGCATGCCACGAGGCGTGGTGCCACAATTCTTGCCGAGATCGCCGGCGTCGGCCTTTCCGCCGATGCCTTCCACATTGCCGCGCCATCTGTCGAGGGGCCAGCGTCGGCGATGCGCGCCTGCCTTGCCGATGCCGGGCTGAATGCCGAGGACGTCGACTACCTCAACGCGCACGGCACCGGTACCAAAAGCAATGATCAGACTGAAACGGCGGCGATCAAGCGTGTGTTTGGAAACCACGCTTATTCGATGTCCATCTCTTCCACCAAGTCCACGCACGCGCATTGCCTCGGCGCAGCGAGCGCGCTTGAAATGATCGCCTGCGTGATGGCAATCCAAGAGGACGTCGTGCCGCCGACCGCCAACTATCGCGAGCCAGATCCCGCTTGCGACCTCGACATCACACCCAATGTGCCGCGCGAGCGCAAGGTGCG
>NZ_SRTD01000013.1:0-19501 GCF_004792105.1 Mesorhizobium sp. M8A.F.Ca.ET.161.01.1.1 | reverse complement strand
GCTTGAAATGATCGCCTGCGTGATGGCAATCCAAGAGGACGTCGTGCCGCCGACCGCCAACTATCGCGAGCCAGATCCCGCTTGCGACCTCGACATCACACCCAATGTGCCGCGCGAGCGCAAGGTGCGCGTCGCCATGAGCAACGCCTTCGCCATGGGCGGTACGAACGCAGTTCTGGCATTCAGGCAGGTGTAGAAGCCATGCAAGACGCCTCATTTGAGGTCACCTGTCGTATCTAGCTGCTTGAGGGGCGGGGCATTGTGATACAGGGAGAGCTGTGGGGTCCCTCCTTCTCGGCCTCGACGATGTGGAAGGAGCCTGTGCGGCGAAACGGGCTAGACGCCCCCAGGCCCAGAACTTGGGCGAAACCAACTCCCACCAAAGGACAGCCGGTTTAGTAGCCGAACAATGAAACCTCGCTCGACGAGCCGCCGTCTCTACTGTCTCCGGCCTCACGCGGTTGAAGCGAACAGCGCAGCAGCTACTGTTCCGCACAACTCGGATGGCAATTGGGACAAGTCCGCACATGTCGTCACGTACGCTGAACGCCGCAGGTACAGCCAAACTGGGGCGGGGCGTTTCTGCCGTTTTGATAGAATTCTATCAAACTGACAATTTTCCTTGCATAAATGCAAGGAGAGCTCGGTTGACTCCCCTCCTTTCTTGTCAAGGATGAGTTTGCAGGCTGCGGTGCGGCAGAAGCCGGACAGAACAGCGACCGGTCGAGTAAAGGCCTGCGCAAACCGCATATTGCGAGCGCCCGCGCGGAGGAAGACGCTCGTCCTGGTGAAAGGCAACGATGCTCAGGCGCCATTGCCATTTGCCGAGGGCGTCCGCGCGCCGAAAATTTCGAAGCAACAAAGGTGAGATCGAGAATGATGATGACGAAATACAACACAGCTCACCGTCCAGTGCAGTTCTACCGGCGGGTGGCGGAGTGGGATGGGCTGCCAAATGGAACGTAAAAAGATCAGCAAGGAGATGCTTGGCGATAGTCAGGCGCTGCGCAAGCTGCGTGAGCACCTTGTCAAGGTGGCCAAGGCGAAGACTACGGTCCTGTTGCGAGGTGAATCCGGAACCGGTAAGGAGCTGGTTGCCAAAGCCATTCACGAGCTCTCGCCTCGCGCCAAGCAGCCCTTCATCAAGGTCAATTGCGCGGCGCTCACCGAGACGCTTCTGGAATCTGACTTGTTCGGTCATGAGAAGGGTGCCTTCACCGACGCGAGCAGTTTGCGCAAGGGGCGCTTTGAGGCTGCCGACAAAGGCACATTGTTTCTGGACGAGATTGGCGAAATATCAGGTTCGTTCCAGGCTAAGCTGCTGCGTGTCCTGCAGGAGCAGGAGTTTGAGCGCGTCGGCAGCAACCACACCATTAAAGTTGATGTTCGCGTGATTGCCGCAACGAACAGGGACTTGGAAACGGCAGTTCAACGCAAGGAGTTCCGGCAAGACCTCTATTATCGCATCAACGTCGTCACTTTACGCGTGCCGGCATTGCGCGAAAGGCGAGGTGATATTCCGCTCTTGGCCGCTCAGTTTCTCAAGAATTTCAATACTGAGAATGATCACACGCTGACCTTCGCTCCCGAAGCGATTGAGGTGCTAATGAACTGCGAATTTCCAGGCAACATCCGAGAGCTCGAAAACTGCGTTCAACGGACGGCAGTTCTGGCGACGGGTCCATCAATCCTCAGAACTGACTTTGCCTGTTACGCGGATCAGTGCTTGGCCGCGGCGCTGTGGAAGAACGGACCGCCGACGTCAGAGAAGTCGACTACGATCCAGCCTTCCGCCGCCTGTGCCGCCCCGCCCGTCGGCGACGGGCAAGCGCCGATAGGCCCTGCCACGAGTCGTGGTAGGGTGCCCGATGCCGATACGGTCATTGCTGCCATGGAAAAGTGTGGCTGGGTGCAGGCAAAGGCGGCGCGCCTGCTCGGTTTGACCCCGCGCCAGATCGGCTACGTGCTGAGAAAACGCGGTATCGAGATCAAGCGTCTCTGAAACAACCCGCCGAGCAAGAGCTGGAGCAGGTCAAGCATTGGTGCTCTGGCGAGCCCATCGGCCAGGCTTACGAAGTGGGTGTGAAC
Source organism: Mesorhizobium sp. M8A.F.Ca.ET.161.01.1.1 (assembly GCF_004792105.1). Classification (NCBI taxonomy): domain Bacteria; kingdom Pseudomonadati; phylum Pseudomonadota; class Alphaproteobacteria; order Hyphomicrobiales; family Phyllobacteriaceae; genus Mesorhizobium; species Mesorhizobium sp. M8A.F.Ca.ET.161.01.1.1. Next base: position 17,413 of record NZ_SRTD01000013.1, on the reverse strand, counting down.
AGCGCTGCCAAGATTCCGGCCGTGTGCTTTCTACCACGTAGTCATACTGGGGCTCTGCGACTGACAAACTAAAAAGGAGTAATCCTATGGCTAGTAACTTCGCTCTACACCGCAAGGCAAATCAATTCGACGTGCCTGGATCCAGAAATAATCGATGTATTATTGGTGACACGCCAGCATGCGTAGAGGCGACGCGCAGATCTCCGCTGGCGGGACCTGGTCGATACATTAGCTGATGGCTTACCGCTCGATATCACGCAATCTGAGATGGGCATGAAAGTGAGTTCGACCGCTGGACAGTTGCCGACCTCGTCAGGTATTGGCCCCTGCGACCGGTTGATCTGCGATATCCAAATTCGCGGAAGTTGGTCGAGACGAAACTGTCGCCCCGGCTCGTGACCGACCGCGCGCCCGGCAAGACCGAGTTACAAAGTTGCCGAGGCAGTTTGATGTGCGTTCCTGCATCACTGTACGGGACACGACCTGACGGGAGACTATGATGCGTAGCCAAAAAGAAAAGATGCTCGCAGGCGAGTTTTACAATGCGGCGGATCCGGAGATCCAAGCTGACCTGTTGGCCACCGGGGCTTGGCTCAAGCGGTACAATGATACGCTGGGGCAGACCACGGGGCATTGGCATGAGCTTTTGTCCGAGCGGCTGGGAGAGGTTGGGCGCGGAACGGTCATCCGTCCGCCCTTTTTTTGCGACTACGGATTCAATATCCGCATTGGAGCCAATGCCTACATCAACTTCAACTGCGTTATTCTTGACGTGGTAGAGGTCAAAATCGGGCAAGGAACGGCAATTGGGCCTGCTGTGCAGATTTATACCGCCGATCATCCACATGATGCCGAGCAGCGGCAGGCCGGCCTGCAGGTCGGGCGTCCTGTTCACATTGGCAGCCGTGTCTGGATCGGCGGTGGAGCAATCATTCTGCCTGGCGTCACGATTGGTGATAATGCAGTGGTAGGCGCTGGCTGCGTGGTCACACGAGATGTTCCCGCCGGGGCAAAGGTAGTGGGAATTCCTGCTCGCGTGGCCGACCCACATAAACAGGCATAATCAACCTCGTTGACCCTGGAGGTGCATGCGAACTGTCGAAACTGTGCCGAATTTTTGTCGAAGCCATTGAGCGCTGCATATGTTGTCGCGACTCGGGCGCTTCAGTTCTTTTGCCACGGGGGTCACAAGATCATGTGCGTAATGCCGCCGCAACGTGCTCACGTCCCGCAGCAGCGGACCCTTTCACATCGCCCAACGAATTCAGAGCCTACGTTGTGCTGCCACTAGCATTACTACTCACGAATGTATTCCCAACTGAGTTTTCGCCCTTGGAGGCAAGCAGCGACTCACCAGCAATCGCCGGCCATTAATCCTGGCTAGCATCGACCCCGACGAGGCGAGCCGCGGCGTTGCGGATCGGCATGTCGATGACCGTGATTGCGCCTTCGGCAAGGAAACGACGTTCGTTTCTGGTCAGCGTAGCCGAATCGATCACCGCAAAATGTGGGCCAGTGGAGCGCTTCATCAGCTGTCTGGCATATGTGCGCAGCATCTGATCGTTGAAGCGGCAGCCCACGAAGAAAAAACCCCGGTTGACGCGCCGTTGCTTCACCGCGTCCGGGATCGGCGTCTGGATATCAATTTCGGTTAGGACTTCGACGTAATCGGAATCAGCCACGAGGAAGTTTGCCGCCGGCCTGACGCTGCCGTGCGGCGCATAGAGCACCGTCCTAGCCACTTGTTCGGCCTCGAGTTCTGTTCCTGACAAATCGTAAGTTCTCGTCCAGATGTTACCGATTCCGGTCGCGCGCGTCGTTCCTTGTATCTCGACAACGTCTGTTTGGCCGGCCTCTGCAAGGGCTGCTCGCATGGCGCCATCGTACCAGCTGTCGATGATGACAGACAGTTGAAGGGTTGCGAGCCAGGCGTGAAGAACGGTCGGCTCGGCGGGGGCTGCGAATATCTCCGCCATCCACGCTTGGAGAGTCCGACGATGTCGGCGCTGCTCGATAAACTGCGCGACCGACCACATATTGGTGCGAATCCTGGAAGGGGCAGGCGCCCGCTTGTTGAGGGCCGCGGCGACATCTTCAGGGGTGCAAGGTACAGGTGATTCCGGTGGGTTAAGCTGCAGAAGACCAGGACCGAGATAGGGGATCACTCGATCGGCCTTGAGAGCGCCGTTCAGCAGGTCAATCAGTTTTTTGGCAAAACTGCCCCGGACGACGACGAGATGGTCCCAGCTCAGCATCGTGTTCATACGCGTTTCCTCTCCGCCACTGAACCCACCGGCATCAGGCCCCGTCGGAAATCTTCATCGCCTCGACGGTGATCGGCAAACGCGTGTCGCGCGGAAGGTCGGGCAGCATGAGCCGCCAACCGTTCCTGAGCGTCACGGTCCCGCCCCATAAGTCAGCGTTCTCAATCTCGGTGATCGGCTCTTCGAGATCCTTCTTGGGGACATAAGCCGACAAGCCAGTAGCGGTCCTGCGAATCATTACTTTCATCCGGCTGTTCCCCCGTTGGAAATGCCTTCAGCTCCGCAGGGAACCTCGACTTTGTCGAGGCTAATGAGTTCGCGCGCTCGCATGCCGACGACCGTGCCACGATCGATCCATTCGACCGCATAGATGAAGAATTGCTGGAGAAAGGTTCCAATGTCGCGCACGTAGCCTTCGTCGCCCTTCCGCACGAGGTTTTCGCCGATCTCCTTGCCGGGATAGGTGCCGTCGTTTTTTATGTGGCGTATCGCACGGACCCGCTCACCCTGCATGAACCGTGGCGGTCTGCCGATTTCGACCTCCTGTTCGCGTCTGGACCACATGCTGTCCATTCCTTTCTCGAGGCTTTTGTTGTGGTCGCGGGTTGCAGGCGTCGTCGTGCGGCGAACCCGACCGTTTCGGTAGGAATCAAGCGGGAACGCAGGTTTTCGGTACCGGACAGACCGACACGCATTGCTGCGTATCGAAGGCCTCCTTGCATTCGGTGCACTTGTTTGGATCGATCACATAGGCGTCGCCCTTGAACTTGATCGCTTCCGAAGGACATTCGAACTCGCAGGCCCCGCATTGGGTACATTGGGATGCGATGATCTTTAAAGCCATTCTAACTCCTGGTTATCGGACGAGACGGCTCAGGCCGTCGCCGCTAGTGGTCTGATCCCAAACTCTGCCGCGTAAAGTGCGCTGACTGCGGTCTCGATGTAGTCATGGCCATAGGCGTCGGTTACGCGCAGTCCAGCTCGCGAGAGTTGTTCCTTCGGGCGATTTCCGATCTTGGCGCATAGCACTATGTGTATGCCTTCGAGCGCTGCGATGACGCCCTCGAGGATGGCGTCTTCGCCCCCGCCTCCGAGGCAATACCGCTCGACCTTCCGATGCCCGACCAAGCTGATCCCTCTAGGCGAGACTTCATAAACCTGGAATTCCTTCGCGTGGCCGAAGTGTTCGTTGACCCGTCCACCTCCCTTAGTGGCCACCGCAACCAGAAGCGACTTTTCGGAGTCTGTTGCCTTGACCATACCGATGGCCTCGCTCCTCGCCGCCTCATGATCACGGCGCTCGTGTGCGACCACCTGCCGATAGGCCTGACGCTTGCCAGCATCGTAGGCGACATCGTCGGGAATCCCGTCCAGCGTGAATTCCTGGCCACGATCTTCACCGAGCAGGCCGACAGCATCTGCCCGGCACTGCCGGCAGTGGCGCATCAACTTGGCGCCACCTTCAAGTCGATCCTGAAGAGCCATCATCTCCATTGCCGTTGGGCCGCGCTGCCCGATGAGTCCGTAGTGGGTACCGTGCGCCGGGTCCGAAATCAGAGGCATCACGTTGTGCAGAAACGCGCCCCGCTCCCTGACCATTTTGTTCACCTCAAACAGGTGCTGGTCGTTCACTCCAGGAATCATCACCGAGTTGATTTTGGTGAGGATGCCGCGCGCGCTCAGCATCTCCAGGCCCAGCATCTGCCGCGCGTGCAAGATTCGAGCGGCTTCGATGCCGAAGTAGCGGCGATTTTCATAAAAGATCCATGGATAGATCTTCGCGCCGACTTCCGGGTCGACCATGTTGATGGTGACCGTCACGTGATCAACATTCATTTCGGCAAGCTCGGCGACATGGTCCGGCAGCACGAGCCCATTAGTGGAGACGCACAGCTTTATGTCGGGGATTTCCCTGATGACGCGGTCGAGCGTTGCCTTCGTTTTCTCCCAATCGTAACAGGCATCCCCCGGCCCAGCGATGCCAAGAACCGAAAGCTGCGGAACTTTGTTGGCAACGGCGATGACCTTGCGTAGCGCTTGGTCGGGCGTCAACTTCTCAGACACAACACCAGGCCGGCTCTCGTTGGCGCAATCGTATTTGCGATTGCAATAGTTGCACTGGACATTGCAAGCCGGCGCGACCGCCACATGCATACGCGCGAAATAATGATGCGCTTCCTCCGAAAAGCAGGGGTGATCCTTGATCCTTTCCCAAATAGCCGGATCCCCTTCGCCCGGGCTGGTCGGCGACGAGCCGTAGGAGGACGATGCGCAGCCACCGGATTTCGCGGCTGCCAGAAAACCCTCGGATGTCGTGCTAGTCGGCCCCTCAATCGAAACTGTCGGTGAGGACATCAAACGGCTCCGTTGCTGGTAACGTCGCGGTTCAAGGTGCAAGAGCCATACCAACTGAAAAAAGCGGCTTCAGTTCACTATTCGGGTCGATATCGCATTGTGTCAGGCCGGCGCGACACAATTTTGTCCTGCTTGCGACAGTGCAAGTCCAAATCCGTTCAGAAGCACGAAGCACTCCTTGTCGCGCACAGGGCGCGCAAGACCACTGGCCTGACGATTGGCTCATCAGGCTCTTAGAATTTCCTTCACCTCGATACTATGCCGGCGTATCGCCTAGCCGACTTGTCGCAGCTTGAGGCCGAGAATTCGAGCCGCATTAGCCTGAACCCAGCCGGCCTTCTCCATTGTGTCGATCAGCCGTCACGCTCCGTCCGCCGCGGTCTCAGCCCCCGTCCGGCCGTATCGTTAGAATCGCAAGTGGCTATCTCGTGTTCAGGGGGCGCCGATGCGCCGAACCGGCATCGTGCTGGCCCGTGAGAGCTCGTCGATGACATTGCCACGTTCCGAAAGATTGGTTCCTTCCAGAGGAGAACGCCAAGCACGCAGTTCTCCGGCTCGGACGTTGCCGGGGAAATAGCATTGCGAGATCAGCTCAACTGCCGACGGCGCAAAGCCATGGTTCTCCATATTTCAAGGGTAAGCGCTGTGTCCTTCCAGGAGGACCCGCGATCTGTGGGCCTGCCGATTCTGAGGTGGATCGGAGATCGGCTTGTGTCTGAACTTGAACTTACGATTGACCCTGAGCGGCAGCCTCGGCGTTTTCGAGGGTGATCAACGGCGCTGTTGGTCGGCGGCATTGGTCGATGGACGACAAGGCACGGAGTCATTCCGAGACCCTGGAGCCGACGCGGTGATCTCGGAGGTTGCCCGGCGCTACGGGCTGCGGCCGCGGCGGAACGCTCGCAAGCTTGCGACGTCGGCAGGACAGGCCACTCCCGCCTAGTGGTTTCGGTGGCGCCACCGGAACGACCCGTTGGGCCTATCCGTGCACCAGAGCTCAAGGCCACGGCCTGAGAATCGGCCGCCGCTCACCCTACTTGGTTCCTCAGCCGACTGCGCTAAGAAGGAGAGCAACTTCCGTCGGCGCGAGGATCATTGCGTCGTGGCCAGTGGCGAGTTCCTGCCACGCCCAGCCATCCTGCTTCGCGACCCATTCTCGCGCTCCCGCCATCGGCGGGTGGAGTGGATTAGTGCAGACGACATAGGTTCGGGGTCTGCCGTTGCCGAGCGGGTGCTCGAGCTTAAGTCCGCTTTCGTAGGTGCCTGCCGGATGCGGTGTTATCCGGCGCCGCACCCAGTCCGTGAGCGAGTGTCCCTCGGGAATGCCGAATGCTGTTGGCGGCGGAGTCGGCATGAAGATACCCCGTCCTTCCTCCGCAACCAATTTTCGACGGGCCGCGACGATGTCGGGGGGCATGGTGCTGAATACACTTTGACCGCTCTCGACGATGGCGCTGTCGAGATAAACGAGATGGCTGATATGGTCGGGTATCCGGTCGGCGGCGCCGGTGATGCTGATGCCGCCTAGACTGTGACCGACAAGGATCACATCGCTCAGCTCTTCCGTCACAATGTGGTTGACGATGTCGGTCACGAATGTGTCGGGCGTGATGTCCTTGCACAGCAAACGTGCGCGTTCGCCGACACCTGGTCGGCGTGGTCACGTGGCATCCCATCTTGCGAAGATTGGCAGCCACGTCCCGCCAACACCATCCGCCATGCCAGGCACCATGCACTAGCACATACGTCTTTGCCATGGGTTGTGCCGTTCCACTTGCTCACCGGCCGTTGTGGCTGCCATCCGGCACGATGGCCGGGCGTTGTCCCAAAGGGGCTCGACCACGTGACCGGTGGTAAGTCCGGCGCACAGGGCAGCGCCGTGGCCTGAGGACACCGCTAACGAGTCAAGGAAATTTGAATTGCGAAAGGCCAATATTCACTAGCTCTTTGCAAGTGGATGGAGAGGCTCATGGTGTGCCGCAGTTGCTCGCTGCCGGCATGCTCTTGGCACGGTCCCGGCTGATCATCCGAACTTGAACAGGACACCAAAGCCGCCGCGCGGATAGTTCCACTCGATGTCGCCGCCTTTCTCGCACAATATCCGGCAGGTGCCGCATTCCATGCAGCCGTCGGCGGTGATCTCGACTTGACCCTTGTCATTCAACTCATAGCATTTCGCCGGACAGACGTAGGTCAACGCAAGCAAGTTCGCGCTTGGCTTGTCGTGCGGTCGCACTATAATATGGGGGCGGCCGGAATCGACCAGATAGCGGTTCTGGTAAAGTTTGTCCTCGACACGAACCTTCGTCACTGCGATCGTCATCTTGTACCCTCTTCAGCGCCATGCCAATGCCAGGCGGACCGCGTCGCTGACCAACCCCCAGCGCGAGCGCGCGTTGATGAAGGCGGCCGTGGTGTTCTTTTCCTTCTCGATCTTCGGCGTGCCGTCGACACGCATGAAGTTCTGAGCGGCATGCGACATCAGCCGCGGATAGCTGTCAAAAAAGTTGCTGGAATTGGTGTGGAGCAAGGCTGGCATGTCCTTGTATTTCTTAAGATCCTTGATCACAAAGGAGTCATCCAGCATCGTCTTGTAGAGCGCAAGGTTCGCTTTGGTCATAGGACCGTTGCGGCTTTTGACTTTGATGATCGCCTCAGCCGCGACACGACCCGAGGTCATGGCAAGGTTCGAACCCTCACGGTGAATGGCATTGTTCAGTTGCGCTGCGTCGCCGACGATGACCCAACCGTCGCCGAAGAGCTGCGGAATGGCCTTGTAACCACCTTCGGGGATAAGATGGGCGGCATATTCTTTCACCTCCGAGCCAGCGATCAGCGGCCGGATCGAAGGATGGTTTTTCATCGCATCCAGGAGGGCGGACGGGCTCTCCATCGTCGCGGCGAAATCCGAGACCAGGCAGCCGATGCCGAGTGATATCGACTCCTTGTTGGTGTAAAGGAAGCCGAGCCCGGCCATGCTGCGAGAGATCGTGCCCACGGCCTCGATTACGCAGCCTTCATCGCCCTTGACCCCGAACCGCTGGCCAATGACCTCTTCGGGCAAGAAATGCATTTCCTTGACGGCAAGCGCCACGGTCTCCGGCTTCGGCATCTCGCGCAGGCCTGCGCGAGTGCCAAGCAATCCCGACACCCCTTCTGCGAGAACGACCACATTCGCGAAGACCACTCCGCCAGCCCGGTCTGTGCGGACGCCGATCACCTTGCCATTGCCATCACGGACGAGTTCCGTCGCGGTCGTCTCACACAGGACCGTCGCGCCAGCCTCGCGCACCTTGCGGGAAAACCATTTGTCGAACTGGGCGCGAATGATCGTGTAGCGGTTGGGTTTCGCCTCATTGAAGTCGTCCGACCGGTAATGAATTCCGGTGTGAGACGTGTCGTCCAACACCCAAAGTCGCTGTTCGACCAGGTGCCGCTCGAGGGGCGCATCATCCCGGAAGTCCGGGATGATCTTCTCCAGCATGTTCGCGTACATTATGGCACCCTGGACGTTCTTAGAGCCCGGATATTCCCCGCGCTCCAACTGCAGTACCTTCAGCCCCTGGCTTGCCAAAGTGTAAGCAGCTGCGTTTCCAGACATGCCGGCTCCGACCACTATGGCATCGAATTGTTCAATCATGTCCTCTCCCTCAACTCGCAAGCTTGTCTCGACTGTGCGGCGACAGCCGCCGGGTGAAGGCTTCCGTCAGTGCGGGCAGGAAGCGGATTGCATCCGTGACGATCCCGAGGTGGGCGAACTCGAAAATCGGCGCGTTCGGATCGGTGTTGATCGCGACGATGAGATCGGCCCCCTCGACCCCAACTCGGTGCTGGATGGCGCCGGAAATTCCGGCCGCGATGTAAAGCTTCGGTCGAATGGTCTTGCCAGTTTGTCCAATCTGTCGATCAGCCGGCATCCAGCCCTTCTGGACCAAGGGGCGCGAACAGCCATGCTCGGCGCCGATCGCTCGGGCAAGATTCTTCACAAGCTGAAGGTTCTCCGCCGCTCCGAGACCGAGGCCTCCCGCAACCACGACATCCGCATAGGCAAGATTTGCCATTGCCGACTGGTTATCCGGTAGGAAGCCGAGGACTTTGGTGACGATATCGTCCTCAACGAGCGACAGCTTGTGCCGCATGACACGCCCGACCGGCTTATCCACCCGTTGCGGCATAGGCATGACCCTTGGTCGCACCGTCGCCATTTGCGGCCGGTAATTTAGTGTATAGATCGTACACAACAATGAGCCACCAAAAGTCGGACGGGTCGCGGCGAGTGAACCGTCGGAATCTACATCAAGTTCGGTGCAGTCGGCCGTGAGCCCCGTCTGCAGGGTCGTCGCTACCGAGCCTGCAAGATCCCTGCCCAGTGTGGTCGCGCCGAGAAGGAGGATTTCGGGTTTATGGGTATTGACCAGATCCGTGAGCGCCTTGGCGAACGGCTCGTTCCGGTAGTCGGCGAGCGGCGGCGCATCGACGATGTAGACAAGATCCGCCCCGTAAGCGAAGGCCTCGGCAACAGCGTCCTCGACCATCTCGCCCGGCGGTCCCAGCACGACGCCCGCGAGCTGGACTTCAAGCTTGTCGGCCAATTTGCGGCCTTCGCCCAGCAGTTCGAATGATACAGGATGCACATTGCCGCGTTCGAGCTCGAGGAAGACCCACACGTGCCGGTAGTCTTTGAAATGGTCGGGAAGTTCTTTCTTTACACCGGCACGGCCGGGGGCAATGCGAGGGGTGGTTTGGCTTGCGGTCGACATTTTCTGCTCCTGGCCGTCACGTGCCGCTGTTGAAGGCCAGCTCATGTTCCAGCGCCGGCCGGCGGGTTAAGATATCGGCGATGAGTTCATCGGCTATGTCCTGCAAGCCCCTTTCCGCGGTGTCGATCTGCGCCGCCCTTTCTGCCCGTGCGGTGGGGGCGAAAACACGCTTGACGACTGTAGGCGAGCCACGCAGACCGCACCGGGTGAGATCGTCAATGCCGGCGTCGGCTGCAGTCCACTTCACGACTTGCCTGCGCGCCGCGCACAGAGCCTGCTGGAGCGAGCCCCGGCGGATTTCGTTGGTGTCTTCCAGCATGGTAATGAGGCAAGGGAGTCTGCTCTTCAGCAACTGGGTGCCGCCTTCGGCGCGACGCGCGACTTCGATCTCTCGCGTATCGAGATCGATGGAGGCAATCTTCGCGACATAGGTAAGTTGCGATAAATCTAGGCGCTTGGCTATGCCCGGTCCGACCTGGGCGGTATCGCCGTCAATCGTCTGCTTGCCGGTGAAGACGATGTCCGGCCTGCCGAAAGTCTCCCCAATTTTTGCGATTGCTTGCGAAAGAGCAAAGGAAGTCGCCAGCGTATCGGATCCGGCAAAATAGCGGTCCGTCAAGAGAACTGCTCGGTCAGCACCGTAACCGAGCGCCTTTCGCAGCGAGTCCTCCGCCATGGGCGGACCCATTGTGAGCACAGTAACCTCGCCACCATGAACGTCGCGCAGTTTGAGCGCTTCTTCGAGGGCGAACAGGTCGTAAGGATTGATGATGGTCGGAACACCCTGACGCATGATCGTGTTCGTCACCGGGTGCACGCGGATCTGTGCCGAATCCGGCACCTGCTTGATGCAGATTACGATATGCATTGGCGGTTTCTCTAAGCTCCCAGTCCGGATTCGTGCTTGGCGGTTCGCCTCATTGCCTGCATCGTTCATGCCAAGTCGTCTTCCTGCCTCTATTCCAGAAGGTGGCTTCGTTTGCTTCCGAGGAGGCGTCATGAGGACTGGATTTGTCGACTTCTCGACATTGTCGCGTCGCAGCCGTGTCGGGCTCATTACTTTCCGAACCGCTTCAGTGCAGAGTCGAGCGGGACGAAGGCGCGGCCAGGTGCGGGACATATGTTTGGATCGTGGTCCCTTAGCACCTTGAACACACGTTGCGTGAGCGGCGAGGAAGTCGCGAAATCTTCGTAGGCGCGTTCCAGCTTGGCGCGCACCCGCGCGGCGATTACCTGGTTAGGCAGACCGGAGAAATCTTCTTCGGCAAGGTATTGGCCCACGCGCTTCATGATATGGAGCCGCGAGACATTCATCACTTTCGGGTCGTAGGAGACGCCAAGGCAGGCGAAGAAGTCCTCCGCGGCCGACAGGCCCTTCAGTCGCGCTAGGATATCGGTGCGATCGATCGGGCGGCTATCAGCGGAGCAGTTCATTGTATTCTCCCGGCGCGTAATTGTGGTGTCGATGCATTGGTGACATTGCTGACGGCGTGCCGACCTCTGGCACGGCGGCTGGGCAAGAGACTTGGCGATCTCAAGCTTTTCTGAAGTGGTGAAGGCGACCCCGAGTTTGACTGCTCTCCATTGCGCAGGGTCGTCACGTTGAGGAAGACCTCACGGCTCGTCGGCTATTGTGCCGCTCGGACCCGGGCCGGAATGAAGCTGTTCTGCACCTCGCCCGCACAGTCCAGCACTGGGAACGGCCCGTAGCTTCTCGGTGATCGCAGGCAGGACCTCAAGCACGCGGTCTACGTCATCTTCGCCGTTGTCACGCGACAAGGAGAAGCGGACTGCCCCACATGCCGCGTTCATAGCGATCAGAACATGGCTCGGTTCCAGTGAGCCAGAGGCACAGGCGGACCCGGCGGAACAGGCGATTCCCAGCCGGCTCAGGACAATTGGAATTGCATCGCCTTCGATACCTTCGAATCCAATGTTTGCAGTGTTTGGCAATCGCTCTTGCGGATCGCCGTTGATGGATGTGTTTGGGATGCGCTGGATGATCCCGTTCTCAAGGCGGTCGCGCAACCATTTTATTCGTTTTGTCTCGTCCATGAATTTCAAGGCGAGTTCGGCCGCCATGCCCAGTCCGACTATGCCGGGTGTGTTTTCAGTGCCTGCACGCCGGTCGCGCTCTTGGTGCCCACCCTTGATCATGGAGGAGAAGCGCACGCCACGTCTTACATAAAGCGCGCCTATCCCCTTTGGACCATGCAGCTTGTGGGCGGAGAGCGACAGCATGTCGATCGCGGTCGATTTCAGCTCAATCGGAAGCCTTCCGACCGCCTGCACTGCATCAGTGTGGAAAAGCGCGCCGACTTCCCTGGCTAGATCGGCAAGCTTAACCACGGGAAAGATCGTACCGGTCTCATTGTTCGCCCACATTATCGAGACGATTGCCACTTGTGGAGTGAGAGCGGTTCTGTAGGCGTCCAGGTCGAGCCGGCCGTGGTGATCGACTGGGATAATGTGCACCTTGACGCCGCGCGTCTTTTCAAGGTGCGCGCACAACTTCAGAACGGCCGGATGTTCAACCGCGGAAGTCACTATTTCCGTTCGGTCGGGCATCACCTCCAGCGCCGAAAGGATGGCTGTACTGTCGCTTTCAGTCCCGCCCGAGGTGAAGATGATCTCGTCCTCGAATCCCGCGCCGATGAGGGCTTGCAACTGTTGCCTCGCCTTTCTCACGGCTTCAGCAACCGATGCGCCATAGGCGTGCATGGACGAATGATTGCCAAATTGCTCCGTAAAGAAAGGCAACATCGCTCCAACGACTGCAGGATCAACCCGCGTCGTTGCGTTGTTGTCGAGATAGACAGGGTTCATGGGAGTGATCCTTCAACTGCTGAAATGATTCAAGGGTAGGCGGGCCATTGAACCTCTGGCGCATATCGTATCTGGTAAGGTGGGCGGCCGGGCGAGCGATGGCTTGGCTGACCGGTCGCTGTCGACATTGCCCTTTGGTGGCGGCATCTGCCGGGAATTCAGCTGTTTCGGGCAATTTTGTTTGCTTGCCCACGGCAACGATCGATGATCGCGATTTGGCGCATCACCGAACGCAATTGTTCCGGGCCGACAGTGCGTGTCGGCCGGTTCCAGAGCGCCGGCGGTGCCGGTTCGACGCAGTATTCCTTGGCGTCGCTATAGTCGAACATAGCCTGTTCCCTCGCAATCATTTGCAGGACTTGCCGCAGCCGCACGTCTCACGCGCATTGGGGTTATCGAAAACAAAGCCGGATGTTTCGAGCCCAGTGACGAAGTCCACGGTCATGCCGGCTGCATGGGGTTGGGAGCCTCTATCCATGAACACCTTGAGCCCATCTCGCTCGATGATCGCATCGCCCTCACGTGAGACGCTCTCCAGGCCCATTGAGTATTGGAAGCCGGCGCAGCCGCCGGCATGGACCATGATGCGAAATCCTTCCGCCGGCTCGCTGGCGCGGTAAAGAGCGGCCTTGATGGCGGCAACAGCGTTGTCGGTGAGCGTAATCATGGCTCGATTTCTCCTCGGTCCGACGTTTTCGCGGATCATCTCGCATGGACCGTGCCAAAGGGAAGACGTGTCAAAAACCGTAGGACATCCCGACGTCTCTTATGCTCGATTGCTGGGGAGACGTCCGACAACCGACACTTACTGTCGGATTTGTCGCGTCCGCGTCACAGGAAGGGCGCCTGAGTTCGCGATGCACTCACGCGTAAAGCAATGAACAGAGCCAAAGATGTTCAGAGCTTGCCGCGGAGCAACTGGCACGATTTTTGTGAAGCCTTCGTTGCGGCGGCAAAATTGCCGGCCGATTCACCTTTGGGTTGCCCTCGCAATCGAAGAACGAAGGAGAGCAATATGATCCATCAGACCCGCCTTGAGTGGGAAAGCAGCACCGCCGGTGGTACCCGAATGCTCGATCGGCCGATTGGCGCCGACCACCCAACAATCGCTCTCTACCGGCGATTGGCCGCTGACCGCCCGGAGACAGGATTCGACTGGCATGTGCCTGACGATCGATCGCGTCCGCCGTGCACACCCCTGAGGCCCGTTTTTCGATCGATCGTCAAAAGAAGAACGGGGCAGGGGTAAAAACATGGATCAGCGCAAGAAGCGGTCGCCCAACGAAATCCGGCGTGCGTGGGAAGTCTGTCCGAACATTCCCGCGCGTGATTTCGCAGCCCAATTGGCCATTTCGGAAGCGGAACTGGTCGCGGCCCATTGCGGTTTCGGCGCGGCACGCATCGACCCGCGCGTCAATCACGTTCTGACGGGCCTCGAATTCGTGGGCGAAGTGACGGCGCTGACCCGCAATCAAGGTGCCGTGCACGAAAAGATTGGCGTCTTCAACAGAGTGATAACCGGCAACAATCACGCCATGGTCCTTGGTGACGAATTCGACCTTCGCGTCTTCCCGCAAGCTTGGAGGTATGGTTTCGCTGTTGAAAGGCGCCATCGCGGCGGAATCCAGCGCAGTTTGCAATTCTTCGACGCCACCGGCGCAGCAGTGCATAAGGTGCATCTCAGGCCGGTCTCCAACCTTCATGCCTATCGAAAGCTGGTGGCCGAGCTCGTATCCGCCAACCAGGAGCCGACCATGTCGCTTAAGGCGAGAGTAGCCGACCTGGGCGCGAGGACTGCGGACTGGGCCGGCACGGTGGACGACCTACGCGAGCACTGGAGCCGGCTGACTGACGTCAACCTTCTAAAGACGCTCAAGCTCAGCCGCTGCCAGGCTTTGCGCATGGTCGGCCAGGATTACGCTTGGCTGCTCGACAATGCCGCAGTTGGCGCCGTGCTCCAGCGTGCGGCCGAAGACGAATTGCCGATCATGTGCTTCGTCGGCAACCGAGGTTCTATCCAGACCCATTCCGGCTTAATCAAGTCGGTCAAGCAGATCGGGCCGTGCATCCATGTGCTGGACGAAACGTTCCGGCTGCATCTCAGGACCCACCAAATCCGTGAGGTTTGGGCCGTGCGCAAGCCGACCAATGACAGTCACGTCACCTCGCTCGAAGCATATGGGTCCGACGGCAAGATCATCATCCAGTTGTTCGGTGCGCGCAAGGAAGGCGAACGCGAGCGCGACGACTGGCGGGTTCTGGCGGAAAACCTGCCTCGTTTCCCCGACAGCTACATGAGAAAAGACCGATCGTCGTCGGTGGGACGCCGGCGCCCATCTGCCTCCGCAGCCAGTAGCCGGGCATTGAAGCCGAGACCGGGGACACGATGACGCAATAAGCGCGCTGTATTATCGCAACGCGATGAGCAGGAAGCAATTTGGCGCTGCCCCATCGACCGCATGGTTACGACGAAGCCGCGGCCTTTGGGCCGAGCTCAGAGGTGGCAATAGCGTGAACGCCGCCGACCGTCACTCCCCACCAGGCGGTCAGGTTTTGCGGTTCGGGCCGAGCAAAAATACTGTCAAGACAGCGAGGAACGTGGCAACCGCGCTGTAGACAAAGACACTGGCAATACCCGTGTGATCCACCAATAGGCCACCGAAAGTTGTGCCGGCTGCGATGGCCACTTGGAAGGTTATGACCATCAGTACACCAGCGCTCTCGGCCTGTTTCGGAGCGGCGCGTAGCACCATCCATGTCTGCAATCCGACCGGGACCGCGCCAAAAGCAAAGCCCCATACGGCAACTGCAATTGCCGAGGTCAAGGCCGATGCTCCCATAGTCAGGAGCGAGACAGCGGCTACGGCAATGAGCAGGGGCGGCAGGGCCGCGACCGCCTTGAGACTGTGTTTGGTGAGGAATGCGCCGGCTAAATTGCCGAAGACGCCGGCCGTGCCAAAAGCAAGGAACACGAGCGGGATTGACTTCTTTTCGAGCGCAGGAACGCTCTCGAGAAAGGCGCGGATGTAGGCGAAGCTGGCAAAATGGCCGGAAGCGACCAATAGCACGACTAGCACCGCAACCTTCATCGCCGGATTCTTCGCGACATCCAGCGGACTGCGGAATCTGCGCACTTCGATCGGAGGCAGTGGCGGAATGGTTACGAGTTGCACGAGCAGCGCAACGGCACTCACGATTGCGGCGACCTTGAACGAGGCTCGCCATCCCCAAATGTCACCGACATAAGCGCCGATTGGAGCCGCGCAGACGGAGGCGACAGAAACGCCGGTGAGGATGATCGACATGGCGCGCGGCATGAGGTGACTTGGAACCAGCCGCATCGCCAACGCTGCCGAAATAGACCAAAAACCACCAAGCGATATGCCAAGGACGACGCGTGCCGCCAGCAAAACCGGCAGCGACCCCGCAACCTCTGCCAGAACGTTCGACAGGATCAGCAGGAGCGTCATCGCCCAGATGACGACCCTGCGGTCCAGACGCTTTGTCACGATGGCGATTATCGGTGCCGAGATCGCCGCGACGATTGCGGTCGCTGTTAGCGCCTGTCCAGCCGTGCCCGTGGTGATACGGAGATCATGCGCGAGCGGTGTCAGAACGCTGGCGGGCAGAAACTCTGCCGTCACAAGCCCGAAGGTGCCGAAGGAAAGCGAAATGATGGCACCCCATGCAGGGCCAGAACGTTGATAGGGACTTTCTGGGTCAAGCCGATCTCGGTCGAACAAAGCCGCGTCCACTAAATCTGTCGCCGATTCGGTCATGAATGAGTTCTCCGGCTAGGAGCTGTTGCAGCAGGGGTGGCTACATCGCCGGGGATCAAAGCCGCGAGACCTTCCGGCGGCGGCCAGTCGGCATCAGTCGAGGCCTCGGCGCCCGACGCATCCGAGGCCTCATCGGAGGGCCGACGGACCCAACCGTCGACAATGCGGGAGAGTTCTCGGCGCGGTCGCATCGATCGCATTCGTCGAAGTGCGGTCTGTTCACTGCGAACCAAGCAAGCCGAACGCGGTGTCCTCGATCGAGGCCTTGATGGGGGGATGATCGACGATCTCTATATTGCTTTGAAGCAGGAAGTTCCGTCGCCATATGTGGTTATCCTGGCAGCCAGAATTGAGCGGTTGTCGCAAGCACCAAGGCGGTCGCAATGAGTGCAACGAGGCGGAAGTCTGATCGATGGCTGCGGTTCGATGGCCGCGCGATCGACAAAATTGAGGTGATGAGTTATCCCTTTTGAAGCCGTTGCTCCCAATTCTGGGATAAGGTAATTGCAGGCGGTCCCAGCAACGTCGGGCGGCCTTTTTGGTGATCGAATTCATGGGACGACACTCTCGGTCCGTGACGCATCTGCGAATGACTCCGCAAGTTCCGTGCCATCAACGACAAATCTGGCTCTGCTGAGCGGGTGGTGGAGGCACGAGCGTGGGCTATCCCAAGAGCTTGCCGCAAGGTTGTTCGAAGTTGAGGTGCCGGATAGACCGCAAATATGTCGGGCGGCCTGGGGTTGGCCAACACGAAGATGCGCAAGTTCAAAAGGACGAGCTGAACCCTTGCCGATATCCATCCGAGGCTGATCTGGAGAAGGTCAAGAACTGCGTCTTGAAGGCTTCCGCCGCACCGGCAAATGCTAAGCCAAGGTGCTGGGCAAGATGGACAGGGCCATCCAACCCGTCGACTGGACGCTCATTAATGGCGTCGGTGTGGCTCTGTAGCTGGCGAGAAAAACGCCCTGCTGAAAGACAAAAGCTCGTGTGGCCGGCTCTGAAGGACGGCCAGTGAGGCAGGCGAGGAGAGGCTATAGCCCATTCGTGTAGACTGATCTTGTCCCACGGAGGCGGCTAACCACCCCGCCAGACATCATCGAGGGGAGCGCCACTAGGCTTACCCCAAGTGTTGGTCATTTCCACCTGGGTGACCTCGGCCAAGTCACCAAGCCGCTTAGAGCAAGCTTTCGAACTGGATGCTCCCCGGGCACATGATCGGCTAGCTGTGAGCTTTCGGGAGGTTGTCCATTCGGACCGGACCGAGGAGACTGGAGTTACCACGCTTCAGCATCCATCGGAGGATCCGAATGAACATCCATAAGAATGCCCGTCTCACACCGCTGCGTCGAGAGGAGATGGCGCTGTCGGTGATAGAAGGCGCTTTCTCCAAAGCCCATGCGGCGCGTGTCTACGGCGTGTCGGCCAAGAT
>NZ_SRTD01000138.1:0-389 GCF_004792105.1 Mesorhizobium sp. M8A.F.Ca.ET.161.01.1.1 | reverse complement strand
GGTGCTTCACCGGCGGGAGATGTCCATCTTGACTCTATCGAGTGGGGGAGCAGCCAGCCGGACCTTGGCGTGACATGCCGGGATCGAATTGAAAAATCCCGTTTGATACATTTTCTTTCGGATACATCCGCAACGACAATCGATGTCGACGCCACGGGGGCGGTTACGGATGTCCGGCTCAGCAACGGGCATGGCGACATGCGTGTTCCGGTAACGACGCTTGTGCTGGCCTGCGGCGGCGTGGGCAATGTCCGCTTGCTTCACGAACTACGCAAGAAACAGCCCGAGCGTATTTCTCCGACGCTCGGGCATTATTATCAAGGCCATCTCACCGGTTATATTGCCGTGATCGAGCTTGAGAATGACGCCACGGTGGAACAGCTGTCTTT
>NZ_SRTD01000137.1:0-389 GCF_004792105.1 Mesorhizobium sp. M8A.F.Ca.ET.161.01.1.1 | reverse complement strand
GCGGGGAATTCGAGACTTCCGGCGTCAAGGACGTCTTGGCGGAGCTCGACCGCGAGCTGATCGGGCTCGCCCCGGTCAAAAGACGCATCCGCGAGACGGCAGCGCTCCTGCTGGTCGAGCGGGCGCGCCGCCGCATGGGCCTGGCGCACGAAACGCCGACACTACATATGAGCTTCACCGGCAATCCGGGCACCGGCAAGACCACCGTCGCATTGCGAATGGCTGACCTGCTGCATCGGCTGGGCTATGTCCGCAAGGGCCATCTGGTTTCGGTGACGCGCGACGACCTGGTCGGCCAGTATATCGGCGACACTGCCCCGAAGACCAAGGAGATCCTGAAGAAGGCGATAGGCGGCGTGCTGTTAATGGACGAGGCATACTATGTCTAG
>NZ_SRTD01000136.1:0-389 GCF_004792105.1 Mesorhizobium sp. M8A.F.Ca.ET.161.01.1.1 | reverse complement strand
CCTGCTCGTCGCCGTGCCGCTGTTCATCCTCGTCGGCACCGTCATGGAGCGGGGGCGTGTTGCGGAGCGCATTTTCGATTTCGCCGAGGCCATGGTGGGCTGGTTGCCCGGCGGCCTCGGTCACGTCAACGTCATCTCCTCGGTGATTTTTTCCGGTGTCTCCGGCTCGTCCGTCGCTGACATCGCCTCTGTCGGCGCCATCGAGATCAAGGCGATGGAGCGGCATGGCTTCCCGAAGGGTTATGCCGTCGGCATGACGCTTTGCACCTCCACGCTCTCCTCGATCATTCCGCCGTCGATCCTGATCGTCATTGCCGGCTCCATCGCCAACGTGTCCATCGGCACATTGCTGATCGCGGGCCTGGTGCCCGGCCTCTTCATCGCCTTCG
>NZ_SRTD01000135.1:0-390 GCF_004792105.1 Mesorhizobium sp. M8A.F.Ca.ET.161.01.1.1 | reverse complement strand
GTCTGGCCAGCAATTCCGGATCACTAGAAGCACAAACGCGCTATGATGCGGATGTTCCGCACGCCGGCGACTACGCTTGTTCCGGGGACGAGAGCGGGCAATGTTTACGGGCGTGTAAAGCGACTCGGACCGCGTTATCGTACAACCGGTTCTACGTTGCAGCATCGGTGAACGAGAGAGGCTTCTTCGGCGCCCTCTCATCAAATGCACTCGGATCATAGAATTCCTCATGCAAGCGATTGAAGAGCAAATCTTTGGGGAGATTATCGAACAGCGTGAAGAACTCCACATATTCCTTAAACTTTGCCGCGAGCGGGAATAAACCGTTATAAAACAGAACGAGAAGCTCGAAGTCCGAGAGTTGTGCGCGCAGGATCCGGATATAGCGAA
>NZ_SRTD01000134.1:0-391 GCF_004792105.1 Mesorhizobium sp. M8A.F.Ca.ET.161.01.1.1 | reverse complement strand
GCAGGACCATCCGACCTCGCCTGCCGATGTTCCGGTCCCAGAGCCCCGTCCGACGGAAGCGCGAAAGGCCGATGCCGCGACGATGGAAGAGCGCAACGCTGCCGGTCCAAAGAACGCTGGCGCATCCGCCCGCTTCGATCAAGAAAAGCCTCGTCAGGAAAACGTGGGGCGTCCAGAGCCTTCGACCCCGGAGCCATCAACCGATATGGAAAGCGAACCTGAGGCGCCGGCCCAGGTGCCGATTCCGACACTGAGACCAGACATGGCGGAACCGGAGGGAAAGCCGCCCGCTGTCGCCCCCACGCCGCCGCAGAAACCGGCCGAATTGGAGCCGGAACCGCCTGCCGCCGTGCCAAAGCCGCCGGAAAAGCCCGCACAGGCCAACCAGGAG
>NZ_SRTD01000133.1:0-395 GCF_004792105.1 Mesorhizobium sp. M8A.F.Ca.ET.161.01.1.1 | reverse complement strand
CAGGACCATCGCGAGCTTTCCGCCTGCACGCGCGCGCACGACGACGATCAGCGGCGTGGCGCCGCCTTGCAGCACGATCTGCTCATAGAGTTGCGCGAGCCATATGGGGTGCTGAAAGGCGGTCGCCGCCGAACTGGCGAAGAGCTCGGCGTATTCCGTCGAACGGAAATCGAACGCATCCTCGGCAGTGACTTCAAACATATGATCCGAACCGGCGGGACAGCGGCCTATCGACGACGTCTTGCGTTTCAGGTCAAGATCGACCGCCGGGATTGTTGGAATCTTGGTATATGCGCAAAGTGCTAATGTTGCGTGCACAGAAGTCAGAGGCATGCGCCAAAGGGCCAGCAAGTCGAGAACTTCGCCCCGTGAAGTGCGAAGTCCGACTTTGCCCG
>NZ_SRTD01000132.1:0-395 GCF_004792105.1 Mesorhizobium sp. M8A.F.Ca.ET.161.01.1.1 | reverse complement strand
GATTGAGATTGCGGGAGGCATGAAGGACATCTCCCGAGCGGACGGGAAAGATTGCCTGCAACGCCTTATCGGATAGCCAGTAATAGGCAGCACAGGCAAAAACGCCCGCTACCATAACGCCGATGGCGGACACCAGTTGTTGAGCCATGTTCCCTCCCTGATCCTCTCCGCGCCGCGTTGATTTATGCAGCTGTCGGGCCGTTCCTGCGGAAGAGGCCCGGCAGCGAGCCGCCAGGCCTCGTCTTAATCCGTGTTACTTCAGGCCGTCCCAGGCCTTCTGGATATCGGCGGCGACTTGATCGGCAGACTTGCCACCGACGAAATCGATCATGCCGGTCCAGAAAGCGCCGGCGCCGATCTTGCCGGGCATCAGGTCGGAACCGTCAAAACCGAAG
>NZ_SRTD01000131.1:0-396 GCF_004792105.1 Mesorhizobium sp. M8A.F.Ca.ET.161.01.1.1 | reverse complement strand
CCGCCATCTCATTCGTAGCGAAACGCTGCCGCTGCTGAAAAAGGGCGTAATGCTCATCAATACCAGCCGCGGCGCCATCATCGACACGCAGGCCGCGATTGCCGGATTGAAAGACGGCACAATCGGTTCCCTCGGCATTGACGTCTACGAGGAGGAAGCCGATCTCTTTTTCGAGGATCTGTCCAATGACGTGTTGCGCGATGACGTTTTCGCGCGGTTGTTGACCTTTCCCAATGTTCTGGTAACCGGTCATCAGGGTTTCTTCACACAGGAAGCACTCACAAACATTGCGGTCACGACAATCGCCAACATTGCGAGCTTTCTTGATACCGGCAAGGCGCTGCATGCCGTCTCGAGGACCTAGGTCGCCGGGATCGCTAACCGCCTGAGAACTGC
>NZ_SRTD01000130.1:0-396 GCF_004792105.1 Mesorhizobium sp. M8A.F.Ca.ET.161.01.1.1 | reverse complement strand
ACGATCTTCAGCGCGCGGCGCATCTTGCGGGCGCTTTCGGAATCGCGCGAGCCGAAATTGGAATGGCTGGCGAGCGCGATTTTCGGCGTGATGCCGAAGCGGCGGATTTCCTTCGCGGCAAGAATGGCCATTTCGGCCACTTCTTCCGATGTCGGATCGTTGTTGACGAAGGTATCGGTGAGGAACAGCGCACCCTGCTGGGTGATGAGCAGGCTGAGGCCGGCGAAGGAGCGGACGCCGTCCTGCTTGCCGATGTTCTGGTTCACGTCGCGCAGATGGCGGTCGTAACGGCTTTCCAGACCGCAGATCAGCGCATCGGCTTCGTCACTCTTGACCGGCAGCGCACCCATGACAGTCGTGTTGCTGCGCACGATGGTGCGTGCCGCTTCGGGGTTG
>NZ_SRTD01000129.1:0-397 GCF_004792105.1 Mesorhizobium sp. M8A.F.Ca.ET.161.01.1.1 | reverse complement strand
ATTAATAGTTGCTTGATCAAACGTCTGCAAGATGGACAATCATCCTTCCTGCAGGCGCCCTCACAAGTTACCTGCGCACACTGTCAAAGATCGAGGGAAGTGGCCTCAGCGCCGTTCCCGTGTGCTGCGAAGTTTCCTTCGTAGCCAAGCCGCCCATTATAGCCCGCTTTTCCGCTTCGTCAACTCCTTTGTTAAGGCCGTCTCACCGGGGTGGACGTTGTTGCCGATGCTGCTCCGTCGTTGGACCCGAAGGCCTTTCGTCGTAGCGAGCCGCCTATTATGCCGGACTTTTCGAGTCCGTCAACACCTTCGTTCGATCAACTCGTCCGTCGGCGATGGCGTTGCTGAGCGCGTGTCGTTTCCGGGGAAGCGATGCGTTGCAGCAAGGGAGCGAATT